>CBDHHF010000015.1:0-33270 GCA_965263205.1 Rhodothermales bacterium
TATCGCTTTCTCAAACTGCAAGCGATAATCCTGAAAAACGGTATTAAAATCGGCTTTGGCCACATAAAAGCCTTCCTCCAGCCCCATGATGGTCATGCCGGGGTGTTTGTTGGGGAAGGTATCAAAGGTAAAGCGGGCGTAGCCCATTTTTTTGACCCGCGCAAGCATATCGTACAGCATCATACGCGCGATGCCCTGTCGCCGGCAGGCGGCAAGCACCCCTCCCTTGGCGCTATAAAAAGTCTCAGCATCCTGTCGGTAGCCGATTTTAAAGCCAATGGGTTCATTTTCCACGTAGGCAAGCAGCATCAACAGATCTTCACGGTCGAACGTATTGATTACACGTTCTTCCTCAAAGATGGTGACATTGAGTTTTCTGATAATATCGAGATGCTCAAAGCCTACTTGTTGAATGCTTATCGCGTCTTGCATAGGGGTCGAGCCAGCGGGCAACATACCGATTAACAATACTGTTGGTAAAATACACGAATGTATCAAAAGGGCAATACGGGTGGTTCAGTATCCTCTGCTTTCCCGGGTGTCTTTTCTGCCGATTCACTTTCGCCAAGCTGCGGGGGAGTTTCTGTCGCTTGCACGGCTGAGTCTTCGATGAGAGACCAGGGTTCGAGCAAGCTTTCGGGAATGCCTTCGACAAACCGGCTGGGATTCGACAAAAACTCGCCCTGATGGCGGCGATACTGTAACACCGGATACGTAATGAACAGGTTATCCTCTGCCCGCGTGATTGCCACGTAGAGCAGTCGCAGTTCTTCATCGATGCCGGCATCCTCCTTGAGCGCATACCCTGACGGCAAAATTCCATCGAGCGCATGAATCAGAAATACGGTATGGAATTCCAGCCCCTTAGCTGAATGAATCGTCGACAACACCAGCGGTGCCTCGTCGTCGTCAACCGGATTTGTATCAAGCGCTGATAATTCTATCGGATCCAGAGCGAGCGAAGAAAGAAAGACCGTTCGATTTTGAACATTCTCAGCCAGCGCCACAAAATGATCCAGATCCTGCATCCGCTTCGGATAGTCTTCGAAATATTTTTTCTTCATCAGCGGCTCGTAGTACGTAACAAGCGCCTCCAACTGCGCCGTCAGGCTTTTTTGCGGATTCACCAGCGGCCGCATGACTTTGAACAGGGTTTTCAGCGCTTCCACGTACCGCGGAGAGAAAGGTCGATTCTCAAGCTCAAAGGGATCTCCTGATGCGTCTGTAATCCACCCAATTAATTCCTGGGCTGTCTTGGGTCCAACGCCAGGCAGCAATTGCAAGACGCGATTCCAGGCCACGGCATCTTGCGGATTTTCCAGCACGCGGAGGTGTGAGATCACATCTTTAATGTGCGCGGCCTCGCTCAACTTCATGCCGCCGTATTTGACGTATGGGATGTCGCGCTGCCCCAGTTCTACCTCCAGATCAAACGAATTTGCGCTGCTCCGAAACAGGACTGCCATCCGGTTCAGCGGAATACCCTGCTCGCGCAACTCGAGAATCATCTGCGATACAAACCGGCTCTCGAACCGATCGTCCGGTGCTGCGACAAGGCCGGGCAATTCTTCCCCCTCTCGCTTGCTGAAAAGGACCTTGTCATATTTCTGGCGGGCCTCTTCCATGATATGATTTGCCAGGTTCAGAATCGGCTGGGTAGAGCGGTAATTCTGCTCCAGTTTCAGTACCTGGGTGCCGGCAAACTGCTCGGGAAAAGCAAAGATATTTCGGAAGTCTGCTCCGCGAAATCGGTAAATGCTCTGGGCATCGTCACCTACAACCATAACGCTGTTGTGTACACTGGCCAGGCACGCAACGAGTTGGGCCTGGAGCCGATTGGTATCCTGGTATTCATCTACCAGAATATGCCGGCACGCCGTTCCAATCTGCACACGGACCTTGTTGTCTGTTTGTAGTAGCTCGAGTGTGTAGCGCAGCAGGTCGTCGTAATTCATCAACCCGTGGGCACGCTTGTACGCCTCGTATTCCGCCTGCAATACCGTCATCACCTCCAAATGCCCCATAAACTGGGGATACTGATAGGCAAGCACCTCTTCGATGGGCATCTCCCGGTTCACCGTGGCAGAGAAAATGGACTGCAGCGTGCGCTTGCGGGGAAAACGCTGCTGGGATTTGTGGAGGCCGCGGGCATTACGCAGCACATCGATAACATCTGCATCATCGGCCGCATCCATGATGCTGAATTTTTTCGAAAAGCCAATAGCCGGCGCGTGCTCGCGGAGGATGTTCAAACAAAATGAATGAAACGTTCCCCCCCTTACCCGGTTACAACGACCATCGAGCACCGCACTTGCTCGAGCCAGCATTTCGCGTGACGCCCGACGCGTGAAAGTTAGGAGTACAATTTGTTCAGGAGGTGTGCCTGTTTCAACCAGGTAAGCAACCCGGTATACCAGCGTACGCGTTTTTCCAGTGCCAGCACCTGCAATGACAAGAATAGGCCCACCAGGCGCCTGTACTGCCGCCAGTTGCTGCGCATTCAACTCGGCCGCATAGTCAATTGTCAGCCGATGTTGGGCCGGCGTATTATCCGTTTTGAGTACAAAGCGACGCGCCATTGGGGACTATCCGTACCTTTGGTTATTCAGGCGACACTGGCAGATTTAACTGCATCTGCACACCCCTACTCCACTTCTTCGTGCATGCCTGATTCAGCAAGATCAAGAATACACGGCTAACATCAAAACTTTGATCCACCAGAATTTCTTCATTTGGAATACTGGTATGCCGCAACTATTCTTCATACCTTCTGAAGCATGGCTTCGGGCTTTTTTGTTGCAGATCCACGTGATAAGCTGTCATCACGCTTCATGCGCCCGAAACTGAGTATCTAGCCGTTTTTAGGCAGTGCCTTGTTGGCCCTGCAGCACAGTACCAAGCGATACATGTACCATGGGTAAAGTCATTGCGGTTGCTAACCAAAAAGGTGGAGTAGGGAAAACGACTACAGCGATCAATCTGGCCTCTTCATTGGCTGCAACAGAACACCCAACGTTGCTCATCGATATTGATCCGCAGGCAAACTGTTCTTCCGGCGTAGGCATCGACCCCCGCACAGCAAGTGCTTCGACCTACGAATTGCTCATCGGCGAAGTCACCACAGAAGAAGGTGCCCGACCTACCGACATGCCGTTCCTCGATATCATCCCCAGCCATATTAACCTGGTTGGCGCCGAGATCGAAATGATCGATGTGATCGAACGGGAAAGCATCCTAAAGAAAGCAGTAGCAAGTGCTCGCAAAAAATACGATTTCATCGTTATTGATTGCCCGCCATCCCTGGGCCTGCTCACACTGAATTCGCTGACTGCCGCAGACTCTGTTCTGATCCCCGTGCAGGCTGAATATTTTGCACTCGAAGGCCTTGGTCAACTCCTCAACACGATCAAAATTGTTCGCCAGCATCTAAATCCAGAACTGGAAATCGAAGGCGTGCTGCTTACCATGTTTGATGCCCGCCTGCGGTTGTCTAACCAGGTGGCAGAAGAAGTACGGCGCTATTTTGGTGAAAAGGTTTTTCACACCATCGTACAGCGCAACGTGCGCATCTCGGAAGCGCCAAGCTTTGGAAAACCCGTGTTGCTTTATGATGCGGCCAGTATGGGGGCAAAAAACTACATTTCGCTGGCTCGCGAGATCTTGCACAGCAACAAAGCGTTCCTAAAAGAAAGTGCTGAAGAGCTTGAAGAAGGCGCCTCGCCTTCAGAGGCTAACGGGTTTGCTCTCTAGGCATCCGCTTTATCAGCATCTGCCCCTGTCATCTCCAACATCATCCTGAACAGTACCAGCCATGGCAAAGAAAGTCGCATTGGGCAAAGGCTTAAAAGCCCTGATCCCAACCATTGACTCCGAAGAGGGCGAAGGCCTCGAAGGGGATGACAAGCAGGCTGGAAAGCTATACAAGTTCCAGGACGGCAGAAAAGGCCGGCTCCAGGGTAAAGTTGCCGAGATTGACGTAGCCAACGTACGTCCCAACCCGTACCAGCCGCGCCAGGTATTTGAAGAAGAGGCGCTGGAAGAGTTGGCAGCCTCCATTCAGCAACTCGGTATTATTCAGCCTATCACCGTTCGTACGCTGGGCGATGGACAGTTTGAGTTGATCTCGGGTGAACGCCGACTGCGTGCCTCGCGTCGCGCCGGCCTCGAAAAAATTCCGGCGTATGTGCGCGAAGCCGATACGGAAGAAATGCTCGAAATGGCCATCGTGGAAAATGTCCAGCGCGAGCAACTCAATCCGATTGAAGTTGCCCTTGGATATCAGCGTCTCATGGAAGAGTGCGACCTGACCCAGGAGAAAATTGCGCAGAAAGTGGGCAAGAAACGCGCAACGGTCGCTAACTTCCTTCGCCTTCTCAAATTGCCTGCCCCTGTTCAGGCTGCGCTGCGGGATGAATCAATTTCTATGGGGCATGCCCGCGCCCTCATTCCAGTGGACGATAAAGAAGTGCAACTGGATATTCTGACAGAGATCGAAGTGGCCGGCTTGTCCGTGCGCGACGTAGAGCGTCGTGTGCGCGAATGGCAGGATGGCGGCGCAGCTCCTGAAAAAGGCAAAACCCTCGTTGAGAACATCGAATCTGCTGAAGCCGACCGCGATCAATTGCAGATTCGTGCCTTCGCAGATCAACTCCGGGCAACATTGAGCACCCAGGTTCAGATCAAACACAAAAAAGGCGGCGAAGGCGGTAGAATTGAGATTGCCTACTACTCCAATGACGACCTTGAACGGCTCATGGAACTGCTAGGCCAACACTAAGTGCAAACACATCAATCCTGTTGGATTGCCGTGATTGCTGTTGCAAGTTACAGGTTGAAGGTTTTTTACCTGAGACCATTAAGTTTGCTTTAACGTGGTTTACGATCAGCCCCACACTTTATCCGTGTTTGTACGTAGTACTCTGACAAGCTCATACTAACGGGTTCTGGTTGCTATTTTCTCGCCAGCTTTGTTTTGCTTTCTTGCCTTACCTGCACATCACGTCTCGAAAAACGCCTTGACAGCCCCAATCTGCATCGGCAACCATTGATTCCCCCTAATTGTCTACACGACCTAAAGGTTAAAGGCGTTTCGTTAGGTAGCATACGCAAGCAATGGGTATCATGACCAGATGCTACAGTGAAACGCAACATCAACCGCATGCCTGCTGTCCATTCGACTGCTAAATCGACCACCAAAGCGATTGCTTTACACCTGGCACTGGTGCTATGCTTTTTCGGCATAACTCCCGCTATTGCTTCCGCGCAGGCTGCCGATTCTTTGGATACAGGCCTGGTTCGCTCTCGACTCCCTGCCAATCACAGTCCATCACGCGCCCTCAGACGTGCCCTGGTATTACCTGGCGGTGGACAATTGTACAACCGGCAGTATTGGAAACTCCCAATTGTGTACGCCGGCCTTGGTATTACAACGTGGCGTTCCATCCAGGCCAATCGAAATCACAAACTCTACACGCGCGCATTCCAATACAGGGATTGGCAGGATGAAGTGGATGCCGGCAGGGCAGAAACGCATCCCTTCCCCGAGTTTCAAGACGACTACGAACGCGTGCTTTTAGAGGAATGTGGCGGTAATTGCACAGCCTCGGCAAACGAACTTGAACAAATACGAGATAATTTTAGACGGAACCGTGACCTTTCGCGGTTTGGCATCGGCTTAATATATGGGTTGTCTATTATAGACGCCTTTGTAAGTGCACATTTGCTCGATTTTGACGTGGGTGAGGACCTTACGGTCCAGTTTCTTCCCCATCCCAACGGCGCAACGGCACACCTGCGTATTGGCTTTTGACTCCGCTTGTATTCAGAACTTTTGATAGTAAGCTTTGTAGATGCCTGAATTTAGAACAAATAATCGCACGCTGGCTAAAACTCAGCCGGCCGAAGTGACGACCCTTGTGAAGGAAGAACCCTCCCTATTTAGAAAGACGCACCGCTTTTTCGATGCTTCGGGTGATTACGCCCAGGTCAAAAATGCTGACCTGTACCCGTACTTCCACCCGATCGAAAGAAACGAAGGCACGCGCGCAATCCTGGACGGCCGTGAAATCATTATGGCCGGCTCCAACAACTACCTGGGTCTTACCGCAGATCCTCGGGTTAAAGAAGCTGCTATCAAAGCCATCGAGCAATACGGCACCGGTTGTACCGGCAGCCGATTCCTCAACGGCACGCTCGACTTGCACCTTGAGCTCGAAGAGCGCCTGGCCAAGTTCATGGGCAAAGATAGCTGTATCCTGTACTCTACTGGATACATGACTAACCAGGGGGTTCTCCAGTCGATTGCTTCGAAAGGCGACATCATTTTCTCAGACAAGGACAACCACGCCTGTATCATTGCAGGGCAGCAGGTTAGCCTCGCTGAAACGTGGCGCTACCGACACAACGACCTGAAACACCTCAGGCTACAACTCGAGAAAGCGGATCGGGAGCGGCCAAACGCAGGTAAACTCATCGTTTCGGACGGCGTCTTCTCCATGAATGGCGTGATTGCCAAAATTCCTGAACTGGTTGAACTTGCTGAGCAGTACAACGCTGCTCTCATGCTCGACGATGCGCACGCTGTTGGCGTTATCGGTCCGAGAGGCGATGGCTCTGCAGCTGTATATGGCATGAGCGATCAGGTAGACCTCATCACCGGTACCTTCTCCAAGAGCTTCACCTCGCTTGGTGGCTTCTGTGTGGGCGACCGGGATGTGATCGAGTTTATTCGTCATACCAGTTCTGCGCACATTTTCAGTGCATCCATGCCACCGGCTAATGTGGCTACGGTACTAAAGTGCCTGGATATTCTGGAAGAAGAACCAGAAAGACTAGAGCGTCTCTGGGAAATCTCTGACTACATGCGTGAAGGCTTCAGAAACGCAGGATTTAACGTATGGACGAGCCAGACCCCAATTATTCCTGTTGTTGTAGGTGATATCATGACCTGCTTCAAATTCTGGAAAGATTTATTGGAAGAAGGGGTGTTTGCCAACGCTGTAGCACCACCAGCTGTCCCACAGGGTCAGTCGCTCATGCGTACCTCGTACATGGCAACACACACGAACGAAGAGCTCGACTTTATCCTCGAAGCATTCAGACGTGTTGGTCTCAAAAATGGCGTAATCTCGAGCAACGGTACGCCGAAGGAAGTATAATTGCAGCCAGGAATACATGACTATGCAGTCTGCCGGCTCATGCTGGCAGGCTGCTTCCTGGTTTTTAGGTAATAGAGATTTATGTCGGTGTTAAGCCCTACCGCTTCTGCAACCCCCGTGTCAACTTCTGTGTCAACACCAGTTACAATTCGCCCCGTTACATCCCGCGCGGACTACAAGCGATTTATCAACTACCAGTATTCCTTTTACCAGGATTACCCCTATTTCGTCGCCCCGCTTCGATCTGAGGTTACCAAAATCCTCAATCCCAAGAAAAATGCTTTTTTCGAGCACGGGCAAATCCAGCCTTTTCTGGCAGAGGATAAAAACGGGGACGTTGTTGGCCGGATTGCTGCCATTATCAACGGCATGCACCTGAAAAAGTACAACGACCAGACGGGCTTCTTTGGCTTTTTCGAGTGCACAGAAGACTACAGCGTTGCTGAGCAATTGCTCAATACAGCAGCTAACTGGCTGAAAGAACAGGGGATGCAACACGTGCGGGGGCCGGCAAATCCTTCATTGAACGAGATTTCAGGTCTGCTGGTAGCCGGCTTTGAGCGCGAGCCGTCGTTCATGATGCCGTACAACCCGTCATACTACATGGATTACCTGACCGAGTACGGGTTCGAGCGGGCTATGACCATGTGGGCGTACTACATTCACTATAAGTACGCCAAAATAGACAAACTGAAGCGAGGCGTCGGTCTGTTGATGCGTCGTTACCCCGACCTCAATCTGCGCTCACTCGACATGAAGCGCTTTGACCACGACGCGAGGCATATCCTCGACATCTACAACGATGCGTGGGGCAACAACTGGGGCCACGTGCCCATGACAGAAGCAGAGTTTGCCCAGCTTGCCAAAGATCTAAAGCAGATTATAGATCCAAACGTAATCTATATCCTGGAAGAGAAAGGCGTACCCATTGGCTTCTCGATTACGCTGCCGAACATCAATCTTGCGCTTCGTCACGTAAAAAATGGCCGGCTCCTCCCCACGGGCCTTTTCCAACTCCTCTTCCGCGGCAAATTTGGCGGCATTCACGATGGCCGCACCTTGCTGATGGGTATCAAACAATCGCACCAGGGCAAAGGCTTCGACGCCATTCTGAACCTGGCCATCATCGAAGGCGGCCCCAAGAACGGGTATTATGGCAGCGAAATGAGCTGGGTACTCGATAGCAACAAGCCGATGCTGAATGCCCTCATCGACTTCGGCGGAACTTACGAAAAGGAATACGTTATGCTCGAGAAGTCACTTTAGGTGCAAACACATCAAAGATGTGTTTACGGTTACAAGTTGCCTGTTTAAGGTTGAAGGTTTTACGGCCAGCCTCAAAGAATAAGATTGCTAATTGTGCGTGTACCATCCCTTACGCGTTTAGTAGTTGTTTATTTGGATTTGCCTAAAGCGACATACGCCTAGCAGACTCGTACTTTTTCTAAACTTATCGCACTTTTATGCCCACTCGCCTGCCTGAACCAGGTTTTGTGTATTTCGACCTGGATGACACCCTGCTGGATCACCGCAAAGCCGAAAAGCGTGCCCTTGCTGACGTGCGCATGCAGCATGCTGACATTCTTGGGGAATTTGATCAGCAAAGAATTGAAGACGTTTACCACGAAGGCAATGTAAAGCTCTGGATTCAATATAGCGCTGGAGAAATCACCAAACCCCAACTCCAACGCCGGCGATTTGAGTACCTACTCGACGGCTTATCAATAGGCCACGTCGACCCACACGAAATGGGTGCGTATTACATCGAGCGCTACACACACTACTGGGATTACATTGAAGGCGCAGAGCAAGCCTTTTTCCGCATCGCAGAAAAGTATCCCGTGGGCGTTCTGACCAACGGCTTTGCTAAAACCCAGCACAAAAAGCTGGCGCAATTCTCGGCCATGCGCGACAAGCTCTCCGCGATTGTGGTAAGCGAGGAGTTTGGCCACATGAAGCCCCACCCCAAACTGTTCGACTATGCAGCCACCCAGGCAGAAACGCCACCGGAACGGATTGTATATGTGGGAGACTCGATGCACTCGGATGTCGAAGGCGGTCAGCGCGCCGGCTGGACCGTCATCTGGTTCTCGCCGCACACCGAAGAAGCGCCGGCGAATGTGCATCACGCGCGAGACTGGGAAGCCGTCACCAGCTTCCTCCTTTAGAAGCATTTCAATGCTTAAAATCAGGGATGTTCAGAAAAAATAGTAGCTGGCAAAGTTCAGTGCGTTTTTAGCAATTTAGTGCGTGGATGTCCACCAAATGCGTGGCGATGCGCGAGGGGAGATTTTATCGAAGCGTTTTCCTGAATAAAATTCAGGAGGCCCTGTGCGTCAGGGGATAAAAGCGCGCCTTTATTTGGTGGTGCCCTTTTCTTTGGTTCGTTTCTTTTGGGCAAGCAAAAGAAATGAACGTACGCAGCCTTTAAGATTGAAATGTAACTTCAACTATTGCGTCTTAACGCGGTCAAAAGGCCCCACGGCACATCTATTAAACGCGTTTTGTTTTATGGGATATCCACACCATTGGATTAATAAATTTTTCTGAACACCCCTGGCTTAAAATAGAAAAATCCGTCTCTCGCCAAAAAGAATTCAAAAAAAAGCCGTCTCTCCCCAAAGAGACGGCTCTTCAATTTCCTGTTACCTCGGCGCGACAACCTCCCCTGAATCAGGCTTACCTGCATTAAAAACACAAGCGACCCCATTCATCGGGGGGGGAGGAAGTGTCTCATGCGCAGAAACTAGTTCGGCGCATGGGCGACGGCGTTTCCAGTGTTGCTTGCGGCAAGCCGCAGAGCACACTTTATTTGCACAGCATGAGCTGTCTGCCCAAATAACCGTCTGGCGAAAAAACTAATCCTAAAGCCTTACAAAAACCCGCACCATTTGCAGAACAAATCGTGCAGGTATTTACCTGGGTGTTTGCCACCTCCTGCCAGCAACGTAATTGCACTTTTCCTCAAGTTATCCACAATGGGATCTACCCGATTTTATGCACAATTTGCATCCTGATTGCCCGACGATATAGAAAGCAAGAAGCCATCATATATCAAAAATCAGAATTGCAGACAAAACTGGCGGGTTGTACAGCAGACGCTGCACCGGAAGCAAAAAACCTGCAAATCAAGCCAAATAGCTGGATTTGCCGCTTTAAGGGCTAACCTCATGTTGCCTGGAGACTCAATCGCGTCAAGGAACAGTGCCGTTAAGCACTGTAATAATTTTACGGGGTATACCCCCTCTTTGCAACCTCACACTTCCACAAACAACCCACACGTTTTCCACAGGCATTTGTGAATAACAAGAGCCTATCAAAACGCAACAAGCCCGACTTCCAAAGCCGGGCTTATCACTGCTCATGTACAATATGCGACCGAGGATATATACCTATCCAGGCAGCATGAGGTATTAGGTAACAGATGTTACGAAAAAAACCACACGATCGCAATGATCAATAACGGCAAATGCCCCACCAAGTAGCGTCCAGGCTCGATTCCCGAGATAATCAATAACGGATAATCAACAACGAATTATCAATTACAGTACACTTGAAAGGAACTCCTGGACGCGAAAAATGAAAATCTCGATGGATTCAGGATCGATGATCATCGTTAGCAGCAAGCCACCGATGGCTCCCCCGAGGTGTGCTTCGTGGGCAATACGCCCTCCTCCGCCCCTGTGTGAGCGCTTCATAGCGTAGATGGACCCAACCACATAGAGAAAAGCAAACACGATTGCCGGAATAGGAATGGCAAACATGAAGTACAGCATGGAAAATGGTAAATAGAGGCAATACGCAAACACAACCCCACTGATAGCACCCGATGCCCCAATAGCCGAGTAATACGGGTCGTTTTTGTGGTAGTACATGGTCAGGGCATGCGCGGTCAACTCTGATCCGAAATAGAGTACCAAAAACATCACCATACCCAACAAGGGGCCAAACACGTCGATAAAACGCGCTTCCAGCAACGGGCCAAAGAAGTAGAGCGTGAGCATGTTAAACGCGATATGCCACAACTCCTGATGCACAAAGCCGGCGCTAATAAACCGGTAGTATTCCTTCCTGTCTAGAATCTGCCGCGGCCTGAATGAAAGCCGGCCCACAATATTTGCATCTACAAACATTGCGTACCCAAAAACAAAGACGTTGATAACCAACAGGATCAACGTGACGGGAGTCCCAGATAGATCAGCCATGCAGTTTTAGTGACAGCGTTAAGTTCTGACAGCGTTAAATTCTGACAGCGTTATTCAATACAGCGATGCCCACACATAGTGCGGCAGTGGGTTTACCGGCGGGTCTTGATGTGGGTTTCTGATAAACTCTAGGCGGGGGCTTCTTCCGCCTTAAGATAGGCAACCATCGACTCAAACACCTTCACGCCTTCACCAGTCCCGGTAAGCAGGCTTTCTGCACACCGCTCAGGGTGTGGCATCATGCCCAGCACATTACCTTGTTCGTTGATGATGCCGGCAATGTTGCGGGCTGAGCCATTTGGGTTACCGGCGGCACTTGCTTCGCCGGCATCATCCACATAGCGAAATACGACCTGATTGTTTGCCTCAAGGGCGTCTAACTCCTCTTCGCTTGCGTAATAATTCCCTTCGCCATGGGCAATCGGAATGGTGAGCACTTCTTTGGGTTGCATGGAAAACGTAAACGGTGTGTCTACGTGTTCAACGCGCAATTTCGTTTGCTGACAGATGAAGCGCAGGGACGCGTTACGCATCAATGCACCGGGCAACAATCCGCTTTCGCATAGAATCTGAAAGCCATTACAAAATCCGATAACAAGCCCACCTTCATTGGCAAACCGCACTACATCTTTCATGATGGGAGAAAAGCGGGCAATTGCACCACAACGCAGGTAGTCTCCATGTGCAAATCCCCCGGGGATAATGATCACATCCACGTCTCCAACACTCGTTTCTTTATGCCAGATCATCCGTGCTTCCTGATCCACTACGTCGTTGGCAACATAGAATGCGTCGTAATCTGAATTTGAGCCCGGAAAGAGCACTACACCAAATTTAATCATGACCTCTGGTAAAATTGGAGATTTGAAGCAATCCATCCGTGCCGAAGCAAGGTGGTTGCGTGTTATGGTTACGCATAGCAGACGCCGGCTAATTTACGCCACCATTTATTCGGATACCACCAGCCAGCCGCTGCTTGTTTATTGTTACCTGATTCTTATTATTCTATACACCCTTTCTAGCAGTAATATAAACGGACGCTCCCGCATGCAAACGTTAAAAGATAAAACCTTATTCATCACAGGCGCCAGCAGAGGCATTGGCAAAGCCATTGCGCTACGCGCTGCGCAAGACGGCGCAAACATCGTCATTGCGGCTAAAACGGCAGAACCTCATCCCAAGTTGCCGGGCACCATTTACACGGCAGCTGAAGAAATCGAGGCAGCCGGTGGCAAAGCACTCCCGCTTGTCGTCGACATCCGCCACGAAGACATTGTTGAAGAAGCCGTTGCAAAAGCTGTTGATCACTTTGGCGGTATCGACATCCTGGTCAACAACGCCAGCGCCATTTTCCTTGCCGGCACCGTCGAAACGCCGATGAAACGGTTCGACCTGATGCACCAGGTGAATATGCGCGGCACGTACTTGTGCTCACAAAAATGTATCCCGCACCTGAAGGAAGCAGAAAATCCGCATATCCTCAACATGTCGCCGCCGCTCAACATGGAGGCCCGATGGTTTGCGCCGCACGTGGCTTATACCATGGCAAAGTTCGGGATGAGCATGTGTGTGCTCGGGATGGCTGAAGAACTCAAGCCGGCCGGCATCGCAGTCAACGCCCTCTGGCCGCGAACTACCATCGCAACAGCAGCCATCAAAAACCTGCTTGGCGGCGACCGCGTGATGAAGCACAGCCGCAAGCCGGCCATATTGTCGGATGCCGCCCATTGGATTTTTAACCAGGATAGCAGCACATGCTCAGGCAACTTCTTTATCGACGATGAAGTCCTGGCGCAAGCGGGTGTATCCAACCTGGATCATTATGCAGTAACGCCTGGAGTAGACTTATATCCAGATTTTTTTGTATAAAAAAAGCAGGTCACCGTGATGACCTGCTTTATGCCTGCCAGAGGTCGCCGGCTTACCTCTTATTGATCATTAAAGAATCCGGCGACTTCCGGTCAGGCAATTTTTTATTTTTAGCTGGCGCACAGCAATCCATTTTCAGGCGCCAGACTCGTTTTCACATCAAATGGCAACGATCTGGGCTTCCCAGTGCCTCCTGTTAGGTCTGACGACCAAACGGACGCGTTCATTCCCTTTTTATAGACAACCGTTGTCACCCGACGATTTTTCCGAACAGAAACCCGTTGTAAAGCCCACGTTCACAAAATCGTTGTGGTAGCTGGTGAGGATGTAATCGGGTCGATCGTGGTACACAATGGCGTGGCCGTTTGCGATAGAGCGCCGGCTAACAACAGCAACATTAGGCACGGTGCGAATTGTGAGATGGCCCGGTTTGTAAACAAACGTGCGTACTTTCGGACTACCAACCTGGATTTTAACGCGGGCAACCTGCGCTTCAACTTGTGCGGGAATGAGCAGGAAAAGGCCCAGCATAACGAGCACGATGGCTTTCATTTTTTTCATGGCTTAATCTGAATTATTTATCTGTATGTCATGATGGGTGTTTGACTTGAGTACACCTGCTTTGCCGCGCCACCCCTAACCACCTGAAGAATTTTTCTACACAAAAAAAGCGCTGATGGCAAATGCCACCAACGCTTCACACATGTTGATTTAGGCGAACCAGCTATTCAACGCTCGCCGGCACACACACCGAGTTGTAGTGCAATTGTACAAAATTCAGGGCAATTTCGATGATTTTATCAACCGATTTGCTCTTGAGTTCTTGTGCATCTGAAAACGGTTGATCATCCCCCTACCACGGCAAGCAACGTACCAACAGAAATATCCTCGAGGTTGCTGGAAGCTGGTGTATCACGCGCTGCGATGGGCTTGATATTTTTGTTGTGACACATCCCGAGGATAAACAAGAGACTCGACTCCATTTCGGTGGCCAGCACCCCAAGATTGGATAAATTTCGGATATATGCATCGTGCACTTCCTTCAGCGGACTATAGCCAAATTCGCGGCCATAAAGGGTAGATTTGCAGTGCACAATCCCGCAAAACGTATGCTCTCCCCAATCAGATGCAACAGCAGCTTTGTTGAGGTACTCCACGTATTCAGGTGTCGCTACAGCCGGCACTTCGATGGGCGCATAGTCAGCTGAGGCGCGTTCGTCTCGCACAGCTGCCGTAACCACAACCGCGCTTGGAACGCGAATTTTCTCGGGCTGCAACGAACCGCAGGTGCCGATACGGAGAAAGCGGCGGGCGCCGGCAAAAATCAGCTCGCTTAAAATAATTTCGATACTGCTGACCCCCATACCCGTAGAAATGGATGCCACGTCAATAGACGCACCGTCGCGCTCAAGCGTACCCAGGTACAAGTCATGCCCCCGGTCGCTTTTGCGAACAATCAGGTTTGAAAAATGGTGTTCAGCCACCCGTTTCGCCCGGGAACCAGAGCCGGACAGAAAGACGTACCGCCCATAAGATCCATTGCCTTCAAAATCGCCTTTTTCTACAGAGATATGGTTTAGCTGTTTTGTTTGGGACATAGTGTTGTGTCTGACTAAAAAAGAACGCGGGTATTGAGGGGTGCACGCAGTTCTGATGTAGTACTAACCAACAAAACGGAAATTGGTTGTTAAGCTTATTGTTATGATGCGGCTCGCGCCGGATTGGCGCGCGTATGTGTTTTCGGGCTAACGGGATTTCGTGTTCGCGATTCTTGCGACAGCATCCAGTTAATACCCCAACGCTTCGCTATATGCTAACAATCGGCATTCAACAATCCGTAATCAACACTCAAAAAGGCAATCAAGCCGCTTCTTCGTCGAGTTTGACGATGCTGAAGCCGGTGAAGCCGTAGATCATGGCAATGATCGGGTTGAGCAGATTGAAGAACGCAAATGGTAAATACGCAATCGTTGCAACGCCAAGCGTGGAGGCCATAAACGCGCCACAGGTATTCCATGGAATGAGCGGCGAAGTAATGGTGCCGGCGTCTTCAAGGGTACGCGAGAGGTTTTTTGGATCCAGATTGCGCTTCTCAAATTCAGCCCGGTACATCCGCCCCGGCACCACAATCGCGATGTACTGATCGGAGGCGATGATGTTAGCGCCGATACTCGTGGCAACTGTGGCAGTAATCAAGCCACCTGTGCTTTTGGCCATGCCCAGGACCCGACCGGCCAGTTCTTGCAGCATGCCCGTCTTCTCCATCACTGCACCAAACATCATGGCCGACACAATCAGCCAGATGGTGTTGAGCATGCTACTCATCCCGCCCCGACTCAGTAGATCGTTTAGCGCGTCGTTGCCTGTATTGGCTTCAAAGCTGTCGAACATGGTGATCCAAAAGCCTTTCAGGAGGGCAAAGAACTTCGGAAGATCGGTCTCGCCAACAAACTCAAGCACAACGGGCTGTTGGAAAATCATTGCAAATACCCCCCCAATCAACGAACCAATGAGCAATGCCGGGAAGGCTGGCATTTTCTTGTAGATCATGAATAGCACCACAAACAAAGGCAGCAACAGGTACCAACTGATATTAAAGCTACTACTCAACGCTGTGAGCATCTCATCAAGGCCACTTGCATCTGCCGGCGCATCACCGGTAAACCCGATGATTGTAAACAGAATCAATGCAATGGTGAAACTGGGCACCGTGGTGTAGAGCATATGCCGAATGTGCGTAAACAGGTCGGTACCCGCCATAGCTGGTGCGAGGTTGGTTGTATCCGATAGTGGAGACAGCTTATCCCCAAAATAGGCACCAGAGATAATAGCGCCAGCCGCGATGCCGAGGCTTAACTCAAAGGCCGCAGCAATACCCACGAGGGCAATACCAACGGTACCTGCGGTTGTCCAGGAACTCCCCGTCGCCAGCGCCACTAGCGCGCAGATGACACAGCACGCCGCGTAGAAAATAGAGGGATTCAGAATTTGCAATCCATAGTAGATCATCGTCGGCACAATGCCGGCCATAATCCAGGTACCAATCAGCGAACCTACAACGAGGAGAATGAAGATTGCGCCCATGGCGAGCGATACGCCGTGCACCATCCCCTCTTTGATCTCCTTCCACGTAAACCCGTTACGAATGCCGATAATGGCGCCCACCATGGCAGAAAGGATCAGCGCGATCTGGTTGGGGCCATATGATGAGTTATCCGCGTAAAACACCACCGAAGAGGCCAGCAAGCCTACCATCACAAAAACCGGGATTAACGACTGCCCCAGGCTCGGTTTACGCTTCGTGCCATCTTCGAAATCAGCACCATCTTCCATAACAACAACCTCATGTCTCATTTGCAGGTGGCACAATATACACAACGAGATGCAAATGAGAATATTGCAGATAACATTTTGGAAATACTGGATGCCAGGCGCCGCATGGCGTGCACAACACACGATACCGGCATCCAGTTATTCGATCAGGCGGCGGGTTTGACACCCCGCACGGTCACGCTCAGCACCTGCATGTCCGACGCATCATAAGCAGCCAGATCCGCAGTACTCAAGTTTTGTTCGAGCACAGTGCGTGGCACCTCAATTACGCTAGACTTCAGTGTTTCAGGCGCTTCAAAGCCGGCTTCAGCGATAATCTGCATGTACCGATCCTGCTCCACAGCCCCCGAAACACAGCCAACATATAGTTCAGCTGCTTGCTGGATGGCTGGCGGCATCGTGCCTTTTACCACGATATCCGACACACAAAAATGCGCACCCGGTTTGAGCACGCGATACATTTCTGCAAATGCCTTCTCCTTGTTCGGCACCAGGTTGAGCACGCAGTTGCTAATTGCAACGTCGATACTGTTATCAGCAACCGGCATGTCTTCGATGTCGCCTTGTACAAACTCCACGTTGTCAAAGCCTAGCTTGTGGGCATTGGCAACGGCTTTCTCCACCATCGCAGGTGTGAAGTCGACACCGATAACGCGTCCCTCTTCGCCCACAATAGAGCGTGCGGTGAACGCGTCAAGGCCGGCGCCAGCGCCCAGGTCGAGCACGGTGTGTCCGGGTTGGATGCCGGCCACCTCGGTCGGCACGCCGCATCCAAGGCCCAGATCGGCATCAGCGACGTAGCCATCCACTTTATCGTAAGCGTCGCCTACGATATTGAACACTTCGGCGCTGCTACTGCAGCCACACCCGCACCCTTCGGCCGGCAGGCCTTCGTTCGCGATGGTCCCGTATTTCTCGCGGACCAGCGTTTTTATTGATTCATTGGTTTCCGTCATTTCAGCAGCAATTTTTGTTGAAGATGTCTGCGAACAGGGCTTCAAATGCCTGCTTTGCTTTTGTCAGTACTGCTATATCCAGGCAATAACACGAGCGCGGCCCGTCGACCACACCGGTGACAATGCCGGCTTTTTTGAGTGCTTTCAGATGCTGCGATACCGTCGCTTGCGCAAGCGGCAATACCTCAACAATCTCCCCGCAAATACAGGATTTGCGCTCGGCGAGTACTTTCAGAATAGCAATGCGGGCAGGATGCCCCATGGCTTTGGCCAGTTCGGCCAGTTCAACTTCTTCTGCAGTGAAGTTTTCTTTTTTTGCTACGGCCATAGTCAAATGAATTCATTGTACATCGTAGATATACGATAAAAGAAAGATTGTTTCAATCAAATCTGAAAAATTCAGGATTTATCAAATGGGGTTTAAGGTTCAAAGTTTAAGGTTTGGGGCCTTCAACTTTGAACCTTCAACTTTTAACATGTATGCCTCAAGTTCTGAACCGGTTGATTGCAGCCACCACCACCCCCCACACCTCATCCATATCCGTCATTTCTACCTCAGGAAACTGATCGGTGGTGGCGTAGAGTACGATCCGGCGGAGCTCTTTTCGGATGGCACGGAGCATGAATTCACCCTGGACGGCGGCGACGACAATATCGCCGTTTTTGGGTTTTAGGGAGTGATCTACAATGAGCAAAGCTCCCTCGTTGATGCCGGCACCCTCCATCGCGTTGCTCTGTGCAAACACAAATTGGGTGGCATGGGGGCGTTTTACAAGGTAGGTGTGCAGGTTCAGGTCTTCGTCGCGATAGTCTTGCGACTGGTTGGAGAAACGCATGTACTCAGGTTTAGCAGTGTCTTCTGGCACCCGGGGGACGTGGGTGATGGGTGTGCCAACTTCAATAACATCGCTTGCCCAAACTACACAACAAACCCGAACCTGTCACGGAATGGGGATAGTTGTTACACATATTTCACACACATAAAAATGTATGTAAATCTGAGTTTTTATCCAGCAAATAGAAATTTTTCTCTCCAGAGGTTATGTTAACTAACTATTAAGCGTCTGTTTACCTGAACAGAACCGAATCAGGTAACAACCATGCTGGCTACACAGACCAGGAATTATCGCCACCATCAGATTTTTCCGCCCCCTACCCCGATGAAAACGCCGATTTTTGCACTCTTGTGTGTGCTCTTTTTGATTATCACCAGCCTCTTTGCCTCAAAACGTTTTAGTAATGAGGCTTTACCAGTGGCTTCAACAGCAACCATAGACTCATTATACGTCGAGCCCACTCTGCTGTCACCAACAGATTCGCTTTTAGCGTTAGCGCAGGACTTTCTTAACCAATCCTATTTCGATAGCGCACGTGTTTATGCAGAAAATGCGCACATCATAGCTAGTTCGTCAACAGATCAACGTGGCATCGTGAGAAGTGAATGTATGCAAGGCGAGGCGCTCAGAAAGGTAGGCGCTTTCGAAAAGGCCACCCAAGTACTCGAATCCTGCCTTCAACAATCGCTCGATTGGTTCGGCGAAGATGATCTGACCTACGCCGAGGCAAACAACGTATTGGGAGTTGTGGCACACGAGCAGGGCAGATATGAGGAAGCATTGGCATACTACGAGAAAGCACTGGCAATTCGCCGGCGAAGCGAAGAAAATGTTGACCTAGATATTGCGCGTGTCCTGAATCAAATAGGCGCGAATTACTCCGATCGTGGTTTCACGGATAAAGCTATGTCGCTTTATGAGGAGTCATTGAGAATTAGAAAAAGAGAATTAGGTGTTGATCACTTAGATGTTTCGCAAAGCTATAACAATATCGCCAATCTGCATTTTGAGGTGGGCAGTATGGCTAAGGCCGTAGAATTTCATAAAGAGGCCTTGAGAATTAGGAGTTCTATTGCGGGTATAGAGCACATAGAAACAGCTATAAGCCTCCATAATTTAGCAAATGCGTTGGGTGAGTTAGAATATCATGCAGTCGCTCTAGACTTGCACAGAAAGTCGTTAGAAATATTGCGTAATACTTTAGGAGATCATCATTATTTCGTCCACTTAAGTATTGGATCAGTTAGCGTTGACCACAAAGGATTGGGGCAATTCGACTCGGCATTAGTTTATCTAGATAGGTCCTTAGCACTTCAGAAAAATTACCTTCCTGCTAATTCCTTATATCTTGAACCCACACTTCATAATTTAGGATCTCATTATTATTCAAGAAAGGACTACGCTAAATCGGCCTACTTCTATAAAGAGGCTCTCGACAACTCCCTTCTGAACCTGGGATCAGTACACCCTAAGGTCGCCAACAACTATAATGCTCTTGCGGGACTCGCTTTACAGCAAAAACTCTATCTCGAAGCAATTAGTTTGGCAGAAAGATCTCTTTCTAGTAATAAACATCTTCAGAAAGAGTTGAAACTTCAGTTAAGCTCTGAACTCGGGGTCTACATATCAATATCTTACGCTATCCAAGCCATTGGTATTTTGGCTGAGGCATATCTGGGGTTGGGTAAGTCAGTAACCGGAATTCAACAGCATGTATATCTTTCTAAGGCTAATGAGAAATTTCTGAAACTATTCGATTATCTAGAGACGTTCAGATATCTATTTATAAGAGAAGCTGATAAAATACTGCTGCTTGAAGAATATGAGTCTGCCTACAGTTCCTATTTAGAACTTGTCGCAATTATGAGCCGAACAGAGTCATCTGAGCAACATTTTGAAAAAGCCTTTTCTGTTGTAGAGAAGAACAAATTTGCCTCGTTACTTGATGCTGTAAATGAATCAGATGCTCGTCGTATCTCAGGTATAGCAGATTCGTTAATGATATACGAACATGAACTAAGAGCTGATCTTGCTTACAATCAACAGTTGCTCAAGTCGGAGTTAATTAGAGGAAAACAAGCTAGCAGTACTAAGGTAACTGAAATACAAAGTAAGATATTCACACTAAATCGAGCATATGAAAACTTACTGGATTCCCTAGAAACAGCCTATCCTCAATACTACAATCTGAAACATGAACAATATCGGGCTACTGTCGACGATGTGAGAGCACGCATAGTTAAGAAGAATGATGTTCTTATTGAATACTTTTCGGGAGAGAACTTTTTATATACAATTGCAATCACTGATGATAAGATTAAGTTCTTGGAGGTGCCTTATACCGATTCACTGAAAAGCAGTATAAGCAGTTTTCTGAATGCTAATATTTTCGCAAGTAAAGGTTCATTTTCTGAGAATAGTTATTTCCTATACGAACAACTCCTTGCCCCTATCGAGGACCTGATTCACAATAAAGAGAATTGGATTATTGCCCCCCATGGAAAACTACATCATATACCGTTTGGTGTGCTTTCATCAACACAATGGTCAGATTCTCTGAGCTATTACCACGCTCCGTATTTGTTGCGTGACCATAACATTCGCTATATCTACTCCTCGACGATTCAGATTCTCGACCAGCAACGTAAACCACAGTCTTGGGACAAAGATTTTCTTGCATTCGCGCCCGTATTTGAAGATGGACTGGCCCCTGATAGTCCAGGATTACAGCTTCTGTCTGGTCAGCGCGGTGCCGCTGAGCCTATCCAGATAAATTTAGGAGAACAAATTCTGGAGTGGCCAGCAACAGATTCTACAATCCAGCCTGTTCCTGACGTACCTGAAGGCTGGGGCTCATTACCCTATACCCGTCGCGAAGTAAAAGAGATTAAAAAACTTTTTAACGCGACATATAACTGGGCAGAATGGCTGTTTAGCAATAAATCCTCTGTTGTACTGGAAGACGATGCTACAGAAGCAAATTTAAAAACGATGGACCTCTCGCAGCATCGTTACCTTCACTTTGCAACACATGGAATCATCAACGCATCTACGCCTGAGTTATCTGGTATCCTGATGGCGCAGGATACAACCAATGGAGAAGACGGTGTGCTGCATCTTGGCGAGATATACAATCTAAAGCTCAATGCAGACCTCGTTGTATTGAGTGCATGCGAGACCGGCCTTGGTAAACTCACAGGCGGAGAAGGCATGATCGGCCTTGCTCGAGGATTCAAGTACGCCGGCGCTAATTCACTACTGGTAAGCCTATGGCCAGTTGAGGATATTTCCACTCAGCGCCTGATGACGGCTTTTTACGATCATTTACTACAAGGCAAATCTAAGGCTGAAGCGTTAAAGCTTGCTAAATTTGATCTTATGCAATCAGGCTATCGTTTTTCCAACCCGTTCCACTGGGCCGGCTTTATCCTGATCGGGGAATGAACCTACGCCGGCACACCCTCCGCGAGACACTTAAACACCTCACGATAAAACTCGGGGTGTGACTGCCAGGTTTGGCCGGTCACCATTTTGCCATCGCGCACCGCTTCGTGTTTGTCCCATGTGCCATTACATACCTCCACCTCAAATCGCACGTGTTCATAACACGTCAGCGTGCGGCCGGCAACAAGGTCTGCAGCAATCAAAATCTGGATGCCGTGGCAGATGGCAAACAGCCACTTGTCTTTGGACGCAAACTCTTTGACAATAGCAACTACCTTCGGATCATGGCGCAGGTATTCAGGGGCACGGCCGCCTAGAAGTAATACAGCGTCGTAGTCGTCCACGTTTACATCGTCAAAGGTGATGTCTGACTCCTGCAGGTAGCCTTTGCGCTCGATGTAGGTATCCCAGCCAGGCTCAAAGTCGTGGATGACGAGGTTGAGGTGCTTTTTAGAGGGCGCGGCAATCACGGGCTCGATGCCGGCTTCCATAAAGCGGTGGCGGGCGTAGAGGCATTCGTAACTTTCGCCGGCGTCGCCGGTGACCAGTAGGATTCGCTGAGACATATTGATGGCGTTTGGGGTGGATAACAATTCTCGTTGCAAGATACTACAGCATAGGTGCAGTTTGCCAGTTGCTTTCTTAGCTTCTGCCTGCAAACACCAGAAACACCATACCCATGTCCCAATTTCGAACCCTTCGGGTATCCGATCCACGCTTTGAGCACGATGGCCTGCGTATTGTAACCGTCAAAAGTCCCTCACTCAAAGGCCGGGGTGATATTTGTCTGTATGTGCCCGAAGAATGCCCACAGCATACACCCGTTGTACTTTTGCTCCACGGCGTCTACGGTAGTCATTGGTCCTGGGCACTTGGTGGTGGCGCGCATAAAACCACAGCGCGACTTATTCAGCACGGTGCTATCCAACCCATAGTACTCGCCATGCCGTCTGATGGACTTTGGGGTGATGGAAGTGCCTACCTGCCCCACGCAGCGCAAAACTTTGAGCGCTGGATTGTTGATGAAGTGCCCGTTGCGGTTCAAGAAGTTGTTGACGCCGTTACAGATACATCAAAACTATTCATTAGCGGTCTATCGATGGGTGGATTTGGAGCGCTGCGGCTGGGAGGCAAATATGCCGCGCGGTTTGCAGGCATCGCAGCACATTCAGCCATTACTCATTTTGAACAACTAGAAGCGTTTGTCGAAGAACCGACTGCATCTTACCAATCCCAGGCGACGGACCATAGCGCACTCGATGCCCTGCTTAGTCAGCCGCTGCCACCGCTTAGATTTGATTGTGGGACCGAAGACCCGCTGCTTGAATACAATCGCAGGTTACATAAGGCATTGCAAGAAGCTGGTGTAAACCATGTTTACGAAGAGTTTGCCGGCGGACATGAATGGCCTTACTGGGAAAAGCATATCGAAGATACACTACGCTTTTTCAATAACTGCCTGACCCGTTAATCAAACAAATCCAGTTGATCTTGCGGTGGTTTACTGTAGCCGTTTACGGTTCTACCGCCGTATCTCCAGGCCTCTTGCTGCTCACTTTTGAGCAGATCTGGCATAAATGGCTTGGGCGTGTACCCTTCCTCAAGCCGGCGCGCAAGTCTACTTAAATTTTTGATCGCTGCCTGCTTGTCTGTTTCCCCAACCCGTGCGCGTTGTACAGCGTCTCGCAAAATCTCGATCGTTTCATCGTATACATGCGTTGGGACCGGCGCAGGATTCCCACCTTTACTACCGTGTGCAAACGCAAAACGTGCCGGATCTGTAAATCGGGTAGGTGTACCGTGGATGACCTCGCTCACCAGCGCTAGGGACCGCAACGTTCGTGGCCCAACGCCCTTGAGCAGCAGCAACTCCTCAAAATTGGCTACGGGTGCTTCTTGCGCCAATTGCAGCACAGCACCCAACCGTTTCAGATCCACATCGGATGCACGTACACCTTTGTGTCCAGGGAGGGTCATCTCGCGTAGAATCGTTGGGATTTTTTCACTGGTCACATCCAAAATACCCTGTTGTGCCGGCTCCGCACGGACATCCGTCAAGTTCAGTATTTTTCCCTGGTGCTCGCCGCAGATGGCCGCGTGCGGATCAGATACAAAGGAGGTAATGCCCTCTGAGTGCCAGTGGTACCGACGTGCACTTTTGTCAGCCGGCTTCATGCCCTGTTGTATTACGGTCCAGTCACCATCTTTGCTGACAATAAAGGAATGGATGTATAGTTGATAACCATCCTGAATCGCCGTGTTGTCGACTTTAGCACTCAGTTTGCTCGACCGGGCAAGGAAATCACCATCCAGTCCGGTTTTATCGCCCACCCGCAATAATTCGGCAGGTGTTTGTAGCGAAGATTTCCCTTTCCCACCGCATACATACAAACCAAGTGAATTTGCATGCGGGTTGAGCGAAGATTTCAAGGCGCGTGTAATAGCGGTAGTCACGCCCGACGAATTCCAGTCCATACCAATCACGGCTCCAAAACTCTGAAACCAGAATGGATCGGAGAGCCGGCTCAGAAATCCCTTGGCCCCATAATCCACCAAAATCGATTCCACTACGGCCAGACTCAGCCGCTTCATGCGCCGAAACAGCCAGTCAGGAATGTGGCCGCCCATCAGGGGTAAATCTGCAGAACCAGAATGCTTCATCGGACCGTTTGTTTTTGCCAGTCGCGCCATGCAAGTAGCTTGCGCACCGCGTATGAACGATGTGGCCGCCAGGCCTCAGCAATAGTTGTCATGCTTACTTTTAAGCCGGCACCTTCATGGAGGTTGTACAGCTCGCACATGATTTTCTTCAGGTGGTAGTCGCCAACTGGAAAAATGTCAGGACGCTCAAGCGTGTAGAGCAGGATCATATCGATGGTCCAATCGCCAATGCCCTTGATCGTCGACAACTTGTCACGCACCTCTTGATCTGATAACGACTGCCACTTGATTTGGTTTGTCTGGAAATAGGCAAGCACATGTGCAACGGTGTCGTGTTTGCGCTGAGAAAGTTTGATTTGCGAGAGGCTGGTTGTGAAGTGCGCAAAGTTGCCCGGCGAAAGGTCGGTGATACCAGCTGAATCAAGACGTTTCTGAAATAGTCCTTTACTGCTGCGGTAATGAATTTGCTGCTCAACAACGCAACTCATAAGATCGTGGAAGACGTTATGCGTGCTTTCCAGGACAGGCACAGGTGCCTCAAGCGCATCAAGCATTGGGTCGACTAAAGGAACAGGTGATGATGGCATGAGATACGTCAATGATAGTCTATGAAACGGTGTAATAGATATACACCAAACCCCTCACAATACAACTACCACAAGGGGCCTTCATAGATTTGGCAGGATTGAGAAGCGATTCGGGCAGCCATTTGGTGGTTTTGAGGGTATTTTTTAGTAGAAAGCCGTGCTAAAAAATGATCTCCGAAGACGTTTTACAGATCAATTCTTAGGGAACGGTATAAAACGCAATAGATAACTGTCCAAGCGACTACGTGCCAGCGTTGCATAGTTTAAACTACGCACGATTGATACCTTGCGAACATAAACCCCACCCAAGAAAATCAACCAATGAACTATCTACTTCGCGGACTTGCGTCATTGTTAATGGGATTGATGATCGTCCCCTCATTGTATGCCCAGACCAGCCAAACGGTATTTAACATGGATCAACTCCTGGGTTTTGGCGGCGCAGTTGAGATTGGTGAAAACGAAATATATGCCGGCTCACGATTGATGGGAAATCCTCGTGGCGATGAGCCACCTGGTAAAGTCTACCTGTTCCAAAAAGAAACAGATAGTGCCTGGATGAGCAGTGGAAAGCTATCAGCATCTGATGGCATTGTGGGAGATCAATTTGGTTATACAATCGATATGGATGGTGCTACGTTGGCCGTAAGTGCACCGGGCCAAAATGGCAAAGCGGGTGTTGTATACGTGTTCGAGAGAAATGAAGCCGATGCATGGGAGGAAACAGGCCGGCTATCGGTTGAAGCAAGTCAACCCGGCGATCAGTTTGGCTATCAGGTTGCTGTGGCTGGAGAATTTGTGTTTGCGGCAGCAGCAAGTCGTAATGAGAACACAGGGACGGTCTACGTTTTCAAAAAGAGCGAAGGAGAATGGACATTCCATTCAGAACTAGCTAGCGATGATCCCCAGGAGCGGGATGGATTTGGCGCTGCCCTGGTTGCAGAAGGCACACACGTCGTTTATCAGCGCACCCTTTAAAAACGAGCGACGAGGGATAGCTTATGTATTCCAATATGATGCCGCAGCAGATGCCTGGGTGCAAGAAGCGAAACTGGAATCTGAAGATGAGAAACTACGGGGCCTTGGGTTCAGCGTGGCGATTGCATCTGGTACCATTTACGTAGCCTCACCAGGCTTGGGTCGGATGTCTGGTGCTGTGCTCATCTTTGAGCAAAATGGTACTACCTGGAATCAATCCGGTCGACTGCAATTGCCATCAAACGAAACAAGTACAGGATTTGGGTACACCCTGGCTGCTACTGAAAAAGCTGTATTTGTTGGTGCTCCTCGCAATAGAGGAGGTGGGGTTGTGTACGTTTATGACGCCGGCGACCAACAAGGAACCTGGGCCCGACTCCATAAAATTAGCCCGGAAATGGTGGGATGGTCGTATGGCTTTTCTGCCGGCATTGCTGCACATGGGGCAACCTTTGTTGCCGGCGCATCCCGGGCTGACTATGAAGAAGGCAATGCTACAATCTTCGAGTATCAGGAGGAGCTTCAACAATGGGAGGAAGCGGAAACGCTCGGTGGTGACATCGAACGGATAAGTACGAAGGTTGGCGATCTGGTGACCTGTGAAGAGGGTGAAGCGTATGCGTTTCCCTGTAAAGACGTCAACCTGGTGTCTTTTCTATCGGGTGGATGATATCAGCTCTGCACGTGGCGTGAAAATGAGTGATCTTTGGGGATGGACCGATCCGGAAACGAAGAAAGAGTACGTGTTAGCTGGCCGGAACGATGGCACTTCATTTATTGATATCAGCGACCCTTCGTTTCCAGTCTTCGTAGGCGATTTGCCTAAAACCGAAGGCTCATTGGGCAGTGTCTGGCGCGACATCAAAGTGTACAAGGATCATGCATACATCGTTGCTGACGGCGCCCGGCTCACACGGTATGCAGGTATTCGACCTGCGCCGCATGCGCGACATCGAGCCGGCGCAAATGCCCGTCACTTTCGACACCGATGCGCACTACGCAGCGATTCACAGCGCGCATAACATCGTGATCAACGAAGAGACCGGGTTTGCATACGCGGTGGGAAGTAACTCCGGTGGTGAAACGTGTGGCGGTGGACTACACATCATCAACATTCAGGAGCCAGCCGCACCTGCATTTGCCGGCTGCTTCTCCGATCCGGAAACAGGCCGAGCAGGCACCGGCTACATCCACGATGCCCAGTGCGTGATCTATGAAGGCCCCGATGCGGATTACCAGGGCAAAGAAATTTGCTTCAGTGCCAATGAAACGGCTCTTGCGATTGCAGACCTGACCGACAAAAGCAATCCGCAGGCCCTTTCACAAGCGTCGTATCCCAACGTCTCGTACGCGCACCAGGGCTGGCTTACCGAAGATCAACGGTATTTCTTCATGAACGATGAGACCGACGAATACAACGGTTTTGTCGATAATACGCGCACGCTGCTTTGGGATGTGCAAGATCTCGATGACCCTGTGCTGGTGAAAGAGATTTTCCTCGACTCAGAATCAATCGATCACAATCTCTACATCCGGGGCAATTTCATGTACCAGGCCAATTACCTAAGCGGGCTACGGGTTCTGGATATTACCGATGTGGAGAACCCCACAGAAATTGGCTTTTTCGACACTGCCCCGTATGGTTCTGATGAGCCCAGTTTTGGCGGTGCCTGGAGTAGTTATCCGTTCTTCGAAAGCGAAGTGATTGCGGTGACGAGTAAGTCGGAAGGGGTGTTTTTGGTGCGGAAGAAGAAAGTGGATCTTTAGTTGATAGAAGCTTACGCGTGTCATGTAACACGCAGCGATGAAGTTAGCACTTTGCTTTTGTGTAAAAAAGCTCCCAACCTAAACGTGGGTTAACGTATAGGTTGGGAGCTTTGATATTTGGTCCGACGATGTGGATGGGCGGATAGCTCTGTTCTCTAGACTGAAAACCTGAAGGGGATAAGGTTCTGAGGAAGACGGTTGCCGGTCTCACTGACTTCAAATCAAAATCCCTCACAGTTTAACGCACTGCAAGGGGAGATTGAATAGTGGGCCCGGTAGGATTTGAACCTACGGCCAATGGATTATGAGTCCACTGCTCTAACCGCTGAGCTACGGGCCCCAATTGGATGGTGAATCATACTCACGTCTCGGGACTGCGTTTCCTTTTGTGCGGTTTTCGCGGTGCCATACCGGTGGATTCCCGATCAGGGTCGGGAATGACAGGGGGACGTGCAGGGCCTCGCAGGCCAACAAACCTTCAACCTTTAACCAGCAATCTTAAACTTCGTACAGATCGTGGATCGCCCGCAGCGTGCTTCGCATCATGCGCTCGGAATCTTCTCTTGTTGCTGTCTTGAATCCATGGATAATATCATTGCCGCGCGACACAATATTGCGGAGCTCCATCTTTCAAATGCCTGAACAGGCGCAGCAGTAGGCACAACATGCCGATCATCTGGGCCAGCGAGGGGTCGGGGGCGTCCATGAACCAGCGGCGATTCGATTTTGAGATGCGCTGCTCTACGTAAATGTAGTTGTCGGAATGGGGGTCACTCAAACCTTGCTGCTCGAATACGTCGCGGATGCTGATCTCCAATGCCGTCCGGCAGAGGGCGTAGGTGGCGTGGTATTGCTTGAAGACAAAACAGTGGCGCAGTTCGCTCACCAGCGATTCCAGGTGCTTCGGGTAACTGCCGGCACCCACCACCAGCGACCCCACTTTGTACAGCTCTTCGATGTAATCGTATGGATCAAACCACGAAAAGAAGTGCTCCGCGCTCAGATCCTGAATCCGCTCCATATCCAGCTCATCCTGAAAAAGACCCTTCATAAACGGATTGGGGAGGTCTTCTCCTGAGCTGATCAACTGCAGATGCGTCAAGATTTTTTTGTCTGCCACTTCCGGCAAGTGCATCACTGAGTTGGAAAACAACTGCAGCCTGATATCCTGGCGCACCCGTTGGTACTCTTTCAGGCATTCATGCGCCTTTTCTACATCCCCGTCCTCAATGGTTGCATCGAGCACGGCATTGTACAAAGACTCCAATTCTTGAACCTTGATTACCAGATCTTCCATGTCTTTGGCACAATTTGATGTATGTACAATGCAGCAACGTGCATCACACATTAGTTGTGTAGTGAGACTGGAACGGTGTATGTCTGGCGTTAATCCTCTTATCGGCGCCGGCCCTGAAAAGTAAAGCGATTGCTTACTTTTTAATTCGCTTTGATGCGCAGTAGTGGAGAGATGTAGCTACAAAAGTAGAGATCCGATACGGAATCCCGAAAATACAAAAGCACGAAAAAACGCGCAGCTTACTCCAGACGCGCCTTTAACGGCGAAGCAACCGACTCATACCAGCTCACAACACGCCCACTCTCAAACGACACCGAAGACTGGCCGTATTTGAAAATCTGGTCGCTGTACTGATCGGGTGTACCCTGCGAAGCAATTACTTCGTCGCGGGAAGAGCCCTTGGTGAAGTACTTGGTGCTGGTTGGTACGGATGGCTTGAGTTCAACCATCAGTGGGAACGAGGCCGCCTGATTCCATCCGATGACGCGATCGTCCCGGAATTGGACCGTGGAGTATCCGTAGTGGAAGGTGTTTTCGCCAAAATGGGTTGGCGTGCCTTGCACTGACAATACTTCGTCACGAGTCGAGTTGTGCGTGAAGTGCGTTGCGGCTGAGTATACTTTGGGCAGTAACTTGGCTTTTAGCGGTGTATCCACGTGCTGGTGCCAACTAACCACGCGGCCTTTTTCGAACGTGATGCGCGATTCGCCATAGCGAAGCTCACGGCCGCGGTCGCGGTAATGGTCGGGTGTACCCTGGATGGCGATCACTTCATCGCGCGTTGAGCCACGGGTAAAGAACGAGGCCTCGTACGCTTTACGTGGTACCATTTTCACCATCAGTTGCGCGTTGTGCGCCTGGTGCCATCCGATAACGACCCCATCTTCAAAGAAAACGGAAGAGAAACCGTAGCGGAAAAGTTCGTCGGTCGTGCGCTCTGGCTTGCCCTGCACAGCAATCACGGTAGATTTAGAAGAGCCAAGCGTGAAGAAGCCGGCAGGCGCCTGGCGGTCTGCAATTTTCTTCGGGTTGATGGGGCGTTGTGTCGCAGAAACCAGACTCGCTTCCTGCGGCATCGAAGAAGGCTCTGTTTCTGAAGCCGCTGGCACCTGATTTACGGTATTTTGTGGAGCAGGAGCATTAGCCGATGTGCTCACCTCAGGATAATCTGCCAGTGTTGGCGGTGGCGCCTCGGATTGCCGTAAAAAGAAAAAGACACCAGCAATAGCAATTGCAAGTAATGCGCCGGCAGCCAGATAGATGGCCATCGAGTTTTTGTCGCGCCGGCGTTTCCTGGACGCATACGTATAGTTGTGGCTACCGTACTTGCCGTACTGGATTGAGGTCTGCCTGCGCCGCGCCAGCGTATGGGTTGGCGGTGGTTGTTTGCTGGCGAAAAGGCGAGTGCGCCGAGGCCTGTGCGCCTTTTGAGGAATGATTTGTGCTAGTGTTACCTGTAGAACGGGCCCGTGAGTTGGCATGATGCCGCGATCTGCTGCGATACGTGCTGGATTGGGAGCGTGTTGAACCGTTGTTCGAGGGCCGGCGATGTTGTGGCCGGCCGTTCGGCGTTGGACGCGCGTAACCAGAATATGATTGCCCGTTCCCCGGTCCTGTACCTGGAGAATATGGCCGATATCCCGTGTAATTAGGGTTATTTGAGGATGGACGCTGTGAGTCTCCCGTCTGTTTGCGCGATTTCTGACGCGCCTGGTAGGCCCGGATTTTCTCGTAGGCTTCGTTGATTTCTGCCAGCTTCTCGGCAGCCTTGGATTTCAGGCGTGGCGAGTCGCTTTTGAACCGGTCCGGATGCCATACTTTGGCCAGGTCCCTGTAGGCAGTTTTTACCTCGTCCGGTGTAGCTCCCGGTTGCAGTTCTAATATTTCGAAGTATTGCTTCATGCAAACACCAGCAACATCAATATTGGCGAATTGATGATTGGGCAAAAGGGCAGTTTAATAGTATCGACAGTTCTTCGCGATACCCTTGGAATTGGTTCAATGCTTCCCGGAAAGGAGACTGTAACCAGGATCGAGGTAGAGCATCCGTACACTGGCTGTACGATGCACGGTATACTCGTCCCAGATCAAAACAGCCACGGAGGTAAGTTGGTTGTTCAGTACCGAGTTTAAGCCTGGAGGAGCACGTCGGTTAAGATAAGCAAAAAGTTACTTGTCTTCCTCTCTCAAATCGTCGGACCTATAGCATAACGGCATTTAAAATAAAATACAATAGAGTTTCGACTGAATAAACACAGCTTTGTGACATTCTGCATCCGTTTCAGGGTTTGATTGCGAACAGCGAAAAAAACCCTTGGTGAACGCTATCGAAGGGGCATGAAAAATCAAGTCAAACCCATTCTTTGACTGCAGAAAAGCTCAACCAACTACAGCCAAAGGTACATAGCCGGATGTAGTCAATACTTAAAAAAATCCCTGCACTTGATGGTATCATGTATTCGCGTTCAAAAAAGATTTGCTCACCACATTATTACGATTGAAGAAGATTGAAAATCAAGAATATTTTAAACTCGACCTTGAGCGATCAGCCTGAACGGCCTGCTGTAAATGAGCTAGTTGACGAATGTTATCGTTTGGCTCTGGCCTATTTGCAGAAAAAAGCCCGTTCTGGTTACCTTTTACCGCACCTCTTTGGTCTTTCGCTCGAAGACCTGGCACTCGATTGTTTCGCTGATCTCTTTCAACGAAATGAGAAGGGTGGCTTTAAACTTCTCCAGCAGTATTTCAATTCTGTTGACTGGAGAGACGCAAATGACAAGGAAGTCTACATCATCTTGCGGCGCCTTATTTTTAGTAAAGTTAATGAAGGATTATTCCGGCGCTACAGAGAAGCAGACCCAACACTTGCCAAAATTATCCGCAACATCAAGGATGCTGTAAAGGCTGACAAAGGCCTCCAGATGACGCGATACAACGGCAGTGCCTGGCTCATTGTGGGCAAAGAGGAAAGCGATATGAATAATTTGCCAATTGCACCAGTTGAGGTGCTTGAGGCTCATTTGATCGCCTATCTCTGCCGCTCCGCGAGCTCACACGAACTGGTTTCTTCGTTTATCGAGTTTATCGGAGAGCACCCATACTATTGCAATGCATACCCTGTAACCGGATTTGCCCAGGCCATCCGCGCTGCCTATGTCCACGTTGGTGAGACCAGCAGTGTGGTTGAAGAGCCGGACCAGGTCCTGCGCCCTGAAGAGGTAGAGCAGGCCATCCAGCACGCCACGCAAAAGGTGCAGACGGTTATGCACGATTCGTACGTAAAGAAAGGCAAGGTTTGCATGTCGACCTTCGAAACCTACTTCCGTACGGTACAGGATATTCTGACCTCTCAGTTTGTACGCGATGCGCGGCCCGTTGGGTCGTACTTCGATGCCCTGCAGTACTACATCCCGGGCCTGTCTCGCGGATCGTACAGCCAGGAGCACCGCAACATCCTCGAGTACATTACAAAACTGTCTCGGTCACAGCTGCTGGTTTATCTCAAAAATCACTCGTAAGCCGGCACCTGTCAGCCATCGTTGCTGAAACCATCTAAACGGGAAGCCTGGGCCATGCGCCTGGGCTTCCCGTTTTTTGTTTACCGGACTGTGTTAATTTTTACCCTTCATTGTATTTTTTTAGGCTGCATATTGACATACGTCCGCCTCAGCGCGTACTTTGGTGATCTCATCTAAATTAATAAGGAAGTTGTGAAATGGAGCGGATCGACGAGATAGACGCAAGATTCTCATGCTGCTGCAAGCACAGGGCCGCATGAAGCGAAATCGCATTGCCGAAGAAGTTGGACTTTCTGTGCCTTCTGTCAGCGAGCGTATGCGCAAACTTGAAGATCGTGGCGTCATCAAGGGCTATCATGCGGTCGTCGATGCAAAGCGCTTACATATCGACATCACTGCCTTTATTCGGGTGAATGTCGACAACTCGCCCGACTACAGTAATTTTGTGGAAAAAGCACACGAGCTATCAGAAGTCCTCGAAGTACATTCGATCACGGGAGAAGGGTCTCATATTCTTAAAGTCAGGACCCAAAACACAACCTCGCTCGAACAGCTCCTGGCAAAAATACAAGGCTGGCCGTCTGTGCATGGCACCTCTACAAGTATTGTGCTGAGTACCTACAAAGAAACGCGGGGGCTCGACGTGGTACCCATTAATCTTA
>CBDHHF010000016.1:0-67190 GCA_965263205.1 Rhodothermales bacterium
GAGAAGTTTATTGTGCGTTACGCACAGTGGGTGCTGCGCTGGCGCTGGGCCGTGGTGTTGGCGGCCGTACTGATGACAGCAGGCTTTGGTATGGGCGCATCGGGACTCTATTTCAATACGCAGTATAGCGCTTTCTTTAGCGACGACAACCCCCAACTTGCCTCGTTTGAGGCCCTCCAGGACATCTACACGCAAAACGACAATATCCTTTTTGTTGTCGCCCCCAAAGATGGTGGCGTATTTACCGAAGAGGCATTAACCGCCATTGCTGAACTTGAAGATGCAGCCTGGCAAATTGAGTATGCGTTGCGCGTAGATGCGGTAACCAACTACCAGCATTCCCGGGCTGAAGGGGATGACTTGATAGTACAGGACCTGATCGAGGATGTGGAGGATTTGCCCGATGGTTGGCTTTCTGAAGCCCAACGGATTGCTGTCGCTGAGCCTTTTCTCAAGAACAGAATCATTAACGAAGAAGCCTCAGTGACGGGTGTTAATGTAACCCTGCAACTACCCGGGGAGAATGCAGACGAAGTCACTTACTCGGTGGCGATGGCCCGAGAGTTGGCCGACGAGATTCAGGCTACTTACCCTGATTTGGAAATCTACATTACCGGCTTTGCCATGCTGAATAATGCGTTTCAGGAAATCAGCATGCAGGAATTGTCGCGCTTGATGCCCATCATGTTTGGTCTGATGATTCTCATCATGATTTTTGCACTTCGGTCTGTTTCAGCCACGGTAGCGACCATGTTGGTGATTGCCATGTCGACGATTGTGGCGATGGGTGCCGGCGGACTGGCCAAACTGGGGCTAACACCACCGTCGGCGCAGGCACCAACCATTATCATGACGTTGGCGATCGCTGACAGCATCCACTTTTTAGCCATCATGTTTCGCGAAATGCGCAGGGGGCTGAGTAAATCGGATGCTATTGTCGAAAGTATTCGCGTCAACTTTGGGCCCATATTTTTGACGAGTTTCTCGACCGTGATCGGGTTTTTGAGCCTGAATTTTAGTGACGTGCCGCCGTTTAACCATCTCGGCAACCTCACAGCCGTAGGCGTAACAATGGCGTTTGTGCTTTCGGTTTCCTTTTTGCCGGCGGTGGTCTCGCTGCTCCCACTGCGTGCAAGACGCGAGACAGAAGCGGCATCGCTCTCACCCATGATGGATCGATTGGCCAACGTCGTGATTGCGCGCCGCCGGCCGCTGCTTCTTGTATCAACAGCCTTGATCATCCTGTTTGCAGCGTTCATTCCACAAAACGTACTGGATGACCGATTTGTCGAGTACTTCGATGAATCAATCGATTTCCGAAATGCTACCGATTATGCCTCTGAAAACCTGACGGGGATTTACCAGGCTGAATTTTCTATCGGATCTGGCGAAAGCGGCGGTATTAGCAATCCTGCGTATTTGCAGCAGTTGGATGCCTTTGCTGAGTGGTACCGGAGCCAGCCGAATGTGGTGCACGTCAACACGTTCACAGACGTGATGAAGCGGCTCAATAAAAACATGCACGCTGACGACCCCGATTGGTACGTGCTGCCGGATAACCGGGAGTTGGCCGCGCAGTATTTGCTGCTGTATGAGCTCTCGCTGCCTTATGGTCTTGACCTGAATAACCAGATCAACGTCGACAAATCGGCCACCCGGTTTACCGTTACGTTTGCTGACATGGGATCGGTTGAAATGCGGGAAATGAGCACTGCCGGCGAAGAATGGTTGGCGGCAAATGCTGATGAAGCACTGTACTCTGTTGGATCCGGGCCGGCGATCATGTTTGCAAATGTATCGGGTATCAACATCAACAGCATGTTGCAGGGGAGTTTTTGGGCATTGCTACTGATTTCTTTCCTGATGATTTTTGCATTGCGTAGCCTCAAGCTGGGACTGATAAGTTTTCTTCCCAACTTGCTGCCAGCGGTTGTGGCATTTGGGGTCTGGGCATTGCTCGATGGCGTGGTAAACCTTGGCCTCTCCGTGGTCGTCGGTATGACGATGGGGATTGTGGTAGACGACTCGATTCACTTCCTGAGCAAATACCGCCGTGCACGCCGCGAGAAAAATCTGTCTGCTGAAGACGCCATTCGGTATGCGTTTTCGTCGGTAGGTCGTGCGCTTGTGATGACAACGGTGATTCTTGCCGCCGGCTTTATGGTGCTTTCTACCTCTGCTTTTGGCATGAACGCAAGTATGGGATTGCTCACTGCAATCACCATCGTTTTAGCACTCATTATCGATTTCTTTACCCTGCCGCCGCTTCTTTTATGGTTGGATGGCGACAAGAATGGCGCTGATGATGTCGGAGGAGATGGGATGCCCGCCGGTACGCCTCAGCCGATTAGCTCACCAGCCGGCCTCTAAAGAAGTACGTATATCCTCCCAAATACTTTTAATAAAAAAGCAAAACCATGCTTAATTATAGATCACTTGTAATGGCCTTCCTGATGCTTTTTAGCGCAGGCGTGGCATTTGGACAAACCGCTGAAGAAAAAGGGTACAATATCGCGCTGGAAGCTGATGTGCGTGATACAGGGTTTGGCGACTCCACGTCAGATCTGAAAATGATTCTTCGCAACCGCCACGGACAAGAAAGCAATCGCGAACTCCGTAACAAAACCCTCGAAGTGGATGGTGATGGTGATAAATCCCTGGTCATCTTTGACAAACCGCGTGATGTACAGGGAACGGCTTTTTTGAACCACACACATAAATCTGGTCCCGATGACCAGTGGCTCTATTTGCCGGCGCTCAAGCGGGTAAAGCGCATTGCGTCCAACAACAAGTCGGGTCCCTTTATGGGCAGCGAGTTTGCCTATGAAGATATCGCTTCGCAGGAGGTTGAAAAATATACCTATAAGTACATCACCGATGAAGTCATTGATGGTGTTGATCATTTTGTGATTGAGCGCTACCCAACTGATAAAAAATCGGGCTACACGAAGCAAGTTGTCTGGTACGACAAAGCGGAGTATCGCTTGATGAAAATCGAATTCTACGACCGCAAGGCTAAACTCCTCAAAACGCTGACGTACGCAGACTATGCCCAGTACCTGGATAAATACTGGCGTGCCAGTACCATGGAAATGGAGAACCACCAGACGGGCAAGAGCACTACCCTGACCTGGGAAAACTTTGATTTCCAAACAGGACTTACGGACCGTGATTTTGACAACAACAGCTTGCGCCGTGCGCGTTAATCAAGATGTTAGATGCTAACGGTACATTACGCGCTACAATGATCGTATTTTTGCTAGGCCTGATGGCAGTTTTGTTGCCAAGAGGTGTGGCGCATGGACAGGAATTCAGTGGCGAAATTGGGGTTGAGCTCCGGGGATTTCCTCGGAGTCCCCTGTTGAATGGGCAACACGATAGCAATTTTTCGGCGTATGCGATGCCCGAGTTTTACCTGGATTGGGATGACGGTTACCATAGCCTCACAATCACGCCCTTTGCTCGGTTCGATGCCGGCGATGCCGAACGTACCCACGTTGATCTGCGCGAGTTCTATTTTCTCAAGGCAGATCGAAACTGGGAAGTTCGTATTGGCCTCGTAAAGGTATTTTGGGGCGTAACGGAGTCGCAGCACCTGGTGGACGTGATTAACCAGACGGACCTCGTAGAAGGCCCCGATGGTGAGCAGAAACTTGGGCAACCGATGGTGCAATACACCTGGATACCCCAGTGGGGGACCGTGGATGTTTTTCTGCTACCCTGGTTTCGTGAACGGACGTTTCCTGGCGAAGATGGCCGGCTTCGATTTCCTTTTCTCGTGGATGATGACGCTTCCCGGTTCAATCGCCGGCTCGATCTGGCTGTCCGCTGGTCGCATGCGATCAACGTGTTTGACATAGGCCTATCACACTTCTGGGGGACCAGCCGTGAACCCAGGTTTTCGATTGGCTTTCCGCCCAATGATGGCGCACCATTCCTGATTCCGAATTACGAGTCGATTCACCAGACCGGTCTGGATTTACAAGCTACTGTAGGTGGCTGGCTCTGGAAAGCTGAAGCGATATCGCGTAGCGGTCAGGGAGATCGGTTCTACGCATTGACGGGTGGTTTTGAGTATACGTTTGGCAATGTGCGAGATACGGGTATCGACATTGGCGTGTTGGCGGAATACCATTATGATAGCCGGGATGCTGTCGACTTTGCTGCGTTGCAGGCCCGTCTTTTTGACGGAGAAGAGACAATACGCAACGCCCGACTTGCAGTGTCCTTATTCGATAACGACACGTTTATTGGGACACGTTTGGCATTTAACGATGTGCAGAGTACAGCCATCCTGGCCGGCGCAGTGCTGGATAATAATACAGGGACAACGTCGCTCTTTCTGGAATCTAATCAGGCGTTTAGGTGACCGTTGGACGCTGGATTTGGAAGCCAGGGGATTTGTCAACACAGATCCTGCAGATGCGCTGTACAGCTTCAGGCGAGACAGCTACGCACAGGTTCTCTTGAGTTACTATTTCTAATGGCAAACCAATCGGAGAGGATTGATGCGTTTGCTGTGTAAGGTTGCAAGTTAAGAGACTGTTGAGAAATTTCTTCACATCGCTGAGAAAGCGATCTTTTGGTGCTTTTTTGCCCACTCTCCTCATACGTAGCTCGGCTATGCAATCGTCGAGATGTACCAAAAATCACTCAAAAGCTCATCTTCCTCAAAACATGAAGAAAAATCTCAACCGTCTCTAAAGGTTGAATGAATTTGACCTTTGCGATCGCAAAAAATGCAGCCGCAAAAATACAGCTGCAAAAATACAGCGGGGCCGGCGCATGTCCGGGCCCGCTATTTTTTATCGGAGGAGGGTCATACTTCGGGTTTGGGTGGGCTGGTTTGTAACCTGCAGGCGATAGAAGTACATGCCGCTGGCCACGCCTTGTCCAGCCTGATCAGTTGCATCCCAGGATACGCTGTATGTACCGGGCGTATAGTGTCCGTGGAGCAGTTGCTTGATTTCCTGCCCCAGGACGTTGTACACCGTGAGTGTTACGGTACCCGGCGTATGTCCATTGATGGCAAAAGAGATGGTTGTTGTGGGATTGAACGGGTTTGGATAGTTGGGCAGAAGCTGCGTTGTCGTTGGCTGTTCGTCAGGTAATGTTGTACTTGTGATATAGGGATGATCGCTTTCAAAAAGGCGTATCTCGTCAACGGTTTGCACACCTCTAACCGTTTTAATACGCGCCCGTACATACTTGTTCACGAAGGGTATGATATCAAATGTTAATGTATTGGTGTTTGAGATAAGCATCCAGTCTGGTGCTAAATCAAAGGTTACATTTCCAATCTGTACACTACCGTTCGGCTCAAACAGGTTAAGGTGCCCCTCAATAGCTGCTACTGACATCCGTCCTACCTCCGTAACCCTTGGCATGTCGTCACCTTCTTTGACAGCAAGCACAGTCACTAATTGTCCATGGGCAATGTTTTGGGATAAAATTGCGTTGTTATGTTCGTCTACGTATTGCGTGGCGTCATCGAGTCTGAGGTACATGCCGTCAACTTGAAGTACATCGACGTTGATGGAATCCACGCGGCCTTCCACGTGCATTTGGTTATTTTCCAATCCTTCAATGCCAGAAATTGTCAACAACGTCCCGTCGGGTTGACGATCCGCCAAAATGTTGACTGGGAACTCGAGAGAGTCCTGGGGTGCTAGACCTGCGTTATTTTTGAGGAAAACGGCGAAAAATGTATTGGGTGTTACGACGAATGTCTGGCCGAGTATGGTTAAGGTGGGGCCTGTCAGCGCGGAGATGACACCGCGAACCTTTACCACGTCGTCGAAAAGCTCATCGCGCGCTATTTGTGTTGCAATTTGCTGGTCGTTCACCACGTCCGCTTGCACTTCAACGACCTGTCCAATGATCAGCGAAGACAAAGGAATGGGCTGCCGTCCCCCTGTGTCGAGCACGGTTGTGTTCTTGTCGATGATGAATGTCTGGCCGGCAATGGTGAGTGTGTTATTCGAGTACGATTCGAGCGTACCCGTCATCTCGATTTTGTTAGCATAAAAGCTACGTTGCCTTATCCAGTCGGCGATAAAATTACCCGTCGCGTCGATGGCTCCTCTGGCTGTGATAAACTGTAACACGGCCAGGTCTGCCGTGGCGATGGACTGGTTGTTTTCATCGCGTACCTGGAGTGCATCACCATAAAGAATGGGTTGCTTTTGGAGCACAAGCGCATCAGGTCCGGTCTGGTCGATGAAACCCGTCATTTCGAACAAATCGATGGTATTGGGCGCCGCGTCAGTGCCTACAGCTATGCCAACGCTTGCGCGGATTTCCCGATCATTTTCATCTTTTAATCTGAGCTTGAGTACCCAAGTTTGTTGTGATGGATTAAGCGAAGCTAACGCCATAGCTTTTGTGTACGTGCCGTCCATGTTATTGACAAACGTTGTTTCAAGCGCATCAGGACCGAATTCGGATCGCAGCACGAGATCATTTTTATCGAGGTCGCCTGCAAAGAGATTGTCTGCGCGCACCATAATATGGAGCGTGTCAGTGGATTCAAACGCGCGATCTGAGGTGGAGAAATCTGCATTTTTTGAAATGTAAATTTGCGCCTGTGCATTGATGACACCGGGCAGGAAGAGCAGTAGCGTTGCCAAAAAGGTCAGGTAGCGAGTCTTATCAAGGTTCATTTTGTGATCAATTTCTTGTGTGGGTTTTGAAGCCTCACCATTGCAGCGCTATTGCCATGCGGACAACTGCTTGATGATGGTGTAAATAGGCTCGTTCGTTACCTGATAAGACGTCAGAATTGTATCCACCTGCTCATGAGCCAGGCAGGTATAGCGCGGTAGACTTGTAAAGCCGTTCAACCTTTAACAGCAAACAGGTCAATCCTCCAGGATTGAATGGTCTACACTCAGTAATCGACTCTGAAGGAGAGGGTAAACTGCCGGCCGGGTAGGGCGCGTGGTGAGGTGAGTGCTGCTGGACTACCTGGTTCGAGCAGCTGATCAAATACATTCTCGCGGTCAAGAATATTGATCACAAAAAACTGGATAGAGGAGCGGACGGAGCTGGATGAGATTTGTAGTACGGTACCCAGATCCAGGCGCTGATAACTTGGCGCTTTGTCGTTTAATGGGGAGTTCAGGTCAAATGGATTCAGTGAAACAGGTAACGGCCGGAATGCCAGGAAGTCATAATACGCCCTGCGAAGCGCCCACTTCTTGCCCCACTGGCTGACCCAGTTGGCTTCTAACGAAAAGGACTCGCTCAAACGTGCTACTGCGTCGAGCCTGATCTGATGTGGTGTATTCCAGGGGACTTCCACGCGTTGGCCGTCAAATCGATTTGGGAATTGCTGTTCTGAAAGGATGTAGTCGTATCCCGATTTGAGCGTTAGCCAGTTACCTGTTCGGGCCATGTGCAAGCTTGCGCCATATGATCTGCCATCTGCCCTGCTAATGAACTGGTCTTGTGGCATGGAGGCTTCAGATCCTTCGAGTTGCTGCAATACTGCATAGTCGATCGTTAACACTTCTTGCCACTTGATAAAGGACTCGGCAGCGATGGTCCAGTTTTCGCCTGGCGTAATTAACATTTCCAGCGCAAGGTGCGAGGCCATGGGAGGCGTTTGGGTTTCATCCAACGGGAGCCAGAACAAGATAGACGGCGCAGCTGATGTTGTCCCGAAGCTGGTAAGGTCGTACTGGTTGATGTATTGCCTGTACATACCACCGGCAAGCCGAATCGCATAATTCCCCAGGAGCCTGTTTACAGCGTCGAAACGGAGCGCCAGCCGAGGTTCAAGATAGGCCTTTTCGTGGATGGGTAGATAGGTTAACCTGAGGCCTGGCTCTACGGTAGCAAAGGCATTCAACGCAATCTGGTTATGGACAAAGCCGGCCAGGTTTGTGGTAGAAATGTTGTGCGTGAGCGGTGGGACAAAGGCATTGCGGAAATCGAATTCCGTTTCCACGTGCGTAAACTCGAGCCCAATGTCTGTATGATGAAATGGGGAAAAGCTGTGTGATAGCGTCGAGCTCAGTGTAATTTCACGAATGAAGTTTCGCTCGGCGGAGGAGAGCGCATCAGCAAGCGTACTTTTCAGATCGACAGCCTTGAGATCAACCACTTGCGTGCTTGGCTGGTCTTCGATAAAATCATTGGAAGCACGGTAGCTGTATTGGGAATTGTGCCAGCTGCCTTTCAATTGCGTAGATAGCGCTGATTGGTTGCCAAGCAGCCAGCTATGTTTGAGTTGGCCGGCCCAGTTTAACCAGCTATAGCGGTCAGAGGTGATTACAAACAAATCATTCCCAACTTCCAGTAAATCGTTGGTTACAACGAGGTCAGAGGCGATGCGGTTGCTGGCGCGGTAGAGCGAACCGTGTACACTTTGGTAAGGGGACAGTTTAATGCGTGTCGCCACGTGCAGATCTGAAAACGCAATCAACGGCGTCTGCGTGTGGGTTGTGAGGGTAGTTGGGGCTACCGACTCACCCGTCCACAGACTTGTGAGGAATGGATCAATGCCACTCCAGTTTTCGAGCAAAGCCTGGATACCACGGTCCTGGTACAGATCCCAGTTGCTTGTTCTGCCTGCTACCATAAATAGACCTTCGCGCTCATCTCCCAGATCAAAACGGCCTTTCACCTGACCGTTTGCACTTACCGGGTCAATCATTAAGGTAGCGCCGTATCGGTCAGCGGGATGCAGGTCCTGATCAATGGAAATGAATCCTGTGAGGTGGCTGCCGTGTCGTGCGCCATAGCCGGCTTTGTGCACGGTCATGCGCTTAATGGCAAGCGGACTGAATGCACCCAGGTACCGCCCAAGTGCTACCGGATCGCGAACAGGGGCGCCATCAAGCAACGTCACATGTTCATTACTGATACCACCCTGGATTTGTACACCCGCGAGCGGTTGGAGAATCGAAACGCCGGCCAGTTTGCTTGCCCCTCGCATGACATCAGGCGTACCTAAAGCCGACATCCCAACCATATTGGCACCTTTCAGCGTAGGGTTGCCCAGATCCTGAGAGGGGATGCGTTGCTCCAGACCGTCGATAACAATAGGGCCAACAGATGTGGCACTGGATTGCAATTTAATGTTGATTCGGCTCCGCGCACCCGGTTCAACCCAGATGCTGTCCATCGTTGTTTCATAGCCCACGTACGTCACAACCACGCGTTGCAACCCGGAGATCAGCGATTTGAAGCTGAAAAATCCATCCTGGTTGGTTGTTGTGCCTGAACTGCCATCTGCCAGTAAAACGTTAGCGTAGGGGAGCGGCATGCCCGTTTCTACATCGGTAATGCTTCCGGCCAGATCGCCAAAGAGTGGAGCCTGTTGGATGGCTTCGATAAGGATATAAGTGCCGGCAGAGGACCGGATATAATCGAGACCAGAATCCTGCAGGATGCATTGGAGCAACGCTTCAGGGGTAGCATCTTTTTTTGAGCAAAAGACTTGTTTGTCTTTGATGAGGTCGCTCGATACAACCAGATCGAGCTGTGTTTGCGCAACAAGCGTTTCGAGGGCTTCTTCCATTGAAACGCCCCGGAGCAAGAGACTATACGTATTGCCTGCTTGCGCAAAAACCTGGATACTCGTCGAACCAGAGAGCACCAGGAGGAGCAATACTACGTAGATGTTGCGCAAAGCAGATTTCATAGGTGGTAGCCGGAATAAATAAAAAGGAGGGGCCAGCGGATTATGGTCGCTGTGCCCGCACCTTGATAGTCATGTATCCCAAACTCGGGTTACAGTTTCCAGCTTATGGGGTAGGGTTATTGTTTTCGCCCGATCCACGGGAGAAAATGCTAAACCCATTACTTATTTCTCTGAACTGACACTGTACCGACAGGCAGATCGATTCGATGAGTTCTTCGGGGGTGGGATTTCTAACAAACAACGTGAGTTTGTGGTTGGCATCAATCGCCTCGTCCAGTTCGATATCCATCACATACCTGCGCTCCATTTCTGCGACGATTGACGCAATCGACAGGTCCTGAATGGCAAATCCGTTGGAGCGCCAGGCATCAGCTTGTTCTACCGGTACCTGGGAGGCCATGGTTTCGATTTGTCCGTTTGCACTGGTAACAACGCGGGCCATATCGCCGGCTTCTCGAAGCGTGTGCTGTTGGGTTTCGTCGTCATGACTTGTTACGAGCACGGTACCCGTTTTAAGCGCTACGCGAGTTTCTGGCGCGACATCGTGTTCGCGCGCCCATACATTAAAGCTGGTACCCAGCACACGAACTTGCGCATTAAACGATTCAACAATAAACGGCCGATCCATTTTTTCGACCTCAAAAAAGGCTTCACCCTGTAAGCTTACGCGCCGCTTGTTGGTTGCGATGAGGGGCCAGGATTCGAAACGACGGGCATACTCGAGCCGCGAGCCGCTATTCAAGGTTACGACGGATTGATCAGGGAGTACAGCGGTAACCTGTTCCCCTAGCGGAGCCTGTACAACGACTGGAAGTCGCCAGAACCAGATCATGCCGGCAAAAAGCGCAAGTGCTACGGCCGCACTCATGGTGGTCCATTGCATGGCTCGTTCACGTGGATGCCGGGCGCCTGACAGCGATGGACGGTCAGGAGCACGGCGCGAACGTGGTTTCGACGCGTCTGGCTGTGGTACGTCGCCGGCAGCATCAAGGGAGCGCTCCAGTTCTTGCAGCGCTGCCTCGGTATCTGGAATCAATGCGGGTGATTCGGTAGTGCCATCTTCGTCCATATGCCCAAGCAATTGCCAAACGCGCAATACGCGCGCCTGCTCTTCAGGCGTCTTCTGCTGCAGTTCTTCCTGCAGTTCGGGAGGTAAAGATGAATGACGTGGCGAACTCATAACTCAAGTAATGAGGGTTCGAAAGCTTCAATACGATGTTGTAAATGGGTTAATGCGCGCATAATGTGGTTATTCACAGTTCGCGGTGAAATCGCCATAATATCGGCAATTTCACGGTGGCTCAACCCTTGAAAACGGCTAAGTAAAATCGCCTCCCGCTGTCGATCAGGCAATTCCTCTATCCACACCTTTAAACGTGTCGAGAGGGTACTCACATCAACCATTGCATCCGGCTGCTCCCGTTTGGGGATTTTACCAGATGACTGCTGCTTGATGATTTTGTGCTTTTCGTCATGGATCCGCTCATCTCGCAGATGTCGTATGGCGCGATTCTTTGCCATCTGATAGATATATGCTTTTAATGAGCGGGAAGGGTCCAGCGATGTCCGGAGCCCCCATAGCGAAATAAATACATCCTGAATCAAATCGTGTGCAAGCGCTTCGTCTTTGACAATGCGGTGCACATAGCGAATCAGCTCTTCACGAAGCAACCGAAACAGATCCCCAAAAGCACTCCTGTCGGAGGCATTCAGGCGCTTGCAGTACTCTTCAAAAGAAGGGCTTGTACTCATTGGGATGGACTAATTCCTTAGCTATTTAGTTGAATAGTACACAAGATAGCCGGCATGACTACAAGCCGGCAAGATAGGTTGGTATTTAATTGTCGTTACGGACGAAGAAGGGTTGTTGATTGCGGATTGTTGAATGCGGATTGTTGAATGCGGATTGTGGATCTGCATTAGGCTCGGCATCCTGAGCCATGCGAAGGATCCCTTCGGGGCTTGCAGCCCCTCGAATAATGAATATCGAGCAAGGAACCCCGAATGTCGAAGGAAAATTCAATCACTCCTCAACTCCTCACTCCTCACTCCTCACTCCTCACTCCTCACTCCTCACTCCTCACTCCTCACTCCTCACTCCTCACTCCTCACTCAAAACCTCACTGTCAGCCTAACATTGTGCTGATGAGGCGTCGGCACGTAGTTCAGTCTTACGGGGGCGTTACCTGGCGTCGGATTTCTCAACAGCGCGTCGACGTAGCTGAACACCCATATGCCAGCAGCTGCTACCGCCAGATTGTTGCGGGCTTTGTGCCAGGTGTCAAACGTATCATACCGATTGGCGATATCAGCGGGTGTTGTTGCGGCAAGGTAGTCGTCTTCTGCTTGCTGTCGCTGAAGATGAGCAACAAGAGCCGATACTGACGTTGCACCCCAGGCAGACATCAATAAAATTCCTTTCTTTCGCTCATTTTTATATAGTTGCCCCCAGCCGGGAAGAATCATCGATCGCATGACCGCCGCTGGTCTTCGATCTTCAACAATCAAATACCTTAACTCAGTCTCTGTAACACTTGTCGTGCGTTGCAACGCCTGCAATTCTTCCATGAATTCCATCACTTGGGGCGGCGTATCGCGGGGTGAGAGTTGCAGGGCCGGGTTAACCTGTAAGGCCAGCGCGAGTTGTTTGCGTGTGCCGGCCTGGTCATTTCTGGCAAACAGAATGAGCGCATACACCGTATGGATTTCGCCCAGTTCATTCGGTGAGAACCGCTCAAAAGAGGCTAGCGCTTCCTGAATGCGGGCTTCTGCAACCGAGAAGTCCAAATTCTCATACGCTCCCTTGATATCGCTGACCACGGCTTCATTAGACTGCTGGGCGAGGCAGTTTGTGCTTATCCCACAAAACACAAGAACCAGGGCGATATGTAGCGCGCGGCGGAGCATGGGTCAGCGCACAAGGGTCAATAACTGGGTTTGTAGCCGGTCGTCGACGCGCATGACAACAAGGTAGCGCCCACTTGCAACCAGACGCTGTTGATTATCGCGGCCATCCCATATCACTTCATGCTGGCCGGCCGGTAAGGGATGCGCCAGTAACGTTTTTATTTCCTGGCCCGACAGGTTATATATCGCAATGGACACTGTTAACGCCGTCCGTTCGAGGACAAACGGGATCCTGGTCTTGCTGACGAACGGATTCGGGAAAGCCGGCGCAAGGTTGAACGCGCGTAGGGGCACCTCGTCTTCATTGCTTACCGGGCTGACGCCGCCAAATGAAAACGTTGTAGACCAATCACTGGTGCCTACGGCATTAAATGCGCGGACTCGCCAGAAAAATTGGCCGCTTCCTGGTGAATCCAAATCAATACCAGGTGTGACAAGCGTGGAGTCTACCAGGATTTCGGAGAAGGTATCTGTTCTTGCTAGCTGGAATCGATAAGATGCTGTCGTATCCCCGATCCAGGTAAATGTGATGGCCGGTGTATCGACTTCGGCATTGTTGGTTGGTGTCGTTAAAATGGGGATGGCAGGCAGTGACGCTGCAACCAACAGGTCAAACATCTGCGTGCTGGTATCCTGCCCATCGAAGAAGGATAGCGTGACAGGAATGATACCCACGTCTGCGAGGGCTGGGGTACCTGTAAGGGCCGCAGAGCCATCGCCGCGGTCTTGCAGGGTTAACCACGCCGGCAAAGAAGCTGCACTGATGACAATCGCATCTCCCTCCGCATCTGTCGCCTCGATCTCATAAACGTATGCCGTTTCAGCAAGGACACCTTCCACAGGCAGGGTTTGTACTTGCGGCGGATCGTTGACAGGGGTAATGGTTAGTTGCACGGTTGCGAGCGCCGATGCGCCGGCAGCGTTCTGAACGGTATAGGAAAACAGGTCGAGTCCGTTGTAATCTGCTTGTGGTACATAGCGGAAAGTCCGCGCATCGATTTGGGTGACAACACCGTTTTGCGGTTGGCTGAAGCCGGCAATGGTAAGTGGGGTGCCGGAAGGATCGATGTCATTGCCCAACACATCAACTGTAACCGCTGTGTCTTCGGGTGTGGTCGCTTCATCATTGGTGGCTGTAGGTGCTGCAATCACATCGAACGCTTCTATGCTCGCCAGCACCTCGCCTGATGCATTTACACCACCAAACACAAACAGCTGATTATCTGCAAATACTGCCGCTGCGTTTTCACGGGCTTCAATCAACGAAGCGGCAAGCTCCCATCTATTCTCTTCCGGAATATACCGGTTGACCGTAGCGACCACCTCGTTATTACTCATGCGCCCACCGATGACGTATGCAGCGCCATCAAGCGCAGCCGCAGTCAATCCGCCGCGAGCAGGCGCGAACGCAGCGCGTTCCATAACGCCGTCGGTTGTATTAAATCGCTGTACAAGATTCAGCGGGCCAAAAGGACTAAAACCGCCAAAGGTAAAGGCTGAATCTGCAAGGGGTAACGCCGCAAAGGAGGCGCGTGCTACGCCAAGATCCCATGCGGGGAAGGGTACCCATTGATCCGCAGCTTCGTCGTAATATTCTACAGTGTTCAGGAATTGCGCATTTTCATTGGAGCCGCCGGCGGCATAGAGCGTGTTTTCGAGTACCAGCGCAGACAAACCCGCCCGGTTTGCTTGCAGACTTCCAATGGTATCCCAACGCTGCAAAACAGGATCATAAACTTCCACCGATTGCAACACGCTACTGTTGTTGCCCTGGCCGCCCATTACATAAATCTTGTCATTTAGTACAGCTGCTGATGCATTGAATCGAGCAATATCCATAGACGGAAGCGTTGTCCATGTATCATTTTCTGCATCATAGCGCTCTACAGTAGTAAGGGCCTGTCCATTTGCGTTTTGGCCACCCAGCACGTACACCTGGTTCTCCAGCGCCACTGCCGTCACGCCCGAACGCGCGGTTGGCATTGGCGTACGGGATTGCCAGCTACGTGGATCATCAGCATGGGCCATGCCGACGAACAGACTCGCCAGTAACAGGCACAGGAAGACACGTATGCGGGATGTTATGTGTTGATTAACAATCACGCCTGTACAGAATATGGTCGCTTTTTGAAGCTCATATGGTGGATAAAGCCCTTTTTTGCAATGAATGTACCATGTTTATTTGTCTAGCAGCTCATGGAGGTTATAGGGTTGCCGGCGTTTTTCACCCGCAGCGACAATTAACGTACCCTGCCACTCACCGAGTTCACTGTTTTTGAGGACAATTGTGTGTGCCCCGGGTGCCAATAAAATCGTTTTGTTTGGCGGCAAGGTGCCGTAGTTGACCGAGTCAATCGATACCTCGGCCCACGGTAAAATCTCAAGGTCTACAGACGCCACAAAATCATTAAACGAGAGTCGAACCGTGTCGTGCTTGCTTGGGGCGATGGTAATTTCTTGTGTGTAAGCCGGGTAATGTGGATTCGAAAGCTCGAGGGTGTAGATACCTGCCGGCGCAGTGTGACTAACCGCCGGCGGCGCAGCGCCAACACGTTGGCCATCCAGTGCTACGTTGCACCAGGGGGTACACAACACCGTGAGGTTTCCCGGTTGAACAGCTTGGGGTGTTGCAATGTAGGCCAGGCTGTCGGCCAAACTGTCTGCCTCACCCTGCGCTGCTGCTCGCAGCAAAGCCGTTGAAACTGTATCTGTTTTTGAAGCTTGTTGTTCGGGCTGCGTTGGTGGTAGCGTAATGTTGGCGGCGGACGTTGGTGCTTCCGCCTCCGTGGTTGGCGTTGAGCGCAACGCTAGATTTTCCTGAGGCGATGTTTCATCGGCAGCGGCATCATCCTGCGGTATCGTAGTATCCGCAGTGCTGGCCTGTTCTATTGCACGGAATGGTTCGGTTGCTGTTGAGTTGGAGGATGATTGCGCCGGCTCGCCAAAATTCTGCAGCGCAAGCATGATCAGCAAGATCAGGGTTACACCACCAGCGATGCCAGCCCAGCGCATACTGCGCCTTCGCGTTGGCTCGACGGATGCCCTGTCTGCCGGCTGCGCAGCGGTTACGCTGTCCATACTGGCGGTACTTTGGGCGGGTGTCTCAACTGCTGCAGGCTGCGCCTGGATCACTGGTGCTTCATACTGTGTCGGGGCTGCAAGAAAGCGCTGTACTTCTTCTGTGCCGCGGTGGCCGTCGTACAACGATGCAACATCATCTAGCGCGCTCACTACCACATTCGCAGTATCAGGACGGTTGTTTGGCTCTTTGTCGAGTAATTCGCTGCATAGTGCTACGAGGTTATCCGGTATAGCGGGATCGCCGGTCAGTTCGGGGACCGGATCATAGTTGAGCAGGCTGTCGAACAGGGCACGACTGTCCGTGCCTCTGAAAGCAACGGTGCCTGTAAGCATTTCGATCAGTGTTGCGCCGAGGGCAAACAAGTCGCTTTGTACGGAGCCGGCAGCTTCGGTAAGGCATTCGGGTGCCAGATAGGCCGGCGTACCTGTAACAGCCGGATGGCCCGTTGCGGTAGTTTCTTCTGTTGTATCAGCCTGCTTAAGCGTAGCCAGCCCAAAATCGGTCAGTTTCACCTGCCCATCGTTCGCAATAAGAACATTGGCAGGTTTAAGATCTCTGTGTAAAATATGCTGATTGTGCGCAGCATGCAGGCCCCGTGCGATATCTTGCGCAATGTGGATTGCAATAGGGGCAGGTAATTTTCCGTGCGAATCGATCAGGCTACGCAACGATTGTCCTTCGATAAACGCCGTTGTGAGGTACACCTGTTGCTGATCTTCTCCAAACGAAAGGATTTGCACAACATTGGGATGTTGTACTTTGGCCATGAGCCGTGCCTCCTGGGCAAACTGTTCAGCCAGGTCGTTGTTGTATCGCAACCGGTCGTGCAAGACTTTCAGCAGGACATACCGCTCCAGCGACGCATCGTAAGCCTTGTATACGTCGGCCCAGGTGCCTTCCTGGATTTTGAGGAACGGTGTGACGCCACCTATTGGTTTGTGATGCCCCATTCCTTCAACCTGTAGTGTAACCAGCTTCGAGATACATCGAGGGTACGGGCCGTTTTGGATACGTTGTGCTCGCAGTCTTCGAGTGTTTGCAACACAACTTCTTTTTCGATGGCTTTGAGCGTTTTGCCTGCGTGTGTGGCGCGCTGGTACTTTTTGTCCAACGGTCCATCAACCACGGGCAAGCTTAAGTCCTTTGTATTGATGAGTGCTCCTGTAGCAAGCACAACAGCGCGCTCTATGCTGTTTTGCAACTCGCGCACGTTACCGGGCCAGTGGTAGGCTTTCAGGGCATCAAGCGCGGCGGGTTCAAATCCTTTTACGTATTCGCGCCGGCCCACCGCGTACTTATCCAGGAAGTGATGGGCAAGCAGCACAATGTCATCGTTGCGCTCGCGCAGGGGCGGGGTGATGAGTGTAATCGTATTGAGCCGGTAGTAAAGATCTTCCCGAAAGACATTTTCGCCAACCAAATCTGGCAGCAACTTATTCGACGCAGAAATGACGCGCACATCCACGTGCCGTACATGATTTTCACCGATGCGTTTTACTTCGCCTTCTTGTAATACACGCAGCAGAGCTGTTTGAATGGATGGGCTTAAATCTGCCACTTCATCCAAAAAGAGGGTGCCGCCGTCTGCAGCTTCAAACAAACCAGGCTTGTCCGCTGAAGCGCCTGTAAATGCGCCTTTTTTGTAGCCGAACAGTTCACTCTCTAACAGCGTGTCGGGCAGGGAGCCGCAGAAGAGGGCGAGGAATGGTTTGTCTTTGCGATGTCCGTTGTAATGGATGGCACGTGCGACAAGTTCTTTGCCTGTCCCGCTTTCGCCCTGAAGTAAGACGGTGACATCTGTATCGAGTACCCGTTGGACAACATCAAACATGTCGCGCATGGGCCGGCTCTGTCCAATAATTTCTTTGAAGCCGTGGATATGCTGAATCTCTTGCCGCAGGTGCCGGTTCTCGTCGCGCAGCGTTTGATAGAGGCGCACATTTTCGATAGCAACAGCTGCCAGGTTAGCAAAGGCCTCGAGAAATGGCAGGTTGTCTTGCTTGAAGCGACTCCGATCGGAGAGGCAGTCCATGTAGATGGCGCCAACCTGTCGGTCTTTCATGCGCAACGGCACACACGCAATGGAGCGGATATTCTGCAAGATGATGCTTTCAGCACTCCCAAAATGATCGTCTTCCAGGGCTTCGTGTAAGAGTACCGGCTCGCCTTGCTTCAGCACACGGTGGACAACACTGGTTGAGATTTTGACGACATCACCCAGTTGTTCGCTCGAGAAATTATGCGATGCGCGCACTTCAAACCCTTCCTGGGCAGTGGTACTTGTAAGCAGCACGAAGCCGCGGTCGGCTTGCAGGGTATCGGTTGCGGTTTTGAGCACGTGATCGAGGAGTGCTTTGGGCTCCTGGATCGAGTTCAGCGTAAGCGCGATCTCAAAGAGTGCGTCGAGCGAATGGGATGATATGGATGTTTGCTCAGGCATGATTTATGGAATTCGAAAGCCGGCTTCGCGGGATCTGCTTGTGTTGCCAAATTCATCTACAATAGATACGGTCCAGAAGTACTCGCCGGCTGCGAGGGTATTGAGTTGAAACGATGTGCTGTCCGACGGAATATTCGGTATTGACCGCACCACGTTCTGGATATTGTTGTCGACCCGCACAACATCGACCTTGTAGGTAAAGGGGAAGCTAATGGCAGCAGCTTCCCAGGAGAGCGCGGGTGCCGTGGTATCCAACAACGATAAATCACGTGGGGATACGGCGAGCGGCGACGTCTCAATGACTCGGAAGAGGGCTTGTTTATCCGATTGATTGATGCTATTGGTGCGATCGCGTGCGTAGAGAAAGATGTCGCGCCCCAGCAGTGCCGGCAAGGTCGTTGGCAGGCTGTCTCCCTGGATAAGCCGGCCAAATCTACCGGGTGTTGTTTGGGTAGACAGATCCACGCGGAAATCAAACGCAGGAATCTCAAGCCACACCTCTTCGATATCAGCAAGTCCGTCGCTGTCTGTAAGGTCGGCTTGAATATCCAGTCTGAACAATTCTTGCGGCGGTGGCCACCATCGACTGATGTGGACTGTGTTTATATCAATGTTGCTGAATGTTGGCAGGCCGGGTAGGGAAATGGCGACGGTGGAAAACTCGCCGGCGGTTACGTCAACCCGGGTTGTTTGGGTTGCATATCCGGGAAGCGAGGCCGTTAAAGTGTAGGTGCCAGAGGCGAGGTCAGGAATAAAAACGGAACCACTGGCATCGGTCGGACCAGCAAAATTGCCAGGGTCTGTCTGCACAGTGACGCCTTCCAGCCCTGCTTGTGGGGCATAGAATGTTGTGACCTGCACGGTAAGGCCGCCTTCATCTTGAAAGTTTTCACCGCGTGGATCCAGTGGATTGTTGCGCGGCGCACCTTCAAAACAGCCAGACAGCGTGAGCAGGGCAGTCACGAGAAAAAGGCTATAGAATTTTAGTGCAGACAAAGTTTGTATAACGGAAATGTCGATAATATTTCGTTGCAGTGCCGGCGGTTCACGTTAACATGGGCTTACTACCTGTAGGGCAGTGGGCTATTGGATTTGATACGCCTAATTTGCAAAGAAATAGACCTGATGTAGTTTATGCGTTTTATATCACGTACCTACACAAATTCGGTTCTTTTACCAAATAGTTTTGTGAATAATTTTGAGGAAATCGGCCTTTTTGCATGCATTTGGGGATATTTGTAATATTGATCCCAAAATTATCTGAACCAGTTTTGCACTAACACGTAGTAACGGCATATCACCTTTTTACAACTCACTGATTCACTTCAGATGCACCCCGTTGGCTCATTGAGATTCTTCAGGCTGTTTCCAAGGGTATTAGTGAAGAATTTCAAACAATAATATGGCACAAGGTAAAGTAAAATGGTTCAATGTTGAAAAAGGCTTCGGCTTTATTGAACCTAACGATGGTAGCAAAGACGTTTTTGTACATCGTAACAACGTTGATGGACTTGGTTGGGATGATGGTCTTCGCGACGGTGAAGAAGTAGAATATGAAGTTGAGCGCACACCCAAAGGTTTGGCCGCAATGAACGTTCAGCGGATGAACTAAGAAGGATTGTACATACAAGTTTATTGCAAAAGCCTGGTCTTCGGATCAGGCTTTCTTTTTTTGTAGTCAGTTTTCAGTGAACGCTTTAGCGAAAGGTGCATTGTGCCCCTGCCGGCGGCTTAACGCCTACAACAACCTCCCCGCAATTTTCGTCGTATACCGAACAGTAACAAAACAAAAAGCTGTAGCGGTTGATCACTTCATCGCGTACGGTACCCGGGGGCCAACCTGGCAATGAATCGCCCTCGGGGACATAGAGCCTAAACAACACATGTATCGTATTGGTCGCGAGCAACTCGCCAGCACCCCGCGTATGTACAAAAGACCCTGTGGGGAATGGCAGTGCGTTGACCTCATCGAGAAAGCCGTTGAAACTGAATTGTCCTCCTTCAGCTAACGCATCGTATATCTGCTGCCCATCTCGAAAGACCGTTAAGTTTTTGATGACCGCCGGTCCAAGTCCCGTATTTTCGATGCCATACGTAATAGCATAGCGACGTTGGCTGGCCTGTTGAATCATCTCTTCTGATGCTTCAAGATGGGGTAATACTGAAAGGCGGTTGTAGCGCCGGCTTTCCCTGCCTTCCCATATTGAAAGACCTATGGCAGCAAGTGCAACGATGATGGTAAGGATGTTGGCAAGTACCTGCAGCGTGGGGCCGGCGTTTTTTGGAGAGGGTGCCGGTTTTTGTGGAACAGGTTCGGGGGTATGGGATGGAGCAGGAGATTCCATGGAAAGCGCCGGGCCGTGTAACTCAGAATCAAGAGAGAGCTAAGGTACTCTCGGCCACCAAATTACACAACGACTGGTGCCGATTATAAAAAGTGCAACGAAGGTATTTGCACTTTTTTGGAAAGTATTTTTAAGAACCTGCGTATTATCGCGAACCACTTTGATCTTAACACGTTGTTCATAATTCATCACCTTTTATTAAACTCACTGTCGCGAAACTGTGCTGACCCGAGAGGCTGTGAGGTTCTTCCAACTGTGGACCGTTTCACGTCGGTGAAGAATTTCAGCGTACTATTATGGCAAAGGGAAAAGTAAAGTGGTTTAACACTGAAAAAGGCTTCGGCTTCATTGAACCTGATGAAGGCGGCAAAGATGTATTTGTACATCGCAACAACATTGACGGTCTCGAATGGAATGAAGGGCTCCGCGATGGGGAAGAAGTAGCGTACGAGGTAGAGCGGACCCCCAAAGGATTAGCTGCTATGAATGTGCAGCGTCTGGACTGATTCTCGTAAACATATTTTCCTCATCCCGGCCCGGTCAGTATGACGGGCTTTTTTTGTTGCCGTACTTTTTTATCGCCCTACTTTTTTGTGCTCCGGCTTTTCTGTTTATTGAGGCATCGACATTCCCCACACTTTATGTCCCGGCACTCATGAAGCGAAAGCACCGTTTTCCTGCCAGTACGAGCGCTTTGCCGGCGTTACTTTTCCTCCTGATTGCTGCGTGCAATGCGCCGGCTGCTGCACCCCAACAACAGACAGCCTCTGCCGAACAAGCTGCCAATCATCCTGCACAATTTGGTTTTGGGCGCGCGGCTACACCCGAAGAAATTGCTGCCTGGGATATTGATGTCATGCCTGATGGCACTGGATTACCTCCCGGCGAAGGTTCGGTAGGGGAAGGGGCCGAATTGTATCGACTGCAGTGCGCTGCCTGTCATGGCGCGACCGGCACGGAGGGGCCTAATGATCGGCTTGTTGGGCAATTACCTGATGACACCTTTACCATGCACGAGGATTTGTCTGCCCGCCGGCACAAAGCTGTAGGGAGCTACTGGCCGTACAGTACCACGCTGTTTGATTACATCCGGCGTGCGATGCCCCATCCAGCACCCGGTTCGTTGGAAGACGCCGAAGTGTATGCACTCACGGCATACATCCTCCACTTAAATGGGTTGGTAGATGCTGATGCAGTGATGGACGCATCGACGTTGCCGGCTGTCGAAATGCCGGCCCAGGCCCTCTTTATTCCGGATGACCGCCTCGACTACGATGCCGTTCACTGAGCATTATGTCCCTGCGCATTATCTCCCTGAACATTGCGAGCAACGCATAGATAACCTTCACCTGTAAACTCTGAACCGATGCAGCCTAAGAAACCCGTTGGGCCACAGCCTCCACAGGAAAAGAAATTAACCCGCCGCGCATTGCTGGCCGGCCTGGCTGGCGGTTCAGGCGTTGTGCTTACGCAAACGGCAAGCGGACGCATGGTACAAACAGCGCCCCAGGCAAGGCCTGTAGCGCCCGAAGATCCCACAAAAGTGCAGGGGCCATTACCCAGTGAACTTGGTACCCGGTCACCGTTTGAAACGCCACGGCGCTATCCATCGAGTACGTCGTCGAGAACCCCGCTCGGTTATCTACATGGCACCATTACGCCATCCGATTTACACTACGAGCGACACCATGGCGGTGTACCTACCATTGATCCGGAGCGGTATGAACTCCTCATCCATGGCATGGTCGAGCGGCCAATGAAATTTACGCTGGCTGATCTGATGCGCTTCCCGGCCGTTTCGCGTATTTGTTTTCTGGAATGTTCGGGCAATTTGTGGAGCACAGCGCCTGAGCAAACGAGGCCGGGGCAGATATGTGGCTTGACGAGTCAGAGTGAATGGACAGGTGTTAAGCTCTCTACCCTGTTTCGTGAGGTGGGTGCCGATCCTGAAGCTACCTGGTTTTTGGCGGAAGGCTCCGATGCTGCAGTCATGACACGCAGCGTACCCATGCACAAAGGATGGGAAGATGCAATTTTAGCGTATGCACAGAACGGCGAGCCGATTCGGCCGGCGCACGGCTATCCCGCACGACTCGTGCTGCCGGGTTGGGAAGGAAACGCCAACATCAAGTGGATTCGGCGCATAGAAATTGCCGATCGTCCGTTTATGACACGAGAAGAGACCTCCAAGTATAGCGAGCCGGTAAAAGGGGGCAAGATTCGTCAGTTCAGTTTCATTATGGACGCGCGATCGATTATTACTTTCCCGGCTTATCCGGCAGTGATTGAACCAGGATGGGTAGAGATTCGTGGGATTGCCTGGAGTGGTCGCGGGCGGATTCGTCGGGTTGAAGTCAGCACAAACGGCGGCAACATGTGGCAGCCGGCTGAATTACAGGGGCCTGTACTAGACAAGGCGCATACCCGTTTTAGGCTGCTGTGGCATTGGGATGGGCAGGCAACCGAAATAATGAGCCGCGCCATCGACGAAACCGGGTATACCCAACCCACGCGTAAAGCGTTAATCGAAGCGCGGGGTGTGGGAGCTGTGCCTTATCACCTCAATCCTATAACCGCCTGGCAAATCAAAAAATCCGGCGATGTGCTATTCCGCGCCGAACCATGGGGCAAGGGGTAGCTTAAGGTCCGCAAACCCCTGTCGAATGCCTTAGTGACAAGAACCAGCCAGATGGGGGGCGCAATGTTACATTCTCTTGCAAAACATATGCTGGAGCTACTGCTCGTAGCCGGCGTACTGCACACAGCACCGGTTGCAGCACAAGACGCAAGCCCGCAAGCCAGCAATTTTTCACTACTGAGTGCAGCCGGCGAAGATGTGACGCTGGCCCAATACCAGGGGAGCTACGTGGTGTTGGAATGGATGAACTTTAGATGCCGTACCGTTGATGCGCTGTACAAAGACCATACGCTTCCCGCAATGCAGGCAGATCTTAAAGAGCAGGACATTGTATGGCTATCCATTGTCTCAGAAGCGCAGGGTAAGCAGGGGCAAGTGGCAACGGATAAAATGCAACGGCAGATAGAAAAGCGAGGAGGACAACAGACTGCGGTGTTGCTGGACGTAACCGGTACAGTTGGGCAAGCTTATGGGGCCATGGTTTCACCCCATATGGTTGTGATCAACCCTGAAGGTGAAATCATCTACCAGGGAGCCTTTGACAATCAGCCGCCAGGAATAGAACCCGATCCAGATATGCCGGCAACCAACTATGTCCTGGATGCACTTACAGCAGCGCAAAACGGGGAGGAGGTGACGTATCCAATCACTGAAGCGTACGGGTGTCCGATTCGGTACGAACGGTAGAAATTAGAAAACCCAGGCTGCTGGGGACAGGCCTGGGTTTCCTTAGGTTCTTCGAACCCGCATAGCTTAAGACGTCAATAAAGTATGGTAAATTAGCCTTATCTGCAAGTTTGGCTTAATATTTTTTTGTTGTAAGCGCTTTTTCCTGTGTAATAAAGTAATATTTTCTGTATTGCGCAATAAAATAAAAGCGCTTCCAGAAAAATAACTGCCGTATTCTTGTAGCTTGGCATTGCTTTTGAAATAGTGGTTTTTGTCCTCCCGGCTCATCTCAAAAATAGATTCTGATTATTGCTTTGCTGGCAGGACGCTAAATCCCCATCCAATCAAAGCTACTTTTCATGTCTTCATACCCGTCTCCCCGGCGGCAGCGCGACAAACTGATCGCAATGCGTGATGCTGCTGCAGGTGCTTTTGAAGCAGCAAGACATAAACATATCAGGTTGCTTGGCAAAGCAGAATCGATTTCACTCGACTATATCGCTGGCGTTGCGACGCGCGCGCAAGTACGCGTTGCCGTTTCGTCATTGTATGATATGCGCGTAAAGGTCCGCCAGGCGGCACATCGTGTGAGGTCGTACCAGGACATGCTGGATAAAATTGCAATCCGTGAGGCGCGAGAAATCAAGGCCCGCGCACTTCAAACTCAGATCGAAGCCGCTGCTACTCGCCCGTACATTTCCAGGCCCTACATGGAATTGCACACCGTGCCTCAGGGAGCTTAAAGAGGAAGCATCGCATTTCTTTTGCATTATTCTGGAGTCTGTCTCATGCTTCAGGATCGTGCAATGCTTGAAGATGTTGCACTGAAAAATAGTGTGTTTACGCCATGCGCGACGGGGCCTTCATGAGGTATCTTGTTGCACGACCCTTCTCGATGGTCACCGCGCTACAGGTATCTCATTGCAAGTATCTCTGTATCGCCGTGCCACTCATCTCTTTTCTGTCTTTGCTGTACGTCCCATGTCTTACTCAGCAACAGTGGTGTGGCTTGTAGATGCGAATGAAACGCGCGCTCAGGAAATAAGCAGCCTTATTAATGAAACTGTCGACATTCGTTGTGCGCGGCAGTTCGATGAGCTCGCTGCGGTCCATGATTTTGTCACATCAGGTGATACCTGTCACTGGCCCGACGTGCTGCTAATTTTTGCACCGGCTAACGGCGATGAAACCGCGTATCTGGATCTCATGATTATCCTTAAACGGCTGAAACACCTGTGGCCACCCGTGTCGTGTGTGTTAGCTGATGGGTCTATGGACCGCCGGCTCATGGTTGAAGCCATCCATGCCGGCGCAAATGGCGTCATCGCAAGCTCGCATCCCTATGTAAAGTTTGTGCGTGTGATACGACAAGCAGCAGCTGGTGGCTTATGGATGGATCCCATGTTGGCCAGGTATACTTCGCATGTGCTCAACGATGCGGCGGACGAACAGGAGTCCGCCCAGCGTTTTTCTACAGAAACCGCGTTGTTGCTGGCTTTTATGGCAGATGGGGTCACGGAGCAAGAAACTGTTGATGTCCTGCAGCTTAGCCGGCGCAACATTCAGCATTCATTGGGACAAATCTATCGGGCACTGCATCGCGTAGCCGGATTTCATTTTGTCGCCTGACTCCTTCAGGCTACTCGTTCCCCACTATTGGCACCCATTGCAGGATACGGTATATTTGACACCGCGTAGTGTTTAGCGCTATGTAACGTTATTGCGTGATTATTTGGCTTGCGTTGGGCAGTGCAATGGGTGGTTGGTTTCTTGTTTACCAGATTGTCTTGGGCATAGGCGCCGTGCAGGGGCTGGTGATGGGGGTATTGCTCTGGCAGCGATCGAGTCCGCGCTATTACGCCAATCGATTCCTGGCGGTGCTCCTTGGTTTTTTTGCTTATCGCCTGGTTGCTGAATTATTGCGTGGTGCAGGGTACGGCGGTCCCGATCATTTGCTTTACCATTTTCTGCTCGAATTCAACTGGCTCTACGGCGGCCTGTTATTCTTCTACGTCGCCTGTTATCTCGATCCCAAACGGCGCTTGCAGCGTAGCGACTGGGTACACCTGGTGCCGCCGGCCATTGAGTTTGTGATTAGCAACTACGTGAAGACGCAGAACTTCTACTGGGATGGCACTCCTGAGAGTTTGAGTTGGCTTGGCCGGCAAGCCTACATGCTCTGGAATCACACGCCCATCCAGATTGTTGTGTTTTGCGGGCTGATTCTGGGCTATGGATGGTATGCACTGCGGTTGTGGCGCGCTCATCAGGACACAGAGGACACCGGTGGAGCACTGCCGGCTCGTTGGTTGAACGGGTTCATCTTGATTTACCTCGGGTTTGCGGTCTCGATGATCACGTGCAGTTTTGTAGATTACCTGTTTTTTGACTTCGCTTTTCAGCCGTTTTATGTATATCCGCTTTATGTCGGCATTGCAGTGCTTACCTATGCATTTGGACTGGCTGGTTTTCTGCACCGCAACGCGCCCATCAAGCAGTCCCGACGCGTCGATATCGAGGGCTTAATCGATGTGGATGCAGCGCTGGAACGCCTGGAGCACGCGATGGAAAAAGAAAAGCTTTACTTACAAGCCGACCTGACCCTGCAATCACTTGCCACAGCGATTGATATTAAACCCTATGTGCTCACCCAACTCCTCAACACTACGGTCAACAAATCTTTTACTGAATATGTGAACGCGTATCGTGTAGCTGAGGTGGTTCGACTCTTCGGGAAGCCGGCGTACGCAAATTATACCCTCACAGCCATTGCCTTTGAAGCCGGCTTCAACTCGAAAGCCACCTTTAATCGGATATTTAGAAAAGTAACCGGTAAAACGCCGGGGCAAGTAAGAGATGAACAGACGTCTCATCTTTCCAATTGAGACCACAAACGACGTCTCATCTTTTTAATTGTGGCGAAATGCCCTCGTATGGCATCGTACCCTACCAGCAGAAACTGTTAACCTTCATTTGTTAAACTTCAACTGGTAAACACGATGCGTACTTCTTCTTTCTTTAACCGTATGCTTTCCATCGCTGCTTTTGTTAGCCTCTTTGTTTTGGGTACCGGGTTTTCCTCAAGCCCACAGGTTGCATCTGAGCTTGAAGGCACCTGGCTTATCGATTTACGGCCTGAACCCAATGCTGCCCCTTACATCCAGCGCATGGTAATCACCTCTACGAAGGGGAATAAACTCCAGGGTACGTTTTACGACAGCAAAATCATGAATGGCAAGATCAATACCTCGTGGGGTAAAGTGGTTTTTGCGTTCACCACCAGAGACGGCAGCGGGGATTACCACACCGTTGGTACACTGGAAAATGGAAAGCTCACAGGCACAACCCATTCGATCGGTCGCGGCTTTGTCTCTCCATGGACTGGAGAGCGGAAGTGAGGATCCTACAGCCAACCAAACGCCGCGCCGTATCCTTTACTGCGCGGCGTTTGTCGTTTTTGTAACCCTTATGGCATTTGGGGCTTCAAAAAAAGCAGCATGATACATTGATTGTCGGCACGCTTGCAGTTAACATCTATAGACCACGCGCTACACGTTAACCTGTTTGATGCCATGAGAATCCCCATTCCCCGGCCCTTGAGTATGCTCTTGCTAGCGGTCTTAAGTGTTTTGTGCGCTTGTACAGCACATGAACGTGCGCAGCCGGCTCGCCCCAATATCCTTTTTGCTATTGCTGACGATGCTTCGTTTCCACACATGGGCGCGTATGGCACAGATTGGGTAGATACGCCGGCGTTTGATCGCATTGCTGCAGAAGGGCTCCTGTTCATGCGCGCGTATACGCCAAACGCCAAGTGCGCGCCTTCACGTGCAGCTATCCTTACGGGCCGTAATTCCTGGCAGTTGGAAGAGGCGGCCAACCACTGGCCCTACTTTCCGGCAAAATTCAAGACGTATGCAGAGGCATTGACGGAGCAGGGGTATCACGTGGGGTACACGGCCAAAGGATGGGCACCAGGGGTTGCGGAAGATGCTGACGGTAATCCACGGCAGCTTACGGGGCAACGTTACAGCGATGTGAAGCTTACGCCGCCGGCTGATCATATTTCTGATGTCGATTATGCGGCAAACTTTGAAGCATTTCTTGACGATCATGAAGGCGATGCCCCTTTTGTCTTTTGGTACGGCTCCCTCGAGCCTCATCGCGCCTATGAATATGGCGTAGGCGCGCGTCTGGCTGATAAGGCGTTGGAAGAAGTAGACCACGTGCCGGCCTTCTGGCCTGATACCGACTCGGTGCGCACCGATATGTTAGATTACGCCTACGAAATTGAACACTTCGATCAGCACCTTGGTCGTATGTTGGCGCTTCTGGAAGCGCGGGGTGAACTTGACAACACACTGGTTGTGGTGACAGCTGACAACGGGATGCCTTTCCCGCGCGTAAAAGGACAGGCCTATGAACTGTCGAATCACCTCCCGCTTGCCATGATGTGGCCTGACGGCATTGCAAACGCGGGACGCACCATCGAAGAGTTTGTCAGCTTTATCGACTTTGCGCCTACGTTCCTTTCACTTGCCGGCCTCGATGCAGAAACCGTAGGCATGCAGCCCATCACCGGGCGTGATCTCATGCCAGTCTTTGCAAATACGCCGCATGATATGCGCGAGCACGTGTTGATTGGCAAAGAGCGGCACGACATCGGCCGGCCCAATGACGCCGGCTACCCGATGCGGGGTATTGTGTAAGGGCGATTTCCTTTACATCAAAAACTTCAAAACAGACCGATGGCCATCGGGCGATCCTGTAACCGGGTATCTGAATTGTGATGGGAGTCCCACCAAAACCGTCTGCCTCAACCGACGCAACACGGCAGCACATCAGTATTGGGCGATGTCATTCGACAAGCGTCCGGCTGAAGAGCTCTACAACATCCGCGACAGACCCTGACTGCCTGAATAACCTGGCTACGGATCCGGCCTATGCCAATCAACTGGCTGAGCTGTCCCGGCAGATGACCGATGCACTCACAGCCGAAGCTGATCCCCGCATCCTGGGCAACGGCGATATTTTCGATGCCTACACGTATGCCGACAAAAAACACCAGGGATTCTACGAGCAGTATCAGGCCGGCACCGCGGGCAATACCGGCTGGGTCAATCCTTCAGATTATGATGATCGGTAGCGCGCATGTGTGCTGGTTTCTATCCACCCATTATTTTCAATTAGGTTATGCGAAATCTCAGCGTTTGCTTACTGGTGTTGCTTCTAGCCGGCTGGCAGTCTCATACAGAAGAAGGACCAGCGGCAACACAGCCAAACATCTTGTGGATCTTTGCAGAGGATATGGGGGTGGAGTTGAGTTTGCTGGGCACACCGGAAGTACACACCCCCAACATTGATGCGCTGGCCCAAAAAGGCATGTACTTCAAACAGGCTTTTACAACGGCTCCAGTGTGTTCGCCGGCGCGTTCAGCAATAAACACCGGCATGTACCAGATGGCGATAGGTGCGCACAACCACCGGTCGCACCGGCCAGAGGATACCTCCGCGTACCCGTTTCCACTACCAAACGGCGTGCAGGTTATTTCAGATCACATGCGGCATGCCGGTTATTTTACGGCCAATATTCGGCAGATGCCCGACGACGCGTGGTTCAGGGGTACGGGCAAAACCGACTGGAATTTCACCTATGCCGGCCAACCGTTTGATTCAGATGACTGGGCTGATTTGAAAGCCAATCAACCCTTTTACGCACAGGTCAACTTTCCCGAAACGCATCGTGGCAAAGATTGGAATGAGGCGCACCTGAATATCGAAAAAACTGCAGATCCGGCAAAAGTGGTACTGCCACCGTATTACCCGGATCATCCCGTGGTGCGCGAAGATTGGGCGCAGTACCTGAATGCCATCATGGCACTCGATCGTAAAGTGGGCGATGTGCTTAGCTTTCTTGAGCGCGATGGATTAGCGGACAATACAATCGTTGTTTTTATGGCGGATCACGGGCGCGCGATGGTGCGCGGTAAGCAATGGCCGTACGACAGTGGCCTGCATGTGCCGATGTTGATCTACATCCCGGATACGTTGCCGGCACCTGCGGGCTATGCGCCGGGCACCATGAGTACGCAACTCATTCAATCCCTCGACATCACCGCAACCACGATTGCGTTAGCTGGCTTGCAGAAACCCGCTGGTATGCAGGGCCGCGTTTTGTTTGGCACCCAAATGGAGCCACCACGGACCTACGTGTTTGGTGGCCGGGATAGGGGAGATGAGACTGTAGATCGTATTCGTACGGTGCGTAGCCGGCGCTACCGTTACATCCGCAACTACTACCCCGGCCGGCCTTTCCTGCAAATGAATGGCTACAAAGAGGCCAGTTATCCAACGATCTGGGCGATGCGTAAATTGCATCAGGAAGGCAAGCTGACGCCGGCGCAGGCATATTTACTCGCGCCAACGCGCCCGATAGAGGAATTGTACGATGTAATTGCCGACCCATACGAAGTGAACAACCTGGCGTCATCGGCTGATCACGAGGAAATCAAGCGGCAACTCAGCTTTGCCCTGGATGAATGGATCGCAGAAATTGACGACCAGGGGCGTTTCCCAGAGCCGGCATCAGTACAGGCTTATTACGAGGCACGCATGGTTCGCATTTACACCGAGCGCATCGAGGCCTTGCGTACGGAGTGGGGGATTGAGTAGTCACAACACAAAACGGGCGCTCCTGGCGCCCGTTTTGTGTTGCTGTAATATCTGTACTAAGGTGTTACGCCGGCTCCGAAGCCAACTGCTTTGTTGGAAAGAGCTGCTTGTCGTAGTAGTATGATACACCCAGCATCACCAGGGCTACGATGGCTCCCAGGTGCTCGCCGTCGCCAACCATGAGGTGGGCTGTTGCGGCAAGAATAAAATCAAAGCAGAGGCCGGCATAGGCCCATTCTTTCAGGACAGCCGATTTCTTGGTCAAGATTGCTACGATAGCCAGAATTTTGGCGATGGCAAGCGGAATTACGATGTATTCCGGGTAGCCGAGGCCGTCAAATACCGACTGAACCTCCGCCGTGTTAAACAGGTACATGCCGGCTGAGCCCAGCATCATCAGGCTCACGAGTCCAGTTGAAATCCAGTAGAGGATTTGGGGTAGCTTCTGCATCGTCTCTAGTAATCAAAAGTGGTTAGTTTTGTGTTGGCGCAAGGCAATTCCCGTAGGTATCGCCGATGCGCGCCATGTCGGACTCGATCAGGGCTGCGCGGTCGCTCAAGTAAGCAGTTGGTGCACTTGGGTTCGACCGGGTGGGGGTAGGCAGCGCTGCGGCAAGCAAGGCCGATTCCTGCATGGTAAGCTTTGATGCCGACTTTCCAAAATAATGATGCGCGGCCGCTTCTGCGCCATAAATCCCAAACCCCCATTCAGCAAGGTTTAGATACACTTCCAAAATGCGTTTTTTCGGCCAGAGTACTTCAATAAGTGCCGTGAAGTAGGCCTCAAAACCTTTCCGTATCCATGATCGCGTGGGCCAGAGAAAGGCATTCTTCGCGGTTTGCATGGAAATAGTCGATGCCCCGCGCTTGATTCTTGCGTCTTCGTTGTGTGCCTGTGCCTTGGCGATAGCTGTCCAATCGAATCCATTGTGGACGCAAAACTGCTGATCTTCAGCAGCAAGTACGGCGAGGGGGAGGTGATGGGTTTATTTGGTCGATTGCAACGGGCCGGCGATCGATATCCAATCCCTTTTGTTGATCGCGCCGCATGATAAAGCTTGACGGTGGATCCGTAAATCGGTACACCAACACCCAAAATACACTGAGCAGGAAAAAGAGAATCAACCCGATGGCAATCACGCGTACAGCTATCCGAAATATCGGGAATTTGGACGTACGCTTTGGCTCCTGGGCAGGGTAATCTACGTAGTGCGACGAGTAATCGGTCGACATGGGGGATACAGAAGGGATTGAGAGCGGGGAGTAGCGTCCTTAAGGTAGCAATTCCTTCATTGTTTCTCAACAACAATACAGCGAATGTCGGCGATTTAATGTGAGAATGCCGAATGTCGATTGCCGAATGTCGATTGCCGAATGATGCGCATTAGGTTGTTGCCGCTCCTGAAAGAGCCGAATAACTTTCAACCTTTAACCTGCAACCTTTAACGCTTAGAAGGTGAGCCGGTAGCCTAGCATTGGCAGGATGCCCAACTGGGGAATCACATTGACCGATTGTTTTTTGATGTCGTATTCCAGGAAACCCTCGTTTTTACGGTGGATGACATTCTGAACATCGAGGTACACCTGGTGGGTTAAGAAGGGTTTGTTGATGGTATAATTGATGCCAAAATCTACCCGGAAATAGGGATCAAGCTGTTGTGAATAACGCTGTGCTGTATTCAGTCGAATGTTTATGCCGTTGTCCAACTGCGTGACTTCGAGCGGCGTATAGCGGTTACCGCCGCCAAACATAATTCTGGTGTTGATACCAAGAACGTCTCGTTTTTGCGGGCCCATGTTGAGTTCGATGCCCGTTACCAAATTGGTCATAAACCGTGTGTTGTACCGGCTTGGGAAAACATGACCATCGATAGTAGAATACTTTGCATCGAAGAGCGAGCCGTTCAACATGAAATAGTAGCCGTTCGAGAAGAGCTTCTCCAACGACAAGTCAAGGCCGTAGTTGGTTGTGGTACCCGCGTTGGATAAACCTATCGAAGAAGCATAAACATTGAACAGGAAGTAGGTGTTTACAGCAGAAAACGTACTGCCTGGCAAATCGGCTACGGGTATGTCGTATCCGTGATTGTAGTAGATTTCTGAACGGAAGCGGGTATTTCCGGCAAACAGTTTCTCAAAAGCCAGCACGTTGTGCCATGATTTAGAGAGTTGGAGATCGCGGTTTGAGAAAGGGATGCTATCCTGCCGCGTATTTTCGAGAAGGTAGATGCCGAAGGGTTCAATCTGGCTGTGGATGCCGGTCCCGAAAGACAATGTCTTATCCTGTGCAAGTTGCCATTTCACGCCCATGCGTGGTTCAAACGTTCTTTCTTTGTTGACGCTAAAATAGGTGCTGTGGACGCCGGCATTGAACGACCAGCGCGTGTTTGGGCGATACGTCCACTGCAAAAAGCCGCGCCCCATGTTAACAGGCTCTTTTGCATAAATCTGATAATTCCAGGGTGCATAAGGGTCGAAGTCGCGCGTCCTGAATCGGTAGGTGAGCCACAGCAAACTACCCGTGACGCCGGCTTCCAGAAGGTGCCGCTCGTTGGGGCGATGCGCAAACTTAAGCTTGGCACGGATGCCTGACTCTTCCTCCAGCTCTTCGTCTGCGTAGATTTTTTCGTTATTGATCGGCTGCGAGCGTACGTATGTGCTTTCCAGTTCCGACTTGCCAAATGCGGCAACCGTGGTTTTCAAGAAGGTGGTAGAAGACAACGGTAAAAAATTGCTGATGCCTACAACGCCTTTCCTTTCATCTCCTTCGTCGGCTTCTTTTAGATCATTGTCAGAGAACGGGGGATTGACGCATTCGCAGCTCAGACTTTCCTCTTTGTCGTGAAAGTACGATGTGCCACCCAGGCCAAAAATAGTGAATACACCTAGTTTACGTGTTGGCAGATGAAATTTGAACGCCACGTCTTCATAGGCAATTTCATCGTTCGGGATGATTTTGAAATCAGCCATCAACCCTAGGGTTGAGTAGCGGTAATTCACCAAATAAGAGCCACCCTGTTCACCGATGGGGCCCTCCATGGTGCCTTCAAGTCCAAGCGATCCCACACCAATGGTGTATTCGCTTCGCTCAGAATTACCTTTGCGCATGTTGAGATCGAACACGCCGGCGAGTGCGTTGCCATACTCTGCCGGAAAGGCACCCGAAAGGAAATCAGAATACGTCAACACATTGGCGCTGAACATGCTGATGCCACCGCTACTGTGGCCGCCGTCACCAAAGTGATTCGGATTTGGAATCTCGATGCCTTCCAATTGCCATACCGTGTACTTGGGCGATTGCCCACGCACAATGACCTCGTTTAGCAGGTCATCTTCAGCCCGTGAGACACCAGAGAACGATTGCGCCATACGCGCCGGATCTGATAAACTGGCTGCGTAGCGTTGCGTTTGCTCAACAGAAAACGATCGCGCGCTTACGGTAGCCGCCTCGTTGAGCGGGATCATCAGGTCAGGTGCATCGGACACGAGGACCATTTCCATGTTAACGGGCGACGGGATCAACGCGATGTCCAGCACGAGTTCTTTGCCGGCGGTCAACAGTAATTGTGATACATGCGCAGGATCGTAGCCAATGTATTGCACGATGATTGCGTGCCTGCCTAATGGTAAACCCGGAATCTCGAAATTACCGTTTTCGTCTGTACTTGCACCACGAAACGGATCAAGCGAAGCAACAACCACATTTGCACCGATGAGCGGGGTTTGGGTGTCGTGGTCGATGACGGTCCCGCGGATGGTTTGCGTATACGCTTTGCGCTGTGCAGGGGGAGCCCAGCGGAGGGCAATCTGCCGGCCAATGCGCTCATATTCGATATGTAGCGGCGCTAAAAGTTGGTCAAGGATAGCAGAAAGCGGTTCATCTTTCGCGCTGATTTCGACAAGTTGATCCGCCGGCAAACTCGACGGACTGTAGATGAACCGAACGCCGGTTTGTGCGCGCAACACCCCAAGCACTTCCAACAACGAAGCCGGCGCTACCGATACCGTATGCCGCTGCATCAGCATCTGGTCAGCATCCTGGATGGCAGGTTGCTCTAGTTCTTGTGCTGCCGCATAGAATGGGATCAGCAGGGCAAGTAGCAAGCTCGATATGATGCGTTTGTATATCGTCACGCTGAGAAGGTTGGCTTCCGGACACAGGGTAAGCTACATCCGGAAGCCTCGCAAGGCATCTTAGAAGGTTATTTTATAACTAAGGATCGGAAGCAAACCGCCATGGAAAAAGGCGACCTGTTCAAAATTTCTGTTGTAGTCAAAGCCCTGTACGTTCAGTCTGTCCGTGATGTTTTGTATGTCAAAACGGATGGCGTGGGTAAGGGCTGACTTGTTGACTGTATAGCTTAAGCCGACATCCAGGCGGTAGTACGCGTCTACCTGGTTCTCGTAGGTATTTGCTCCATCCAGCACCGGAAAACCGAGCTCACGTGAGCGGGCAATATCAAGCGGCGTGTACCGATTGCCGCCGGCGAGCAAGAAACGGACGTTCAGGCCAAACTGGTTTCTGTTTTTGAGCGAAAACTCTTTGCCGCCAACGAGATTCACCACGTAGTTGCCGGCATACCGCGTATTGTAGGTCTGCCCGTCGAGTGGGGTATAGCGCGATTCATAGAGTGAGCCTGTGAACAGGTAATAGTATCCTTTGCTGAGGAATTTCTCCAGCGTCAATTCTACACCGTAGTTCTCACCGGTACCTTCATTTACCAAAATATCGTCACCAAAAACTATGTCCCAGGCGTCTTCTGCATTAATGGACGAGAAGATTGGATTCTCCGGTGAGGATGAAACAGGAATGTCGTACAAGTCCTGGTAATACGCCTCGAAGCGTAGCCGAAGTTTGGGTGTGAAATAATGATCGTATCCAACCACGTAGTGCCAGGCTTTCATCAGATCAAGATCGCGATGCGGTTGGAAGCTTTGGCCGGCAGCGTTGGTACGTTCAGCAAGATAAAGCGCTGTCGACTCTGTGCGAGTGTGGAGCCCCACGCCAACCGATAGGGTTTGTTTATCCGATAATTTCCAGGCAGCGCCCACGCGCGGTTCAAGCGAATGGTTTTTGTTGAAGTCGAAGTATGTATAATGCACGCCTGGCGTGATGGTCAGCCGAGCCGTTGGTCTGAGTTTGAGCTGTACGTGGCTATTCAGCATGCTCGTCCCGCCTTTTTGGTCAAGAAACGTAAATAGCGGACCATTGATGCTATTTCTGAGGCGGTTCACGAGGTTGTAGTTTAGCCGGCTACCCACGATACCAACCTGAAGTGTCTGCCGTGCATTAAATTTGTGGTTCAACTGCAGCGATGCCCGGTACGCGGCATTGCGGGTATCTTGTTGTTCGAGAATCCGCCCGCGGTAGTCTTCGCTTGGAATCAGGATCAACTCGTCGTCTGTTCTGCGTTCACCCGAGATCATACCAATGGCCTTGACGTAGGTGTTCGGGCCCAGGAGGTGCAAGTAGGAAGCACCCAGAATGCCAACACGCGGTGCATATTTTCCATTGATGGCGTCGTCAATCGGATCCGCCCATTGTGTTGAATCTGCAACAGCAGTACCATATACGTCCGATGCATCACCGCCCAGGCCGAACAGTGTGAAGCTGTTACCCTTCTGCGTGGGAAAATTGAATTTGAACGACAAATCCTGGTACTGAATAGATTCTTCAGGCAACACGCCAAAGTTGTTCAAGACACCTAGCGTGGAGTAGCGGTAGTTAATCAGATAGGAGCCGTTGTAGCCGGCGCTGAAGGGGCCTTCGATGGCCGCATCAATCCCCAATACACCGATCTGAAAGGCATATTCACGGTTAACAGCATTCCCGTTCCGAAGTGACAGGTCGAACACGCCGGAGGCTGCGTTGCCGTATTCTGCAGGGAACGCGCCGGTGAAAAAGTCAGATCGGCTGAGGGTACTCGAACTCAACATGCTCACACCACCGCCGGAGGCCCCTTCACCACCAAAGTGGTTTGGATTAGGCACTTCAATGCCTTCGAGTCGCCAGAGCAGGCCTTTGGGGGCGTTGCCGCGGACGACGATGTCATTGAGCAGGTCGTCACCGCCGCCGGTTACGCCGGCAAAAGTCTGTGCCATTCGCGCCGGATCTGAGATACTTGCCGCATAGCGCTGTGTTTGCTCTACCGAAAAAGAACGCGCACTACCGTTGCCATTTCATTCACGGCCAGGCCTTCAAACTCGTCTGCCACAACAACAACCCCTTCTGTTTCAATAACCGATTCTTCCAATTCGAGCGAAAGGACCAGCTCTTTACCCGTTGTAATCAATACATCAGACAAAACGAGGGGCTCATAGCCAATGTAGGTGACCTGTAATGTGGCGCGGCCTACAGGTACATTGGGGATTTCAAAACGGCCGTTTACATCGCTACTGGCGCCTTTAAGCGGATTTGTATCCAGTACAATAACGTTGACCCCTATCAGCGGAGCCTGCGTATCGAGGTCGACGACGGTGCCGCGAATGGACTGTGTGAACGTGGCAGCGTCCTGCGCTGTTGCTGACTGCACGGCGGGTGCGGCCGCGGTGATAAAGAGTGCAAATAGCAGATATATGTATTTCATGGTTTACTTCGTTCGGATGAGATTCCCCCTGCAAAGCACAGGGCCGAAATCATTGAGAGCATCCGGTACCCGTAAACGCGTATACACCTTGATTTACAGAAGCGTCGACGTTGAGACTGAACGTTAAAGCTGCCAGCACTTCGCCAAGCGCCGGCGCATCAAATTCACCCGTGAAGGTGCATGAAGCCAGGGCGTCGGAAGGGGGCTCAATCACGATGGCAAAATGGGTTTGCAGCATCGTGACAACCTCGCCGAACGTGGTGCCGTCAAAAGCCAGGGGCTGCGGGCGCCAGGCGAGCACATTAGGATTGTTGTTGGGCTGCTTGCGAACCGTGCCGCTTGCAACGTTCAACGTTCCCTGATAGCCAGCTTCCAAAATGGTCTGTACTGTTGAATCGACATGACTGAGAGCTACCCGTCCTGTAGCAACCGTAACCACAAGTAGATCTTCGGAGACCCGGTTGTTTACGTTGAAGGAGGTCCCGAGTACCTGAACCCGGCCGGCACCACTTTCAATGGAAAACGGACGGTCAGGGTTGTGTGTTACATCAAAAAACGCCTCCCCCGAAAGGGTCACCTGGCGGTCCTTAAAAGCAGCTGCGTAAGTCAATGTGCTGTTTTCGTTAAGCCAGGCCGTACTCTGATCGGGCAACACAACCTGCCGCGTTTCATTTGCTGCGGTTTTGATCACCTGCACATTACCTGCATTCAGTTGCAGGAGCAAGATGATCCCTCCAATCAGTACCGTGGCAGCGGCCGCTATCCTGAATACGGTACGCGAATAGAAGGGGAGTATCCGTGCAGTTTGTTGAGATGGGATGCCCGGCTGGATCTGTGGTTGAATCCGTTCTTTGAACCGGGCGATCTCATGATCAAGGTTGATGTCCAGTGTCGATTCAACAGGTGCAGTCAACGTCCAGATACGCTCCGCTTCCTCGAAGCGCGTGCGGTTTTCCGCTGCGCCATCGAGCCACGTATCGAGGGCTGCCTGCTCTTCAGCAGTCAACTCACCCGAAAGGTGTTTGTGTATTAGCGTTTCGTAGTATTCGGAATGCATAAACCTGTTGGTTTTGACTACAGGACGGATTCAAACAGCCTGTACCCCTACGGTGCATTGAAAAAAAATAAATAATAGTGCAGCAGAAGGCCAATCGAGAGCACAGTTGACAGGGTCTGGCGCAAGGTTTTAAGTGCTTTCGACATCTGGTTTTCTACCGTTTTGGGTGAAATTTCCAGCTTTTCAGCAATTTGTTTGTACGAGAGACCTTGTTGCCGGCTCAAGATAAAAATAAGCCGGCAGCGCTCGGGTAATTGTGCGATGGCCCGCTCGACAAGCGCTTGTGTTTCTTTTGCCTCTACGTCGTGTTCAACGTGGGTTGTGGCCGTTTGTACAGTAGCCTCCTCTAGTCTGCTGGATGAATCCCACCGTACTTTTCTCGTTTCGTAAGCCCGCCGCTGGTTGTCGATGCTCGCGTTCATGACGCTTTGCTTGAGATAACCAAGTACCGAGGTTTGGATGTTTATTTTTTCCCGGTTGGTCCACAATCTGACAAATACATCTTGTACGACGTCTTTGGCTGCTTGCTGGTTATGGACTATGCGGAAGGCTACCTGGCAGAGAGGGGTGAAATAGGTATGGAAAAGCATGTTGATGCCCTGCTCGTCGCCAGCACGCAGTAACGCCAATATTTCTTGTCCTTTATGATCCTCCACTGCCCTGATCTATATTCGATTCTGTGTACAAAATGACGTTACAACCTCAACTTCTGCAATACCGGGGCCAGATGCCATGTTGACTGGTCTGGTGGAATAAGCGTACCTTTTCGATCAATTGTTACATCTCACCGTAATTACAGCATCCTGGCATGCAAGTCAAGCACACCTTCCGTTTTGGTGTAGTCTTTATCTATACCGAATAACCTGAATGGAGCGAGTATGTTTGCCTAAGAGACTGTTGAGATTTTTCTTCATGTTTTGAGGAAGATGACACGACCACGATTTATCGTGGGACTGACGTCAGTAAATTTTGAGTGATTTTTGGCATATCTCGACGATTGCATAGCCGAGCTACGCATGAGGAGAGTAGGCAAAAAAGCACCAAAAGATCGCTTTCTCAGAATGTGAAGAAATTTCTCAACAGTCTCTTAACCAATTAATCTAACAGCAACCTGTGTTTCCCCGTATTCTTAATACGCGCGACAATCAACACCTGATTATTCGGCATGCTGAATCCAGCGATGCTGCGCTATTGCTGGATTATATCGAGCAGGTGAGTGGGGAGACCAATTTTCTGTCGTTTGGTCCCGGCGAGTTTGAGATGAATGTAGAAGATGAAGCGACGTACCTCGATTCATGTAAAACCGCCAATAATTGCATCTATCTCCTCGCCTTTGTTGACCAGACGCTCGCCGGCACCCTCAACTGCTCCTCTCGCAACAGAAAGCGACTAATCCATGTCGCCCAATTCGGCATCACCGTGCGCAAGGCTTTCTGGGGACAGGGGATTGGCAATGCCCTGATGGATAGCCTCCTTGATTGGGCTGATGCAACCGGTGTCATAAAGAAAATCAACCTGAAAGTCCGTACCGACAACGAGCCGGCGATCAAGCTTTACAAGAAAAAAGGCTTTGAAATCGAAGGTGTACTGAAAAAAGAGAATTTCATCGACGGCGTCTACTACGACATCCTGCACATGGGCAAAACGATTTGAGCGATTGCAGATTGTTGATCTGCATTATCTCTGTCATCCTGAGTCACGCGAAGGATCTCTTCGGGGCTTGTAGCGCCTTGAATAACGAATATCGAACAGGAAACGAACCCCGGCTTGCCAAGGAGACTAACGAAGTAAACTCCGAATATCGAAGGAAAACTCGATCACTCCTCACAGATCAGGCTTACCCAGCCAACTGAGGCGCTTTAACCGATGCCGGCAGGTAGCACGAAAGCTCCGTTGTGCCTTTGTCTGTTTTAAGCGGTGTCGTGATGTAATTTGCGGATTGCTGGATATAATTCAGGAACGGTTTGGCGCTTGCAAAAGATGCGTTGTCAGTCAGGATGCTCGCGCCGTAGCTCAGGCGTGGTTCGAGCATGTTCAGCAAGGGGAGGTACAGGTCGTTCCAACCGTCAAGAAACAGGTGATCAATGCCATCTTCGACGTCCTGGAGGGTTTCCATTGCATCGCCTTCGAGTAAGGTAATAACGTCTGAAAGTCCTGCCGCTTCGATGTTATCTCTGGCTATTTTGCATTTGGATGGTTCAATTTCCGTCGTGTACACATGCCCGCCATTGTCACGCGCAGCAGCGCCCAGGTACAGCGTCGAAATTCCAAAAGAAGCCCCGAACTCTACGATGTGTCTCGCCTGCGTCATGCGAAGCAGATTGTAGAGTAGCATACCTTGCTCACGCGTGATGGCAATGTAGGCGTCTACCATGTCATGGGGTTGTAAAGATCTACCGAAGCTCTTTGCAAATCCCTTGATAATCCGAGGCATATCTTTGCCGGCGGCATTGTGCAGCCGTGTCAACGTTTGACTGACGCGCGGATCGTACAGCGTATTTTTCATGCCCAAGCTCTATTTGCTGATGTAATTGTGGATTTAAAGTGCTGTATGTAGTATGTTGGGGATGTGTAGTCATGTTTCAAGACCCTAGTCATTTTTTGTGGACCAATGAGTAAAAGCACACCAGGAGTTGATCGGAAGGTCTCGATTCCTTCCTGTCCGGTGACCTATACGCTGCAGATGATCGGCGGTAAGTGGAAACCCATCATCCTCTACTTGCTAAGTAATGGGGTTGATCGGTTTGGTGTAATGCGCCGTGCAATTGAAGGGATCAGCAAGCAAATGTTGACAAAGCAGTTGCGTGAATTGGAGGCTGACGGAATTATAAGTCGAACTGTGTTTGCCGAAGTACCGCCGCGCGTGGAGTATGCGTTAACAGAAAAAGGGGAGAGTTTGCTGCCGGTCATCACAGCGATGAAGAACTGGGGTGCGCCCTTTGTAACTGCGCAATAGCAGCAAGCTGGTCTGCTCCCCGTATTCTGTATTGTATTTGTTCGGAAAGCAATTCACGTCTGACGTAATATGAAAGCGATTGTTGTTACAGTGCCTGGTGGCCCCGAAGTGCTCGAATTACAAGAAGTACCCATGCCGGTGGTCAAGCCAGGATGGGCGCTGGTACGTATTAAAGCGTTTGGTCTTAACAGGTCTGAAATGTACACGAGACAGGGCCATTCGGGCGAGTTAGCGCCGTTTCCTCGCATCCTGGGCATCGAATGCGTTGGTGAGATAGTTGATGCGTCGGATACGGGTTTGGATGTCGGGCAAACGGTAGCGGCGATGATGGGCAACATGGGGCGCTCTTACGATGGTGGTTATGCACAATATGCCTTACTCCCTGCATCGCAACTGATTCCGTTGACCACAACCCTGCCGTGGGAGCATCTTGCAGCTATCCCTGAGACGTTCATCACTGCATACGGGTCGCTCCAGACGCTGGATCTGGTGTCAGGTCAGACCTTACTCATTCGAGGTGGGACGTCGGCTGCCGGCATGGCGGCGGCAACGATAGCTGTCGATATGGGCGTAACCGTTTTGGCTACCACGCGCAACCCTGCAAAGCAGGCAGCTCTCACGGCTAACGGAGTCCATGGTGTCTATATCGACAATGGTAAAATTGCAACTGACGTGCGACGCGATTATCCAGAAGGCGTAGACGCGGTGCTTGAACTTGTGGGGCAACCGACGCTCGAAGATTCAATTGCGTGCTTGACGGACCACGGGATTATCTGCCAGACGGGGCTATTAGGCGATAAATGGGATTACTGGGTGACGGGATTGGAGGGCGTGCCCGAGACGATTCGTACCACAACGTACAATAGCGAAAAGGTGACGGCAGCCAACAGCGCAGCGGTTATGCAAACCATTGTAGATCGGGTTGAAGCCGGCCGTTACCGCCTCAACATAGATCGGGTCTTCGACATGGAAGAAATTGTAGAAGCCCACACCATCATGGAAGAAAGCCGTGCCAAAGGGAAACTGGTGGTAAGAACGGGCGTCTAGCGCGATACAAAAAACCTTAAACCAGCAACGTTCAACCAAAAAACTACATGTAGTTTTTTTAATCCATGGCCTCAATCCAGCCGGTGCGACCGTTAGGGGAGGTCACGCCGACGAATCCGCCAAATTCCCCAAAGACAGGCAATTCACTATTGGCTCCGATGCTATCAATAGCCACGGCTGAAATGCTTGGGCTATGATGAATGGAGCGCCCAGAAGCCAACTGCATGTTCCGAATGGGATCATCCGCATCTTCTGTGAGCGATGACAAGATGAAGCCAGATTCTCCGTTTGGTAATTCAACCGAATACCAGTTCTCGGTGCCACCCAGGACGCGTAAAGCCGTATGGCGTGGTAATTTGTCGACCATCTCTGTTTTGCGTGATGGTCCTTTGCGGAGTCGCGCAGAGTTAGACGTGATTCTCACCCATTCACCGAGCCGGCTCATGTCGGCTGCCACGGGCGGCATATGGTCTGTCAGGTCTTTGATAAACGGCAACGGATCGACGGCAGATCGCGCGACGTAAATACCAAAATGAAGGTGCGGCGGTGTATTGTAGGCATTGCCGGTACGACCGACGGTACCCAGGGTATCGCCTTTCTGGACCCGCGAAAATTCCTCAATCAGGAATTCATCGAGATGCGCGTAGTAATAGGCCTGATTTCGTGAGTTATCGCGGACCCATACCACTTTACCACCAATGGCTGTTTCGTCGATACGGGCTACATAGCCGTCCGCAATAGCGACAACAGGCGTCCCCGTGAGCGCAAACACGTCGACGCCTTTGTGCAGGCGCCGGCCGCCATCGCGAGGGGCGCCCCAAAAGCTGTGGATGTGCATGCTGCTGTGGCCGGCCACAGGAAACCCGAGGGAGGCATCAACTTTTACGTCGAATGTGTACCGCCCGCCACGCAATAGCTCCGGTTGCAAGCGGATGAGGTAGGTGAGGTTGCGTTTGGGCTCTACCTGGATTTTATACAGGCTATCGGCTGTAGCAACGTGGCGTGGTGCCTCTGTTGGATCTTCTGGCAATTCAAAAAGATCGATAAACAGGTGCATCGAGTCTTCTGACTGCACTGAGACTTCAATTTCGAGCAGTTGCCCCTGCAGTACATTGATGTGGTAACTGCGTGCAGCGACTTCTTTAGGGTCAAGGTAGCCAACTTCCCGGTAGGGAGAGGTCACTTCTACAGATTGACTGATAGCGATCTGGCTAGCATCAAGCCAGGCCTGGCCCAGGGCAGTTTCCTGCAGGCCGGCTTCTCTAAGCGATACCGAATAAGCCTGGTGCGGCGTTAGGTGTTGCGAGCTTTTCCTCCCCTCAATTATAGCTTCATCCGCACAACCCGATAGCAACAACCATCCGCTGCATACAAGCGAAATAAATAAAAATCTGGACGGGGTCTCAGGCATACTACGTTCCTGGCGTATAGGTTAGAAGCAGGATCATGGTTAGCCATGAGGGGCGCGTAACTTGCAAGGGGCGTTCAAGTGCTAATTTTTCCCGACACGTAGCCGAGGTGTGGTTGACATCGAACGACCGGCCCTCCTTATAGGCGTAACAATACAATTATTCTAGCAATCGGCAATTATTTGATGCAGTCAAGCACACAAAGGAAAAATTAACCGCAAATAGAAAGCCAACTTGATTTATTCAATACGTTTTAGACGTGCGTTGTTGGAATTGCATACCACTCATCTCCCCCCAAATTCCGACCCTCGGAGGCTACGACAGTTCTTTTTCTAAGTTTCCCCATTCTTGGAAAAGACTCGTAACTGCCAATTGGATGCTCCGTTTTTTCTTTTTCGCTTCACGAAGCAAGGCATATCACGGGTAAAAATTTTCTGGATAGTGGGCTGAACAAAAATACAGCCGTTTAGGGCGGATTTTTGGGTATTCTGGATTGGATTCATCCAAAACACCATGGTATCGCGCAAATATGTATCCACTTCGATACGGATTTTTATATCAATTTGGAGACGATGTCTATGCGGTTTTTGACGTACAAAGGAGGAGCGTAGGGGTCAATTCTCTATTCATGTGTAAACCAAATGCACAAATAATTGACACAAAAAAAATTATTCCTGTGACAGACAGGTGATTTCTACATCACTTATGCAAGGTATAATTGGAGCAGTTGATGTCGTACCCCCGCGCCTTAGCGACATCTCCTCCCGAAAACAACATACGAGGTGATCGTTATGCCCTTCTCATCACTAGTCCATGAAATCAGTCATGTAGATCTGCAGTTTGTATATGCAACCATCGTTTGGGCAGCTGCAGTATGTATCGCGGGCTTCGCTTTTCGCAAATGTTTGTATGAAGCTTAAGCACGCCTGACGCACTTCTAACACCAATCCCGATACGCCTCTGATACATTGCTAGAAGCTGATAAAACATTCTGAAATTAGCACCCACTGAAGTTTCCAGTAGGAAAGTAAGTGCTATTGAAGTTCACCTGGCATCAGGCCCGTAAGCCTGACCGGGTGAACTTTTTTTGTTTATAGATGGATTTTCGTGCCTGCGAGATTTTGTGTTGGGGGGGAGTGGTTGTCGGAGATCCTTTACAGGGTTCAGGATGAAGTGGGAGGAGCGGGGTGCCATTCTTCCACGTCATGCCGGACTTGATCCGGTATCCAGGAGGCGTTGGCCATGTGCGGGGATAAGGCAAAGCGTAGTGCTCGCCCAGATCCTTCGCATGGCTCAGGATGACGTGGTTGGAGCAGCTCAACAATCCGCAATCCCAATGCCGCATTCCACCGTGTGAACTTTTTTGTTTATAGATGGATTTTGGTGCCTGCGGGTTTTCGTGTTTTCGTGTTCGGGGGAGTGGTTGTCGGAGATCCTTTACAGGGTTCAGGATGAAGTGGGAGGAGCGGGGTGCCATTCTTCCACGTCATGCCGGACTTGATCCGGTATCCAGGAGGCGTTGGCCATGTGCGGGGATAAGGCAAAGCGTAGTGCTCGCCCAGATCCTTCGCATGGCTCAGGATGACGTGGTTGGAGCAGCTCAACAATCCGTAATCCACATTCCACCGCCCCCCTAATACACTCGACATTCGGCATTCGAAAATCGACAATAAAAAATCCCTGGTCTTGTAAACCCATCTAGCCTATCCTGTGTCCATAGGGGCAGAACACAAACAGGTGGACAGTAAGCGCGGTGACAGACGCAACCCAACAACAGATACATCAGACGTTTCGCGATGTGGTGCATACGCACCAGCGGGACCTGTATCTGTGGGCCTTCCGGCTGACGGGCAACCACCACGACGCGGAAGATTTATCGCAAGAGGTGTTCATCAAGGTACACGCTGCACTGGACACGTTCAGGGGCGAAGCCGGCATGAAAACCTGGATCTACCGCATTGCTGTCAATACCTACCTCAACAAACGACGCAAGAAAGCAGTCACGTTTATGAAGCTGCAAGATGACATCGAACAAACCATGCAAGCCCAGGCCGGCGGGTATGGGGCAGAAAATGTATTTCGCGATACCGATGCTGCCGTTGAGTCGAATGCCATCAAAGCTTTTGTAGACAAAGCGCTCCAACATCTTTCACGCAAAGAACACATGGCGTTTGTATTACGCCACTACAACGATTTGTCGGTGAAAGAAGTAGCGGAAGCCATGCAGGTGGCCGAAGGCACCGTTAAAAGTCTGCTTTTTCGCGCCGTCCAGAAATTGCGCAAACAACTGGCCTTTATCGGAAGCCCCGGACATTAATCGGGCTACTTCAGGCCTGCGTAAAGCTCAAACGAATTATGTCAGATCAAGCGTGTACTTCCAGAGAACATCAAATTGTAGATGCCCTTTTCGGGGATCTTGATGCTGCCGGCTGGGCCGACCTGCAACAGCACCTTGATAGCTGCAGTGCATGTGCTGCCGAGTTTCAGGAAATGCAACAAACACTCGCCGTGACTGCACAGGTACCGGAGCCTGAGTTGCCGGCGTCTTACTGGTCTGAATACAACGAGCGGTTGGCGGCGCGGATCGAGGCGGCGCGTCCATTTGGTCATCTTACCCGGCTGCGTGACGAGATTCGCAACCGCCTGGCACCCCTCTTTATGCCGCGGCCCTCCGTCATTCAGTGGGGTGGAGCGCTGGCGCTTGTCTTACTGGGGGTATTCATTGGCCGGCAATGGCAGAACGAACCGGCCGTGATACCGGCACAGCCGACACCGGGGCAGGTAGACGCTGCATTACAAACCGTCCAACTCACCGAAAAGACGCGGGAGTACCTCGATCGCTCAAAAATTTTACTGCTCGGCCTTGTCAACTTTGATATCGAGGAAGATGACCCTTCCTTTTTTAACCTGCCGCAGCAGCAGGCGCTGGCCAGTGAGCTGGTACAAGAAGCAGCGCTACTCAAAACCGAATTGAACGAAAGCAGGGAGCAACAGCTGTCTGCCCTCATCGAAGACCTGGAGTTGATCCTCTTACAAATTGCCAACCTGGAGATGCAGCAAGATGTGCCCTCTATTGAGTTGATCCAGCGTGGTGTGGATCGGGGGGCATTGTTGCTGAAGATCAATCTGGAAAAAATGAAACTTTCCGAACGCGAAGCGCCGGCGCCGGCCAAAACCGCGGACGAAGAACAGGCGGCTGGACTGCTCATGTTGTAGCTCCGCACCGCTGTACTCAACCTGAATATCATTGAACGAGAAAAACCATGCGTAATAGACAATTAATGGTGATGATAGCCGGCCTGGCTTGCCTGCTGATTGCAACGCCTGCCACGCCCGCCACGGCCCAAACAGACGCAGCTGAGGCGTACAGCAGAGCGTATGAATTGCTGATTGGCTCTGAGTATCGAGCCTCTAATGAAGCATTTTCCCGGTTTATGGAGGCGTATCCCGACAGTAAATGGTCAGATGATGCGACGTACTGGAGCTGCCATTTGATGGAGAAAATGGAGGAAGAGGCAGAGGAGACATTCAGTTGCTACAGCATGTTTGTAGAAGCTCATAAACGTAGCAAGTGGGTAGATGACGCGAAGGCGAACATGATTCGTATTGGCCGCAAGCTCGCTTTGCAAGGAAATCCGCAGTATGAAGCCAAGATCGAGTCACTGCAAGAAAGTGACGACGAAGAAGTTGCGCTGGCTGCTTTGTATGCGCTCCAGAATATCGGAGATGAAGACGCATATGAAACGATTATCGAACTCTATGAGCGCTCAAATAGTGCCGACTTCAGGGGGCGTATCGTGTATATCCTCGGGAATTTTGACAGCGACGACGTTGTCGAGCAACTGACGGTGATCGCAACAGACGATGCTTCTGAGTCTGTACGCAAAAACGCAGTGTACGCGCTTGGCAACAGGGGCGGGCGTGCTGCTTCCGATGCATTGATTGATGTTGTCGAAAATGGTGACGACGAAGAAGTGCAAAAAGCTGCGCTTTACGCACTGGGGAATGCTGACGAGGCGGGTGTATCTGCTTATTTGATGGGGATTGCTCGCGAAACCCGAAATGTAGAACTGGGACGCGCAGCTACCTATGCATTAAGCAACACAGGCAGTTCTGGAGCTACCGATGCCTTGATAGCATTGATGAAGACCGAGTCTGCGCTGGTGGAAGTACGGAAAGCAGCGCTTTATGCGCTTGGTAACCAGGGTAGTGAAGCTTCGCTTGTGGCCCTGCGTGATGTCGCAATCGATGGAGATGAAGCATCGCTTCGTAAAGCGGCCGTACATGCCATGGGGAACCATGACCGTGCAGGTACCATGCTGCGGGATGTATACGAGCGTGTATCTGATACAAAGATCAAAGAAACTGCACTGTATGCAATTGGCAATTCAGATGACAATGGTGCAGCCGGCTTCCTGAAAAACGTTGCACTTTCAGAAGCAAACGAAGACCTGGCACGCGTGGCTATGTACGCCCTCGCCAACAACACGGATGATGAAGAAAGCGATCTGATGGAGATCTATGAAAAGTCGCGGCATGCTTCTGTGAAAAAAGCTACGCTCCATCGTCTGGCTGATTCGCCCAATGCGCTGATGAAAATCCTGGAGTCAAGCGATGACCCCGATATCCGGCAAACAGCCGTCTATGCACTTGGCAATGCCGGCGATGATGACGTTGTCCCAACGTTGATGAAAATTGCGAAGGAAGATGCTGATGTATCGGTGCGCAAAGCTGCTGTTAACGCGTTGGGTAATATTGGGTCGGATGCCGCGCAAGAGGCCATTCTTCAGATTCTCAAAGAAGGCATAGGTCAAGATTAAAACTTGGTGCAAGCAAATGAAATACAATTACTTAGGTACTGTGCTGGTTGCCTGTTTTATTGGATCGATGCTCGTTGTGGGAGGGGCACAGGCTTGTAAACATTATCCTTTCCTGAGCAAGTGGATGGGTGGCAATTGTTGGCTAAATGATGTGGAAGGCTTGGCGTTTACAAAAGCCGAGACGCAGCCACTAGATATACAGCTCTTAAGCGTCTCAAGCGCTAAGAGTAAAGACGTCACAAAAGATGCCATCTATGCGCTGGCGCGTACGGAGTCTGAAGATGCAGTTGTTGTGCTGCGTGCATTGGCGCTCACGCATGAATCCCTCGAAATACGGAAGGCCGCGCTGTATGCGCTGGCGCAATGCATGGACGACGAGACCCTTTATCAGACGTATAGCGATATCGCGCTTTATGGCGATGAATTGGACATACGTGTTGCTGCAGTGTATCAACTCGGCCAGCTAAGTCGTGCAGAGGCGGTCCCGTTTCTCACAGATCTTGCCCTTGCGCCGTATCCGCTGTCCCTTCGAAAAGCCGCAGTGCATGCACTGGAGTCGAACGACTCTGAAGCTGCGCGACAGGCGCTCCGGACCATTCTGGCCAAAACTTCAGCATCGCTGGCAGGATAACCTGTCTGAATAGCATATTTCAGGAGAACGTTATGCACGCATTCAACTATCAAAACACAATAACACTCTTTTTGCTGCTCGTCTTTGTGTTGCCATGGACTGCAACCGCGCAGGAGGTGACGGTTCATCCGAATCCAGAACAGCCACTCGAAAAGCGGATGGATTGGGCCAAACAAGAAGCCGGCAATACCTCTGGGTACTGGGTAGGGTATCAAATCACAAAATACATGCGGCCGAACGTATGGATGGGGAGCATAGGTGGCAAAAATTGGCAGCAGCGTACATCGATGTATGCCATGCTGGGGCAGGCAGATCGTGAACAAGAATTGCCGCCTGAGTTGCAAAAAGAGCTGGGTTTCTCCATGCGGGGAACGATGCATTTTGGCAAAAACAAACAAAAAGATGACGTGCGTGTACAGCGCGAGGTAGCCGTGCTGATGTACATGAAGGGACGTAGAAAAGCGCCGACGGATATCCTTGTGACCAATATGTCGCTTGGTGTCGACCTGGAAGGTGCACCGTTGTTTTGGCTCGGCGCTGCTGACGACGAGCAGAGCGTGGCGGTATTGCAAGACGTTTTTTATAACATGCGTAGCAACGATCTGAAGTCGGATGTATTGGGGGCAATCAGTGTGCACGAAAACAAAGAAGGACATTTGCCATTTCTCGCAAGCGTGCTCGAAGATGATCCTAGTGATGAGGTGCGTGAAGATGCTGCATTCTGGATCGGACAGTTAGATATTCCCCAGAGTCTGCCGCTACTGCAACAAGCAATTGCCAACGACCCATCGATGGACGTACGTGAAAATGCCGTTTTTGCGTTGTCAGAAATGTCCTCTTCAGAGGCACTTGACGTCTTGATCGACCTGGCGCAGCGGGGCCGGCCCGAGGCGATTCGCAAAAAAGCGATCTTCTGGTTGAGTCAGCATGCATCAAAAAATGCACTACACGTCATCGAGGACATTGTAATGGCTGAAGAAGATATTGAAATACAGGAGCAAGCTGTGTTTGCGCTGTCCCAATTTCCTGCCGATGAAAGTGTGCCGCGCCTGATCGAGATTGCCGAAAATCATCACAACCTCGAAGTGCGCAAGAAAGCCATCTTCTGGCTCGGTGATTCAGGCGATCCGCGTGCTGTTGATGCGTTGGTTTCGTTGGCGCGGAAGAAGAATTAGCTACGCTGGAAAAGCATATACCCGCAAATTGGAAGTGCGGCAAAAGATTGGTTAGGGATTGGTTGGGACAAACGCCGGCGCATACGTGTGCCGGGCGTTTGTCATGTTTGCCTCTGCACCATACAGTACTGCCATACAGCACTATGCGTTGTGCGCGGTTATATGCCGGCGAATATTGGCAAATGTATCGGTCCAGCCTTTCTGACATGCGTTGAAGTAGGCATCGCCATCTGGACTGTCCGGGAAGCCGGCCTGTGTCACCGACAGCACGGTTCCGTCCGGGTGTGGTGAAAGCCTGAAATCAACCGAAAAGTCAGCTTCAAAAGGCATGTCGCCTTCTTTGGCGTAATAGCTGTACGAACCCAGGCGCAGGCGTACTTCAGGTTCAAAAGTTTCGATCGTAGCTGCAGAGATGTAATCCGGATTGTCTTCGTCGGCGCCCCATGCCGCACACCAGGTGCCGCCGCGTTCCGGATTAACGATGACATTGGTGGCGCCCCACCAGTCGCGGATGGCGCTGGGGGTATGCAGCAAGCGGAATACATCTGCGGGTGGGGCCGGCAGAATTTCTTCGTGTCTATGTGAACGCATTAAGCTATGTAGAAAGTTGGTGGAAAAACTGAAAATAGGGTGTTTTACCCATATTTGCAGTACTCCTGGCGGACAGGTTTTACGGACCATCACGTCAGCCTGTGCCGCTGCGTATCCATCCAATCATGTGTTAATATCGGTCGGGTGCAAATCGATGGGCCAGGTAGCCTGAGGCCGCTTCAAGGTCGATTGCGTGTACCAGCACACCTTCTTCGCCATAAGGCAGATGTGCGATGCATGAGCCAGCCGGCGTGATGAGGCTGGTAGCTGATTCCTGAAAGGGCAGCGCATAATTCACGCTTGCAAAGTAGATCGTATTTTCGATGCTCCGCATAAGCATGGCTTTCTCATAATATGGTGCATCTGTGGCCCCCCATGAGGTGAGTTCGATACCGTTTTTTGTTGCCCCTGTGTGCTGGGGATGGAAAAACAATGTGGGCGCCTTTGCGTGCGGCCCAACGTACCGTTTCAGGGTACCGCCATCCTTCGTGACAGATGGCAATGCCGAATCGAAGCCCATCTGCCTCAAAAATGTGGCGTTCGTGCCCATGGATATAGTTTGTTTCCTCTGAGGGGTCCAGTTGGTTTTTAGTTTGATACCCGAGTGCGTTACCCGCAGCATCAAATACATATGCAACGATTTGCCGGCCCTCAGGGGTAATGCGCTCCATACCCATGATTGTGGCGATACCCAAATCGCTTGCCCAGGCCTGTACCTGGGTGTAAACAAGATCATGGGCTTCTTGATCAAAAGCCGGTATATCAAAATCCAACCCGCGAAGTCCAGGGAGGTAGGCTTCCGGGAAACATACGATGGTTGCACCTTGTGCAGCTGCTTCAGCCATCAAGCGCTTTGCGCGGGCTAAACCATCGGGAATGGACTTTGGGCTACAGCTGGTGAAGCAAGCGCGATTTTCATGTGGGTTTTGAGGTGAAAACGTGATGTGTGGATGCCCTAAGTGCAAACAAATACATCCTGAAGGATTGATCTGTTTGCTGTTAAAGGTTGAACGTTACAGGTAGAAGGTTTTGGCTTTTATCGTTCTGTTGTACAGCACAAGATTTATGTCCCCCTCAATATTTATTTGCTTGTCTTAGTTTGTTAAACATACGTGATGGCTACCAGAAAACAGCAGCGCGCTTTTCTTGTGACGAAAGCCTCCAAATCATGGTGTTATGGGCCGCTATTATCAAAGCGGTTGGTTAAATAATCAGTTTTTAGGCCGATATCATGCGCGTGTATTGTACAGGTTGTTCAAATGTTAGTACGATGATTCGTCCGTTTTTTTTCTATGCCATGTTGTTGCTTGTATGGGGAGGTACTACTGCGATTGCCCAGCCGGCGCCAGGTGGGGTAACACGCGGTCTGGAGCTCTGGTTGCGGGGACAAGACTATGAAGCGCAGGGGCAACAGGTTAGCTGGCCGCCTTACGCAGGGATGCTAAGCGGGCCAACACAAACGACCGATTCCTGGTTTCCTGTTCGTACGCAAGGTTCGAGGCAAACGAACGGCGAAACGGTAGTGACATTTGACGGTGTGGATGATCATTTATTGTTTAAGGTAAACGCCTTCGATGGATTGGTTGGCAAAATGGAGGCGTACGTTGTGTACCAGGCATCTGCACAAGGGGCTATTCTTGGCACAGTCGGAGGGATAAACGAGCAATTCTCTTTACAATCTGATGGGCAGATCATCACGGGGGGTGACACGCTTGACCTAATGGGGGCCGCAGCATTTCCTGTGTTGCTGCAGATGCGGCATGTTGAACGCTATTTGGCGGCGCGCATGAATGGTGCTGCATGGGATAGCGTAGGTTCGACATCCTGGTCGGGCATTGCCGATCCGGTTGCTTTAGGGCAACAAGGGCTAACGGGTATGCTGCCGTTTGCTGGATGGATAGGCGAAGTTATTGTGTATAACCGCCGGCTCGATGCGTTCGAGTCAGATCAAGTGCAGACGTATCTCGCGTTGAAATACGGTTTAACCACGCCTCAGAGTTTCTATGCGTCAGATAGTGCTCAGGTGTGGAGCCAGTTCGGGCATCCTGAAAACGCATTCAACGTGGCTGGCATAGGTCGCGATGATGCGGCTGGCCTTTCGCAGACGACATCGCGTTCGGTGTTACCTGAAGCCGTCGTGCGTATGGCAGCAATGAATGCATTGCCTGACCTTGCGTACCTGATATGGGGGAGTTCAGATAGTACGCTAACAGAAAAGCCGTCCTCGATAAACAGCAACCAGGTCAACGTACTCCGCCGGTTCTGGCACATCCACAAACGAAAAGAACCAGGCCCGATACGCGTAAGTTTTGACTTGTCTGATGCTACTGTTACAGGCAATGCTCCTGCTGATTACTGGCTCATTCTTGATCGTGATGAAGATCCCACCAATGGTATCCGTAGCGCATACCCTGCTGCTGAAGTATTCGCAGACAGTGTTGCGTTTGAAGGGGTGAGGTTTTTAGACGATGATTTCATGTCGTTGGTGACGCACAATCCTTCGAGTAGCATCATTAACGTAGGGATTGATGAGCAACCAGCGCATTTGTCGTTGACACTCGATGCCGCGTATCCTAATCCGTTCGCGTTGCGGACCTCCTTGCGCTATACCGTTCCTGTCGGCGGTGTAGTTGAAATCGTTGTGTTTGATGTGCTCGGAAGAGAAATCATGCAACGCCACAACGCCTGGAAGCCGGCGGGGGAATATCAGGTCGACCTCGATGCAAATCAACTGGTCCCAGGCATCTACTACGTCCAACTCCGCGCAGCAGGGATGCAACGTACCCGTTCCATCACCCTGATCCGCTAAGCCTGCCAATCTGCTAAGCTTACCGATCTATCAGGACGTGAACTGCAATTTCTTGTATAGATGTCGTTGGATTGATAAAAACTGCGTTATTCCTGGTAGGAGATACCAGTGGGTCCGGTCGTTATTACGCTGTGTCAGGTCGTTGCTGTGAGCATGCTGCGGATAGACGGACAATAGCTGACCCGATCCGTATTACGTAGACGCTTCATTCTCGAAATAAAAAGGCCCCAGAAGCGAAGAAGCGACGAGATTTTTTAGGTTAACGGCGGTATACAGTACCTGTACTGCTGGAGTGCATCTCGATTCGTTTCTTCGCTTCTGGGGCTTTGCTGTATGCCGTTGGCCGTTTTTACTTAAGGCCTAATCCCAGTACTTCTTTGCTAAACCGAACACTGCGTTCTAGTTCCGCCAATTGGAAGGCCTGGGTTGCGCTTTGGCGGTCCTCATCTTCAGTTGGCGAGAAGGGGGGAACGCGATAGCCACGTGCTGCCATATCGAGCCAGCGACTGTATTCTACGGCGCGAATGTCGCGATAGGCCGGCCAAAACGCGTCGTCATCCACATTGAACGAGCGCGCAAATCCAGAAATAATTTCTAACTGCACCGGTGCATCCGGACAATGAGTAGCAAACGCATCCATGTACGCGTGCCAGTCGGTCAGGCCTTCACCCATTGCCATCCACTGGACAGCAACGCCGGCATCTGTTTTCCAAAGCATGGAATCACGTATGCCCGTACAGACGGCGTACGGCGCCAGGATTTCGAGGTTGGTTTGCGGATCTTCGAGGGTCCAGGTGGCATTGCCTGAGTCGAGCGTAGCGCCTACAAAGTCGGGGCCTGCGCGTTCGATGAGTTCTGCGAGCATCCATGCCTGCATATCGCCGGCGTGGTTTTCTACTGCGATTTTAAGGCCGGCGTCCAGCGCAAGTCCACGTACTGCCTGTAGCGTAGCCACCGTGTCATCAATACGTGCGGGTAAGCCACCCGGCGTCGTTCTATCCTCCATGCGGCCCTGGTAACAACGAACGACATCGGACCCTACCGCCTGGGCCACCTTGATCGCGAGCTTTAAGTGCGTTTCTGCATCGCCGTACTTGTCATTGAACGCTGTTGACGAACCACAAATACCACCTGTGCCGGCCTGAATTTCCAGGCCAAGGTCGGCCGCTTGTTGCCGGATGTCGTTCAGGTATGCGGTGTCGTGGCTTTCATACACATCAAGGTCTGAAAACAACACGGTATCGACATCAAGCGAGTGCGCATATTCCAACAGACGCGGAGCTTTCCAGCCCATGGCTCGGATCGAGAAGTTGTCGAACCCGAGTTTCAGGTTGCGCTTTTGGGCAGCTGTAGCTGTGGGGGACAGCAGCTGGCCAGGCGTTGAAACAAGCGACAAGCCGGCGCTTGCGGTCAGGGACGTTTTGATAAAATCTCGGCGGGAATGCATAACGCGTTGTGCTACAATGACATCAGTGGGGTAATAGGAACAGACGAATTTCTGTGTTTGCAAGCTAATAACCAGAAATTAGAAAATACAACAACGTTTACTAAAGGTAGCTTTACATCCTTTACAAACGTTTTTCATGATCTTAACCACGTTGAGTGAAGATTTCTCCACCTTATTATGATTTTTTGCGTGCTTGGCGAGCGGGTTGGCCAGTGCGACAGCGCAATTGGCTGATTCAAAACTTGACCCGCGTAATTTAATGACACCGTATTGCGTTACTGTAGAAGCTAAACGTTGTAATGCAGCACCGTAATGCAGCGCCGTGTCAACCGCCATCAATAATACTCCCTATGATGTATACCCCTACGATCCCCCAAACCGGACGCCTTATGGCTGTGCTCGCGCTGGCGTTCGTGTTTCTGATTCCACCAACTGTCGTTGATGTGCAGGCGCAAAGCGGTACGTTCTTTAACCAGCGAGACGATACGTATCCTCTGTTAGGTTTGCGCCGTGCAAAAGAAGCTTTTGATACCCAGAAAGTGGAATATGAACGTCAGAAAGAGCTGTATGATAAGAAGCTGATTGCGGAAGCTGATCTGGAGCGTGCCTTTCGGAATTACTCTGAAGCGGAAGTAAACTTTCAGCAGTCGTTGCTCGCAGTCATTTTTGAGCAGCAGTACATTGTGGTGTCACGCGCTGTTAAATATCAGAAAGACAATCGCAAAAAAGGGGTACGGCTTACCCTTGAAAATGCATCGAAGGGCAGTGGCGAATATGAGAAACTGATTGGTATTGATGATTCCCTGTTTACGCTTCTGAAGCCGGATATCGTAAACAACATTTACATCTCGCTGCTCAATGATGAAAATGCCATCATAAGCCAGCCCTACGAGCGTAAAATTGATCAGCTTGTGTTCGGAAAGCCCAAAACAGTCAATTTTGAGCTTTTGCAGGAGCTGGATGCTGTGACCGTAAGCTTGATTTATGGCAATGGTTCGCAGCAAAGCCGGAAGATCTACCTGCAAAAAGACGACTCTGAAAACATTGCTTCGATCAAGCCTGAACAGTTTTCGCAAGAGGTAGAGTTGAGCGGGAATACTGACTACCGGATGTCGCTGGAGTTGTTCAGTAGCGATGCAAATACCTTCAAGCTGGAGGCCGTTAACTTACCGTCCGAAATCAACCGTTACTTTGTTGATCCGGCGACGGATAACAGGTTGAGTCAGTTTCAGTTTACCGAAGGGGTAAACACCCGGGAAGCTGCGCTGCGCATTTTCTTGCCAGAACGTCCAACCGACAACGTTAAAATTGACGAAGGTCTGACATTCTTCGCCATCTCGATTCCCCGGGAGCGGATCGAAGAAATTGGTGATGTGAGCCGGCGACAGATGACGGAAGAAGAGATTCAGGCGCTCAACGTTGGGTACGCCAAACTTGAGCTGGTACCACGCGGGATTGGTGAGATCCTGGTACGTGCTCCACTGCTTTCCTTTACCATCAAGCCCGACGAGGAAGTGGTGGTAAACCTGGAAGTTGTGAATGAAGGGACACGTAGCCTGAATAACGTACGGGTCGAAGCTGATCCGCCATTAAACTGGACGGATACTATTTCCCCCGATGTAATTCAAACGCTCGACATTAACGAAGAACAGCAAGTGCAATTGCGCTTCAAGCCGGCACCAAATGTGGCGCCCGGGCGGTATGAAGTGCGCGTTCAGACAACCTCACTGTCTGATGATTTGCCGATCCGTGGAGAGGATAAAACCATCTCGATTCAAATTGAGGCGGAAGCCAACGTGTTTGGCACCCTCATCGTGGTGGTGCTGATTATCGGCCTTGTGTTGGCCATCATCATCTTTGGCATCAGACTCTCCCGCAGGTAACAACGAACGTAGAACATAGAGATAGATCATGGAAACGACCAGCCCATCTAACGGCCACGCCATGTTGGAAGCCGACCAGCTATCCAAGCGGTATGAAGATGGCCATCTAGCCCTGGATACCCTCAATCTGACCGTAAACACGGGACAGGTATACGCCATGCTCGGCGGTAACGGGGCCGGCAAAACGACAGCCATTAACCTCTTCCTCAACTTCATTGAGCCGACGTCGGGCGAAGCGCGCGTTGATGGCATCGTAACGCACAAAGAGCCTCTTCTGGCAAAGCAGAAAATTGCCTACGTTTCTGAAAACGTCATGCTGTACCCGAACTTTACAGCATTGCAGAACCTGGACTTCTTTGTAAAGCTGGGCGGCAAGTCGAATTACACAAAAGATGACTACCGCCGCGTTCTCTTGCGCGTTGGGCTTCAGGAAGAGGCACACAACAAACGGCTTAAAGGATTTTCAAAAGGGATGCGGCAGAAATGCGGAATCGCGATTGCAATTTTAAAAGATGCCAACGCCATTTTACTGGATGAGCCTACCAGTGGACTGGACCCCAAAGCTGCATTTGAGTTCACCAAGCTCATTTTGTCCTTGCGGGAAGAAGGCAAAGCCATTCTGATGTCTACACACGATATCTTCCGCGCGAAGGACATTGCAGACATTGTGGGCATTATGAACCTTGGTAAGCTGGTTATGCAGCGGACCAAGGACGAAATCGCCGGCGAAGATCTCGAAAAACTTTACGTCGAGTACATGGCCGGCTACATGGACCAGGCCGCTTAACGGTTTGTCCTGACTTAAAACGTATAAACGCAGCACACAAACATCATGTTAAAACTTCTGGTCGAAAAAGAACTGCGCGACATTGTCAGTTCGACGAAGTTCACGATTACCTTCGCGGTATGCGCCGTGCTTATTCTGCTTGCATTCTATGTCGGCGCGCGCAATTACCAGGTGAGCATGAATGAATACGAGGCAGCTCAGGCTGAAAACCTCAAGCAGATGGAAGAGCTTACCAGCTGGAACGATATCGAACACCGGATTTTCCTTAAACCGCAACCGCTTGCGGCTCTGGTTTCTGGTGTTTCTAATGATATCGGACGTAACCTGGAAGTTGAAACCCGCGGCGAACTCATGACTGAAAACAGCCGGTTCAGCGAAGATCCGTTGTTTGCCGTGTTCAGGTTTCTAGATCTGGAGTTTATTTTTACCGTGGTGCTTTCGCTTTTTGCCATTTTGTTTGGTTACGATGCGGTAAACGGCGAAAAAGAACGAGGTACGCTGCGGCTTTCGTTCTCCAACTCCGTGCCGCGCGATAAATACATATTGGGCAAAATCATCGGTTCATTCCTGGCGCTGGTTGTGCCGCTACTGGTGGCAATCTTGCTCGGGTTTTTGCTGTTACCATTGTTTGGCGTCCCCATGACGGGTGAACTGTGGATGCGGCTTGGTTTGATTGTATTGTCGGGGCTGCTGTATTTCAGCGTTTTTCTCACGTTGTCGGTGTTTATTTCAGCAATGACAGAGCATTCTTCGAGCTCGTTCCTGATGCTGTTGGTTGCCTGGATTTTTGCTGTGTTGATTATCCCCAGAACTGCGGTGCTACTCTCCGGTCGTGCAGTGGATGTCCCCACAATGGACCAGATCAACTTCGAGAAATCGGCTTTTGAAGATCAGCTGTGGCAGGAAGATCGGAAAAAAATGGATGAGTTTTGGCGCTCAAATCCGTCGAACCCCAACGAGTCGCGCGAACAACGGATGATGCAATTTCGCACCTTCATGAGTGAGCTTGCTGATGCACGTGACGAACAAGAGCGGACCTTTGCAGAGCAGTTGAACGAAGACCGCCGCAACCGGGAAAATGTACAGCAACGCGTGGCACTTAACATTGCGCGTATCTCGCCGGCAGCATCGTTCTCGCTGGCTTCTGCCGATCTGGCCGGGACATCGCTTGAACTGAAGCGCCGTTTCCAGGAAACGGCAGACGCTTACCAGGTCAACTACGCAGAGTTTATCAATGAGAAAACAGGCGGCATGGGTGGTGGTTGGTGGTCACGGGGGGGATCAGAAACCCAGAGTGATCCCATTGATCCGTACGAACTGCCCAAGTATACATTCGAAGAGCCGCCAACCTCAGAGCTTATATCCGGTGCGTTACCGGACATTGGTCTGTTGATCATGTTTAACCTGCTCTTTTTTGTGGGCGCTTTTGTTGCCTTCCTCAAATACGACGTACGATAGCGGCGTGCCGATTCACCCAGGTAGCTGCCGGCTACATACATAAAGTATCGAGACCATGTTTAGCATCTTATTCGAAAAAGAACTTAAGTCGATTTTTCTGAGCCCGAAGTTTTTTGCAACCTTTGGGGTCTGCTCGCTGCTCATTCTGCTTAGCGTGTTTGTTGGTATTCAGGAGTACAACAACGAACAGGAGCAATATGAAACTGCTTTGCGCCTGGCTGAGCAGCAGATAATGCAGGAAGATTCCTGGTGGGGTATCGACAATGTCGTTTTTCGGCAGCCCCAGCCAATGCAGATTTTTGTTTCTGGTGTAAACAACGACATTGGCAGGAGTGCAGAAATTAGTACGTGGTATGAGCCAAAACTGGAGCGAAGCAATTATGCGGACGACACGTTATTTGCCGTATTTCGCTTTATCGACCTCACATTCATCGTGCAGGTAGTTCTTTCGCTGTTTGCCATTTTATTCACGTACAATAGCATCAACGGGGAGCGCGAATCGGGTACACTCAAGCTTGCGTTGTCCAATGCTGTGCCACGCGCGCAATATGTGCTCGCCAAGTTTGCCGGCTCCTGGATCGGCCTCACCATACCACTCATGATTCCAATACTCCTTGGCGTATTGCTCGTCATGGTGCTGGGTATTCCTATGGACGGTGGCGATTGGGCACGATTGGGTACGCTGGTAGGATCTTCCATTCTCTATTTTACCTTCTTCATTGCCTTTGGTCTGTTTGTCTCGTCGATTACCAAGCGATCTTCGGTATCCTTCCTGATCTTGCTGGTTGCCTGGGTTGCATTGGTACTGATTGTGCCCCGCGCGGCGACGATGGCGGCAGGTCAGTTGGTACCTGTAACCAGTGTGGCTGAAGTAGAAAGCCAGAAAGATCGTTTTCGGACTGACCGCTGGAATACGTACCGGACCATTCGCAGGGAGATGCGGGAGGATCGCGAAGCTTCCATGTCTGGTATGACGCGTGAAGAACGCCAGCAGTATCAGCAGGCGAATCAAGCGACATGGCAAACGCAGGAGCGGGATGCACGGGATGCTCTCGAAGAAGAAATTAACGAGTTTTCGCGCAAAGTAGACGAAGAACTGCGTAACCAGAAAGTTGCACAGGAACGCATGGCCTTTACGTTGTCGCGGTTCTCGCCGGCCTCTGCCTATAAATTGACAGCGATGCAGATGGCGAATACGGGCACAGAGCTGAAAAGTGAGTACGAAGATGCCATGAAAGCCTACCGTACAAGCTTTACCCAGTTTGTGGAAGCTAAACGCGAAGAAGAACGCGCCAGAAACGCCGGCCGTGGTGGATTTGGACGCAATAGAAATCAGGAACAGGAACCCCTCGATCTTTCCGAGTTGCCGCGCTTTGAAGCACCGCAACAGGAGTATAAAGAAGCTGTTGAACCAAGCATCATCGATTTTGGATTGTTGAGCCTGTTTTCGATTGCAGCGTTTGCCGGTGCGTTCCTTTCTTTCATCCGGTACGACGTGCGATAGCACGCCACCCCTTTGACCACCAAATATGTGAACAGCACCCCGGTTCAGGCGGTATTGATGGAACGTTTCATTCATCAGTGCCGCCTATTTGTACAGGCGGATGACATTGGCGTAATTCCGATGGTATTATCGTCTACTATTACCGCAGATGCGGTAGATTTTGGATCGTGGTGTGATCTGTAGCAAGGAGACTCAATGATTAAATTTCGCTACGCTTGCGTGTTGTGTTTGTTGTGTGTTGTCAGCATCATCCCGCAGGCATTTGGGCAATCCGCCTCTGTACGTGGTATTGTCACAGCCGCTTCGGATGGGCTGCCCCTTCAAGGCGTCAACGTGGTGCTGCGACATGACAACGGTGCCTTCTTTGGCGGTGTAACAGATGGAGATGGTGTGTACGCTATTTCGCGGATTACGCCCGGTGTATACAACATGCAAGTCTCCTTTATCGGTTTTCAAACGATAACCGAAGAAGTGCTCTTAGCAGCTGAGGATACGCAGATCATCAACTATGAACTGGTGGAAGGCGCTGCGGAGCTTGATGAGGTGCTAGTCGAGACTGAGCGAAGCACGGGTGCAACGCGGCTCACGGCCGGCCTGCAGTCCGTCAAGGCTGAAGACCTTGCGCTGGTGCCAGCCCCGGATATCACGGCTGACCTCGCAAACTACCTCTCAACGTTGCCTGGTGTAATTTCTACGGGTGACCGTGGTGGACAGTTTTTTATCCGTGGGGGCGAGCCGGCGCATAACGTAGCCCTGCTCGACGGCATGTACGTGTATCAACCCTTCCACATTCTTGGGTTCTATTCCGCATTTTCAGCTGATGTCCTCAGTCAGGCAGATATTCATGCCGGCGGTTACGGTGCTGACTACTCCGGGCGTGTATCTGCCATCATGGATGTTCGCACACGGAACGGTAACAAAAAAGATTACGAACGTTCTTTTTCCATTGCCCCGTTTGTGAATGCGGTGCGTCTGGAAGGGCCGCTCATCAAAAATCGTATTTCGTTCCTGGGCTCCTTGCGCCAGTCGGTGATCGACAAAATTGCTTCGCAGTACGTAGGGCAGGATTTGCCGTACAAGTTTGGTGATTTCTTTGGCAAGTTGCACATCGACATCAACGCCAATAACCAGTTTTCCTTTACCGCACTCCGTACCTATGATCGCGGTGCCCTGGAAAACCAGGAGCAGGTATCTCGCGACGAAGTGCGCTGGAATAATACAGTGATGGGGGGGCGGTACCTGGTGCTTCCGAAGAATTCACCGGTGCGTGCTGAAATCCTGTTTTCCGTTTCCAGACTTGATACGGAGCTCGGCCCACGTAGTGTACCTTCGCGTGTGTCGAAAATCGATAATTTTAACGCGGCGATTAACATCACCAACTACGCCGGCCTTTCCGAATTCAAATATGGCGGCTACCTTCGAACCGCCGAGGTATCGTCACAGTTGGGTGGTTTGTATCAGAACTTTAGTCAGGCTGAAGACCGATTGCCCAAAGTTGGTTTGTATTTCGAGCCCGATATTTACATGGGCAAAGGGCTTCGGATTCGTCCCGGTTTGACGTACATGTTTTTCGATTCATTCAACATCCTTGAGCCCCGCTTCCGCTTTATTCTGGATATGGGCAAAGGGCAGTTGAGTGGTGCCACCGGGCTGTATCACCAGGAAGTTGTGGGCCTGAATGATCGGCGGGATGCAACCAACGTATTTACAGCCTGGGTTGGACCGCCCCTCGATGATCTGACCAAAGCCGAGCACTACATTTTGGGCTATCAGTATACAGTCAATGAAGGCCTGGAATTTTCGGTAGAAGGGTACTATAAAAACCTGCGCAACCTGTACATCTCTGAATGGACGGCCTTCCCGCGACTTACAACGAACCTGCAACGAGCCTCGGGGAATGTAAAAGGGGTCGATTTTCGTGCAGAGTTCAGACGCCCCAATTTCTATTCGTACGTCACATATGGCATTTCGTCGGTTGAATACAAGGCGAGCCAGGAAACGCTGGAATTGTGGTTTGGTAGTCCAGAAATCACGTTTCGCCCTCCCCATGATCGCCGGCATCAGGTAAACGCAGTGATGAATTGGAAGGTGAGTAATTTCAACCTCAATATGCGTTGGAATTTCGGATCAGGCTTGCCTTACAACCAGGTACGTGGGTTTGATCAGTTTTTGCTGCTTGATGGCAATGTTGATGTGAGCGAAGAGCCGGGAGATATTCGGGTTATTTACGATCGACCCTACGGCGGCGTATTGCCCACCTACCATCGCCTGGATATTTCTGTAGATCGGCAGTTTCCCTTTGAAGGTGGATTCTTTGCCATTCAGGCCGGCGTTGTCAACGTATACGACCGCGCCAATATCTTCTCGCTGGACCTGTTTACGCTTGAGCGTACCAACCAGCTGCCACTTATTCCCACCCTTGGTTTGAAGATAGAATTTTAGCGATATGCAGCGTTACACAGAACATAGCATGGCTCGATATCTCATCGTATTGTCGCTGTTTGCAATTGTACTTGCAGGATGCGAAGAAGACCCGAATCCATTCCTGGGAGAAGATCAGCCTTTTACCGTGTATGGGTTCTTTAATCCAAAATCTCAACGGCAAATTGTGCGGGTCATTCCCGTTGCTAACGTTATCGATGAAGTAGGAATCGGTGCAGATCAGGCGACGGTACGGTCGGTTCACGTGGGATCGGGCGAAGTCCGCGTCTGGCGTGACTCGCTCGTCACGTTTTCTGATGAAAGCGAAGGCATTGTGTTCTTTTCCGACTTCACACCTGAGCATGAAGAGACCTATCGCCTTGAAGTGATCCGCACGGATGGTGCGATGTCCAGCGTTGAGGTAAAGGTGCCGCGCGACATTACGATCCGCCGGCTCATGGGGACGAACCCGCTCGTTCCCGAATTCCTGCTCGAAGGTGAGTTGCCTAATTTTGTACAGGTAGCAGTGAAATACCGGACTTCAGCGCTGCAACCGCAGAAGCCTGTTGTGCTTGAACCTGTGCAGTTTCCTGTGGATATCTCGTACAAAGGGCTCGAAGAGCGCGAAGGAGAGGGATGGAAGTACAGAATCGATTACCGGGAAGATCTATCGCAAATCAGGGATGCTTTTAATGCTGCGTGCCTGACGACCGAATTCATCGCCGTTCGGTCTATTCAGTTGGAGTTTTTTGTGGGTGATAATGCCTGGGTGCCACCCGGCGGTGAGTTTGAGCCGGAATTACTCGTTCAGCCGCAGCTTTTCTCGAATGTCGAGAATGGGTTTGGCTATTTTGGGGCCGGCTACGTTGTGGATTTCAACGTGCTGCCCACCACCCCAATCTTGCAGCAGGTAGGCTTTATCTTCGATCCCCCTTGTACAGACATGACGCCCCTGACAGATCCCTCGTGTCAGTTGTTTGAAGGATGTTTCGATATGCAGTAATGAGGTTTGGTTGCAGGTTACAGGTTGAAAGTTGTTTGGCCTTATGCGATTAAGTTTTCCTTCAGGTGGCTTGTAAACAAAGCATCAAAACTTCTGTGATTGATACTTGGCGTCCTGGTATCATTTAAATGCAAAAGATCCTTCAACCTGTAAGCACAAAAAATATTTGTTTGTGCCCCTACCCTTCTTCCGACGTATTGCCCTGAATGGCGCGGTAAAGAAACGCCTTGGCTTTGAACCAGTCGCGGTCGATGGTGCGCTTGGTTACGCGTAATACACGCGCTGTCTCTTCTATCGAAAGGCCTGAGAAAAACCGTAATTCTACTACTTTGCCCAGGCGTTCATTGAGGGCTGAAAGTTGGGTGAGTGCCTTGTCGAGGTCGAGAATCTCTACAATTTCTGTATCGACCATGATGGTGGCGCGCTCGGCCTGGCTGAGAGAAGTTGGCTTTGAATGTCCACCGCGCCGCTCAGCATATTGCCGGCGTGCGTAGTCTACTAAAATTTGCCGCATGGCGCGTGCCGCCGTAGCAAAAAAGTGGGTGTCGTCGTTCCAGCGGTCGGGATCGTGTTTGTTGAGTTTGATATAGGCTTCGTGAACAAGTGCAACGGTATCGATCGTTTGCCCCGTACGGTACCGGCGTAGCTGTTTCTGCGCGATGACAACCAGTTCATCGTATACAATGTGAAACGGCCGGTCTGACGGCGTGATTCTGTCCCGATTTGACTCTTCACTTTCCATGTTCTGCGGATCGTGTCAGTTCATTTGCGCCGGCGAAGCGAGGAAATAAAGATAGGCTTAAATACGAAGGAAGCAATACCTTTTTTCCCGAAAGAGCCGGTAATTTATGGATACAGATCTTTTTGATGTCGCGTACTACTGAAAGCTTGCGTTCTAGTAGGTGAGTTGCACAAACCCACTTCAGGCGACCCGAGTAGGCATAGCAGGCGTTGCGAAGGTTGTCCAACTCTTCCGTGTCCGTTTCATACAATAAGAACGGTTATGAGTCTGGATTATTCTGGTCTGTTTCAGCGCATAAACAGAAGCGAGGCAGCAATCAACAAAACTATAGCAACCTATAAGACGACTATTCCCACTGCAAAATCCGAATGGCCCTTTCTGGTAGCTCAGGTTTGGAATCATATTCGATTACACTTTGATGAGGCCAACACCAATGTATCGCAGGTGCTTGATAAGCATAATATCCACACGAATACATTCCAGGGTGTGTTCAGGAGCTATACCGGTTGGACGGTGAAGGGCATTATTGTGTATCACCGGATAGAAGTGGCCAAACGATTGCTTGAAAGTGGCGAACTGATGGTTAACGAAATTGCGCGAGGCGTTGGATATGCCGGCACGGTATCGTTCAACCGGATGTTTAAAAAAGTAGTAGGGGAGACGCCAACGGGATACAAAAAGCTCAAGCAGGATATCTGGTTAAACTAGTACTCGGATTCATCAAAAAAATCAACCGAGTTAAATCCGTATCCTGGATACCTGCGAAGGATATCCCGTGCAAACCCTTCTGGTATCGCTAAATTTATCCTACAAACTTATAGCCCAACCCATGGACGGTCAGGATGAACTGTGGCCGGCGTGCGTTGGGCTCAAGTTTTTGGCGGAGCCATGCAACGTGGACATCGATGGTACGGGTGGAAGGGAGTGCGTCGTAGCCCCAAACTTCATTGAGGAGTTCATCGCGAGAAAGGGTCGCGCCCTTGTGCTCGGCAAAATAACGCAAGAGTTGAAATTCTTTTGCCGATAAATCAATCATGGTGCCGTCGCGCTTGACTTCGGCTTTTCGAAAGTCAATGCTGATGTCCCCGAAGCTGTACGTATCTATTTGACCTTGTTGCGGCGCTTGTTTCTGCGTTCTGCGGAGCAGCGCCTCGATACGTGCCAGAAGTTCTGGCATCTCAAACGGTTTGGTCAGGTAATCATCTGCACCCAGTTTTAGGCCAACCACTTTGTCAACAACCTGTCCTTTGGCAGTCAACATCATAACGGGCGTCTGAATTTCTTTCTTTCGCAATTCCTGGCATATATCCAGTCCACTCCGAACTGGTAACATAACGTCGAGGATATAGAGATCGAACACCTCGTTAACAGCGCGTTGCATACCAGCATCACCTGTAGATTCTGTCACCACTTCATACCCTTCGCTCTCTAACCGATCCGTGAGGGTTAGAATGAGTCCGGGTTCGTCTTCAACAAGCAGGATGCGCTTCTTCATCGAGTTCAATACTTATTTGAGGGGAAGGTGCAGCGTAAACGTGGTGCCGCCGGCCGGCCGCGTCATGACCGAGACCCGTCCATTATGGGCTTCCATCGTTTTTTTGACAATACTCAGGCCAATGCCATTTCCCTTGATTTGGGCTGCGCGTACTGCCTGCCCACGAAAGAAATCTTCAAAAATATGAGGCAGATCCTCCTGGGGAATGCCAATGCCTTTATCAGAAACACTAACCTGGATTTCAGGCCCGCGGCCCTTTTTATCGTGCAGTGTCGTATAAATTCCAATCCATTTGCTGCCATTGCTATACTTTACAGCGTTATGGATCAGGTTACTCAATGCAGCCTGCAGCGAGCGTTTGTCGCCTTCGATGGGGGGGAGGTTGTCAGAAATGTCGAGGTCGACGTCAAAAGCTTTGGATTCGATCGTGTCTTTGCAGGCATCCAGGGTGTCCTGAACCAGTTGCGAGATTTCTACCGATTCGCGTTTGAACGTCTTGTCCGGAGACAATACGCCGGCGAGTTCGAGAATCTGCTCAACCATATCGGTCAATCGCCCCGTTTCCTTGCGGATTAGCTCCCCATATTTTTGCATACGATCTGGTTTACTTACCACGCCATCAGCCAGATTATCCGCGGCAGATTTGATGACAGAAAGCGGGGTGCGCAATTCGTGTGAAACACCAGTCACAAAACTCATCTGACGCTCCGCCAGCCATTGGGCGCGGCGGGTTGATATATAGATGAGTACAATAGCACAACCGAGAATCAGCAAGATGCCAAAACTGAGGCTGAGGTTCCGAAATCGATTGGCAGCCACTGAAGCTTCTAAAGAGCCTGTTTTGTGACGAAGTTGTAGCGTCCAGGCGTGCGCGGGGCTCGGGTTTGGGACGCTGCGCTCTGTTGTTGGTGCAGGCGTAGAGGCCGGCTGAGTCTCGGGAGGAGGCTGCGTGAGGTTTGTGAGTGC
>CBDHHF010000017.1:0-46259 GCA_965263205.1 Rhodothermales bacterium
ACTTTTTACGGTTAATGCGTTGATGTATATCATATCGGGACACGAATTACATCACATGGCCGTGATCAGGGAGCGTTATTTATAATTGGTGGTTAGAGGGGCTTTATGTAGTTCTCCTCTTATAAACATTGGCGATAGCGGATATGAGTACCATTATTGTTGGCGACGGGCCGGCCGGCCTGAGTGCAGCCCTGTTCCTCGCAAAAAAGGGCATGGATGTCACGGTGTTTGGCAAAAACGAGACAGCGATGCATTACGCCATGCTGTACAACTACCTGGGCATCGAAGAAATGACAGGGACCGAGTTTCAGGAAATCAGCCGCAAGCAAGTAGCCTCGTTTGGGGCCAAACTCGAAGATAAGTTTGTAGCGTCGATTTCCGCAGGCGATACGTTTACGGTTACAACTGACGACGCGCAAACCCATACAAGTAAATACCTGATTATTGCCGAAGGCAAAGGTATGAAACTGTGTAATAAACTTGGTCTTGAACTCGCCTTATCAGGTGTTGAAGTGGACCGTGATGGCCGCACGGCTATCGACCGGTTGTACGTCATCGGACGTGGCACCAAACTGCGTAGAAGCCAGGCTATTATCTCTGCCGGCGAAGGCGCCTCCTGTGCGCTCGATATCCTCTCTCAAGAAGCTGGAAAAGATGTGCTCGATTATGACTCGGTAGACCGGTGAGTGAGGAGTGAGGAGTGAGGAGTGAGGAGTGAGGAGTGAGGAGTGAGGAGTGAGTGAATTTCCTTCGATATTCGGTGTTCCTTGATCGATATTCGATATTCAACACGTGTCACATTTTTCAGACAGGCCTATACGCGGGATCGGGTTTCCACGCATAGGCCTTTTTATGTGAAAGAAAGACAACTATTTGATGAAGGAAATCAGAGCTTGTGGTGAAGATAAACTGAATTTAAAACGCTCAATCCGCGCTTAACAATAAGGTAGCAGGACTCATAGCAATTATCGGTAATTTTCGAATCCACCCAAAAGTATATTCGCTAACCTGATATATAGAAGTTATGAACCTCAAAGACTCCTTCTTGCGAGTTTCGATGTTTGCACTCCTGATTATGCTTTCGAGCATGCCAGTATTTGGCCAGGGTGTAACAACCTCTTCCATGCGCGGCACCATTCTCGATGAAACAGGGGAAACCCTGCCGGGAGCAAATGCCATCGCAACCCACGTTCCATCTGGCACGCAGTATGGCGCCACAACCAACCTCGAGGGTGTGTTCAACATCCGCGGCATGCGCGTTGGCGGCCCTTACTCCATCGAAGTTAGCTTCGTTGGCTTCCAGACCTACACGCTGGACAACGTGTATCTGAAGCTTGGTGAAACGTTTCAGCTGAACGCTGCGCTCTTCGAGCAAGCCCTCGAGCTCGATGGCATCGAAGTTGTTGCAAGTGGCGGCGTGTTTGATCCAAGCCGTGTTGGCACGGGCACCAGCATCAACGAAGAACGCCTGAACTACACCCCAACCATCGGTCGGGACCTGGCTGACTTCACGCGCCTTACGCCACAGGCGTACGTTGAGAACGACGATGATGATGGTCCTGCCATCTCTATCGCCGGCCAGAACAACCGTTACAACGCCATCTACATCGATGGCACGGTAAACAACGACGTCTTCGGTCTCTCTGCACAGGGCACCAACGGTGGCCAGACAGGCTCTACGCCTATCTCTATTGACGCCATCGAAGAGTTCCAGATTAACATCTCCCCTTACGATGTTACGCAGAGCGGCTTCACCGGCGGTTCGATCAACGCGGTAACCCGCTCTGGCACGAACACCTTTGAAGGTTCTGTTTACTCATACCTGAGAAACGAAGCATTTGTAGGAAAAACCCCTGGCGTGCAGGCAGACTTCCTGGACATCGACCGCGAATCACTTGCTGACTTCTCAAGCAACCGCTACGGTATCCGCCTTGGTGGTCCGATCATCAAGAACAAACTGTTCTTCTTTGCCAATGCTGAACTGCTTCGTTCAGAAACGCCGCAGGACTTCCAGAGCTACATTGGTACGTCTGCCGGCCGGCATTGATGAACTCCGCAATGCGCTGATCAGCACAACTGGATATGATCCTGGTGATTTTGGCGACAAAATCTCTTCGCTGGATGACAATAAAATCCTTGCAAAGCTCGACTGGAACATCAACAACACGAACAAGCTGAGTGTACGTCACAGCTATTCTGATTCGGAAAACATTGATGCCTTCCGTAGCCGTGCTACCTCCGCTCAACTACGGCAACAACTCAGAGTTCTTCCCAAACACGACGAACTCAACAGCACTCGAACTGAACAGCACGTTTGGCACCAGTTACGCCAACAAACTGCTCATCGGGTACACCAAAGTTGAAGATGACCGTGGCATCACCGGCGATCCATTCCCTTCCGTGGTAATCCTCGATGGTGACGGTACGATGTTCCTCGGTTCAGAGCCATTCTCTACGGCGAACATCCTTGAGCAGGATATCTTTCACGATTACGAACAACTTCAACCTGTTTGCCGGCAACCACACCTGGACGTTCGGTGCACACCTGGAGTTCTATGACATCGGCAACCTGTTCATCCCGCGTAACTTCGGCTCGTACGAGTACAGCAGCCTCGACGACTTCCTGCAGTCGCTGGAAGCCATTGGCAATCCCGATGTCGATCCTGTAGCACCGCGTATTTACCAGCGTGGTTACTCGCTCGTTGATGGTGTTGCTGGAGACGGCACCAATGCCATCGGCGCATTCAAAGCGCAGCAGATTGGTTTCTATGCGCAGGATGAATGGCAGGTGAACGACGACCTGCGCCTGACGTACGGTCTCCGCGTTGACTTCCCGAAAGTTACGTCTACGCCTGGATTTGCTGATGACGCCCTCACAACGACGATTCCAGACATCGAGGCCCAGTATGACCTCAACGGCGCACTGCCTGGTGAAACACCAGACGCGCTCCCATACTTCTCCCCTCGCGTTGGCTTCAACTACGATGTGAATAGCAACCAGACGCTCCAGCTCCGCGGTGGTGTTGGCGTGTTCACCGGCCGCGTACCGTTTGTATGGCCTGGTAGCATGTTCCTCAACAACGGAACGAACTCTGGCTTTGTGTTCAACTTTGGTGGTTCCTTCCCGAACGGCGATCCTGTACCTTTTGTGGCTGATCCACAGCAGCAGTTTACCGGTTCGGACTTCGGCCAGAGCGACATCCCAAGTGGCCGCCTCGAGATCTTCGAAGAAGGTTTCCGCTACCCGCAGGTGCTCCGTACCAGCCTCGCCGTTGACCGCGACTTTGGCAACGGCCTGATCGGTACGCTCGAAGGACAGTTCACCAAAACGTTGAGCAACATCCTCGTAACCAATGTCAATTTGAATCCTGATGCAGTTGCTATGACCACGGGTCCTGGCAGCCGGCCGTTCTACAATGGTGACATTGTAATCGACCCACGCTACAGCGCTGTGCATCGCGTTGGTAACACGAGCGAAGGCCACACCTTCGACATCACAGCTTCACTCTCTAAAGAGTTCAGACGAAGCCACTCGGCCGCGACAGCGACGTAATCCTCTCTGGTTCTTACACCTACGGCGATGCGTTTGCTGTAAACGACGGTACATCTTCCCAGATCAACACGCTGTGGCGTTCTGTAGAAGTTGCCGACAACCTGCCGAACGAACTGTCCACTAACGCGTTCAGACTTCTCCATCGGTCACCGTATCCTCGCATCGGTAACCGTGCGTAAAGAATTCCTGAACAACCTGGGCACAACCGTTTCGCTGTTCTACACCGGTCAGAGCGGTCGTCCGTTCAACTACACCATCGACAACAGCGACGCGCTGGTTAACGCACCAGGCTACCGCGACTTCGGTCTCCTGTTTGTACCAAACAGCGCCAGCGACTTTGTTTGGGAAGGTGACGCAGCAGCTTCAGCTGCAGCACTCGATGCCTTCATCGAAAGCAGCGACTACCTGAGCGATCGCCGTGGTGACTTTGCACAGCGCAACGGCAGCCGGCTGCCTTTCGAGAACATCTTCGACTTCAAGTTCTCGCAGGAGCTGTTTGCCAACCTGGGCAGCCGCCGCACGAAGCTCGAGTTCACGCTCGACATCTTCAACATCGGCAACATGCTCAACAAAGACTGGGGCCTCCGCTACGACAAATTCACCAGCTCCAGCAACGGTGGGTTTGAACTCGTGGAATTCCGCGGCTTTGTTGACGCTGCAAACAACGACTTCACCCCGATCTATCGCCTGGAATTCAACCCGGAAAGAACACCTACCGAGGATGAATTCTTCAAAGATCAGATCAAAGACTCCGGCAGCTACAGCTCGCGCTGGTTCATGCAGATGGGCTTCCGCTACACGTTCTAGCCTGACCAGAATGGATTTTAAAGGCCCCGGAGCATTGCGCTTCGGGGCCTTTTTTGTGAGGCGTTTGGAGTGGATTAGTGAGGACAATTGCCCGGCATGTGTCGTTCTGAGACACGCGAAGGATCTCTTAAGGTACCTCCCCATACACCGCGCTTTGCACCTGTCATCCCGAGCGTAGCCGAGGGATCTGGGCGAGCGGTATTCATAGTCATACCTCTACGCATCGCCAACACCTCCTGGGTACCGGCTCAAGTCGGCATGGTGTTACAACAATGATGAATTGTTGTATTGGAGTTACTCTCTCATGGAAGAGGCACAATCTGAAATTCAGTATTCAGAAACACGAAAAAACGACAACACGAAGCCCCGCCCATTAACCGTTTGATATCGTAGTGCTTGCCTTCGGTATTGTGCTCCTGGTAGCCAGTGTTGTACTGCTCTCTCAGGTGATCCGTGTCACAATCATGAACCCCATCGACCTGCTTCGCAACGAGTAAGGCCCTGTCACGCATCCTTATTTAAACACGTCAAACAGGTAGGTATATTTGAGCGTCAGACTGCGAATTTGCAAATCGCCAAACCCGTAAAAAATCCCGTTATCGTCAGCCAGATCGAGCGCGCTGGCCTGGTTGAATACCACAAACAATCCGGTGTTGGCTGACTGTAACCAGCCAAACCGCACGTTAAAGGACCAGATCTCGGCCAGGTCGTTGTACTGCGCCAGGCCTTGCAAAAAGATGCGCGGCGTAAACGAGTAGCTCAACCGCGTCCGCAGCAGGTTGCTGGTAAAGTCGCCGTTATCCAGGAAAACGTTACTCCGCTGCAACGTCACCTGGCCGTTGAATTTTTCGCCGCCGCGGAAATTCAGGTTTGAGGATGAGGTAATTCGCCGGCCGCCAAAAAAGCCACCGATAAACGAACGGATGCTGTAGCTGATGTCTTTACGCGGATCAGTAATCAGCACAAGCTGCGCTTCAGCCCAATCGTAGGTGTCAGCTGGAATTTCAACACCACCCAGTGAAAAGGTATTCCGTACACCTTCTTTGCGGAAGTTCACACCCGTATGCACCTCGAAGCCACTCATCCATTCCCAGTGGGTGTCCACGTGCACAAAGTTTGTCTCATGGAAGCCGTCGGCATATCCCCAATAGCTTCTGTAGCTGATGTGCGGTCGGATTTCCAGCAGATTCCAATAGTCCTTAACCCGGATCGTGTTGAACAGTAATCCGCTTAGCTTCCTGAAACTCTGCCGGGACATGAAGCCCACTTCAGGGTTAAAGTCGTCGGCTATTTCAGCATACTGAAATGTCATTAGCAGCGACTCTGTACTGCGGCGGGCGGAAATGTCGTATGCATACTGCCGGCCATCGAGGTGTGGCGAAAACGTGCGCGCCACGTATGCATTAAGTTCTGCATTGTCGCCAATACCAAGCTTGCCATCAACACCAATGAGACGGTTGTATGGCACGTCTAGTGCGAGATCCCTCTCCCCTTCGCGATTGACAAACATTGCACCAACAGACGAGCGGTTTTTCAGTTGCTGTTCAACGCGCGCAACAGAAAAGTTATTGGAGGCGGTGACCCCACCAATTTTCTCCGTTTGCATATTTAGCAAGCCGATACTCGTATTGCTGCCCACATTCCCCGAAACGCGTGCACCACCAATAATTGGAACGGTTTCGCCATTGGGCCCAATGCCGATGCGCCGGCTGAAAAACAGCTCTACGTCGCTGCCCGTCTGGATTGTGCCATCCGACTTTACGGAGAACAGGCCGGCGTTTTCAAGGAAAAACGGACGCTTTTCTGGAAAAAACAGATTGAAATCGATCCAGATTGACCTGTTCATCATCTACTTCCACCTGCGCAAAATCAGTGTTGTAGGTCAAATCGAGCGCCATACTCGGGGTGATGCTGTATTTGACATCTGCACCAAAATCCGCGGTTTCACCGCCGGCGTCTCCAACCCGGTCCACGTTGGTCTGGCCCAGCACATACGGCATAATTTTCAGGTTACGCGTGTCGGGACTTCGAGCCCCTCGAGCGTACCTGCCATGGAAACCCTGTACAGGTTAAATTGGCCGCGGCAGCTTTCGACCAGAACACAACCTCGTTGTTGTGCCGGATATTCCGCTGAAAGTTTACCCCCAGGACTGGACGCCTTTATTGGGAAAGCGAAGTGTACGGAATGGAATCGTAAATTCTGCACTCCAGCCAAAGTCGCCGATGGTAGAAGCGACATCCCAGGCGCCATCCCAGTTACATTGAGGCCACCGCCAGAGCCACTGGTCTGGCCGGCAAAGCCAAACACGCCCGCGCCTTCATTGGTCACCTGTGCATCGTATTCGATGCCGGCCGGACTCGTGCCCAAAGACAAAGCCATTCTGCGTATCCTGGTACGTATCGAGGATAAATTGAAAGCTGTCGGTGCCATTTAGCGCACCATCGCGCACCGCATCAGAGACAATAATTTTGGATGGATCGGCGGTGTAACAGACCACGCCGAGATGAAAAGCTTCGTCGGTGAACACGACACGCACCACGGTCCTTTCGGTAGCGGGTGCGCCCTCTATTGGTGTTGTCTGCCAGAACGCTTCGATAGGCTCAGCCGCCTGCCAGACAGGGTCATTTATGATATCCCCATCGAGCGTAGGCGCTGCGGCAACGCGCACTGCTTTTGCCAGGGGTGTAATGCCTTCTCATCTGCATCGCCGGGTGCTGTTGGCTGGGCAAACAAAGCAGCACAGCTGTTGGTACAGCAATGCATAGTGCCAGCAACAGGCCGGCAACACGAGGGATTGGGTAAATGAAGAGGAATAAAGCTTATCAGAAGCAGCCACGTCAATCTCCTATACTTGGTGGTGAGTATAGAAAAATATAGCCTAGCCTCAGCTCAAATGGTACAGTTAGATGGATTTTCGCAAGTGCGGCTCCAAGCGCTTAGAATTCATGCCTGGCTGTTATCCCTTCTGCAGTATGAAGCGAATCCATTACGCTTTTCATGCGCATGCCCACGGGTGTCTGCTCTTCTCCGTTTGCCAGGATGTCAGCGTAGTGTTTACGCAACAATGAATCCGCGCGCATAGGCGCACCCTGTGCACTAAACGTCCGCGCAAGCATAAACACGGGGCCTAAATGCCGGGTGGGAATTGTGCCATCGTCGTGCGTCAACGAAGCATTTACGTCATGCAGCAGGGCTTCAGCTTCCTCCAGGCGCCCATCTTTATAAAAGAACGAAGCCTTCAACGAGCGCGCGGTACTGACGATGAGATAATCTTTCCCAAACTGTTTGGACAACTGGATGATTGCGCCCTCCAAGCACCTGATACGCTTCTTCCATTTTATCCTGGGCCCCCAGTAATTTTGCCAACTCAATTTCGGCAATACGAGGCTGATAATGATTTTCGCCGAGAAACGCGCTGTAATCGAGCAATAGAATTTTTGAGCACCCGCTCTGCATCTGCATACTTTCCAGCCAGTCGATATGCTTTCTGCAATTGCCCTTCAGCTGCTGCTAAGCCGAGCACGCGTTCTTGCTCATCATAAGCTTCCTTTGACGTTTCGTCCAGGTTCTGCCAATACGCTACGCTTTCTTCGAGGAAGACAATAGCCTTACCTGTCTCACCGTTTTCAGCTAGCGATACGGCATAACTGCTTTGTTTATCGATGAAATCGCTATATGCTACGTTTGGCGAATCCTTGATCAGTTCGTACGCCTGTTCATAGTGAAACAGCTTTTCCTGTTTGTCCCTCCGCAGCGTAAAATACAGTGAAGCCATGTAGGTATGTGCCAGGGACAACTGATACTGCAATGCTTCCGTTAAGGGGTCTACGTTGTTAATCACATTCGTGTATAGCGATTCAGCGACTTCTGTTTCGCCGGCATAGCGTTGCAACGTAGCCATTTCAAAGATACGATTGATAACTTCCGGATCAGAAAAGTCCTGTTTTTGTGGCCAACGGGCGAGTGCCTCACGTGCCGTTTCCTGGACGGCTTCCTGATCCCCTATGGCATGCAAATGCACGCCAAGTTGCAGCAAAGTATGTGCAATATGCGCCTCGTCATCGCCCAAATTACGTTGCGTAGCCAGTGCCTCTTCGAACAAGGTACGCGATGCGTCTTGCCAACCGGGAACGCCAAGAGACCGGAGCGCAGCGGCCAGTAACATTTTATTCTGAACCGTTTCCAGGCTTTCTTCCCCGTTCAGTGCGATCGACATAGCCAGGGCCTTTTCCAATAACTGCTTACCATCTTCGTAAAAATTCATACTCAGATGGGTACGCCCTAAAACTTGCAGCAACATGGCCTGCACTTCCGGATTGTCAACAAAATCTGCATTCACGCGATCAACGCCAGATTTTAACAATTCCTGAGCGGTTACCGGATCATTACTGTTTCCTACCGTAGCGCGTGTGGATTCGAAAATGCTTTCAAGGAAGTTGGAAACGGCCAAGGCCTTCTCAGCCTCGCGCTGACTGCGGTCGCGTTCATCTGCCAAACGATTTGCCTGCATGCCCAGTACAACACTGAAGATTGCAAGACAAAGCACAAAAAGACTCATGCCGGCCACAGCCAGGCGGTGCCGGCGGATAAACTTGGCAAACACATACCCCAACGACCCTGCACGCGATTCGACAGGCAGACGTCCCAGGTAACGCTCAAGATCTTCCCGTAACGCTTGTACCGTAGCATAGCGATCCTTCGGATCTTTCTGCAGCGCCTTCAACAATATGGCCTCGATGTCCCCTTTCAACGCGCGGCGTAAGCGCGGCAGCGACAAATCGCGCTTTGCTGCAATATGCTCGGGTGTGTGCAGTTGCAACGATGCGTCATCCAGCGCTCTTAGTGGGCGTACAGGCTCATCGATGCAAATCGCCTGCACCACTTCCTGCATCGATCGCCGGTCAAAATGGTACGGCCGGCAGCCTACCAGCATTTCATACAGAATAACCCCTAGCGCATACACATCAGTGGCTGTAGTCACCGCCTCGGCGCGCACCTGCTCTGGCGATGCGTACTCAGGAGTCATGGCTTTAAAGCCTGTTTCTGTATGTAGCTCGGGAATGTCCATCTCACCCGCTTCGATGAGCTTGGCAATCCCGAAATCGAGGAGCTTCACTTCACCCTCGTTGGTTACAAGGATGTTGCCCGGTTTGAGGTCGCGGTGCACAACAAGGTTCTGGTGTGCATACTGCACGGCTTCACACACCTTCACAAACAGTTGCAGCCGCGCATCGAGCGATAGCTGTTGTGCGTCACAATACACCAGCAGGGGCTGCCCATCGATGAACTCCATCACAAAATAGGGATCGCCAGACGCGCCCAGGCCTCCATCGAGCAACCGGGCAATATTGGGATGTTGGAGCCGCGCAAGAATTTGGCGCTCTTGCAGAAATCGCTGGGATATACCGGCAGTATCAAGGCCGGCTTTCACAACCTTCAGCGCTACCTCCTGACTAAACTGCCCATCGGTTCGTTCTGCCAGATAGACCTTGCCCATCCCCCCTCGACCAATTTCTCTAACCACCTGGTACGCGCCGTACGTTTGTGCATGACGCGGATGTGCGTCGTGTAAAAGCGCAACGGCGCTGGACGCGTCCATTTGGTCCAGGAAGGTATCCTCTTCTTCATGCGCGGCAAGCAGCGAATCGAGCTCGCTACGCAACGCTGCATTGTCGGTGCAAGCGGTATCCAGAAACGCTTCCCGCTCGGTTACGGGCATTTCGAGCACCTGCTCGAACAATGCTGAAATTTTCTGCCATTCCTCATGACTTGGCGGTTGTTGGTGAGCCTGTTCCTGCATGGGTTTGGATGATGGATGGGGTTACCCTTTGAGCCGGCGATGGAGCCATGCCCGCGCCAGTTTCCAGTCATTGGTCGCGGTACGCGCAGAAATCTGGAGGACATCCGCTGTTTCTTCTACGCCAAGCCCGCCAAAGAACCTGCACTCGACAACTTTGGCCTGCCGTGGACTGAATACAGCCAGATCGTTCAAGGCTTCGTCTAGATCGAGCAGGTTGCCGGCAAACTCATTGATGCCAATCTCCACATCCTCCAAGTTCACTTTCTGGGCGCCCTCTCCCCTTTTCTTGGAGTTTCTCTTCCTCGCCTGATCAACCAATACCCGACGCATTGCGCTGGCAGCTGATGAAAAGAAATACGCACGCCCTTTCCTCGAGACTTGCGAATCGTCGACCAGGCGCATGTAAGCCTCATGAACAAGATCAGTCGTGTGTAATGTACGTTCCCCTTGCTCACGGGCAAGCTGCCGGTGTGCCATCTCTCTCAACTCCTCGTAAATGAATGGTAACAACTCATCCACCGAGGGTCCTTTTTCATCCTCACCAAAGCTCAGAAGCGATGAAACTGTGGTTCGGGCAGCCTCTCTGGAAGACATACAACGATCCTGTCAGGTTGATCAAGCCCAATTAATATCCGACATCTCAACGCAACATGCCATGTACCAACAGGGAATTAATGCTAATCCAAAAGATGTAGTAGCAAACGCATTTTAATGCGTTTGCGGTTGAAAGTTGCTGGTTTAAGGTTAAAGGTTCTTTAGCCTTATCCCTTTATCCCGTAACCAGCAACCGCAAACAGGCAAAGCCAGTTTGCCATTAGGCGGTTGCGGCTGGGGCGTAGTCAGCTTCTACGCGGCCGTCAACCAGTTCGATGATGCGATCGCCGTAGCCGGCGAGGTCTGCGTTGTGGGTAACCTGGACAATCGTTACCCCCTCTTCGTTGAGCTGCTTGAGGGTCTCCATAATTTCCTCAGCTTGTTTGGAGTGCAAATTTCCTGTCGGCTCATCTGCCAGAATGAGTTGTGGCTTGATGATGAGGGCACGAGCTATTGCGACGAGTTGCTGCTGTCCGCCCGACAACTGGCTTGGAAACAGGTCTTTCTTTGCCACCATGTTAAACCGGTCCAGTAACTCTGCGACCATGCTTTTGCGCTCGCTCCCTTTGATTTTTTTGTAGAGCAGCGGCGTTTCGAGGTTTTCGTATACGGTCAGGTCATCAATCAGGTGGTACGCCTGGAAGACAAATCCGATGTGCTCACGATGTAGTGCTGTCCGCTTTTTCTCGTTGAGTTTGTGGACCGGCTCGTCATTGAACAAGTACTCACCCGAACTTGGCTCATCAAGCATTCCCAAAATATGTAGCAGCGTCGACTTACCGGCGCCCGATGGCCCCATAATGCTGACAAAAGAGCCGGCTTCGATCTCCAGATTAATATTACGCAGGATAAAATGGCGGGAAAAACCCTGCATATACGATTTTGTCAAGTCTTTTATTTTCAACATTTTAAACCTCTAAATAACGTTACGCGTACAACTAGTACTCTGACAAGTTGGTAATGTCGTGTAAATGGATCTTTATTTTTGTTTTCCACAAGACGAAAAATCGCAGGCCTAATGGTTTTAAGTCGAGATTTTGCAACGCTGTGGAGGGCAAAAAGAAGGATTCAGAACGCGACAGTATCAGCTTGTCAGAGTACTAGTCTTTGTCGACGGATGGCAATGCGCGCTGCTTGAACATCACCGGGATTACCTGCTGATCGGGGATGCCTATTTGTACCAACTCCCAATTGGGATCGTAAGCTTGAATCAGAATACGCAGTTGATCAACACGTGATGCATCAACCTTGCTGTCAGCCAGGTCAAACGCTTCGACCCGGTAGCGCAATTCCTGATTCTTCCCCCGGATGCGGATTTCAACCTCAACTGTTTCATCAGCTTCCAGTTCGGGTAGGTTAACGCAGATTTCTTTCATTGTTGTGCCTTCCAAATGTTGTGTCTTCCAAATGTGGCCAATTGCTGTTGAACGTTGCAGGTTAAAGGTTGCTGGTTAACGGTTGCTGGTTCTTTGCCTTTCGTTATGGTCCACGCGTTATGATTGGCGTAGTGATTCTACTGGGTTTGCAATGGCGGCTTTAATGCTCTGATAGCCTACGGTTATGATGGCGATACCGGATGCGATTAAGCCGGCTAACAAGAAAATCCAGATCCCCAACTCAATGTGGTACACAAACGACTCCAGCCAGGACGCCATCAGGAAATAGGTAAGCGGTGCTGCAACCAAAAAGGCAATGCCAACCAGTTTCAGATAATCCTCTGTAAGCATGGTCACCAGGTTGCGCACGCTCGCCCCCAGGATTTTCCGGATGCTGATTTCTTTACTCCGCTGCACCGTCGTATAAGCCGCCAGGCCAAAAAGTCCTAGGCACGCAACCAACACAGCCAAGCCTGAGAATACCATAAACAACTGTCCAAGCCTTCGCTCTTCCTGGTACATTGAGGCAATTTCATCGTCCAGAAAGGCATACTGAAAAGGGTACGCGGGAATATGCTCATTCCACAACGCTTCAATCGCAGCCAAACCGGCAGCATTCCGATCTGATGCCAGCTCAAGCGTGACAAATGTTGTGGACTCATCAAGCTGTAATAAGAGTGGGCGAACTTCCTGTTTTAAATCATGAAGATGAAAATCGGGCACAACGCCTATAATTTCCCACTGCGTATCGTTACGAATAAACGTTTTGCCCACTGCATCTTGCCATCCCACAGCCGCCAATGCTGCCTCATTCACAAGGACTGCTGTGGTAGCATCCGAAGCAAAATCGCGAGAAAAACTGCGTCCCTGAAGAACCGGAATATCAAACGTTTGGAGGAAGTTGTGGTCGGCCCACACATGATCAAACACAACATAATCGTCTGGATTTCCACGGGCATCTTCAAAGGCTGACCGCTGAAAAAACGAAATGGCTGAAGGATGCCCAGGCAACCCTGAACTCATCGAGACGCGTTGTACGCCGGCTACTGCTTCCAGCGCTTCCTTAAACGCCGGCGCGTTTTCGGTTAGCCGGTTCCGTGTTTCCAAAATCAACCGCTGGTCTTGGGCAAACCCTAAACGCTCACTCGTCACATAATTCAGCTGATGATAGATGGTAAGCGTGGCCGCAATAAAGCCAATCGAAACTACAAACTGGAATACCACCAGGCCTTTTCGCAGGCTAACGCCTCCCCGCGCGTTGTCAAATCCCTTGATGATACGTATAGGCCGGAATCCAGACAGCAGAAAGGCCGGGTAACTACCGGCAACCAACACAATGGCCAACGTGCCAATCCCTACGGCTATGAGGAATTCAGGGTTTAGCCAATCAAACACAAATTCACGCGCCAACAGGCCATAAAAGTAGGGCAACGCCAGTTGGGAAAGCAGTACGCCCAAACCAAGCGCAACCAGTACAAACACAAACGACTCCGCCAGAAACTGGATGATTAATTGCCGACGGCCGGCGCCAACAACCTTGCGTACCCCAACTTCCATAGCCCGACTCGAAGCACGGGCTGTTGCCAGGTTGGCGTAGTTGATACAGGCAAGAATAATGACAAGCAGCGCTGTCAGCGAAAAGAGATAAACGACCTTGATATCCCCTTGTAATTCGATATCCGTTGCCGGATTCGTGTTGCTGTAGAGGTGGATATCGAGCAGCGGGGTACCCGTTAACTGTCGCGACTCGCCCAACCAGGGTAACTGCGTAGTTTCCGTCAGGTTGTGCAGCTTTTCAATAAATGCATCTACCGAAGCGTCGTTGTTCAGCCGTACATACGTATGAACAACCTGGCTGTTTATATCCTCATACAACGCATCAAGCGTTGCCAGTGAAGCCATAAAATTGATCGAAACGTGCGAATTGGCCGGCAAGGCATCAATGATGCCTACCACCTCAAACGTATACACACTCGCTTCCCACTTATCCGACACATCGACAGTTTGCCCAATTGGATCAGCATCGCCAAAGTATCTTGACGCCATGGCGTGCGTGAGCATCACTGTATATGGGCGTTCGAGATCAGCCATTACACCACGAACAAGGTGCACATCCAACACATCGAATATGCTCGCATCTGCATAGTGAAAGTCGGTTTCATAAAACCGCCGATCGCCAACACGCACCAATGGCTCGTCTTCGGATCCAATGCGAACAACCGACTCGATTTCCGGATATGTGGCAGCCAGGTACGCGGCCAGATCCCTTGGTGTATGAGCCCATTGTTCTTTGCCACTCGGCGCCTGCACAATGCTCTCTACGCGTACCGTATGTGCTGCATCCGTATTGAACTGGTCGAAGCTTTGTTCGAACTGCACATACCGCAAAATGACGAGGCACAATGCAATCCCAATGGCCAGGCCCGCAATGTTGAGCATCGCGTACCCTTTGTGTCTGAACAAATTACGAACAGCAATCCGGAAGTAGTTCTTAATCATGGCCGTAAAAAGGATGTGGTAAAACGATTCGGATGAAAGATGGCTTATTCATTCCTGAGCGTATCAACGGGATTTGCGTGGGCTGCTTTTAGCGATTGTGTACCAACGGTAACCCACGCGATTATGAGGGCAAGCAAGCCGGCGACGGCAAAAAGCCAAAGCGGCATCGCCGCACGATAGGGAAAGCCATCTAACCACCGCTGCATCGCGAAGTATACCACCGGACTGGCCAGGCAAATTGCTACAAGCACCAGCCGGGTAAAGTCCTTCGACAGCAACAGCAACACGGACTGGGTAGAGGCACCGAGTACTTTCCGGATGCCAATCTCTTTTGTGCGATGCACCACGGTATATGCAGCGAGGCCAAACAATCCCAGACAGGCGATCACGAGCGCGAGCAACGTGAAGACCATAAACACGCTTCCAAACCGCTCTTCCGCACGGTATTGTGCATCAAAGGACTCGTCCAGGAACTGGTAATCGAAGGGGCGCTGCGGAATCATTGTTTGCCACACGGTCCGCAGACTAGCGATTGTTGCCGGCATGTTGTCGCCGGCAATTCGAACAGAAAACAGCGATTGGTTGTCGCGGTCAACCCGCAAAGCCATGGGCGTAATGCCTGTCTGCAAGGCGTAGTGATGAATATCACGGACAACCCCGATCACCTGCCCCGGCGTCCCCCAAAAGCTTGCATCAAGCCCCAGGGCATCCTCAGGTGTGGGCAGGCCGAGTTGTTTAACGGCCGTCTCGTTCAACAGCAACGCGTTTGCAGAATCAGAAGCGATTTGACTATCAAAGTCACGGCCGGCCACGATGTCCATTTTGTAGAGATCGACAAAAGGGAAATCAACCATGTACAGGCCCACGCTGATGTCCTGCCTTGTGCCATCTGCGAGTTGGACAGCCCCCCCACTGGCTGGCATCCCACGACCGGGCACCGTCTGCGAGGAGGCCACCGCCAACACACCGGGCTGACGCCGGATTTCACTCTTTATCGCTTCGATTTGCTGTTGTACAGCGTCGTCTCCTTGAAAATCGAGCACAACAACCTGCTCCTTGTCGAAACCGAGTTGCTGTGTTTTCATGAACTGCAACTGGTTATAAACCACACCCGTGGCCACAATCAGGGCAATGGAAACGGCAAACTGAAATACAACAAGCCCCTTGCGAAGCCCCTGTCCTTTTCGCCAATCACCCGGCTGTCCTTTTAAGATGCCAATGGGCTCAAAGCCCGAGAGGACAAATGCCGGGTAACTGCCCGCCAGTAAAGTTACCAGCGCAATCATCCCGAAAAGGACAAGCAGGTTTTGCCCCTGAAACAGATCGGTAAATGCGATCGCTTTGCCGGCCAACGCATTGAAGCCGGCTAAGCTGACACCAGCGAGTACAATCGCCAATGCTGTGGCAAGCAACGTAGTAAACAACGCCTCCAACATAAATTGCCACACCAATTGGTTACGTGCTGCCCCAAGCGATTTCCGCACCCCGACTTCCCGCGCCCGCCGCATGGCGCGCGCCGTTGCGAGGTTCATAAAGTTGATGCACGCAATCAGCAGAATGAAGCCGGCAATAAAACCAAAAACGTACAGGTTGGTCAGACTCCCCCGGGTCCCGAGGCCATCGCGTACCGAGGTGAGGTAAATGGAAGAAAGCGGCTCCAGATACAAATCGAGCCAACGATTTGCCCCCCGCATCATATCACCTGCACGCCGTTCTACAAGGTCGGCAATCTGTACTTCAACCTGCGAGGCGGTAGCCCCTTCTGCAAGCAGTACGTAGGTCTGCACAAAGGTCGACATCCACTCCCTGAACATCCAGGACGGCGCATCTTCGGTTTCGATGGTAGCCATGGAAATGAACGCATCGAACGTGAAATGCGATTGCGCCGGCGGGGCAGCAACAATACCGGTAACCGTAAGCGGCCCCGAACTACTCAGGTCCAATACCTGCCCCATCGGATCCGCCTGACCGAAGTATTTCGTGGCCAGTGCTTCAGTGAGGACAATACTCCCCGGCGCCTCAAGTACAGCTGCAGGATCACCGCGTAACAATTCAAAATTGAAGATGGAAAACACAGACGGATCTGAAACCACCAACTGCGATTCATTAAACTGCCGATCTTCGTACGTCATGACACCGCTTGCGCCCAAAAAACGAACCGCTTCGATGATTTCAGGGACATCATCTACGAGCATTGGCGCCAGCATGCCTTGTGTGTATCCTTGCTCATTGGTGACGCCGTTTGTCGTATAGTCGATCACCACACGGTGGATCTGCGCCTTTTTCTCATGGTAATCGTCGTATCCCAGTTCATCCTGTAAATACAACGCAATAAGCATGCAACAGGCCAACCCGACGGCGAGCCCAAACAGGTTAATGAGTGCAAATCCGGGTTGCATTCGCAAGCTGCGCAACGAGCTTTTGATATAATTTCTCAGCATATGCCGTAACTGGTTTGAGGGTAAATCGATGGGGTAGATTCACTCGTAGCGGAGTGACGATACTGGATTCGCGCTGGCGGTACGGATACTCTGGTAACTGATGGTGAGCAGCGCAATTCCGAGGGTGAGCAGACCAATGCCGGCAAATACAGCCAAACTCAGGTCAATCTGGTAAGAGAACGACGCCAACCACCACTCCAGGGCAAAGAACGCAAGCGGCCAGGCCAGCACATTGGCCAGCACAACCAGCAAGGCAAATTCCCGCGAGAGCAACTGCACCAGACCAGGCACGGAAGCACCGAGCACTTTTCGAATGCCAATTTCTTTGGTGCGCTTCGACATCGTGATAGATGTGAGCCCCAGCAAGCCTAGACACGCGATAAAGATGGCTATCCACGAAGCATAGCGCATGGCAAGCGCCCAGCGTTCTTCGGCCTGGTACTGGGCGTCGATGGCATCATCGAGGAAATAGTAATCGAAGGGGTAATCGGGCTGCAGCGTAGTCCAGGTAGCGCGTAATGCTTCGATACTTGCCGGCACATCGTGCGGGGCAATTTTCGCCAGCAGGAAATTGATTTTGTAATTGCCGGCCTGTTGATGGAAAAAGACCGGCTTGATTTCCTGGTGTAAGCTCTCAAAATGGAAATCTTCAACCACGCCAACAATTGTCGGATTATCGATGCCCACGAGATCCACGGGCACCACCTGGCCAACGGGGTTCTCCATTTCAAAAACCCTGGCAAACGCCTGGTTGACCACAATGCCTGTTTGCGCGTCGGTCGGCATTGATGCGTCGAAGTTTCGACCATTGGCCAGGGGAATATCGAGCACATCAACAAACGCATCATCAACCCGGTACGTGTACAAAATCACCTGCCGACCGTCTTCGAGCGTTTTCATGGTTGCAGAATTCCCATCAGCAAATGCATTGGACGTCCCCGCGATGGCATGCACCGTTGGGTGTCCATTCATTTCAGCCCTGAAGCGTTCAAGCAAGCGTTCCCCCGCATCCGGCTGGTTTTCTGGCGCAGCAATGGGCAGCACGACAAGCTGCTCTTTCTCAAACCCCAGGCTGGCATTGCGCATATAGGCATGCTGCCGGCTTACAAAAACCGTCCCGATCAAAAACATGATTGTGCAGGCAAACTGAATCACAACCAGCGATCGGGTAAATAGATTAGCGCCTCCAAACCGGTATTTGCCACCAAATGCCGCAATCGAACCAACACCAGCAAGCAGCAGGGATGGATATGCGCCGGCAAAACACGCCGTAAAAAGCGTGATACCAACAAAAGCAGCGACAATCAGGGGCATCCCGACCATGGCCGGTGAAAGCATACTGCCTGTCAGGTTATTGAAGTGCGGTAACGCGAGGTACACCAGTATGGCGCCAATTGCAGCTGCAGCCACGCTTAACAACAACGCCTCAAATCCAAATTGCAGCACAAGCTGTTTGCGGTCGGCCCCAATCACTTTGCGCACACCAACCTCTTTGAGCCGGCTTGAAGCCTGCCCGATGGACAGGTTCATGAAGTTGAAGCAAGCAATGAGTAGCACGAGGCCGGCGATGATCGAAAGGATATAGACGTACGATGGGCTTGTCCCGGATGCAATGCCAAAACTGCCAAGTCCTGCACCACCGAGATGGTAGTTTTTAAGACCGGAGATGAGAAACGCATAGTCTTCGAGCGCAGCACCCTCCTCCCGAATGCGCTCCCCGCTGTATTTATCGACCAGCGCCAGCAGTTGCCGGCTTACCGCCGCTGTATCCGCATCCGCGCGCAGTTTGAAAAACCCGGTTACGCCGTAGCGCCCCCATTCATCAGCCAGTTCCGGCGCTTTCACAACATACCGCTGTGCAAAAGGCAGCAGCAAATCAAAATCAATCGATGAATTTTCGGGGACGGGCTCCGCAACGCCGGCTACGGTAAACACCTCAAAGCCTTCATCAAGCTGTAACGACAATGTCTGCCCCACCGCATCAACACTACCAAAATAGCGGGTAGCCAGAACATGAGACAAAATGACTTCATGCGGCTTATCAAAAACCCGCGAGCCCGGCATGAGGGGAAACGAGAATACATCAAAAAAGGAAGGATCCACAAAAGTAGCCTGTTCTTCCCTTAGCGTCGTCCCATGCGACACAAGTACGTTGTCACCCCAGATACGCGTACCATCAGCGATCTCGGGGATCTCGGTTATTGCAGCCGGCACCAGCGGATCGGGCACAACCGTAAACTGAATGGTTTTACTGAAACGCGCCGTGACCCGGTAAATTTCATCGATATGCTTGTGGAATCGGTCGTACGTCAGCTCGTTGTAGAGAAACAGCGAGGCGAGGAGTGCACAGGCAATGCCAAGCCCAAGTCCGACGATGTTGATGCCGGCCTGACCGGGATGCCGGCGCAGGTTTCTAAACGCTACTTTGAGATAATTCTTGAACATGGTATACGTTGCAATGAGTCGTTTAGCGCTGTAATGAACCAACGATTTAGCATGGACACGCGCGCCTACTCGTAGCGCAGCGCCTTAACAGGATTGATGCGCGCTGCGCGGAATGCCTGGTAGCCAACGGTAAGCCAGGCGATGCAGAGCACGAGTAACCCGGCCGTCAGGAATAACCAGATCGATAGCGGCGCGCTGTACGCAAAGTTTTGTAACCACTGCTGCGTCAAAGCAAAAGCAACGGGTACTGCGATGCAGAAGCCAATCACAACGAGTAACGAAAACTCCTTGGTGAGTAGCGCAACAACCTGTAGCGCACTCGCTCCCATCACTTTGCGAATTCCAACCTCTTTCTTTCGTTGGGCTGTTGTAAACGCTGCAAGGCCGAACAGCCCTAGGCAGGCGATCAGAATAGCGAGCATGGCTGCCATCAAAAACACACGGCTGGTCTGCTGTTCATTCCGATACAGTGCGCCAATTTCATCGTCCAAAAACGTGTAGCTAAAAGGCCGATCAGGCAACATGGTGGCCCAAATCGACGCTACACGCTGCATGGCATCCGAAGTATTGCCCGGTGCCAATCGCACAAGCATATAATGACAGCCTGCAGGCTCATAGAAATAAGCAAGAGGCTGAATTTTCTCGTGAAGGGAAAGGAAGTGATAATCTGCAATGACCCCACGGACTGTACCCATTCTGCTACTTGAGAGGGCAACGCGTTTGCCAATAGCTTCTTGCGGCGTCCAGCCGGCTGAAGCCACAGCCGCTTCGTTCAGCAGGTACTGGTAGGTACCGGTTGTGATCCGAATCGGCGTTCATTGGCAGGAAGTCTTCGCCGGCCACCAGCCTGAGTCCCAGGGTTTCTACCACATAGGGATCAGAGGGAACGCCGCCGATATCAGGAAGCGTGTTACTGTCTTCAAATACGCCGGCTGCCCAAAGGCTGTAGCCTCCTTCCTGGTATCCGGGAATATGGTTGATGGCAGCAACTTCTTCGATCTGTGTTTCCTGCAACATAGCATCACGCAGCGCGGGATACGCATCTGCAATGGAATTCCCGAGGCCCATGGGCAGTACAACCAGTTGCTCCTCATTGAAGCCAAGATCTTTGTCCTGGATGTAGCGCAGTTGCTGATAGATAACCGCAGTGCCTACAATCAAAACCACAGAAACGGCAAACTGGAATACAACAAGCGATCTGCGCAAGCGACTGCCGCCCGTGCCGGCCTGCGATGTTGTTTTGAAGATGTCGCCGGGTTCGTACGACGATAGCATGAATGCTGGATATGCTCCACCAGCAACGCCAACAAAGAGTAAAATTGCGGCGATACTCACCCAAAGCATGGGATCTGTGCCGTACTGGAACGCAAGCGATTTACCGGTGAGACCATTAAAAACGGGTAGCATCACCTGGGCCAATAACACTGCGAGTACAATCGCGAGTAGCGTCGTCAGCAACGACTCGCTCAAGAACTGATTGATGAGTTGGGTGCGTTCTGCGCCGGCAACTTTACGAACCCCCACTTCACGCGCACGCCGGGCACCCCGCGCGGTAGCAAGGTTCACGTAGTTCACACACGCAATGAGTAAAATCATCAACGCAATGGCAGATAACAGATATACGTAAATCGAACGCCCTTCGAACTGGAGATGAATAGCTGTCATCGGATACAAAGACAGACTGTAGTCGGCATCAACCAGCCCATCTTGGCGCGCCTCGTTCACGATGTTATCCAGCTTGCGCGATACCGTTGACTGCGCCCCCCCATCTACCAGCTTTGCGTACGTGAAGAAATTAGCTGAATTCCAAATTTCTCGCGTGGACCAGCTCACTGAACTGAACGAGGCAAGCAAACCAAACTGCACATGCGACTGACCGGGTAGATCTTCCATCACAGCCGTGATCTCAAACGGCGTACGGCGCTGTCCAACCTCGAGGGTCTGCCCAATCGGATCCGCATTACCAAAGTACTTCGCGGCCGCGGACTTTGAAATCACAAGTGTATGTGGGCGCTTCAGGGCTTCAGCCGGATTGCCAACCACCAGGGGCAGACTGAACACATCGAATACCGTCGAGTCTGCATAAAAGAATCCGCTTTCGTGTGCCTGCGTAGTCCCATACCGGACAACAGGTGGTTGAAACCGTCCGGCGTCATACAACCGTGTAACAGCTACGACCTCAGGAATCCGCCGCTCCATGACAGGCGCAATAATGGTTGGCGTAACTTCCTGATCATCACCAACATGTACGCGATAAATCTGGGCGGCATCTTCGTGAAAATCATCATAGCCAGCTTCATCGCGGACATACGCCAGAATCAACAATACGCATGCGATGCCAACAGCCAAACCACCAATATTGATGGATGTATAGCCCATGTTACGGCGCAGATTTCGGGCAGCGATTTTGAAATAGTTTTTCAGCATGGGCGCAGGTCGGTCTTTTGATGCGGTGGGTTTGGAGAGGGTGCACGCAGCCCAACGTGCAAACACGGAAATCGTGAACGATTGCAATGATTACCGTTGGAAAGGGTACCTGGACTGCGTGCCTCACTAAGGAAGGAGGCTCATGTATGGGCCATGGGCCTTAGTTCAGCGCGTATTTCTCACGCATGAAATTCTCGCTCACCACGTGGCCATCAAACAGGTGGATGACCCGGTGGCTGTACTCTGCATCTGCCGGCGAGTGGGTAACCATGATGATGGTGGTGCCGGCTTCGTTGAGTTCGGTGAGCAGCTTCATCACTTCCTGTCCGTGTGCAGAATCCAGGTTACCCGTGGGTTCGTCAGCGAGGATCAGTTTGGGCATGGCTACAACGGCACGGGCGATGGCCACACGCTGCTGCTGTCCACCGGAGAGCTGCTGCGGGAAGTGTTTGCGGCGATGCATCATGCCCACACGGTCCAGTGCAGCGTGTACTTTCTCTTCGCGTTCTTTGCCATTGATGCCGATGTACAGCAACGGTAGTTCGACATTCTCAAAAACGGTCAATTCGTCGATCAGGTTGAAGCTCTGGAAAACGAAGCCGATGCTGCCTTTGCGCAAGCCGGCGCGCTGCCGCTCGGTAAAGCCGGCAACCTCTTCACCAAAGAAATGGTAGGCACCGCCGGAAGGATTATCGAGCAATCCGAGAATGTTCAGCAAGGTCGATTTACCACAACCGGAAGGCCCCATAATGGAGACAAATTCTCCAGCCTGGATTTCGATGTCGACGCCTCCAAGGGCAGACGTTTCGATGTCTTCCGTGCGGTATACTTTGGTCAGATTTTTTGTGCGAATCATAACGTTTATTGTAGGCTAAATTTGTGCGCTAAAGTCGGGGTAAAGCTGATAGCTATCAGTCCTGAAGAATGAGGCGATCGACGTCGCCAAACGTGTCGTACGATGAGGTGACCACCTGGTCGCCTGGTTGCAATCCCGATAACACCTCGTAAAATTGTGGATTCTGCCGGCCCAGCTGGATGTTGCGCCGTGTGGCTTCGCCATCCTGCACCACAAACACCCAGTTGCCGCCCGTGTGCTGGAAAAACCCGCCTTTGGGCACCAGCATCGCTTCGGTCAAATCGCCAAGCTCAAGCCGAATGCGGAGGGTTTGCCCGCGACGAATGGACGCGGGGGTTTCATCGATGAATTCCATGTCCACTTCAAAGCGGCTGTTCTGGACTTCCGGGTAGACTTTCCGAATCTGCAAATCGTAATCCGCAGAAGCGAGTGTAAACGACCCGTTCTGGCCGGCGTTGATGCGGGTCAGGTAGTGCTCATCAATCGGTACGTTGACCCGGAAGCCATCGAGTTTATCGATCTGGCCGAGCCGCCGCCCTACGCCGATGGCTTCCCCCAACTCCACATCAAACGAGGTCAGTTGGCCGGCAATGGGGGCGCGCACCACGAGATTTTCAAGGTTTGCGCGCACCACGTCCAGGTTGCGCTGTAACCGTTCAACAGAGGACTCGAGCGAGCTCACTTGCACAAGTCGCATCAACGAATCTTGTTTATGTGAAGCCAGGGTCAACGAGCGCCGCTGTTTCTGGTAATCCAGTTCATCAGCAACTTCCTGGTAATCATTTTCAGAAATCAGGTTTTTAGAAAACAGCTCTTCGTTGCGCGTGTGCTGACGCTGAAGCCGTATAATCTGATAGTTGATCTCCACAATTTGCTGCCGCAGGTTGAGCGTATTTTGCTCCATCGACAGCCGCGCCTCGCGGAGGAAGTTCATGGTTTCGTAGAACTGCGCCTCTCGATTGAGAAGGTCCAGTTGCAAGTCGTTGTTGGTGAGTTTGACGATCGGGGCGCCGGCTTCAAGCATCGCTCCTTCTTCTACAAAAATCTCCTGGACCCGTCCACCTTCAGCCGCATCCAGAAAAACGGTACGCAATGGCTCAACACTTCCCGTCACCGCAATGAACTCCTGAAAGTCATCCTGCGTCACCGTGCTGATTGTAAGCTTGTCTTGTTCAACACGTAACTTGCGCCCCCCCTTGTTGCGTCCAGAGGCCATACGCGACCAGCAACACAAACAGAGAGATCCCTGCAACAAGGCCGATCCGTGCCGGTGGCCACTTGGGTTTCTCGACAATGCGATCCATCCCTGATCCACTGGTCGTGAAAGCCGACGTGTGGTTTGTGTCTCCAAGGCCTGGTTTGAGTTCTGATTCCTGCATGGTGTATTTGCCTGATGGGGCTTTTGTGATATACCTGCCTCTTTGTATTCCAAAAGCAGTGCCAACATTTTCAAACTCTTTAAAAACAAGGGTTTACACGAATAAAATCATAGACAGCACCCCTATGTGGTGTTCGGTAACGATTCAGCTTGTGTTCGTTATCGAACACTACTATCTTAAAGTGACCCCCCATGAATCCAGGTGACGTGATATGAAGCAAGGGAGCGTACTGGTCATTGACGATGATCCCGATATTTTACAAGCTGCGCGGCTGCTGCTAAAACAGCACGTGGCACAAGTGGACACCCAGGAGAATCCTGCTGCCCTGCCGGCCCTTCTGCAACACACCTCGTATGATGTAATCCTGCTAGACATGAATTTTGCCCGTGGCAATAACACGGGCCTCGAAGGATTACACTGGCTCAACCAGATCATAAAAATCGATCCTTCCATTTCGGTTATTCTGATTACGGCGTTTGGAGACGTGGAAACCGCAGTCAATGCCATCAAAGAAGGAGCAACTGATTTCATCCTCAAACCCTGGCAAAACGAGCGGCTGATCACAACGGTGCAAAATGCATTGCGACTCCGTTCATCCAAGAAAGAGGTTACGCAGCTGCGCCGGCAAAAGCGGCATCTGAGTGAAGCGATGGATTCGCCCTACCAGGTCTTTCTGGGAGAATCAGCAGGAATGCGAAAGGTCTTTGATACCATCGCCAAAGTTGCACCCACCGACGCTAACGTCCTGGTGTTGGGGGAAAACGGTACGGGGAAAGAACTGGTCTCCCGTGCTATACACCGGGCCTCCCATCGGGCAGCGCAGGTTTTTGTGACGGTTGATTTGGGTGCGGTAAGCGAAACGTTGTTCGAAAGCGAACTATTTGGTCATGTAAAAGGCGCCTTTACGGATGCACGTGAAGACCGCGCCGGCCGCTTCGAAGCAGCGCACAAAGGGTCTTTGTTTCTCGATGAAATTGGTAACCTGTCGCTGCCTTTGCAAGCCAAATTGCTGTCAGCGTTGCAGCACAGGCAGATTACACGGGTCGGCTCTAACAAGCAACGCCCAATTGACGTGCGCCTGATTTGCGCGACCAATATGCCGCTGTACGAGATGTCGGCTGAGAACAAGTTCAGGCAGGATCTGCTGTATCGCATCAACACCGTAGAAATCAAGCTTCCTCCCTTGCGTGACCGGCAAGATGATCTGCCATTACTTTGCGATCACTTTTTGAAGCTATACGGCCGCAAATACAAAAAAGGGCAAATGAAACTTGGTCCTGGCACCCTCAAAAAACTGGCGGCGTACTCCTGGCCGGGGAATGTGCGTGAGTTGCGACATGCCATCGAACGGGCAATCATCCTCGGCGATGGTAATGTGCTGCAGCCGGAGGATTTCTTGCTCTCAGCCCCTGAGCCGGCATCATCATCGCCGGCTTTTGAATCAATGAATTTGCAAGAAGTGGAAAAACAGGCCATCCGCCAGGCGCTGCGCAAGCACAACGGCAACATCAGTCACGCTGCACGCGAACTCGGCCTTACGCGCGCAGCGCTGTACAGGCGACTCGAAAAATACGGCATGTAGCACCACCACGAAACGCTATCACGGAACGCTTCGGCAATCAACTACCAACGAGCAATTATCTGCCATGCCTACCGCGTCTTTTATACGCACCTTCCGGGTACAGCTTGTGCTGCACGTCGTCGCGCTGTGCCTTACGATGGCCGGCGGCATCTACCTGCTGATGCAATCCTGGCAACCGCTGTTTGCAGTCAGCTTTTTGGCGATCATCGTTTGGCAAGTCATTGCACTTATCAAGCTGCTGGAGCGCAGCATAAAAGACTTAAACCGCTTCCTGGAAGCCATTGAGTTTTCTGACTTTACGCAGAATCTCACTTCGCCATTTGAAGACAAAGCTTTTAATAGTTTGTACGGCGCTTTCTCGCGCGTGATGCGCATTTTCAGGGAGACGCGCGCTGCGAATCAGGCCCAAAGCAAGTACCTGGAAACGCTGGTCCACCACGTGGGTGCCGGCCTGATTTGTTTTGCCCCAGATGGTCGCGTTCAACTTATCAACAACGCAGCAAAAAGGTTACTCGAACGGCCGGCGCTCAATAACGTGCAAGACCTTGCCTCCTTCAGTCCGATGCTTGCGGACACGTTGATGGGCATTAAAACGGGCGAGCAATCGCTGGTCAAAATCGACACCGAAAATGCGTGGCTTCAGCTTGCGATCAACGCAACCCGGTTTAATCTGCAGGGCGAAACATACATGCTGGTTTCGCTACAAAACATTGGTGCGGAGCTTGAAGACAAAGAGCTGGAAGCGGTGCAGCATATGACCCGTGTGCTCGCCCATGAAATCATGAATTCGATTACGCCAATTGCGTCGCTGGCCGGCTCGGCACGCCACCACCTGGAAGCAAACAGTACAGACGAAGGAGGCGATGTACCCTGAAGCCCTGGCCGATTTACGTGATGCGCTGGACACCATCGAAAAACGTAGCCATGGATTGTTGAATTTTGTCAACTCGTACCGCCAAATTGCGCGTATCCCAAGACCAGATTTTCAACTCGTTGAAGTAGCTGCCCTCTTCAAACGCGTCACCCAATTACTCGGCACCCAAGCGGACCATATGGATTTGCAAATCGATGTCGAGCCGGCGAACCTTTCGATATTGGCTGACCCCGATCAAATTGAACAGGTGCTGATTAATCTTACCAAAAACGCGATCGAATCCCTGGACGGACAGACAGAATGGGCAGGTGAAGTTGGAAGGCGGGCTCAGTAGAAGAAGTCGGGTGACGCTCAAGATTACCGACAATGGGCCAGGCATCGCAGCCGAGAACCAAAGTCAGATTTTTGTCCCGTTTTACTCCACCAAAGCAACAGGTTCGGGTATTGGCCTCAGCCTGTCGAGGCAAATCATGCGCCGGCACGGCGGTAGTTTAAGAGTGCAGTCCAGACAAGGCGGCCCTACAAGCTTTTTGATGCACTTTTAAGGTTGCAGGTTGCAGGAAATGTACACTTCGACATTCGAAATTCATTACTCGATATTCGATATTCCCAAAGAATGTGCAAAACCTGAAGAGATCCTTCGCGCGGCTCAGGATTACGGAGTAAAACAACTCAAAAATCCGCAATCAAAAATCCGCAATCAAAAATCCGCAATCAAAAATCCGCAATCAAAAATCTACAACGGCTCTGGTCTCAGCCCGTATGGATTAACCTCTTCTTCTCCTTTGATGCAAAGCAGGGAAAGCATAAGATAGAGGTTGTACACAGGGACAAAAGCGAGAATGAGGTGCCAGGCCGGCCGGCCGAGATCTTGAAGTCGGCGGATCGCGGCGGAGAGAAGCATCACAAAGGCAAGTACAAGGCTGGCTGTCACCCCGTAAAAGGCGACCGTTTGCAAGCCAACAAAAACGCTTAGCTCATAAACAAGGAACGCCAGGCCGAGTAGTCCCAGGCTTAACAGATAGTAATTCTGATACGTGGAACGTCCCAAACGGCCCTGAACAGAAAACAAGTTACGCATCGTTAAAGTCCTCGATTTAGCTGTACGTGGTAGCGGGTTGCGAATCATGCTTCGTACTGATGTATTTTATGGGGATTCCGGGCGGGTGTTACAGCACCGGAGCATCCTTTTCCTACTCTTTTCGTGCCATTTGGCGATCGCCTTCTCGTGGTATCGCGGGATCTGTGATAGACATAATCTTCAGCCAGCTAAACGCTATTTTCAAGGCAATGGATACACGTTTCAGGTTATGCTTTCATTACCTATCTTCTGGTCGGCAAAACCCTGTTTCGCTCCTTGGTATTTTGCCCAAACCATCACCTTCACGCGCAGCGTTTGCCGGCGCACTCACATCTGACACCAGTACATCATGAATAGAAACGAAATGTTGAGCCGCATCGAAGATGTGGGAGAACGTTGGGACGTAATTATCGTTGGTGGCGGCGCAACAGGCCTCGGTGCCGCTATTGATGCCGCCGCCCGCGGCTACCGCACGCTGTTACTCGAACAACACGACTTCGCAAAAGGCACATCCAGTCGCTCTACAAAACTTGTGCATGGTGGCGTTCGGTACCTCCAACAAGGAAACGTATCGCTTGTCGTAGAGGCGCTACGAGAACGAGGAAGAATGCTGCGCAATGCGCCACACCTCGTCCACAATCTCCCGTTTGTGGTACCGAATTATGATTGGTGGGAAGGTCCGTTCTACGGTATTGGACTCAAAATTTACGATATGCTGGCCGGCAAAGAAGGGTTTGGCGCCTCCAAACACCTCTCCCTTGAAGAAACGTTGGAACGTATTCCAACCATCGAGCCCAAAGGCCTGCGCGGTGGTACCATTTACTACGATGGTCAATTCGATGACGCACGCCTCGCCATCAACATGGCGCAAACAGCAGTTGATCTGGGAGGAACGGTGGCAAACTACATGAAGGTGGTCGGCCTGACCAAAGAAAACGACATGGTCAAAGGTGTCGTTGTTGAAGATCAGGAATCGGGCAAATCATACACCCTCTCTGCCCACGTAGTAATCAATGCAACCGGCGTGTTTACCGATGCTGTGCGATTAATGGATGACAACGCAGCAACCCCTATGGTACAACCGAGCCAGGGCGTCCACATCGTGCTCGACCGTTCTTTCCTGCCCGGTGATAGCGCGATCATGGTGCCCCACACCGACGATGGCCGCGTCCTTTTTGCTATCCCGTGGCATGACCGCATCGTTGTTGGGACCACCGATACCCCGCTCGACGCGCCTTCATTGGAGCCGAGAGCACTCGAAGATGAATTGGCCTTCCTCCTGGAGCACTCCCAGCGCTATCTCACAAAAGATCCGACCGCAGACGACGTCTTGAGTACCTTTGCCGGCCTCAGGCCTTTGGTACGGAATCCGGATGCAGAAAACACAGCGGAGATTTCGCGCGACCATACCATTCAAATTTCGCGTAGCGGGCTCGTGACCATCGCCGGCGGTAAGTGGACAACCTACCGTAAAATGGGTGAAGATGTGATCGACCAGGCCGCAACCATTGCTGGTCTACCTGAGCGGCAATGCGCAACAAAAGACTTACCCATCCACGGCTGGCACGCATACGCCTCCAAGTTCGGCGACCTGGCCTACTTTGGTGCGGATGCACCAGCGGTTAAAACACTCATTAAAGAGACGGCCGGCTGGGAAGCCCTCTTGCATCCCAACCTCCCCTACCAAAAAGGTGAAGTGGTATGGGCCGTACGCGAAGAAATGGCAAGAACCGTCGAAGACGTCTTGTCGCGTCGTACCCGTGCGTTGTTGCTTGATGCGAGAGCAAGTATTGCCATTGCCGAAGAAGTTGCCGGCATGATGGCAACAGAACTCGGCCAGGATGCTGCATGGCAGGCCGATCAAGTTAAAACCTTTACGGCACTGGCACAGCGTTACCTGATCTAAGTGCAAACAAATAAATCCTGAAGGATTGATCTGTTTGCTGTTACAGGTTGCAAGTTACAGGTTGAAGGTTTTTGGCTTTTACCGTTCTGTTATACACAATAAGATTTATGCCCCCCTCAATATTAGTTTGCTTGTACAAAGAACTTTGACAAGCCTATACTGATGGGTTCTGGTGGTTATTTTTCTCGCCAGCTTTGTTTTGTAATCTTGCCTTACCTCCAGTAGGACGGCGATTACAGGCCTTGCTGGCAACAAAATCCCACACCATTCAGCTGTCATTATAAATTTGTCAAAGTTCTACAACAGCGGAGGCCCTTGCAGATCCTGAACCCAATCGTCCGTTGCTACAGTCCTGCTCGTATGGAAAACAAGCTGAGATCCGTGCTGTTCAGGATTGAAACCGTTCGTTTGGCCAGGCACTTGCTGATTACCACGCGCAGCTTGCGCAGGGTGAAGGGACGCGCAAGGTAGGCATCGAAGCCGGCTTTGCTCAGCATCGCACGCGCATCAGAATTGCTGTACCCCGTAAGGGCAACAACAGGAATCATGGCACCTGCCGCCAGCCGGCGAAAGACGCGCAAGAGCCCCACGGCTTCGGCTTCGCGCGCTTCCTCGACATTAAACAAAATGAGATCTACGGGAAGCGATTGCAGCATCTGGATACCATAACGCGCAGTTTCTACCATGAGTAAATTGTACTCTGCAGATAGAAAGCGTTTGTAATGCTCCTGCATTTCGCGATTCTCTTCGAAGATCAAAATGGTCGGCCGCTTCAGTGCTTCGACACGGCTGGGCATTGAAAAACGGGGGGAAACAGGACGCGTGTCAGATACCACGTTCCGACGGACATAAGGTCGTTCTACAATTTCCATAAGACGGGTGGCCGGCACCATCCTGCAGTCGAGGGCCCTGGAAAATCTTTCAATAAGAAGTGCGCTGTGCAATACGGGCTACAGGGCGTAGTCGCAAGAAGAAAAGACATGCAAAAACAGACTACGGGCTGCGCGCCAAAACAGAATTGCACCGCATTCAAAAGATGCGTTCACGTTAAAGGCGTTGAGAACAGTATCGGCTATTAGATTAGCTTTATTGGAGAGGTGAAGATTTGAAGAATGCACTTGCTAACCTGTCCACAGGTTAAGATGTTCCAAAACAACAATTATTCCGACTACCATGCCTGATGCCCCCCGATACGACGTACTCACCTTTGGCCGGACGTCCATTGATTTGTATTCCAACGACCTGGGTGTACCGTTTGAGGACATTTCTTCGTTTGGCGCCTTTGTTGGCGGCTCGTCTACCAACATTGCTGTCAGCACCGCACGCCTCGGGTTAAAGACCGCGTTGCTTACCGCAGTAGGTAACGACCAGGTAGGCAAATTTGTGATGCGCTTCCTCAACGATGAAGGTATCGAAACAGCGTTTATCCCCACACTCGATGGCCCACGTACGCCGGCTGTCTTACTGGGCATCGAGCCCCCCGATAGATTCCCCCTTGTGTTCTACCGGGACAATGCCCCCGACTTACAACTGACCATCGATCACGTGCGCAATGCCGATATATCGCAGTTTCGCACGATTGTACTATCTGGTAACGCGCTCAGTAAAGATCCGAGTCAGACCTCTACTTTTTTTGCAGCAGAAGAAGCTAACCGCCTCGATGTCCCGGTTATGCTCGACCTGGATTTCCGAGCCGACCAGTGGTTTGATCCGCGTGCCTACGGCGTGATGGTCCGCGCCCTGTTGCCCAGGGTAAAAATTGTGATAGGTACGGAAGAAGAAATCCTGGCGGCAAGCTTGCAGAAAGCAAGCCAGATTTCGATCAAACACCAACAGGTTTCCGCGCCGGAAATCAAAGGGAATTTGGAAGAAGCCATTGAAAGGATTCTAGCATCTGGCGTGGAAGTGCTAATTGTCAAACGCGGGGCAGCCGGCTGCTCGTATTTCTGCCAGGGTGAACCGGAGGTGAACGTACCAGGCTTTCCGGTAGATATCTTAAACGTGCTCGGCGCCGGCGATGCTTTTGCCGGCGGATTCACCTACGGCTTTCTCCAGGGGTGGGACCTCTACAAAGCCTGCCGCATGGGCAATGCCTGCGGTGCCCTCGTCGTAACCCGCCACGGCTGCGCCAACTTCATGCCGACGCTGGAAGAAGTAGAGGCTTTTGTCGATGGGAGGATGATTGGATTGAGGATTGAGGATTGAGGATTGAGGATTGAGGATTGAGGATTGAGGATTGAGGATTGAGGATTGAGGATTGATTGAATTTGCCCTCGATATTCGGTGTTCCTTGATCGATATTCGTTATTCGAGGTGCTGCAAGCCCCGAAGAGATCCTTCGCACGGCTCAGGATGACGGGATTGAAGCAGATCAGCATTCCCCAATCAACAATCAGCAATCAATCACTCTCCTCCTCCCGGCTTCTCGAAGATCAAGAAGTGTTGCTGCGGAAGAAAGTCCTTGGTTTCTTTCCAGCGAAGGCCGACGTGGCGCATCTCTTTGATGGCCTGATCCTGGGTCATCCGGCGGAGGTCGCTTACAGGGATGGTGGGGTCTTCACCGCGGTATTCGATGAGGACAAACCGGCCACCGGGCCGTAAAGCGGCGACGATATTCTCCATCATCTCGCGGGGGTTGGAGAATTCGTGATACGACGAGACAATGATGGCAAGGTCGACGCTATCAGCCGGCAGATTGGGATTAGTGATGGTGCCCAGGATCGACTGGATGTTTTCAATACCATCTTCGTCAATACGGGCGTCGATGATATCGAGCATGTCTTGTTGGATATCAACAGCCAATACACCGCCGCGCGGTACCAGGGGACTAAAGCGGAAGGTAAAGTAGCCGGTGCCGGCACCGATGTCAGCCACAACGTCTGTTGGACGCAGTTCCAGTGCCTGGATGACGCGGTTGGGGAATTCTTCGGTTTCGCGATCGGGACGCTCGAGCCATTCAGGCACCTCGGGCGTATCCAGCACCTCAGCAATCTCACGTCCAAGGTATAATTTGCCGCTACCATCGGGTGCGGAGGGCGTTTGTGTAACGTAATGGCCAGTAGGTGCTTCTTCCCCTTTGCCTGGAAACAGGTTTTCGCACCCCATCCATCCAATAGCTACAAAAAGGATGAGGACCATGCAGGCAAACGAATGCCACGATGTGTTGGAGGTGGAAAGCGTACAGTACCTGTTCATGCGTTGTATCATGCCGCTTCGATACAAGGGCCGCGATTCTTGGGAAGGTCTCCTATTTCATAAAAGATGGTATATAAAGTTCCTTTTTTGCCGGCTCGAAATTGCTGTGCCTCGACAATTTTGCCGGGGCGTGTCGTACTTTCTTGGAAGAATGCGCTTCAGAAAGCAGCCGAGTATTTTCTGCATATTGGCAGTTGTGATGCTTGTATGAAGGTTGTGCTATGGCCTTTTTCTTTACGATTTCTTAATGTACGTTCCGCTGGGAAGTTTTAAGTTTGCAGCGTTGTCATTTTGCTCGCCGCTTCCGTGAAAGCACACCACTCCTCGATGCCCACACCATCGAAGATTCCCACACCTCACCTTTACATGTCCAGATTCTTTTTATTGTTGCTCTCCGGGCTGCTTCTTCTTGCGCCCCCCCCGGTACTGGGACAAGAATTGTTCGAGGAAGCAGTAGTAGATGTAGGCAACCTAGGATTGACCGTTACCAATGCCGGCTTTATTGGAAAAGCCAATGTACGTAACAATCCAACAGGTCCCCCCTCCTTCGAATATCCGCTGGATTCAGGGATCGAACACCTGTTCGAGGCCGGCTTGTGGGTAGGCGCCATCCGAAGTGATGGTATTGTGACTGTACGTACTGGAGCCATTACTGCTGCCGGCGGTTACCGCCCCGGCGCTTCAGGGTATGAATTTGCCCAGACCAACACCATTGTCTCGCGCTCAACTCTACCGGAATCAGAATTTTTTACGGGATTGGCAACAAGCCACCAGGATTATGCAACCTCGTATGTAGATACTGCTGCTGTTCTACCAGGCACTTCTATTCCCATGCCCGATCCACAGGGTAGACTGGGGCTGGTGGTAGAACAAGAGTCTTATGCATGGAATTTCCCCTTCACGGAATACTTCGTAATTCTGAACTTTGACATCGTTAACATCAGCGATGCCCCGTGGGATAGCGTGTATGTCGGCATTTACCATGATATCGTTGTTCGTAACATCAATACAACCAACGAGGGAGGCGGTGCCTTTTTCAATAAAGGCGGATACGGGTATCTGGACGACCTTTATGCGTCGTATGGCTTCAATGCTGGCGGTGTGGAAGAGACATTAAACACCTACGGCTCCGTAGTATTTTTGGGTGCTGAATGGCGCGACCCGCAAACGGGAAACGAGCGTTTTTTCCACCCCGCCCTTGCGGATGATTTCATTCGCGATGGCTATGCACCCCCGCAGGTGAATCCACGCTGGTGGCTTTTTGGTGGTGGCCTCGATGAATTTTCGCGGCCTTCATCTGATGACGACCGGTATCGGCGTATGGCCCAGGCATTTCCGAATCCAGACAACTTTATGAGCGAAATGGACCTGGAAACGGCTCGTGAGGACTGGTTCAACCGGATTCGCACCGATGGTCAACAGGCTGCCGGCAACTGGATTGGCATGACGGCTTCGGGCCCCTACCCTTCCGTGCAACCCGGGGATACACTGACAGTGACATTTGCTGTTGTGGCTGCATTGAAAACAGACGAGGCCCAGGAGCAAGCCGGCAAGCCCATCGACACCGACGAATCGCGTGCCTTACTTGCCAACAACATCTTGTGGGCCCAACGTACCTATTCGGGCGAAGACAACAACTTTAATGGCGTACTCGACAGTGGTGAAGACGTAAACGGTAATGGCGTGCTCGATCGCTACCTCATCCCGGAACCACCTGCTTCACCACAGATCAGGGTTGAGTTTTCCAATCCCGATGCTGCATCAGGCCAGAACCAGGATACAGGCGTGACCATTTATTGGGATCGTTCTGCTGAGGAATCCATAGATCCTGTGACGGGCATCAGGGATTTTGAAGGCTACAAGATTTACAGGACGAACCCGGGGGATGATCGTTCAGGCAATATCCTGGATCAAGCGACCTTGATTGCGCAATACGACAAACCGGGCAACCAGACAGGCTTCAACAACGGCTTTGACGCAATACTACTCGATGAGCCGGTAACCTTCGAAGGAGACCCCAACGAGTACTGGTACCGATTTGAGGCGAACAACCTACTCAATGGCTGGCAGTACCTGTTTACTATCACGGCATTTGACACTGGAGATGACCAGGCCGGCCTGCCTTCTTTTGAATCTTCTCGTGTTGCCAATGCAACGCGCGTATTCCCCGGCACCCCGGCAAATGACAACCAGGAATTCGAGGTAGGTGTTTATCCCAATCCGTATCGCATCAACGCGGCATGGGATGGCAACACGTCGCGGACCCGCCGGCTCAATTTCTACAACCTGCCCGCCCAATCCCAGGTACGGATTTACACGGTTGCTGGCGAGGTTGTAAAAACACTCGACCACGATGCATCTACCTATACTGGCGATACGCGCTGGTTTGATGATTTTAGCGCAGAGAACCGCAGGTTACCGGGTGGCGAACATGCCTGGGATCTGCTCTCCGAAAATGGCCTAAGCCTCACGGCCGGCCTCTACCTGTATACGGTCAAAGACCTCAATTCGGGCGACGTTCAGCACGGTAAATTTGTAATTATCAAGTAGTGCTATAGCAGCCCTCAAGTTTAAACAACAATCCTAACCAACACCAATCACACAATGATTAGAAACGCTATCAAACGTTTTTCACTCCTGCTGATTGTGTTTATCGCTACGCCAGCACTGGCGCAGGATATCACATCTGTACGGGATATCAACGCCATACCTGAATCGCAACTAATGACACTTCAGGCCGGTGGCGAAAACCTGTCATCTGGTGACATCGAAGACAACATCTTCAACGAGCTCAACGGCACAACAGTAACGATTGAAGTTGTGCTTATGTCTGATCCCCGCAACTCTGGTCTTGCTAACGTAACGGACGGTCGTCCTTCTCGTGTACACGTCTATGCAAGAGACATCCAGGCAGCGACGGAAGGCAACGAAGGTATGGGAATTCAAATTGTCGATGGCGCATTCGACACCAATAACCTGCTGAGCTTTGGAATTGGTGAAGTACTGCGTATCACAGGTGATATTTCTCCTTTCGGTACGACGATGCAGGTCTCTCCATCTTCTATCGAATTCCTCGGCACACTGGCTGACCTCTCCCTTCCAGAAACCCTGCTTGATCCGGTTGTTGTAACCACTGACCAGATCAACGCCGCTGTGGGTTCTGACGATGGTGTACAGGCCAACTTTGCCAACCTGGCTGACCTTCGCGGCCAGTTTGTTCGCATTGAAGGTGCTACGCTTCAGGCGCGTTCACTCACCAACCCTGACCGCCCAGACTTCTACGTTTCGTCTGACGGTGGTACTACCATAGCGAACTTCTACGACACGGGCCTTCAGTTCCGTAATGATCGCGGCGATTACCCCGAGACCTTCAACAATGAAGACGTAACCATGCTTGATGATTTTGTGCCACCACCTCCTGGCTCGGTACTGAATCTGCAGGGTTTCCTCGTTTTCCAGGGATTTGCCGATCAGATCGGACGCAGTGTACCGGATCATGGAATCCTGAGCATCGTGCCTTTTGAGCGTCGTGGTTGCGACGGTACCGAAGGCTTCCGCTGTGACATTGAAGTGACCGAGACACCACCGATCATCTCAGATCTTATGGGACCTGCCGGGATTCCAACCGGTGATAATGACGTAACAATTTCTTTCGTCACTACCGCTGACCCAAGCCGTACCATCGACTCAAACGCCTGTATCTACTTCACGTCTGAAGATGCTACAGAAGTGTCTGTAGACGGTACTGCCACGGGTGACATGGTTGAATGTACCATTCCTGCACAGGCTGACGGCGTATTCACGACGTACTGGGCTACTTCTACGGACAATACAGGTGCTACATCAACGTCCGATCCCGCATTCTATCGTACGCTTGCTGATGGTATCGATTCTATCGAAGACATTCAGCTCACAATTGACGAAGGTCCTGGCGACAGCCCATTCACGGGTCTTACCACGACGATGGACATCACAGCAACGGTACAGTCTGATCCTTCTGTTTCAGGTCTGATCGTACTGCAGGATGATTCAGAGCTCGCCGGCTGGACAGGCATCTTCCTGTCAGAAAGCGGTACTGCACTGCAGCAGGGTGATCTGATCAACATCACACAGGCAGACATCTTTGAATCATTTGGTGTAACCACTCTTGGTTCTGCAACCTACGATGTCATGTCTTCTGGCAACCCAACGCTCGACAGAAAAGTTGTGCCTACAACGGTTCTTCTCGATGAGTCTATCGCAGAAGCCCACGAAGGCATGATGCTTCGTTTCGAAGAGGTTGTTAGCGGTCCAGAACGCAGCTTTGGCGAGTGGAGCTTCGCGACAGCAGGTACCGAAGACTTCATCTTTGGTGATGATGCTTCGCAGTCCATTGCCAACGATTTCAATACCTCTATCCCTGAAGGTACCGAGCTTGCCTTCATCCAGGGTGTTTGGTGGTTCTCGTTTGGTGACTACAAACTCGTTCCTGAGTCTATTATGGACGTAGGCATCGGCGGCGTAAATACGGAAGACGGCGAACAGCCTTTCAGCTTCTCACTGGAGCAGAACTTCCCGAACCCATTCAACCCGACGACCTCGATCAGCTACGCAGTACCTGTAGCCGGCCAGGTGACGCTTGAAGTATTCGACCTCCTCGGTCGCTCAGTAAGCGTATTGGTTGACGGCGTTGTAAGCGCTGGCGAACACACCTACCAGTTCGACGCAGCTGACCTGCCAAGTGGCATGTACCTCTACCGCCTCACGGCTGGTGAGCAGACCACAACGCGCAAAATGCTGTTGCTGAAATAATTCAGCCCCTTAATTGACCAGGTGGCCAACCAGCCCTGCAGCACACCACTGCAGGGCTGGACTCACCTGTTTTCTCCAAACCACACTAGCCCAAATTCCCACCGCTCGTGAACCGGAATCGCTTCAACGTGCTCTTGCTTGTTTGTGTGATTGGCTGCCTCATCCAAATGGGCTGCGACTCAGACATTACCGGCACTCCGTTTGAGAACCAGGCGCCTGACACCGAATTGAGTGTGCGGGACACGTCGCTGGTTGACAACCTCAATGAAGACAACCGGCTCATCAGTACCGTATTTGCTTCGTGGTCCGGGGACGATCCGGACGGCTTCATTCAATCGTTATGAGTTCAGGTTTTTTGACGAAAACGACCTGCTAACGCCTGAAGAAGGCTGGACCATGACGTTGTCCAGCGATACCCTGATTCTACTCCCTATTGAACGTGGTTCCAGAACCGCAAACGTAGCATTTGAAGTACGCGCAATTGATAACGAGGGCATCAAAGATCCGACGCCGGCGCGTACCGTATTCCCTATCCAGAACAGCCCACCCGAGCCATCCGGCTTAGTTCTTTTGACCTACCGCCCGACACCACCTTCGGGCTCTTTACTTTCGCCTGGCGTGCTGACGACCCAGACGGCCCAGAAAACATCACCCGCATTGAAGTTTCGCTCAACGACTCCACGTCGTTTGTGAGTTTGCCACCGGATGTGGATTTCATCACACTCCGCGCAGATAACCTTGGCAGAGATCAGGCCGCCGGCTCTACCATCGACAGCGATGTCTTTTTCGGTCGCGGGTTTGTCTCTTCAGACATTTCCCTTCCGGGGCTTGTACTTGAATCCGACAACACGTTTTACGTGCGCTCTGTCGACGCTACAGACACAACGAGTACACTGGAGCGCTTTGAATGGTACGTCAAGAAATCCAACAGTAACATTCTGTTTGTCAATGACTTCAGGAAGGCTTCCAATCCGGTTATCCAATCGTATCACGTAAACCTGCTCCAAGAATACCTGCCAGCAGGGACGGAGTTGGATACCTGGAAAATCGCAGAGCCGTTTGTAACGGGTAATACGGGCAACGCTCCGCGTTCAGACGCGCTCCCGCCAAATGCCTCGCCCACCTTGCAGAATTTCTTTAATTCATACGACTACATCTACTGGGTCACTACGGCTGCGACAAACAGCATCCAGGGCAACAACCTGCCCCTAGCCGCAAGCGTCATGGACGGCTTTTTCGATCAGGGTGGAAAACTGATGGTTCACTCTCCCATCACACTCCCGAATGACCCCGAGACAAACCTGAACAATCCGGCGGTTGCCATATTACCCGTAAACGAACTGGTGCTTCTGCCAGACTCACTACGCCGGCTCAGCCTCCCCACCGGTTCAACCCTCACGCCACTCAACGAAGTGCCCGGTACTGGACAGGCATTACCAGAACTCACCGTTCAGCAATTTATTATTGGCGCCCTACCCTTTGTGGCTGATGGGGCAAGTACGGTCCCGCTATACGACGGTATGTATCGCTACGTGGCACTCAACAGCAACCAGGGCGACTGGCCCGGTTCGTCCACTGTGGCATCCATCAGTGCTGATCAGCGAATCGGAATCTTTACCATCCCAATGGTTAATGAGCAAACCGGCGCGCCAATACTCACCGATGCAGACGGTGACGGTGACGCGAGTAAAACCGCAGTGAAATTGATCCTCGAAAGTCTTGGCTTTCCAAAACGCTAAATGTTAATGATGCAAACCCGACCATATTTCTATCGGCTTTTCATTGCGCTTTTGCTTTGTGGAATCCAGTTCGTTGGATCCCCTATCCTCGCATTTAGCCAGGGCAGCATCGCCGGCACCATTACGGATGCCGAGACGGGCGAAGCCCTCATCGGCGTGAACGTAATTGTTGTAGGTACAGCAAACGGCGCAGCCTCTGACTTTGATGGAAACTATGAAATAGCAAACCTGAACGCGGGCGACTACTCCCTTAAGGTCTCTTACATTGGCTATGAAACCAAGCTTTTTACCGCCGTCAACGTAGCAAACGGTCAGACTACCACACTGGATATCGAACTCGAAACAGCTGTTTTATCGACGGACGATGAAATTGTGATCGTTGGCGAAAAACCGCTGCTGGACGTTGAGAGCGCAACAAGCTCGGTTACCATCTCAAGCGACCAAATTGCTGCTGCTCCCGTGCGCGATATCCAGGGCGTTGTTGCTGCACAGGTTGGGATCGTGCAAGATCCTACAGGGCTGTACATTCGCGGTGGACGTGCTGATGAAACAGGCTTCATTGTTGACGGCGTCTCGGCTAAAGATCCGCTTGCAGGTACCGGCTTTGGATTAGACATCGGGACCAATGCTTTTAGCGAGGTTGAAGTCACGACAGGGGGTATCGGTGCAGATGTGGGTGACGTAACGTCTGGTGTCGTTTCCGTGCGTACGCAAGATGGCACAGATAAATTTGCCGGCTTCTTCTCCCACAAACGCGACAACTTTGGCTATAACGAAGACGCTACCTCCAACTTCCTCGAAGAGACCTACGAGTTTAATCTCAGCGGCCCCATTGTTCGGGAAAAACTACGCTTCTTTGTATCCGGCCAGGTGCAGTTGGCTGATGGCTTTACCCGGCAAACTTCGAATCCAGAGCAGGTCCGTTCATCCCTTGTAAAAGGCACGTTCTTTATGCCCCGCGCCGGCAATCGCTGGAATGGCATCGCGAAGCTGACTTATGACCTGAAGTCAGGTATGAAGATCCAGACCTCGTACCAGCGATCACTTACCGTCAACCAGAACTCACGCATGCTCCAGGTTACGGGAAATGACGCAGTGATTTCTCCTGGCTTTCAGTACGCATTTGTCTTGAATCCAGATAATGCCAACACGTACGCACACGACAACATCATCGCTTACGTGAAGTGGTCACACGTACTGAATGATCGCTCGTTTTACAACGTACAGCTTAGCAGGCTATTTACCCGCCTGCGCGCTGATGCCAATGGAAGAGAATGGCGCCCGGCAAGTGTCTCTTCAGAATTGGATCCTGAAAGTATTGTTACGTATCCTGCCAACCTCTTTCTTGATCAGGCCGGCGAACCGCTCGACCCGAACGGCTTGTTTGTACTGCCCGGCCCTGGCCTCATCAACAACGGTGGTATTGCCACGCGTTTCCACGATCACTTCGCTGAAGAGATCACACTCAAAAGTACCTACACCCGTTTTTCAGCCGACAAAAACAACCAAACGGACGTTGGATTTGAATTCAAGTTCAACGACTATCAATGGATCGATGTACTCCGTCCATGGGTTGGTGCCCCTGTAGGTTCAGAAGATGACCAGGGTACAACAAGTACCAATAGACTAGGTGAAAGCTCAGACATCTGGCGTGTAAAGCCAAAACGTGGCGCCTTTTTTGGCACACAGCAGATTCGTTATCGGGGCCTGATTGCTAACCTAGGCCTGCGACTTGAGTATTGGGCACCTGGTAAATATGTAGACGATCTGGTAGATAATCCGCTTGCGCCTATTCTTGATGGTGTGCGGGAAGATTACAAAGACAACACAATTTCGTTACTGGGGCTTCGGTACAAACTACGCCTGCTGCCCAAACTTCGTGTGTCTTTCCCAATCCAGGACAACCGGGTTCTCTTCTTCAACTATGGGCACTCAACGCGTACCCCCCACCCAACCTTTGTATACACAGGCCTGGATCCATTTTTCCAGGATCGTTCGTTTTTCTCAGACCTTGGCAATCCAGATCTGAATCCAGAAGTTGACATCTCGTATGAACTCGGGCTCCGCAACCAGTTCTCCAGCAATGATGTTTTCAATATTACTGCATTCTGGCGCGATAAATTCGACTTCATAACAGTATCTAATGTTGTAGTAAAGGACCCTACCGGCAGAGATGTAACCAGGGCTTTTCGCATCAATGGGGACTTTGCGCGTGTCCGTGGCATCGAAGCAAGTTACTTGAAACGCATCGGTACCTGGTTTCAGGGACAGATCTCTGCTTCCTTCTCCAGAGCCACAGGGCTGAGCTCTACCAATAACGATGCATTGAGCGATTTCCTGGCAAATGGTGACATCGACAATACGTTTGAAACGCCGCTAGCATGGGACCGGCCGTTGGATCTTAAAGCCAGCGTCACGTTCTCTTACGATGAAGATGAACCGCTGCTCAATGTACCCGGCCTCAATCGCTTTAAACTTTTTATCTCCAGTACCTACCGCAGTGGACAACGTTATACGCCTGTACTCTTCCGCGGCAATGAAGTGAATCCTTTCACTGGCGAAGCAGATTGGCGCCCGGTGTATGAAGTTGATCCCGATCCTGCTAAACGATTCTCGGAAATTGGCGAAGCCTGGTGGTGGTTTGATCTGAATTTCCAGCGTGCATTCAAGTTGCGTGACTCAGACGTACTGCTCTCACTGGAAGTTACGAACCTCTTCAACCAGACCAACGGAGTAATTGTCAACCCGGTAACTGGGGAGGCCTACCCGAATATTGACGCAACGCAGACCAACTTTGTTGACTTGCGAGGCAATCAGAGTTTTGATGTAACCTCTAGCACGCGGGATCTGCGGTATGAAGACCCGAATGCCAGTGGTACACCGCCATTTAACCCGGCTCGATTCCTGCCTCAGCGGCATATCGTGTTAGGGATCTCGTATCGTTTCTAACTGCTAACCTGTGTTTCTCACCGAACTATGAGCATGAGACTCATCATATTGCTGGCGTTCCTCCTGATGCCTAGCGCTGTGCAAGCTCAGTTGCTGCCCAACCTTGGGGGCGACCGTGCTGGTACGTCAGGTTTTCAGTTTCTGAAAGTACCGGTGGACGCGCGTGGCGCTGCGCTAGGTGAAACGGTTGTCTCCAACGCATTTGATGCAAGTGCCCTGTTTTGGAACCCAGCCCTTGCAGCGCATCTCGACAACGTGAGCTTTGGCGTAAGTCATGTGTCTTACTTTGTAGATGTGACGCTTAACTATGCCGGCACCACCTTCCACCTGCCAGGCCCCTCGCTCACCATTGGCCTGAGTCTGCAAACGCTCAGTTCAGGTGACATGGATGTTACAACAGAATTTGAGCCCTTTGGTACGGGCGAAACGTTCCGCTTGTTTGATATGGCCGCCGGCCTCACCATTGCACAGAGCCTGACCGACTTGTTCAGCTACGGCGTTACAACCAAGTACATCCGGGAAAGCGCCGCCGGCATCGACCAAACTACGGTTGCTTTCGACCTGGGCATCTTTTATCGCATCGGGACGACGGGTGCACAGATGGCTGTTTCACTCCGTAATTTCGGGCTCGACAGCTTTGCCAGCGGTAGCATTTCACGCGATATCATCGCGGATCCCTCAATTGTTGTGGAAGACGACCTGGAGTCAGTCACCTTGCCTACAACCTTCTTACTTGGGCTCACCTACAACGTGATGCAAAATAACCCATCCAGTAATTTGTATGTGTCTGCCCAACTCAATAATCCAAACGACAATGCGGAGAACTGGAACGTAGGCGTCGAATACATCTGGCAAAACTTGCTTGCACTTCGCACAGGCTATCGCTTTGGTATCGAAGAGTACACCATCCCCAGCGCCGGCATTGGCCTCACCTTGCCTTTTATAGGACCCGATGTGCGATTTGATTACGGATTCAGCCAGTTGGAACGCCTTGGCACAGTCCACAGAATTAGCCTGCTCACCGCATTTTAATTGTTACATCCTACTGCATCGATGCAAAATAAAGGATTCATACTACCACTGCTTTTACTCTTCATCATCCTCTCGGGTTGTGATGATTTGTTTGGCTCGAAGCAGGACGACACTACGGATGAGATTTTCGACGCGGGCAGGATCGAACCTGGTCTCGTGAGCGAAGTGGAGTACGTCCCGCTATTCCCATTCTTCACACTCGCTGGCGATGCATCGCAGTTGCAGGACCCACAAGATGTTTACGTAGGATTCGATGAACTGCTGTACGTAGTAGATACCCGCGGCCTGCATGTGTATGATCTGGCCGGCCGGCCGGCGCTTTTCATCGATATCCCGGGTGGTGGCACATCTGTTATACAGGATCGAAAATTCGATGTCTATGTGACTGCCCGACGTGACACGATGCTCAACGGCAGAAACTGGAATCTACCTGTCATTATTCAATACACCGGTATTACCACAGGCAATCCCTCTGTTGAACGGGTCATTTGGCATCCCTTTGACGATGACTCTCGGAAATTTAATCGACCAGACCCCATTCCCACCGACGAAGATGTAGCTTTCACAGGCGTTGCTGTATTGCGCGACAATTCCATTTACGTTTCGCGGCGTGGTCCGGTCAATGATCGAACGTCGGTTATTCTTCCCCATAATACAATACTATCATTTAATCCCGAGGGAGTAAACCTGGGTGCCATTCTGGCCTTAAATCCAACGCGACCCAGTTTACGGAGTGCAATCAATCCCGTAGATGTCCTCACGTTTATCCATCCCCCCCAACGATCTTCGTTTACAACGGATCAGCACTTTATCATTGCCCAGTCTTCTTCAAGTGACGAAGTATCCGATGTGCTCCTACCTGATGAGGGGCTGACGTTTTCGGTACTGTCTATTCTCGCTGTAGAAACCAACGACGGTATCGACTATCGACCGGACACCCAACGCCTGCAGAGCGCGTTTAATCCAAACCGTGGGGCCGGCTTCCTGTATGAAGAGTTCAAGTTTCAGGATCCAACCGACTTGGCGTTTGCTGCAGATGGTACCAATTACCTGTATGTGCTCGATGGTGGAAAAGACAGCTTGTTTGTCTTCACAGCGGCCGGCATTGAGGGTGTTGCACCACCTCCCGGCTCCCAAAGCACAATCCCTGTACCCGTATCCTTCGGTGGCACGGGTGATGGCGCGCTCGAATTTAGCAACCCGAACGGCGTAGCCTACTACGACCAGGTAGTCTACGTCGCGGACTCAGGCAATAACCGCATCGCTCGTTTCAAGCTAAACACCGACTTTGAATAGCATCTTCGGCTCCCGTATTTACTTTTCCCCCTGTTTATTTCTCTATGCCTATCAAACCCTGCTACGTTTTCCTGGCCTTTTTTCTGTTCCCATCATTTGGTTCAGGCACAAAATGTTGAAAACGTCGGAAACGACAACACACTCGATATTGCAACATGGAACATTGAGTGGTTTGGCAATGAAAACAATGGTCCTTCCAATACGACACTTCAATTGAACAATGCCGCCGCTGTAATTAGCGGCTCGGGTATCGACTTGTGGGGGGTGCAGGAAATTGCTGACAATGGCGATTTTGAAGACCTATTGGATGCGCTTGGTGACGATTACGATGGCCAGCTTGCCACCAACAGCGGCGAGCAAAAGGTTGGGTTTATTTACAACACCAATGTTGTACGAGTAAGACAAATTCGGCACGTACTCGAATCGTTCGAGCAGGTATTTGCCTTTCGTCCGCCGCTTCAGTTGGAGGCGGACATTACACTGCCTGACACCACAGTGACCGTTACGTTCATAGTCCTCCACATGAAGGCGTTTTCAGATCCTGATAGTTACCAACGCCGTGTTGACGCATCTGTACGCCTCAAAAACCACATCGACTTTACTTCACTGGATAATGAGCAGGTTGTGGTTCTTGGTGATTTTAACGATGAATTGGAGCGCTCAACCTCAGCCGGCCGTACTTCGCCTTACAATAACTTTGTAACAGACCTGACGACTTCTTTTTTGTAAGTCTGCCGTTGGAAGAGGCAGGCGATGGCTCTTTTTGCAGCAATTCATCCTGCTCAAGCACTGGCAGCATGCTCGACCACATCTTAATCACCAACGAACTATTTAGTGACTATATCGATGATTCTGCCGGCTTCATTCCTGATTTAACGGATGATATCAACCTCTTCGGCAGCTCTACTTCAGATCACTTGCCGGTTGTTGCGCGATTTGACTTCAGCCAGGTATCTACCAGCAATGAAACGGCCGATGCGCTGCCTGCTTCTGTAACGATCGATACCCCCTACCCCAATCCGTTTGTCAACGAGACCAATATCGGGCTGCATCTGCGTGTACCGGCAGCCTTGCAGGTTGACGTGTATGATTTGCTTGGCCGACGCGTTCACACCCTAGAAAACCGATGGGTACAGCCAGGAAGCTACCAATATACGCTGCCGGCCAACGACCTCTCACCCGGTGTTTACCTGCTGCGTGTCGTTGCTGATGACGTCGTAAAAACCGTTCCTTTTACGCTGCTCGACTAATATGCCCAGTCTATCAACTGCTGGTCGTTTTCAAGCCAAACTCAAACCAGATTAACATGGCGTCTACCGTATTCCCGAACGGGAAGCCGGCCTCTTTGTAACCGTCCATGGTGGTGCGATAAAAATCTGCAATAACCCGTCGCAAGTGTGGACTTGGAGGTGGTAATGGTTCAGATTCGAGATCGCGTTCGTTGTTGTCCATGTGATAAGCCTGCGCTAAAAGCCTCAGTTCTGTGGTCCCTCTCATTATCGGCGCTTTTACAGGCTTCTATACAAAAAAAGAGCAGATCCGTCGGACCTGCTCTTTGTTGTCTTGCATGGCAAAGCAAGGAAAGAAAATTGTATCGCAATCACTGCATTATTCTGGCAGATTAAAGTGTGCTCTC
>CBDHHF010000018.1:0-24228 GCA_965263205.1 Rhodothermales bacterium
AGGCAGCGAATAACGTGGTGTTCTTGTTTGACGAAATTCATCTACTACAAAACGCATTCTTTGATGGCGATGCGCACACTACATCACAGACGCTTTTCCTCGAACGGGGTATGGTGGCGCAGCATGTGATAGGTGCAGTAAGATGGGACACGATCCGCTGGTAATTGATTTGGAACAATGAATGCATAGCCTGCGTGCCCATTTTTCTCCCAAGATGCAGCAATTGCTACAAGCGAGGTGACGTAGATGGATGTTGTAAACATAAACGACAAATTTGCCCAATTCGATGAGCACTGGGCACCCCGGATTATTGGTTCACTCAACGGGCAGCACGTAAAAATAGCCAAAGTTCTCGGCGAATTTGTGTGGCATCACCATGAAGATGAAGACGAGCTTTTTTACGTGGTTAAAGGCGAATTGCAATTACTTTTTCGTGACCGGGAAGTCACGTTGAAGCCCGGAGAGTTTTGTGTTGTGCCCCGTGGTGTGGAACACAAACCCGTCGCAAAAGAGGAGACACATCTGCTGTTGTTTGAGCCGGCATCAACCCTCAATACAGGTAACGTACAATCCGACCGTACACGGGATACGCTCGAGCATATTTGAGGGTTAAGATGTACTGTGCAGGGCAACACGATTGCCTTCGCTGTCTTCAAAGTAGGCGACAAATCCGTGTTCGCCACCCAGCGCCTTTTTGGGTCCCAGTACTTTGCCGCCATGCGTGGGCACTCTGCCTAAAACGGCTTCTATGTCGGGTACAGAAAAGTAAACGAGTGTGCCTTCATGTGACGGTGTATAGCTGGGCGCGAGCATGAGTGTCCCCGTTGCACCAGATGATTCAGGGTCCATCGGAAACCAGGCCATTTGAAGCCCGGGTAACTCATTGAGGCGCAGTTCAAACTCAAAAACGGCTTCATAAAACGACATGGCGCGTTCCATGTCGGTAACAGGGATTTCGAACCAATTGATAGGATTCATGGGGCAAAAGGCTGAGATTATAAAGAAGTGATGCTGGCAAAATAGGAATCCTGTAGAAGAAGAAAAAACCCGAAGACGCGTTTGCCTCCGGGTTTTTTCTTGAAAATAGAGTGTACTACCAGGAATGTCTTTTTCCTGATTATGAGGTTGTCTTAAGGGGTTGTCTTAAGAGGCTGCACAGGCAACATCTTCGAGCGTCTCATCCCAGCAGCCCTCGGTACCTCCATTGAAGTTTGTGGCTGAAATAGAACCCTCATTTGTGTCGGCATTCCAGATGATATCGTGCGTAATAGACTCTGAAACCTGTTGCCATACAAAGGAGCGTTCAGCACCATTTTCTTCGTATACAACCGAATCGCCGGCGCTCTGCTCAGCTGTTTCAGGGATACTGAATGTAATGGTTTTTTCGGTATCCCCGGTGGTGTAAGCAGCGTTTAATACGTTGGTAGAGGCGCCGTTGAGATAGTAAAACAGCTGCCACGATCCAACTGCGCCATTCTGTGAGGTTTGGGCTGAGAAGAGTTCAAAGTCTTCCAATGCATCACCGGAAACAGGGTCTGTTGTGGTGATTCGCATGCTCCAGGTTGTGCCATCACCGCTACGTGTTGCAGACAAGCTGTAACCAACACTCTGGGCGCCATTGCTTGCTGAGGCACTCCATACCCACGAGCCGTCCTGGAATACAGGATCTGCATCAAGGGCGCTAATCGTGGTGATGGAAGGAATGATCAGATTGGCTGAAATGATAAGCGAAACAGGCCATACCCGAAGGGCAGCGGCTGTGAAGTTCACGCCCGGCATTTCGTTTTTAGACGTCGTCTGATTAAACAGGTCAACAGGTAAAGCGAAGACTTCACTCGGAATAACGTCCGGTGCTTCATCTTCTGAATTTGTGCTGTCGCAGCCAGAAAATGCAATGAGTAAAAAGGCTGCTGCAAAAAGATATATACGTTTGGAAATTTTCATGGTTATTCGCTTGAACGTTGAGAGTGCGCGCGAAGCTGTGGGGCAAGTGCTATATTTCAAAAGGCATGCCGTGTTACAGCGTGGATGTGCTTCAGCGCCTGTATAAACCAATGCGAAATTTCCAGTCACAATTTCCTCTGAAATGACAAAAAATAGCCCAGAGAACCCATCTGAGCGCCCCGGTGGCGTATTTGTAGCCACGCTTACGCCAATGGATGAAGATTTAGCTGTCGATAATGCGCTTTTAGCTGCCCACTGCAAATGGTTGTTGGCGCACGGTGCGGATGGTATTGCGTTGGCCGGCACCACCGGTGAAGCGAATTCGTTGAGCGTAAATGAGAAAATGAAGATGCTGGATGAATTGCTGGCACGAGGAATTCCTGCGTCAAAGCTCATCGTGGGAACGGGGTGTTGCGCATTTCCAGATTCTGTAGCGCTTACCCGGCATGCGGTTGAGAACGGCGTGGCAGGGGTATTAATGTTGCCGCCATTTTACTATAAAGGCGTCTCGGATGCCGGCCTCTTTGCCAGTTTTGCTGAAGTCATCGAGCGAGTCGGTTCGGATGCACTGCGTATTTACCTGTATCATTTCCCTAAAATGAGTATGGCCCCCTTGAGCCTGGATTTGATTGGCCAGTTGCTCAACGCATATCCTGATCAAATTGCCGGAGTCAAGGATTCAAGCGGTGAATGGGCTAATATGGAGGCCATGGCGCGCGAATTTGATGATTTTGATGTGTTCGCGGGCAGCGAGGCCTTTTTACTGGATATTTTGCAGGCAGGCGGCGTTGGATGCATCTCTGCTTCGGTAAACATCACCTGCCGCTGGGCTGCTGATGTCTATCGCAACTGGCAGGGAGCAGAAGCCAACGGTTTGCAGGCTCGTTTAACCGCTGTTCGTCATGCGTTTCAGGCATATCCCTTTGTTCCAACATTAAAGGGAATTATGTACAGTCGTTCGGGGTATGCCGGCTGGCAGGCCATGCGTCCGCCGCATTTGCCACTATCTCAAAGTGAGATAGATACAGCCGTTTCGACGTTGGCTGCCCTTGATTTTACCATGGAATCCATTCGCTACGATTAATAATGTCGTCCCAACATCCAGATTTACTCAACGTGTTGCCGCTGATACGGCTCGGTATGCTGATCTCTGTTGCCGTTATCGCCGGGCTGCTGTGGTATGTGGTTGGCGGAGTTGAAGGCCAATTTAGCGTGGATCGCCAGGTACTTAATCTTGTATTCCTTGGTGTGTTTACACTCGTTGCATTGGTTGTGATGCGTGTGCGCCGGCAGCTTGAGGCAGATATAGCGTTGTACAAAAAATGTCTGCTCGTTCTTTTCGCCTGGTCTGCTGCTGAAGGTGTTGCATTGCTGGGGGCTGTGTTATTGCTTACAGGCGATGCATCGTTCTTTATTGCCGGCTTAATTGTATTGCTTATGACGTTTGGTGTGGTGTCAATTCCGACAGCATCCGAACAGGAACGATGAGTAATATAGCAGGGTAGGCGAAATCTGATACCGTCGGGCCTTTGTAGAGGGATTCTTGTTGAAGAACGGATGATGTAGTATCCGTTGGATTGGAAATTGCTGGATGTTGCACATCAAACATGCAGTCCGCCTTGGTATTTTCTCTTAGTACGTCCTCTTAGCACCTCCTGCAACCAATCGAACTCGGAAAAAATGTAGCGCTATGCAGCAGCCAGAGCATCAAGCAGACCACCTATCAGAGCATGAGGCCGAAGTGTCTCAAGACATTCCGCTTACCTTCAGTCCGCATAAAAAAGCCGGCGTCATGGCGCAGCAGGTGCTCGACGAAATGGTTCTTTATGACGGTAATACTGAGATGGGCTATTCCCTCAACGCATCGGCACGTTCTATCTGGGATTTATGCGACGGTTCGCGTACACTTGCTACTATTTGTGATGCCATCGCTGAGGAGTTAGAAATTGAGCCCACCATGCTTCATAGCGATGTACGAACCACCGTATCAGAGTTGCTAAAGCTTGGGTTGCTCAAGCCGGCTGCTGAAGAAGCTGAATCCACCAATTCCTGATAAGACGCAAGAGACCAAAGACAGCCCGGTAATGGTTACGGCAGATCAGAAATACTACATTTCTTTTGCAAGCCAGGAAGTAGCAATTGAGTCGGTAGATCCTGACGTAATTGCACCTTTCCTTTTGGCCTTTCGCGAGCTTCTTGTGGATGTCCCCGCTGATTTGCTTGCTACCTTGTCTGTAGTAGCCGATGGCGATGGGTATCGTGTAGCTGGCGCAAAGATGTTTGAAGGGGAGCAAGAGTCGCCGCGGGGTGTGTTGCAATGTCTAAAGTTTGAGGTCATTCATAGATTTGTGGAGGTGCACCCTGAATTGCTGTGGTTGCATGCGGGAGCAGCTTCAAAAAATGATAAAGCACTGATGCTGTGCGGAGCCTGGGGTGCCGGAAAAAGCACCATGGTGGGTAACTTGTGCAAGAAAGGCTGGACGTACCTTTCTGATGATATTGTACCTGTTCATATGGAGCGTGGGAAACTAGTTTCTTTTCCCCTCACACCGATGATGCGCGCGCATGATGCTGAAGATCATACAAAGCAATTATCTGCAGATGCCGTAGCCAATCTAAACAAACAAGTTGTGAAGCTTCATGATGATGCCTACGCTACCCGTGAACAGGCGCTGACGGCTATCGTTTTTCCCCAGTATGATCCGACCGTATCGAAGGTAGCACTGACCGCCATTTCACCTGCCGCGGCTACCCTGGAGTTGCTTCGTAATTGTTTGAATCTGAAGTATCACAAAGAAGGCGCCGTGCAATTTCTGGGTACATTAGTAGAGCGGTTGCCCATTTATATGCTGCGCTATAACGATGGCGAGAAGGCAGCCGACATGCTCATTGAGACCCATGCGCAACTCGATTGACATGATGGGCAAAGCCTAGTTGTTTACTGCTCCGGATCGTGGGATAAGCCACAGCGACGTTTGCCGGCCATCGATGTACCAGGTTTTTTCTCCATCGAAAAACGCTTCTTCTTCCAGCATAATACGCACCTCTTTGTCATTCCATTCTGGAATAGATACGCGTGCATTTAACTCGATCGAGTAGGCCGTATTTGGATACAGTGGGTAGTCACCTCTGCCGGCAACGCCTCCTTGTTGATCCCAGAGCCCGATCGTTGGTCCAGCACCATGGCCTTGAAAGCCAATTGGGTGGGTGTAGATGGACGGCGTAATGCCTTCAGCAATGGCTTGTTCTCGCGTGGCTTTGAGAATTTCGTTTCCAGTACGCCCTGTTTTGAAGTTTGAGGTCAAAATGTCTTGCAGCCTGTTGCCGGTACCCAATGCGCGTACGAGCCCGGCCGGCGCCTCGGTTTCTCCTGGTTTGAGGATGTAGGCATGTTGTTGGGTGTCGGTATTCAGGCGCAGGTAGGTAATGCCAAAATCTACATGGATGAGATCGCCGGGTTGGATGATATCTGCTGCCGGCCGTGCGTCGAACGAGCGGTTTTCGTCGGCTTCATCGTCGCGTTGAATGGAGACGCTGGGGTGAAACCAGGTAACCAGTTTGAGGTCGCGAATGCGTTCTCTGTACCACCACTCCACGTCTGCTGTGGTGGTGACGCCAGGTTGGATGACTTGCTCTGAGAGCCCTTCTGCAATGATGGCGTGTGCAATCCGGCAAATCATCGGATACACCTGCATTTCTGGTGCTGTGCGCGTCTCCAGCCACCCTATCGCCAGATTTTCGCCCGATACGATGCGGTCACTATACGATGCCGGCAGTGCGTTCATAAGCCCATCGAATTCTGAATCGGTCATGCCATCCGCGAGGCCAAACGTAGTGGATCGATTGATGGCGATGTTCTGCGGATTAGCAGCGGTAATAAGCGCTGCCAGGCGCGCCCACTGATCGGGTGATTCTTCTGGATTCCAGGCGCTGGGAAAAAAGTTGCCGATGTCATAACGCGCCACGGCCATGCGCTCGACGCCTTTTTCTTCTCCGTTGTCCAAAAATACGAGGATAGTGCGCCGGCGAGCAGCCAGCCAGGTTGCCGGCAGCATGCTTCGAATAACCGGGTCCTCGTTGTACTCACGTGCACTAATGATCCACATATCGACGCCATTACGGCGCATTAGCATGGGCACAACGGTTTCGAGGCGATCCATCAGCCAGTGATCTACCAACGCTGCTCGTTCTTTCATGGGGAGCACGCCAGGCATCGTGATATCCTGGGCAAGGGTTGGGTTAGCGAAAAGTGCTGTAGCGAGCACTGAAAGGGCAATTGCGCGGTACTTCATGGGATCTATGCATAGTTAAGAGCTATGCAAAGTACGCATTGCCAGGATGAGTTGCGTGCTTGGCGCGTAAAGTGCGACGAGACGGTGTTATGATCCTGAGGGCAGGCCGTCTTCTGGCATTTGTATGCCTAGCGAATCGGGGAGGTTATTGTCCTGCAATTCTGGATTGATGAGTGAAACCAGTGGCATGTCTAGCGCTGTCAGGAATTTGCCAAGCGCTGCGACGAGAAATTCCTGCTGCAATTCTACCATGTCAGGCTCAAACCGACCTCTTTCGTCCAGGTGACCACGGATGTCCAGGTAGAGGACACGAGGCCAGTCCGGGTATTTCTTCTGAGCTTCTGCAATCAGTTTAAAGAGATCCTGTGCTGCCTTGTCGAAGTTGTCCGATTCTTCGACTACATGATATAGCGAGACGGTATTGTCGAAATTCATCGCAATACCGGGCTGTTCGGGTTTGTTGTAGTTCGGTACTAAAGGAGGAGTAGAAGGATTCATTGCAGCAATGTAGGACAAAATCAAACCTGCCCCCTTAAATCGGTGGCGATAGAATAAGTTCTAGTCCCGTATTCCTGGTCTGCTGCGATTTACTGGCGCTGTCCGGGGAAGGCTTCACAGCCAACCATAACAGATTCAACGCGCCGGTTGACAAGACACTCTGGATCTTCTTTTCGCAGGCAAGATAGGGCGGTGCCGCGTTCGCGCATGGCGAGCCGATCTGTGGCAATACCTTCTGTTGTGTAGAAGTCGAAGACAAATGCTGCACGCTCTCTGGAGATTTTGAGTGCTTCAGCTTCGGTGTCAGCGCCATCGGTATGGCCGATGATACGCGCGCAGCAACGGGGGTTTAGCTGCAATGCTTCCACGTTTTCTGCGAGAAGTGCCATGGTTTGTCCGGTTACTTCCGCACTGCCGGCATCGAAGAATACCGTATTTAGATCAGCGAGCACACAGCGGTCGTCTGGGAAGTCAGGTGCCGGTAATGGCGGGTTATACGGCGGGATCACAAGCGGGTCGGGTAATTCCGCTGGTGGAATCTCTTCTGCAACGCGCTTGATTTTAGCCAGGTTAAACCGCATCCCAAACATGACAAGCGAACTGTTGTGTGGATTGCGGTTCCCTTCGTTGCGGCCTACGTAATTGAAGTTGATTCTGTAGCTTGCGTCAGCAAAGACAGAGAAGCGATGTGAGATGGGATAGTCGATGCCGAGTCCGAAGGGCAGCGTAAAAACGGAGCGGTCTGGTCCCGGTGTACCAGCGTTGGGCTGGTTAACCTGTCCTGATGGTGCGCCGAAAGGATCAGCAATCAGGGTACCAAATCCAGTGTACACGTAAGGTAGAAACAGGCTGCTTGAACCGCGGCGCAGGGTGTAGATGATTTGTGGCTCAAACCAAAAAAGCTCGCGGTTGAGGAATTCGTTGTTGGAAAGGCCGCCCTGCGTGTCGAGAGCGCTCAAGTTGGTTAGGCCGGCCATGCCCCGAAAAAAGAACCGGTCTCGAACAATGGGGAATGAGCCAAGCAGAATGCCGGCTACATCGCTGGAGCGTGTGAAATTTGTGCTGCTGCGGGCATTGTTCAGGTCAACGCGGCCGTGGTATGTGAATACGCCCAGCGCCACGCCAAAATGGGCCTGTGAACCGCGAAGTTGGGTGCGCTGTGCCTGTGCCGATGTGCCGACAAAGGCAAGAAGGAGGGGGAATAGCAACAGAAAACGTAGCGTCTTCATTGTTTTGTATTGGAGATTTGCCAGTAGCATTCAGAGAAATGTCGTTACATAATGTGTACCAAACGGGCATTGTTCCAAAAAGAAAAGGCGAACCCTTGCGGGCTCGCCTTTTTCGCGCGAATAGCGCTAAGCTTTTTCGATAAAGCTGTCTGGCTTATCGAATCGGAATGGTGTCTGCGCGACGGAACTGCTCAACACCTTCTTTTTTGCTCGTTGTACCACGCTGCATGCCGGTACCGGTAGCCATTGAGCGGCTAACAGCAACGCCATTGTCTACGTAGAACTGCTCAACTGCGCGAGCACGGTCTTCAGACAGGCTCTGTGCGTTGCGCTCACCAGGAGCCGCGAGGCCCTGGATGCTTACGTTGGTGTTCGGGCAATCCTGGAGGATTTCGAGGTTCTCCTGCAGCGCAGCGCGTGCTTCGTCGGTGAGGACGCTAGAGTTGCGTGCGAAGAACGCAGCATTCATTTCAACAACTTCTGAGCAGTAGTCAGCTTCGTACTGGTTAACCGTAATGGTCATCGTACGAGAGTCAGAACCTGCGTTGTTTGAAGCGCGCAGCGTAACGGTGTACGTGCCTGGCGTGTCAAACGTGTAAGAAGGGTTGGCAGAGGTGCTGCTTCCCATGTTGTCGAATGACCAGCTGTAGCTAACAGGTACGTCGCCGCGAACGTTTGAGGAGAAGTTCACTGGCGTGCGCGTATCAGGGTTTTGTGGATTCGCGCTAATGGTAACTACTTCTGCAGGTACCGGCGGACGGTATACAACAACGGATGTTTCACCGGTGTCAGGCCCCTTTTTGTTGCTTGCGGTTACCGCAACACGATACGTTCCTGGCTGATTGAAGGAATGTGTCGTGGCTTTGCCAATGCCGGTTCTGCTATCGCCGAAGTTCCAGTTGTACTCGATTGGGTCGCTTGCGTCTTCGTTAATCATAGCAGTAAAGGTACCGGACTGATTGATCCGGAGGCTATCAGGACCTTGAACATCAAGTACTTCAACAGCCGTTTTACAACCGACCATGCTCATTGCACCTATAAACAAGGCACAGGTTAACAAGAGCGAGGAGCGTAGGTGTTTCATCATGTTTGTTCTTCTTACGTGTATTTAGAAAAACCAAAAAAATGGGTCTCGTGACATTCAAATAATGTATCAACCGCTTACAAGGAAGCGATGGTACAGCGCTGAAGTTAACAAATCAAAGGCCGGAATTGCCAACAAAGTACCCTTTAAACATTCCTTTGTGGGAGTATTTCATAAAAATACTGCCTTTTTGAGGAATTTTGCCACAGAAAATATAAAGATCTGATCTAAGAAGGTACGGAATTAACAGATCTGCCAGATATTAACCGTTTGATAAAGCAAAAATTCCTGTACGAAAACAGGAATTTAGGGAAAAAGCTTCGCAGTGCATACGCCTGGCGCATTTGAATACGTTATCCTGGTATGCAGGCGCAGAGGAAAAGACTAGCCGAGGGCTTGTACGTACTTTTCGAGGGCGCTCTTCTTGTTGGCGGCATTATTCTTATGAATAATATTTTTTGTCGCCAGGCGATCAAGAATAGCTTTTGTTTCGTTCAACAAAGCCAATGCTTTTTCCTTATCTTGCTCGTTCTCAAGACGCTTGATCAAAGTCCGCATCTTGCTGCGCTGATTGCGATTACGCAACTTCCGGCGTTCGGACTGCCGCACTCTTTTTGCAGCTGATTTATGTTGTGGCATACGTATCGGTTACTCTTGGAGTAAATGAAGTTCACGCGATTTTTTGGCCGAGGATAAACAAAAGCTCCGGACGTATTGTTTCCTCAGCGATATTAAGACGTCCGGTTTTATTTACGATTCACACAACCTTGGCAAAATACCTGGGTATTTAATTGCTTGATTTTCCCGTAAAAGCGCGGGATTCAAAATAAAAAAGCGATGTTTTTAAATTTCCTGTCAGAGTTTACCCGTGGGGTTCGCAAAACGTTCACCGTCATCGTGATGGACGAAAAGCAGATCGAGGACCCGCGGCAGTACCGGATTAAGTCGAGTAATGTTTGGCAATTTGGTTCTTTGATTGTGTTTTTGGCCGGTCTGCTGGCTGTATGCGTGGTTGCATTTACCCCGTTGCGCGAATACATCCCCAGCGACGGGACTGCCGAAATGCAGCGAAAAATCAAAGAACATGCCTTGCGCGTAACGGCATTGCAGGATTCCCTGGAGGCACAGGTTACGTATGCACACCAGCTGCGCATGCTCATGATGGGGCACGTGGATTCTACGATGTTTGCTCAGGCAGCCGTAACAACAAATCCAACGGTGTCTTCGCCCAATTTCAATGCCCGCGGCAGTGCAACGCCGCAAACGTCTTTTTCGACCGATCATGAGCAGCCGGCACTGCCTATCCCGGAAATGCCGGCAACTTCTACGCCGCCGCCTGTACGCATGGCTTCTGTACAGGGACGATATTTATCCAGTATCCAGTTCCCCGCTCCTCCTCCGGTGGAAGAAGGTGTGCTGACGCGCGGCTTTGATGCCCAAAGCGGACACTATGCTATTGACATTGCTGTTGAGGAAGGCAGCATCATTCGTTCTATAGGAGATGGATACGTAATATTCTCAGACTGGACGCACGAAGGCGGTTATGCAATCGCAGTGCAACATGCAGACGGATACGTGTCTGTGTTCAAGCACGCGAAGCAATTGCTTAAAAGAATAGGAGATCGCGTCAGAAATCGCGAAGCTGTTGCACTTAGTGGAAATTCTGGCGAGATTACAACAGGGCCACATTTGCATGTCGAAATCTGGCATAATGGACTCGCCCAGGATCCCCGTTACTTCTTCGTGGGTTTGTAGATTGACGACAATCGTTTCTGAGCTGTACATCCCTCGCCGTACATCTTTCTGAGCATTTCAAGTAACAGGTTGCAAACTGTTCGTTTCAGCTTGCACGTTCTCCATCGAGCACCTGTGTTGATGTGCACGTATCTTATGTCCTTGGGATAACGCTATTCAGTGATGAAATTTCGAACTGACCTGCACGTCGGGCGCAGTTCTCAGACGAAAAATTGTAAACAGCTATTATGGCTTTATTTGGAAATAAAACAGAGAATATGGCAAGGAATCAAGGTAACAATGGACCCGGTGTTCCCCAGATCAACATGATCGTAGAGGGAACTGTGTTTGAAGGCACGCTTCGTTCTGAAAATGATTTGCGCATCAGCGGACGTATTGTTGGGAAGCTTCATGTGGGCGGTAAAGCTTTTGTTGCGCCGGGTGGCGTTGTTGAAGGTGAACTGATTGCAACCAATGCCGAAGTTGCCGGCAGCGTCCAGGGCGAACTCCGCATTAAAGAGTTGTTGATCCTGAAAGGCTCTGCTCGTGTAGATGGCAACATCGAAGCGGTGCGCCTCATTGTTGAAGAAGGCTCAAGCTTTAATGGCAAGTGCCAGATGACCAAGGATGCCGGCAAAGCAAAACTGCACTCGGTCCAGGGCAACAATAAAGGCAACGAAGCCAAACGCATGGCCGCGGGCCAGGGTTGAGGCACTGTCTCGACAATGTTGCGCGTGAAACTGCGTGCGTACCCGTTGCAACTCCGTTGTCCCGTTCTCGATGAATCCTACTGTCATTGATTAGGGCAACGTATCGCAATCGGTTGTGTTAAAAGGTGCCGGTTCTCCGTTTTGAAAAGCTCTTCTCCCAAAGCAAAAAAGAAGCGAGGCCCATCCAGCTGGATCAGCGGCATGGGGGGCGATCAGAAGTACATGGGGCTTGGTATCCAGGCTGGCGTGTCGGTTGCATTCTATTTAGGAATGGGACTGCTGCTCGACAAGTGGCTCGGAACCCTGCCCTGGTTGACGCTGGTTGGGGCGTTTGTCGGTGTGATTGGGATGTTCTATTTGTTCCTCCGAATGAACAAGGAACTCGACGAGACGAGCCGGCAGGCCGAGGTAGAAAAGGAGATGGAAAAGGAAGGGTAGAAGCAATTCGAGCAGTTCGACTGATATTGGTTGCTACGCATATCGCCTTTTTGTTGCTGCTTTCATTTAGAATTCATTGTATTGGGCCGTTCGGACGGGGGCTTTCTGCAACCTAGTGCGTTCAGTAAGCGGTTCTTGAATGGGGAAGGTTCGTTCGTTTCTCGCTCAAGCTCGTGACCATCTCAAGTAAGCTTTGTGACCATGATGCCAGAAACTTGGCTTAGCCTTCTTTTGGGTTTGGGTATTGGCAGTTTGTATGGCCTGGCTTTCTTCTTTACAGCATCTTTTGCCAACAAATTTGCTGACAACAGATTTCTGTTGATCGTGTTTGGTGGGATGCTGGTGCGAATGGCCCTGATGCTGGTTAGTGTAAGCGCTGTTGTGCTGTTCGTCCCTTCCATTGATGTATTTGTTTTTGTTATCGCGCTCGTTGCTGCTGTTTTGCTGAGCCTTGCCGTTGAAGTGTGGGTACTCTACCGCCGCGTCAAGGTCGCCTCCCAGAAGGGGCAGCAAACACCAATGTGAAAATAGATTGACGATGAATATTACCGCGTCAAGGTTTTTTGTAGATAGATTGTTGAAAGGAGCCTGCCTGTTACTCCTGCTCGTGTTTGCCGGCGCAAGTACAGCCTTGGCAGCCGACGAAGAGACGGGCGACCCTGATGCCGTAGGGCACTCCGCTGATGGCTACTATTACACAATTCCCTGGTTTAAAGACGGGGGTAAGGTTGTGAATGTAGAGCTTCCGCGACTCTTCCTTGTAAAGCAAGATGCCGGCGGCTACCGCTTCGACGCGTTTGGCTCATCTAAAAATGCCCTCAAATACGGCAACTACCAGGTGCTTGATGAAGAAGGCAATGCGTTCCCGGCGGCGAAGGTAGAAGAGTTTATGGTTGATGCCCATCACCCCTACCTCTACTATCCTATCAAGCCGGCAGATGGTACTGTTGCGGTCGATTTCTCCATTACAAGGCAGATCCTGTTTGTTTTCATCTCAGCGCTGGTGCTGCTGATTATCGTCATGCGTCTTGCCGGCAAGTATAAGAAAGGCATTGGACGCGATGTGGCTCCGAAAGGCACATGGCAAAACATGATGGAAGTCATTATCGCTTTTATCCGCGATGATGTCGCCAAGGTAGCCATCGGACCGAAGTACAAAAAATATGTGCCGTATCTGCTCACCATGTTCTTCTTTATCCTGCTGGGCAACTTGCTTGGCCTGGTACCATGGGGCGTTACGGCTACTTCCAACATCATGGTGACAGCAACGCTTGCACTCATGACGTTTCTTATCACGCAGTTTTCTGGAACCAAGGATTATTGGAAGCACATATTCTGGCCACCTGATGTATCGGTGCCAATCAAACTGATCCTTATTCCTGTTGAATTCCTGGGCATTTTCACCAAGCCACTGGCGCTCGCTTTCCGTCTGTTTGGCAACATGGTGTCGGGCCACCTCGCGATTGTAAGTATCCTTGGTCTGATTTTTATCACGACGGCCAAGCTGGGTACTGGCGCTGGAATCTTCTTTGTAATTATTAGTCTGTTAATCGTGGTCTTTGTTTTCCTGCTCAAAGTATTTGTGAGCTTTGTACAGGCTTACATTTTTGTCATGCTATCCGCAGTATTTATCGGCATGGCAGCAGCAGAGCATCACCACGATGATCACGCTCATGGTCACGATGACGCCCATCATGCAGCGGGTGAACCGGAATTAGCCGGCGCCTGAGGCGAGAATCCGTCATTACAAGTTTTTTAATCCTCCTTAATATCACTACAGAAAAAGGTAACGAAGAGATATGGGTAACTTAGGTTTAGCATATATTGCCGCAGGTTTAGCAATGTTTGGTGCTGTCCTTGGTGCTGGAATTGGTATCGGTCGGATCGGTGGATCTGCCGTTGAAGGTATTGCACGGCAGCCCGAAGCAGGTAACGACATCCGTGGTACCGCTTTGATCCTTAGCGCGTTTATTGAAGGTGTTGCGATTATCGCTGAGATCCTCGCATTCCTGTTCTTCTTCATCGCGCAGCCATAGTTCAGTACAAATAACATCTCGTGACCTGCCCCCACTGTATCTCATTGTGTGCAGGTAACCGTTTTATTTCATCTGAACTCAGCAAAGAACGATGTTAGCAACATACATATTATTGCTGCTTGCTGAGGATACGCCCACGCCATCGCTGCTCAAAGTAGAGCCGGGGTTGGCATTCTGGACCGTTGTTGCTTTTGGTCTCGTATTCTTCATTCTCTCCAAGTATGCATGGCCGGCCATTACGGGCGCCATGGAAACAAGGGAAGAAAAGATTACAGAGTCCATGGAGCGCGCTGAAAAGGCGCTTGCAGAAGCAAAGCAAATTTCAGCCGACAACGAAAAAGCACGCCGCGAAGCGGAGCAGGAAGCCCAGCGCATTTTGCGCGAAGCCCGCGATGCCTCCGAACGCTTGCGTGCTGACGAACTCGACAAAACACGCGCGCAGATTAAACAAGCTCAGGAAACAGCCCAGGCTGAAATTGAGCGGGAAAAACAGTCTGCTATCGAGCAGTTGCGCGCTGAGGTAACCGAGTTGGCAATCCAGGCAGCAGGGAAGATTCTACAGGAAAACATGGACAACGACCGGCAGCGCAAGCTGGTGGACAAGTTCATCGACGATCTCCCTAAAAATTAAGTTCAAGGTTCAAGGTCCGTTTACAGGCCTTGAACCCGAACCTTGATCACAGAACATACATGAGTTTAACCGTAGCACGGCGATATGCGCAGGCATTGTATCAGGATGCACTGCAGAAAAAATGCGTAGATCGTGTGGACGAAGATGTATTGATGATCCAGGAAAGCATCAGCGGTTCTCCCGAACTGGGGCGCTTTTTCGAGGATCCGATATTGACAGCTGACAAGAAAAATCAAGTTGTCGATGCACTCTTTACTGATCGTGTACACGCCGTAACGCATGCCCTGTTGAAGCTGCTTGTTGAAAAAGGCAGAGAAGGCCTCTTTTTGCAGGTTGCCTCGGCTTATACAGCCATGCGCGACGCGCAGCAAGGGATTGTGGAAGCCCAGGTGCGGGCGGCATTGCCGCTCAGTGCCGAGGACGAGCAAAAGATTGCAAAAGGCATCGAGGGGATGACGGGCAAGAAAGTGCGTCTGAAAGCTACGGTAGACCCTGAAATTCTGGGTGGTCTGATTATTCGTGTTGGGGATACCGTATATGATGGGAGTGTGCTGCACAAGCTGGGGACCCTGCGGGGCCGGCTTGAGCAGAGTACAATCAGCATCAACTAAGAAGCGGCAGCAACGCATGATGGGCACGCCGGCGTGTCCAATGGCAATATTAAGCAGGACACGTGTGTGTCTAAATGAAACTAAGTAGCGTGCACAACGCGCTACATCAGCATAAAAGATCTTATGGCAACGGCGATTCGACCTGATGAAGTCACAGCAGTGCTCAAGCGCGAGCTAGGCGGCTTTGAGTCTGGAACTGATGTTTACGAAGTAGGAACTGTACTCCAGATTGGAGACGGTATTGCTCGTATCTACGGCCTTACGAACGTGCAGGCGGGTGAACTCCTTGAGTTTCCTGGCAGCGGCGTAACCGGCATGGTACTGAACCTCGAAGAAGACAACGTAGGTGCGGTACTGTTTGGCGAGGTGAATTCTGTGAAAGAAGGGGACGAAGTGCGGCGCACCAAGCGTATTGCTTCGATCGACGTGTCTGAGCAGATGCTGGGCCGCGTGGTTGACGCACTGGGTCGTCCAATGGACGGACAGGGACCGATTGGTGGCGACAAATTTGAGATGCCGCTGGAGCGTAAAGCACCCGGGGTACTCTTCCGTGAGCCAGTTACTGAACCACTGCAGACGGGTATTAAAGCGATCGACGCCATGATCCCAATTGGTCGTGGGCAGCGTGAGCTCGTTATTGGTGACCGCCAGGTTGGTAAAACAGCTGTACTGCTGGATACGATCATCAACCAGAAAGCTACACATGATACAGACAAGCCGGTTTTCTGTATCTATGTTGCGATTGGTCAGAAAAACTCTACCGTTGCCACGGTAAAGCGCACGCTCGAAGAGTACGGCGCTATGGATTACACAGTAATTGTGAATGCGCCGGCCGCTTCGCCCGCGCCACTTCAGTTTATTGCGCCATTTGCCGGCGCCTGTATCGGTGAGTTCTTCCGCGATACCGGCCGCCACGCCCTGGTCATTTATGATGACCTTTCCAAGCAGGCTGTTGCCTATCGCCAGGTATCACTGCTGCTGCGTCGTCCTCCAGGCCGTGAGGCATATCCTGGTGACGTATTCTACCTCCACAGCAGACTCCTTGAGCGCGCTGCCAAAATTAACAGCAGTGATGAGGTAGCATCAGACATGAACGACGTTCCTGAGTCACTGAAAGGGAAAGTGAAAGGTGGTGGTTCGTTGACAGCATTGCCTGTAATTGAAACGCAGGCCGGCGACGTATCTGCCTACATTCCTACCAACGTAATTTCGATTACCGACGGTCAGATCTATCTCGAAGCTGACCTCTTTAACGCCGGCGTGCGGCCTGCGATTAACGTAGGTATCTCGGTAAGCCGTGTAGGAGGTAACGCCCAGGTTAAGGCGATGAAAAAGGTAGCGGGTACACTCCGTCTGGATCTCGCCCAGTTCCGTGAACTGGAAGCCTTTGCCAAGTTCGGCTCAGACCTTGATGCCGCAACGCAGCGTCAGCTTGCACGTGGTGAGCGTCTCGTTGAAATTCTGAAGCAGGGGCAGTACCAGCCGGTTGCTGTAGAGGATCAGATTTCGATCATTTACGCAGCTACTAAAGGCTTCTCTGATAAAGTGCCAGTCGACAAAATGAAGGAGTTCGAAAAAGAACTACTCGAGCGTCTGTCACTGAACCATGCCGACGTGATGAAAACGCTCCGCGAAACGGGCAAGCCAAGCGACGAGATCAACGCAACGATCCAGAAAGCTGCAGAAGATCTCGTAAGCGTTTACGAAAACAGCTAGGCTTTGTCAAAAAAATAATCAAACAGAGACAAAGCCGTATCCTGAGCGAAGCGAAGGATCTCCTTTGTTTGGATTTACGATATAGTCTGCGAGCAACGGGTACTTGAGTACTACTTCTTACCCAGCGTTTATTAACATATTTGACTACCGATTTGAATGGCCAGCTTACGTGACATTAGAAAGCGAATCTCCTCTGTGAAAAACACACAGCAGGTGACACGCGCTATGAAAATGGTTGCCGCTGCAAAGCTCCGTCGCGCCCAGGAATCTATTTTCCAGACGCGTCCTTATGCTTACAAGGTTGGTGAAATCATCAGTCACCTCAAGCGTCACATCGATCCTACCACGCACATGCTGTTTAATCTGCGTGATGTAGTAGACAATGTGTTGTTGATCATCGTTACCGCCGACCGTGGGTTGGCCGGCGCTTTCAACGCCAATGTAATCAAACGCGCTGAACAGGCGATTCGCGAGGAATACGCTGAGATCCACGCAAATGGTCAGCTCTTCCTGATGTGCGTAGGCCGTAAATCTCACGAGCATTTTTCCAAGCGCGGCTACCAGCTTGTTGGTGATTATCGCGGCGTGTTCAATGATCTTACATTCGATAGCGCGCAAGACATCATCAAGCATGCCATTGATGGGTATGTAGAGGATCGTTGGGATGTTGTGCAGGTAGTGTACAACGAATTCAAAAACACCATTTCGCAGAACCGTATCGTCGAGCCCATTCTGCCGATTCCCAAAGAGCAGTTCATCACGCCAGTTATGGAGCGTGATGTAGAGCACTTTGCCCAGGCAAAAGAAGGTGTAGCGGTCGATTACCTGTTTGAGCGCGATGCTGAGTCAATCCTTGAGGTGTTGTTACCGCGCTATCTGAACTACCAGTTCTGGCGCGTCCTGCTCGAATCAAACGCTGCAGAACAAGGCGCGCGAATGGTTGCCATGGACAACGCAACCTCCAATGCTGAAGACCTGATCCGGGACCTCAAGCTCATCTACAACCGCGCCCGCCAGGACGCCATTACCAAAGAGCTCATCGAGATCACCAGCGGCGCCGACGCCCTGGAAGCGGGGTGATTCTGATTGTCGATTTTCGAATGTCGATTTTCGATTGATCTATTTTTTGCGTTTGGCGGTTTTTCGGGATGCTGTGATGATGGCGGTGATTTGATTGGCTTCGTCTTTTAGCTTGTAGAATGTGGCGCTTGAGCACAGACCTGTTTCTTCTAGAATTTCAAGCCAAAATAGTGTTTCGTCCGCCTCTTCTTCGACTATTGCAAGCTTGGCAATAAAGGCAGCTTTTGATTGGGCCTTACATGCAGCTCTGTAATTTGCAGCTACAGATGTTGCAGAACGTAGCAATTGGTTTTTGATAATTCGAGATACCTCATCCCGGGCGAGCGTACTATAGAACCGAATAACATCAATAGCAAATTTCTTAGTCCGTTCTTTCATGCTGTTGCATGTGTTTTTGATACAAGTCACTGCATAAAAGACGGAGATATGGGCATGAGATAACCCCAATGCAAAAAAATCGAAAATCGGCATTCGAAAATCGACAATCCCTTAAGGGCACTCGAAACTCGGCACTCTTAAAGGCGTTCTAGATCGCCTCAAGACTAAATTTGACCTTCAGTCAACCCTCGGAGAGGTGGGTGAGTGGCTGAAACCACCGGTTTGCTAAACCGGCGTACCTCGATTAGGGGTACCGAGGGTTCGAATCCCTCCCTCTCCGCACCAGGCCTTTTCATTGCGAAAGGGCCTTTTTTGTGTTATAGCCTTTTTGTGTGCTTGCAGCTATTAGGGGAGGGAAGAGGTGGTGGTGTATATAAGGTAGCCGTTCAGTGTTTATCGTATTGGCACCCGATTTGCAGACGCATATATCCCCCATCTCCCCATACATAATCTTATTTCTATGGCACGTCTCTCACGCCAAGTTGCCTGTTTTGCACTTGGCCTTCTGTTGTATAGCGGTCCTGATATCGCTTCGGCACAGCCAACCACGAATCTGGATGCCCATATTTGTGTGGTAGAGCAGGATTCCAGTCAGCCACTCGAAAACGCTACAGTGCAAGGACGTGCTGACGGGGGTGCCTGGAATACGGGTGTCACTGGTGGAGATGGATGTGTAACATTGTCTTTGGCGCTGCCGGTTGGTATTGAAGACGAGCAGGGTTTGTTGCCGGCATTCCGCGTCGAAGAGGTGTACCCCAATCCGTTGCATGGCCGAGCAGTGTTGCCCGTGCAAACCAACACACCGGTTAGTCTTATACTCGATGTGTACGACATCCAGGGCCGGCTTGTGCTTCCTGGCGAAGCATTCACAACCACACCTGGCATCACATCGCTGCCGATTGATCTCTCAGCAATGCCGGCCGGCCTTTACCTCTATCGCCTCACCGATGGCCGGCGTGTGCAGGCAGGCAAACTAATCAATCTTGGCCCTGCCGGAGGACGTGCAAACACGCCTGTGTCGACAAACCGGCGCGGGGTGCGACTCCAACGTATCGCCGCTGTACAGGCCGTTGAACTGGTGATTGAAAAAGCCGGTTACGAACCACGTTCGATGACAACAGACATCAGTGCCGGCCAAACACTCGAAGTTACGCTTGCACCAGAAAACATTGGGGGAGCCAATGAACTACCCGAAATTCGTACGCAAGATGACCTTGTCCTCGTAGAAGGCGACTCGTTGCAATTATCACTAACTGCTACGGATGCGGACAACGATCCATTGCTGTGGTCGGTTGTGTTGTCGAAAGAGAATGGTGGAGATATCCCTTCTCGCTTTTTCACGTTCAACGACCAGGGAGATGGCACCGCACAGTTTGCCATCAATACAATAGTTGGTGATGCCGGCACGTACACGGTTGGCATGAACGTAACCGATGGCACGGTCGCCGTTAGTGACTCATTCTCGGTATTGGTAACGGCCAAACCTGATACGTCCGGTAGCATGATCCCAATTAACGACCTTGGCACCGGCACGTATTTGGGCTATCAGGGTGGCTTGTACCCCAATGGATCAAATGAAGTACCGGCTACGCACCATACTGCCGGCCTCAATTTCGGTAATGCGATTGAGCCGCTCAACGTAAACGGCCAACCCGATCCGAATGGCAAGTACATTTTGATGTCGCTCGGCATGTCGAATACCACACAGGAATTTTGCTCGCAAGACGCCAACTTCCCGTGCGACGCATGGACGTTCATGGGACAGGCTGCTGCAGATCCCACGGTGAATACCTCCACACTTGCTATCGTAAACGGCTCGCGCGGCAGCCGGCCGGCAGATGACTGGATTGATCCACAGGACGAAAACTACGACCGCGTGAAAAACGACCGGTTGGATCCGCAAGGTTTATCTGAGGCGCAGGTGCAAATAGTCTGGGTGAAAGTTGCCAATCCGAAGCCGCAAATTTCGCTGCCTGATGCGGAGGCGGATGCCTTTCGTTTGCAGCAGCAATTGGGGCAGATTGCCCGCGCGCTCAAGGTGCGCTATCCGAACGTAAAGCAAATATTCATCACCAGCCGAATCTACGCCGGCTACGCAGTAGGCGTGAGCAAGCTCAACCCGGAGCCTTATGCGTACGAATCAGGCTTCTCAACCAAGTGGGCCATTGAATCGCAGATTAATCAGATGAATGGCGGCGGCATGGATAACCTGACGGGCGACGTTAACTACAACACCGTTGCGCCATGGATGGCCTGGGGCCCTTATCTGTGGGCCGATGGTGAAAACCCACGCAGCGACGGCCTCTTTTGGGTGCCTGAAGATTTTGCAGATGATTTCACCCACCCCGATCCGCCAGGAGAAGAGAAAGTAGGCGCGGCATTGCTCGAGTTTTTCAAAAGCTCGCTGTACACGCAATGCTGGTTTGTTGATGGCGGGGTTTGTGAGTAGACGCGTGTTTTCGTGCTATCGGGTTTTTGTGATTTCGAATGCTTCCCCACCCTCCATTCTCACGTCATCCCAAACTTGATTTGGGATCCAGAAATCATTGTGTAAACCTATAAGTTGCGGCCGGGATATTACGAGAACCCGAAAGCCCCAAAGCACGAAAACACAGCAACCCAATACACAATTCTCAGAAGAGCAGCCACGCACAAAGTGGAAATGTTTATAGGGCATTAGTATCCTTACATTACACCATCCACCATCTGGCCGGGTGAATTGTAGGGTTATGCAGTGGTTTTCTCCCGCCAGGCAATCGCGTTCTACCGCATATACCATTGCCGCCATGCCCACGGGTTACAGGTTTTCAGTCTGTTCGATTGTTGTAAGCTTTGCTGTTGTTCTAGCGTTTGCGGGGTGCAACCGCAACGCAGGGTTGCCGGATGAAATTGGGTTTAACAAACACATCCGCCCCATCTTATCAGACAACTGCTTCAAATGCCACGGTCCGGATGCCAATACGCGCGAAGGGGATCTGCGACTCGATCTCGAAGAAGACGCCAAAGCAGCGCGGGACGGGTACCGCGTCATTGCACCCGGATCAGCCAAGCAGAGCGAGCTGATCCGCCGAATCAACCTGCCGGCTGATCATGATGAGTACATGCCCCATGAAGAGGCCAATAAGTCGCTAACAGACCGCGAAATTGCACTACTTGATCGGTGGATTGAAGAGGGCGCAGCGTGGGAGCCACATTGGTCGTATATCCCGCCAACCAGACCAACAGTGCCAGATGCGCGCGCGGTGCGGATGTATGAACATCCGGTAGACCGGTTTGTAACCGCTGCTCTTAGCGAAATGGGCCAGTCTTTAGCTGAGCCGGCAGATTCAATTACCCAGATCCGCCGGGTGTATGCTGACGTCATCGGGTTACCTCCTTCGTATGCCGAGGTACAGGCTTATCTGACCAATAAAAACCCGGATGCGTACGAGCGGGTTGTTGATGCATTACTGGCGTCACCGCACTTTGGCGAACGGTTAGCAATTTCCTGGCTGGATGTGGTGCGGTATGCTGATACCAACGGTTTCCATTCCGATGTGCACCGCCATATTTATCCGTATCGCGATTACGTTATCCGGTCGTTTAATGACAATAAGCCGTTTGATGTGTTTACACGTGAGCAACTGGCCGGCGATCTGTTGCCTAATCCCACGCTTGAACACCGGATCGCTTCTGGATTCAACAGGCTGAATCAAATCACAAAAGAAGGCGGCGCGCAGGACAAAGAGTACCGCATCAAGTACGCGGCAGATCGGGTGCGTGCTGTGTCGGCAACATGGATGGGGGCTACGGTTGGTTGTGCAGAGTGCCACGACCACAAGTTTGACCCGTATACCGCGCAAGACTTCTACAGCCTGAGCGCGTATTTTGCAGACATACAGGAAAAAGGCATCTACAGAAATAGTCCGTATGTCCCTCCGGAGATGCCGGTACCGCCTCCTGAATTGGCTGACTCAGTTGCCGCATTTGATTCATTATTGGTGGGATTACACAGGCAGTTGCAGGATTCTACAAGGTTGGGTCCAGCTGAAGTGGCGAAGATTCGCAAGCAACTGGAGGTTAGCAAATGGAGCGTTGCGAGATACGCTGGTGAAAGACATGCCGGCAACACTGGTGACAGTACCCGTTGCGCCACGCGAAGTGCGGGTGCTGGCTCGAGGCAATTGGATGGATACAACAGGCGCTGTGGTAGAACCTGCTACGCCGACCTTTTTACCCACGTTGCTGCCGGATTCAGATGTGCGGCAAACACGGGTTGATTTAGCAAATTGGCTGATGCATCCTGGAAATCCACTGACGGCGCGTGTGTTTGTCAACAGGTTATGGAAGCAGTTCTTCAACCGGGGCATCACACAAGTGCTGGATGATCTGGGCTCGCAGGGGGAGCCGCCAACCCATCCTGAACTACTCGACTGGTTGGCTATTGAGTTTATTGAAAGCGGGTGGGACATCAAGCACCTTGTACGGACGATTGTTACCTCCCAGACGTATCGACAGTCTTCTATCGTGCCCGACGAAAATTGGGATCCTGAAAACAAATGGATTGCACGGCAGGCGCGTTTTCGTTTGGATGCGGAGTTGGTGCGCGACAATGCATTGGCTGTGAGTGGGTTGTTGAATCGAAAGGTTGGGGGACGGAGTGTTCAGCCGTACCAGCCGGCAGGATATTGGGCGAATATCAATACGTTCGGCGTCCAGGGGCCAGGTACAACATGGACTGCAGAAGAAGATGCTGAGCAGTACCGGCGTGGCGTGTACATGTATTGGAAGCGCACGTTTGTGCACCCGAGTATGCTTGCGTTTGATGCACCAACACGGCAGGAGAGTGAAGCGCAGCGGGCCTCATCCAATACGCCGGCCCAGGCCCTCGTCTTGCTGAACGATCCTACGTATGTGGAAGCAGCCAGGGTTTTTGCTGCTCGCATGCTGGCATCTGGTGGTGAGACGTTAGAATCGCAAATTAACTGGGCATACCAGGAGGCGTTGTCGCGACCACCGCGCACAGAAGAACTGGCGTTATTGCTCGATCTTCATGCTTCACAACTTGCTGCATACGAGGCTGATGAAGACGGCGCCGTGCAGTTGATCAAAACCGGTATTGCACCCGCTGAAGCGGAGTCACCTGCTCAACTGGCGGCAGCAACTGCTGTAACTCGTGCTATATTCAATTTGCACGAGATGATCACCCGCTATTAGACCAGCACGTGTTTACAAAGGCATCTATTATGAATCCAAGAGAGCTTTTTTCCCTACACGAAACGCGCCGGGAATTCCTCAAGCGCGCAGCGCAAGGCATGGGCACGATGGCATTGGCGTCGCTGCTAAATCCGGCTGATGCTTTTGCTGGGGTACCAGGAGATCCTCATCCAGCCATGCGGTTTGCGCCCAAAGCAAAACGTATCATTTACCTGTACCAGGCCGGCGGCCCATCACACTCTGGAGACGTTCGATTACAAGCCCGTACTCGAAAAAATGCACGGCCAGCCCATGCCAGAATCGTTGACAGCCGGGCAACAGATTGCGCAGTTGCAAGGCCAGGAATTGGTTTGTCTGGGTCCACAGTACAACTTCAGGCGCTGGGGTAAATCTGGCCAGGAGATCTCCGAGAAATTCCCGCATATCGGGGGCATTGCGGACGACATTTGCATTGTGCGCTCGATGCAGACCGAACAAATCAACCACGATCCAGCCCACACGTTTATGAACACGGGCTCCATCATCCAGGGCCGACCCAGCATGGGCGCGTGGTTAACCTACGGATTGGGTGTGGAAACTGAAAACCTGCCCGGTTTTGTGGTCCTGACTTCAGAGGGGGGCGGGCAGGCGCAGCCCATTGCAGCACGGCAG
>CBDHHF010000019.1:0-54363 GCA_965263205.1 Rhodothermales bacterium
CGTATCGCTGGGTAGGGCGCACGCAAGCGGCCTGGTCTAGCACGGTGGCGAGTACCTGGGGGAAGTTTGGGATGATCGACATTGTAGGAGATGGCAACGAGGAGTACCCGGTTGATTTTACTGCTATTTACCAGTGGATTGGGTTCGACCCACTTTATAACAATGATAACTGGAATAATCTGGGGTCACCAATGATCACCCCAAACCAGTGGACGACGCCGGGCGATACCACGGGACGCCTGGCCGGCATGTCGATGCAAGGGCGTATGGTCTTGCATGCGGATGCATCACCAACGGATCGCACCTACAACCCCGCAGACCAGCCGCATTCTATCGGCTGGATTGACAATGATGAAAGCCTGACCAGTGATGGGCAACCTGAACGTGACTATTACGAGTTGGGGATTCTCACGCGGCAGAATCCGATTGTTTATGCAGGCGGGTCAGTACGCAACTATCCGCATTGGGCTGATCTTATTGAGCCTGATGGAAAGTTCTGGGAGCCCCGGTACGATGCGTCCCGCGGAAAGGCGGGAGGCATTTCAGCTTCATTGGCTTATGGGCCATATCAGATGGCCTTTGGCGATACCATCCATGTAGTTGAAGCGGAGGGGGCAGCCGGCTTGAGCTATGTAGCAGCTGAAGCTGTCGGCGCGGCCTATAAAAACAGTGGATTTGATGATGCGTTGCGTATCCCGTTTGATGCAAACAGCGACGGCATTATCGACGAAACGCCCTGGGACTACGACATCTACAACAACGGTAGCGAACGCATCACAAAAAACCAGTGGTTTCTCACCTCGCGCGATTCGTTGTATCAGATGATGTACCGCGCGCGCGACGTATGGGAAGCCAGCAACGGGATGACGCAGTATCCCATCCTCGAACCTCCCCGTCCGCCCCAGCGCTTCGAGGTGAAAAGTGGCCCCGAAAGCATCGCGCTTACCTGGGAGGTCATACCCTGGCGCTGGGGATCCGGTGCAATGGGAGCTTTACCGGACCAGTGCGTACGCCGACAATCTACCGTACACCCTACTTGCTACACTGCCGGGTACCGCAAGAAAGTACAGCGATGGCGCACTGACCCGTGGCGTCGAATATTATTATTACCTGCAAGCCGTTGGTCCTGAGAATCCGATGGACGAACGTAGCATCATGGGTACAACGGATGGCCAGCCGTTAAAAAGTGGACGCTACTTTACGCAGACCTACCATCCAGCCGGTTTGCTACGCCGGCCCGGGGCGCAAATTTCAGACTTTGTCATTGTCCCCAACCCGATCAATCTGGAGTCGAACCAGCGGATCCAGGTTTTGCCAGGGCAAAGCTCACCGCAGGCAATGGTAGAGTTTCTGGATATCCCTGGTCAGTGCACCATTTCTATTTACACCGAAGTAGGTGAACTGGTGAGGCGCATCGAGCACACAACGGGTGGCGGGAATGCGTCATGGGATTTGCTTACGAGTGCGCGGCAGCCTGTAGTAAGTGGTGTGTATTTGGTGCGTGTGGAAGATACCGAGACAGGAGCGGTTGCCGGCAAGAAGCTGGTGGTGATTAAGTAGGAAAACCGACACGTTGGTTTGACGCGTCGGTTTTTCTGGGGTCAGCTATAAAATGACCGCCAATGTGAAGCTATTAGTTTTCTTCAAGATCAAAGAAAAAACTGCCTTTTACTTCGTGTCCGAAGTATGATCCTGCGGGGATGTTACGCGTAAGTTTAAAATAGATATAGACGTTTTTGTCAAAGTTTACATATTCTCTTCGACTTGTTGTGTTATTGGGCAAATCAAAAGAGTCAAACTTAAATACCTCAGAATAGGGATTGCTACCCCATCTGAAATCTACCTCCGGTACAGCGTAAACGTGCACTTTGTAATATGGTGCGTTAAATCCATTTTCACTTTCATGAATGTCTTGCATCCAACTGTCGGGCATAACTAACGACGCATTGAAGTACAGTTCAGGATCTGCTCCATTATTTCTGGTACATACCACTGGGCTGATGTATTCCATCGAATTCGTGATACTTGATGGATAGATTCTGGCCTTTTCACGCTCGGGTTCCACGCAAGCGGTTGCAGCTGCTGAAGGTATATTTTTCAGAGCTTGTGATTGATCAACCAAGGCATTGGAGTCACATCCGCTGACGCCAAACACGAATGCAAAAATTGCAATAATCTTAAATGATCTGATTTTCATTTTCTTTTCAGGTTAATTGAACGTGTGAATTACTGATTTGAAGTACCTTGGTCCAACACATTCAAGAACGAGTTGCAATGCAGACGGACGACACGTTGGGGACACGTGCTTGAGCGAGAAAATGTGTGCCCAGAATCAGTGCGTTGATGATAAATTGAGTAACTGTGATCTTTGAGGGTAAATCAGAGATACTAATGTTTTATCGCCAAATTATGGCATTTTAGAATGATAAGAGCGTTTCTTGTTGTTTGAAAATGATGCTTGACCACTTGGATTGACCGTCCGCGCAGGGTGCTTGGGGTAAGAATGTTAATGGAGTTTAGGGTAGAAATGCAGGATCTATTTATGGGAAGGATTAATGGGGGATATGACTGTTTGTCGTCTTCAAGGATTCGATGTTATGTACTAGACCATATTAGACAAGCACTTGAGTCGCACCGTAACGAAAGTTAACAGAGTAGCATCGATTGATTCAACGGTATGAAGTCAACTTGCGCACTTGGCTGCGCAAGGCGCGATATATAAAAAGGTTGACACCCGGCATGTTTAAAATGTGTGCTAAAGTCTCGATAAAAGAAAGATATAATTTTATGTGACAGGCCCATAAGGATTTATGAAGTATCGTGATGTCATAATATTGAAGAGTATAGAAGCTCTGTTTCTTGCTCTGTTTCTTGGCCTGTTGACATCCTCGGGGAGTTCTAAGTAACTCAGCATTTGCGCAATCTCCTGAACATAGCCTTAAAACAGTTGAAGCTGTGCGGAGCCTATCTGCTGTGGAGGCCAACAAAGGACATCATGCTGATTTGATAGGGGTGATTACTTATTGCTTCAAAAGTGTGAAACCAAACTGCTTTATCCAGGATGAGACCGGTGGCATTTTCGTAAATTCGTTACCCTATTATCTGGAGCCAGGGACTTTTGTCAAATTGACTGGGGAAACGGTTGAGGGGTGGTTTGCACCGGATATAAAGGCCGGCGCCGAAATCACCATACTGGGCAAAAGACTGTTGCCGGAGCCATCTAACGCATCGCCGCACTATCTATTAACAGGGAAAAGAAGACGCACTGTGGGTAGAGGTTGAAGGGGTTGTGCGCGATGCGCAAGTTGTGGAAGACGCCGATACCGGCTTCACCCTCGAGTTGGACAGCTATGGGAACTCGGTTATTGTGCAAATCAATGATACCACGCGCGTGTTACCCGAGAAACTGGAAGGGGCGTTTGTGAAAATCCGTGGTGTCGCCGGCGGTGTATTCAATATCGAGAAGCAATTTATGAGGCTGACGCTACTGGTGCCTTCCATCCGCTTCTTGCAAATTATTGAGCCAGGGCATGCAAATGTATTTCAAGATGTACCCCGAGTACCCGTTAGTGATGTATTTACGTTCTCACTGAATCGGTCGCAGAGTCAGTATACCCGTATTAGAGGTACGGTTACACACATGCGATCAGATGATGATCTCATTGTAAGCGATCAGACCGGGGCGATTCATGTTGTAGGGGAAGCGCTAGCGCCTGTGCAACTCTACGATGTTGTTGAGGTAATCGGATTTCCTGCCATACGAAATACAAACCCGATTATCGAAGATGCTGTCATTCAAAACGAGGGGCCCGTAGCTGTGCCACCAGTACCAGCACCGCTCGATTCTTTATACAGAACAGCAGATCTTTCGCTGGTTAAGCTGGAAGCCCGGTTGAACGAGGTTTTTCGAATAGATAGCACGCTGATCTATAACATGTCCCTGGATACGTACCGGTTTGATGCATACCTGCATGGTGCAGCAGCAGGAATACCGTTGCCGCGTGCGGGCAGCCTGTTAGAACTTACCGGGGTCATCAACATACAGTATGATCAACGATACGATTTGCCGCCGACGATGAATCCGTTTGAGCTTCGCTTACGAACGGATAGCGATGTGAAGGTCTTGCAGCAAGGGCCCTGGTGGAGTGAAACACACACGCGTTGGCTTGTGATAGGGCTTTTGTGTACGGTTCTCCTCGGCGCAAGCTGGACGCTAATGCTCAGGCTGCGAATCAAAGCACAAACGCAGACCATCCGGGGGCAATTGAAAGAGGTTGAGGCGCTCAAGGAAGAAGCTGAACGGGCCAATCAGGCCAAGAGCACCTTTTTGGCGTCCATGAGCCATGAAATCCGCACGCCGCTCAATGGCGTGATCGGGTTCACCAGCTTGATGAAAGATACTAAGCTGGATGAGGAGCAGCAAGATTTCCTGGCAACCATCCAGACGAGCGGCGAGGCGTTGTTGGGGATTATCAATGATGTGCTGGATTTCTCAAAGATCGAGGCCGGCAAGCTCAACCTGGAGATGGAGCCCTTTCAGCCGGTTGAATGTGTTGAAGAGGCGGTTGCGATTGTTTCGCATCAAGCCAGTGAAAAGGGGCTTGCGCTGCGATACGAGGTGGAAACCGCTGTGCCGGCGACGATCATCGGCGACATCACCCGGCTCCGCCAGATCATGATTAATCTACTTAGCAATGCGATCAAGTTTACCAAGCGCGGAACGGTTACCATCCGCGTGAGCAGTACACCGATTGCGGCGTCCGAACAGCACCGTCTTCAATTCGCCGTCCAGGATACCGGTATTGGCATACCAAAGGGCAAGCTGGAAACCATCTTCGCCTCCTTCACCCAGGCAGATTCATCCACGACGCGAAGATTTGGCGGTACTGGACTTGGGCTTGCCATCTGCAAGCGCCTGTCCGAAATGATGGGCGGTTCGATCAGCGTTGAGAGTGTAGAAGGCCAGGGGGCTACGTTTACGTTCGATATTGTGGCCGCGGTAGTTGGGGACGAGGTGGTGTCAGCGAGCCACACAGCAAATGAGTCCGGCACCAAGTGGTCATCGTAGCGCGCATCCCGGTTTGGCTCGGTGGAGGAATTACCGAGGTGTGCAGTGTTTGCATAATGCAAAAAGGCGACGTTGCGCCGCGGCCGCATCATCGCCTTTAAGTACCCGGGGTGGGACTCGAACCCACACGACATTGCTGCCACCAGATTTTGAGTCTAGCGCGTCTACCAGTTCCGCCACCCGGGCATTTGGGTTGGGAAGAATGCGCGTACTGTTTTCAGGCGCAAGGGGTTCCGGACGATGGGGATTTCTGAGTGATGATTGCTGAGTTTTGATTGCTGAATTGCTTAGGATTAGTGCTAGGCTTTGTGTATGTCATACTGAACGAAGTGAGTGGTCTGGGATGGTGATAGGGTGCTGGGAATAATAGGCCTGTAGCCGTGGTCCAATTGTTGACAAGACATTGAGGATTCCGCTCGCCCAGATCCTTCGCGCTGCTCAGGATGACGTTGATGAAGAATTGTGCCAATCCACAAACACTCGGCACTCGAAATTCGGCATTTCAAGTGGCTGCCAGCCCCGCAGAGATTCTTCGCATGGCTCAGAATGACATGGTTGAGGAATTGTGCTAGCCTTCATCCAATCGAAAATCGGCAATCAAAAATCGCCATTCCCTCCCCCTGTCAAAAATCAGCTTTACCTTAGAATATACCGCTATATTGGCCGGTATAATTGTTGTTGCACTTTTCCCGGCCCCTCGGCTCATGCTAACCTCTCACGCCATGGATACAACGACACAGTTAAATCGACGGGCGTTTTTATCAAGGACCTTGCCGCTGCCGTCGCCGGCGAAAACGCCTAATCTGGCTGGTCTGGAGCCCTATGCGCCCTCACCCGACCAACCCTGGGATCTGACGCGTGTGGCGCATTTAATGCGGCGCGCCGGCTTTGGGGCGCCCCGCGAACGGGCCACAGCGCTTCTCAATATGAGTCCGGGTGATGCGGTCGACCTTGCTGGTAGACGAAGCCCTCGCGCTAGCCGTGCCGGCGGCGCCCGACTGGGCCTCCGTGCCGCCGCCGCCATTCGAAGCGCCGCAGGAGGAAAAAGACGCGTTCAACGAACAAAACCAGGCCAACAAACTCGCCTACCGCGCCCAATGGATGCGCGATATGCCGGCCAACGGACTGCGCGACAAAATGGCGCTGCTCTGGAGCAACCACTTTGTCACCCAGCAAAGCGGCTACGGACTCGCGCCCTACATGGCGCAGTACCTCACCCTACTCCGCACGCACGCACTTGGCAACTTCAAAACCTTCACGCGCGAAGTCGGGTTGCTGCCGGCCATGCTGCTCTACCTGAACGGACAGCAGAACCAGAAAAACGGACCCAACGAAAACTACGCCCGCGAACTCTGCGAACTCTTTACCATGGGCATCACCGATGCCGGCGGGCAACCAAACTATACCCAGGCAGAGCTCACGGAAATTGCGCGTGCGCTGACCGGCTACCGTGTAAATCGCCAGACGTTAGCTTCCTATTTTGAGCCCAATCGATTTGATACCGGCGAAAAAACCTTCTTTGGCCGGACGGGTAATTTCGGTTATGATGATGTGATCGATATCATCTTTGAAGAGCGCGCGCAATCAACGGCTTATTACGTCTGCGCGAAGCTCTACAAACAATTTGTGTTCGATGAGCCCGATCCTGTGATCATCAATGAGCTGGCGACCCTTTTTATCGATAGCGATTTTGAAATTGCACCGGTTGTCCGCACACTGCTAAAGAGTGCACACTTCTTTGATGATGGCGTAATCGGGGCAAAAATCAAAAGTCCGGTTGAATACCTGCAGTGTCTCGTCACCGAGATGGGCATGGTGTTGCCCGATGATGCTTTGGTGACCATGTACCGGTATGGGCGCAACCTGAGTCAGTCGCTCTTTGAGCCGCCCAATGTTGCCGGCTGGCCCGGTAACCATGCCTGGCTCTCTACCGGGACGATGCCATTGCGCTGGAACTACGCAATCAACATGGTGAATGGTAACGCTGCGTTTGAAGACCTCGACCCGTTACCCCTCGCCAAACAAATGAGTGCGCCCAGTGACCCTTACGCCCTCTCTCGCGAACTGGTAGATGCGCTGTTTACCCAGCCGCTGGCCCAGGAAGAATACGATATCCTGGTTGAAGTCATGCTCGATGGAACGCCCGACTATGAGTGGGACATCGAAGAAATGGCCACCCCCGTTCGCCTGCGCGGCTTCTTCGCGTACCTCGCCCAGTTACCTGAATATCAGCTTACCTGATGTGTGTTTTCGGGATTTCGTGTTTCCGGATTTTCGCTCTCAAGAAAACGGAAATACGGAAGTGCCAAAAAACGAAAACACGTTCACAACGTGAGCTAAACCGAAACTATCATGCGTAAATCTAGACCTGGAAGCAGCCTTTCTCATGGCCGGGCGCATGCCGCGGACCATCAGCGCTGGAGTAGACGCGATTTTCTTTCACAGCTTGGCGCCGGCGGTGTGGCCGCCAGCTTTATGATGGGTGGCAAGTCTGTACACGCTTATGGCTATCACCCACTCGCAGCAGCCCTGCAGGCAAGCAGCACGGATCAGGTGCTCGTACTCATTCAGCTTAACGGTGGCAATGATGGACTAAACACCATCATCCCTGTTGAAAATGACACCTACTACACACTGCGGCCGAATATTGCGATTGCGAAAAACGAAACGGTCACACTCAATAATGATTTTGGGATGCACCCGCTCCTCAGTCCGCTGGAATCCGTTTGGAGTGACGGCAAGCTGGGCATTGTGCACGGCGTTGGGTATCCCGATCCCAACCTGTCCCATTTCCGATCAACCGATATCTGGTCCACGGCTAGCAACTCGGATGAATTCCTGAGCACCGGGTGGCTGGGCCGGCACTTCGATACAGAGAATCCCGATTTTCAAACCACGCCGCCAGATCATCCGCTTGCCGTGCAACTCGGACAGGCGTCGTCACTGATCCTGCAAGGGCCGCTGAGTCCGATGGGGATGAACATCGCCAGTCAGAATATTTTGGAGCGACTCGCCAACGGCGGACAGCTCTTCGACGAAGCTGCAGTACCCGGTACGCTGCACGGCGATCAGCTTGCCTATGTGCGTACTATTGCAAATGACTCGTACCACTACGCCGGCGTCATCCACGAAGCACTGGAAGCCGGTGCAAATGCCATCGAATATCCGGAGCAGAACAACCTCGCTACCGACCTCGCAAGCGTTGCCCGGATGATCAAAGGTGGATTACCGACGCGGCTTTACCTCGTATCTATCGGCGGCTTCGATACGCACGCCAACCAGCTCTTCAGGCATGAAAACCTGATGGATGATCTCGGTCGCGCCATGCGCGCGTTTCAGGATGATTTGGTGGCTTCAGGGCACAGTGAGTGTGTGCTTACGATGACATTCTCCGAGTTTGGCCGGCGCGTCGAGGAAAACGGTTCTCGTGGTACGGATCATGGTACTGCCGCACCGCTCTTTGTTATGGGAGATGGGGTGCAAGGTGGATTCTTTGGCAATACGCCAAGCCTGGATACGCTCGATAACAAAGGCAACTTGATCCATTCAACCGATTTTCGCTCGATTTATGCCACGGTGCTCGAGCGCTGGTTGGGTGTTGGTGCTACGGCAGTTGATAACGTATTTGGGCAGTCGTTCGAGCGGCTCGATTTCCTGGAAGGCTCCAGTACGGGGGTATCTAATGAGACGGGCACCGTGTCTACGTTTGAGCTACATCAAAACTACCCGAATCCATTTGCCAACCAGACAACCATCCGTTTCAGGTTGGCTGCGGCAGAAGATGTGAACCTTACGGTTTACGATATGACCGGCAAGGCTGTCGAAGTGGTAGCCAACCAGACATTCGCCGGCGGTGAACACGCGATCCCATTTGATGCCAGCGAACTGGCGAGCGGGGTCTATGTCTATCAGCTGAAAACACCTTCCCAGTCGTTCAGCCGGCAGATGACTGTTGTGCGGTAGTTGTGTGTCCTGAGGAAAAGCACAATAGGGTACAGCGCGTTTAGTTTTCACGCATTGCCGGCGCACACTGGATACCGGATCAAGTCCGGTATGACGTGGGAGGATTGGGTCTTGCCCGATCTGCTATTCATGTGGATGCCCAATCAAGTTGGGTATGACGAGGGAGGGGGTGGTGGCAAATGGTTTGTGTATGCTGGCAACGAACTAAATCTATGTATATCCAAAAATCCCCGCTCGAGCGGGGACAGTCCGATAGATCTCGAATGGGAGATGTCGGACAGGGGTGTGTCGCACTGCTTAACAACAAGCTAATTGCACAATGTTAGCACCAGAGTCTTTTATGACTGGCTAAAAGCCATTCTTGTGGATGCCCAATCAAGTTGGGCATGACGGTAAAATGTGAAGCGGCCCTTCAGCAACTTAATAGTGTTGAAGGGCCGCTTTCAAATCTAGACAGCTCTTCCTAGAAAATAAACTCGAGCAACAGTGGCAAGAGGAAGAAGATGCTGATCAGGTACAGGAACGCGTAGAACCGGTTTTTGCCGGCCAGCTGTCCCATCCACTCGGCCATTTTGATGGGGATCTCGCGGATTGGCGGAATGCCGTAAATGGCAATGATACCAAACAGGTTAAAGATCAAGTGCGCCAGGGCCACTGTAATGGCTGCAATGCCTGTTTCCGGATTGTCGGCTGCCAGCGCAAGGGACGCTAGTAACGCTGTCACGGTAGTGCCCACATTGGCTCCCAGTGTGTATGGGAAGACCTGCCGTACCGTGAGAATGCCGGCGCCTACCATCGGTACAATTACCGAGGTGGTTACCGATGAGCTTTGTACAAGGACGGTCAGCACAACCCCGCACGCCATGGCGGCCAGTGGCGCGCCGAAAATGTACTTGTGCAAGATGCGCTCAGTGCGGCCCATCATAATTTTTTTGAGCATCACCACCAGGTAGCGGAGTGCCAGGAAAAGCAGTAGCAGGCCAACGATCAGGATAAGCCAACCGACTTCACCGAGCATGGCAATAATGCCACCCGCAACGGGCTTTACGATTGCTTTGAGCGGACTGAAGAGCTCTGCACCACCTACATCGGTAATACCAGACGCAAGCCAGATGGCTGGTTTAGAGATAATACCGAAGAGCACCTCGAGTGGGAAAAGGAGCATGACAGCGGCAAAGTTGAAGAAGTCGTGCACCGTGGCGCCAGCCATTGCGCGCATAAACTCATTCTTCCTCGTGATATGCCCCATCGATACGATGGTGTTGGTTACGGTGGTCCCTACGTTGGCACCCATCACAATGGGTACCGCGCCCTCAATCGGCAAGGCGCCACTGGCAACGAGTGCTACTGTGAGCGATGTTACCGTAGAGGAGCTTTGTACAAGCGACGTGGCCAGGATACCTGTCATGAGGCCGATCAGCGGGCTGGCGGTGGTAGCCAGCAGGTTTTCGGCAAATCCGCTCCCCATGAACTTGAATGCGCTGCTCATCAGATCCAGGCTGATAAAGAACAGCAGCAGAACCATAACCAGTCCTGTTACCCGCAGTATTGTGCGGGTTGGCTCTGAAAAACGGTCCTCAACGGATGGCATCCGTGACGGTTTTTTTTCAGAGGTTGTCGAATTATCTATGGTGTCCAATTTGATTGTCCAGCTAATACAGAGGATCGAGCAATAATCTGTGCTAGTTTACTGGTAAACCACCAAATTGAGCTACTCTAACGTGTTATCAAATTGTTATGGATTCGCTGGTGGAGGTGACCCTGAGCGGTATAAACAACAAGGCCAGATCCTTTGAAGAACCTGGCCTTGAATTTTGTGAATCTGCGTTTATGCCGGCGTATCGGCGTAGTGCGAGAGGAAGCGGATGGTCGCCAAAATGCCTTCCCTGAACCGATCCTGACCAAAGCTTTCGTTCGGGGAGTGAATGGCATCTTCGTCGAGGCCAAATCCCATCAATACCGTATCCACACCGAGGATTTCTTTGAACTCCGCAACCACAGGGATGGAGCCGCCTTCCCGGGTGAAGAACGGTTTTTTGCCGTAGGTGTCTTCCAGTGCTTTTGCTGCTGCCTGCATTGCAGGATGTTTGGTGTCGACAATTGCGCCTTTGCCGCCATGCAAGTCTTTGAATTCAAGCTTCATGGTTGGTGGCACGTTGGCTTCAAAGTACGCTTTGATTTTTTCGGTGATTTCGTCGGGTTGCTGGTTTGGAACCAGGCGCATGGAAATCTTGGCGCCGGCGTAGGACGGCAGTACCGTTTTGGCACCTTCACCCTGGTAGCCACCCCAGATCCCGTTTACGTCGAGTGTAGGGCGCGCACTGGTACCTTCGTAAGCCGTGTAACTGCCTTCTGTTTTTGTGACAGCCACACCGACAGAGGCGGCCCATTCATCTGCGTCAAAAGGTAATGCTGCAAACGTGTCGCGTTCCTCCTGGGTTAGGTCGAGTACGTTGTCGTAAAAGCCTTCGATGGTCACGCGGTGGTCTTCGTCATGCAGTCCCGCAATCATTTTTGCCAGTGCATTCAGCGGGTTGTGGATACCCCCACCGTACATGCCCGAGTGCAAATCGCGATCAGGACCCGTGAGTTTGACTTCAACATAGGCCAGTCCGCGTAGGCCGTAGGTAATCGAAGGTACCCCTTTGGCAAACATGGAGGTATCCGAAACCACAACCACATCTGCTTTCAGCAAGTCTTTGTTGTTTTCAATAAACGGCGCAAGGTTCACCGAGCCACTTTCTTCTTCCCCCTCGATGATAAACTTGAGATTGAGCGGTGGCTCGCCATTGGTTTTTAGATAAGCTTCAATGGCTTTCAGGTGAATGAACACCTGCCCTTTGTCATCGCTGGAGCCGCGTGCTACAATCCGGCCGTCCTCTTTGATGATTGGCTCAAACGGATCAGATTCCCATAGGTCGAGCGGATCTGGTGGCTGTACATCGTAGTGGCCGTAGACCAATACCGTAGGTTTGGATGGATCAACCATGTGTTCGCCGTACACAATCGGGTGTCCCGGGGTGTCCATGATTTCAACTTTCTGGATACCAATAGCCTTCATGTGGTCTGCCATCCAAACCGCACACCGCCGCACTTCGCCGGCATACGCCGAATCCGTACTGATGGACTGAATCTTAAGCAGGTCAATCAACTCTTTTACATAGTCGGGAAAATGATGTGAAGCGTGTTGTAAGGCAGACTGCATACGGGGATAGGTTAAAAGTGTAAGGTTGAAGGTTTAAAGTTGGTAAGGTAACCGTCTAATGTAGGACAAGGTTCAACTTGGGCTTTAATGTTAAAGGTTTAAAGTTTAAGGTTCAAAGTTGATTTTGTGTATGCATTGGTTGATGTGTTTCATAGAAAAGAGGGCATATGGCTTCGATTAATCGGTTTGAGCAGAGTGAGGCCTGGAAAGCCAGTCGGATTCTGGCCAATAAAATCTATAAGATGACCCGGCAAGCGCCTTTTTGGAAAGACTATGCGTTAAGAGATCAAATCAGACGTTCAGTCATTTCTGTCCCAACTAACATTGCTGAAGGATTTGAACGTACATCGCCCAACGAGTTTGCTTATTTCTTGTCGATAGCCAAAGGCTCTGCTGGTGAGGTACGAAGCTTATTATATCTTGCCTTCGACAACGGCTACATCGATGCAATTTCTTTCAATAAAGCCCTGGAGCAAGCCGAAACAACAAGCCGCCTGATTGCCGGCTTAATCCGCTACCTAAAATCTCTACCCAAAAAAAGACCTTAAACTTTGAACTTTTAACCTTAAACCAATCGTCAGAACTCGCTCTCATCGCGCCACCTGAATAACTTCCAGGGGTCGCCTTCGGCGTTTCGGGTGAGGACGAAGTTTACGTTGCCGTCGCCGCGGAAGCCATCGCCGGATTCCAGGCTGATGTTGAGTGAGAAGGAGCGGACGATACGGGCGCTCAGGTTTTCATCGAACAGGTTTTGGGAGATGATCTGGTTCCACTGGAGGCGGATCTGGCTGGCATTCTGGAACAGCCGGCGGGTCGATTCGATTTCCTGTGCAAAGCCCCATTGTCGCTCTACCTGGACATCAAAATCGTTGTAGGTGAAGATAAACGATGAATCGAGCAGCGGCTCGTACAGCGACATGTCGCGTAGCTCGTAGGCCGTCTGGAAGTTGGTGAAGAAGCCATCGATGGTTGAAGGATCGCCCAGCAAGTTGCCAAACGGGTCGCCTTCTTCAAGGGCCGGCGCAAAAGGGTTGCAGGAGGAGAGCAGCAGGGCGGTTAGAATGCCGAGTGTCGAGTGCCGAATGCCGAGTTTGTGAAGACTTGCACTATGCCCCATCAACGTCATCCTGAGCCATGCGAAGGATCTCTTGCTTATTGATTGCTGATTGTTGATTGCGGAATGCGGATTTGAGGCTGGGCGATATGGGAATGGTTGTTGGCGCATTCAAGAAAAGGGGCGCAGCAAAATAGCGAAATGGAAGCGAATCAAAGCAGTTAACCTGACAACAAAGCCGAGCCCTATTCGGCAATCAAAAATCGAAATTCAACAATCCAAATTCACGCAGTGAATTTGTACCCTATCCCGTATACGGTTTGGATATACTGCGGTTCGGTTGGGTCGTTTTCGATTTTTTTGCGCAGTGAAGCGACGTGGCGGTCGATGGTACGGGTTGCGATGTCTTCCTGGATGCCCCATACATCGCGCAGCAGTTGGCGCCGGCTTACTGTGCGGCCTTTGTGCTGGATGAAGTAATGAATGATGCTAAACTCGAGCGCCGTGAATTGGAGTTCGGTGCCATTTTTATGCGCTGTGTGGCTGCCGAAGTTGATTTCGATATCCTCAAAACTGTATCGATCCAAGTCTTTGCCATTGCTGACGCTGTTGCGGCGCAGGATGACCTTGCATCGAGCAGATAATTCTTTGAGGCTAAATGGCTTTGTTACATAGTCCTCTGCACCCAGTTCAAAGCCATTTAATTTATCTTCTTCAGAATTGCGCGAACTGAGAATGAGTACAGGGGTTTCTACACCGGCTTTGTGCATGTCTTTGATGACATCGAACCCATCTTTTTTGGGCAAGCCGAGATCAAGGACCACCAGATCGAATCCTGGTGCACTGGTCAGGAGTTTTACAGCGTGTTCGCCTTCGGTCGTCCAGGAGACTTCGTAGCCGTCGTCTTGAAATAAACTTTCAAGCTCAGACCCAATTTTCCTGTCATCCTCTACAATTAGCAGGCGTACAGCTTGCATTGCACTGAAGCGTTTGGTGGTGGGGGTACACAGCATAGCTGACCGTAGGCGCCAGCGACGTTGGTAATGCTTGTGACCCTGTAAGCGCTTTAAGTTTAAAGCTCAAGACACCTAGATCGCAACTTTTACCTCTCAAAACTTGTGGGTTTGTAGCAGATAATATGGAAGAACAAGATTATACGTGGATCATTATTGCGACGTTAGTGGGCTTTTTTGCGCTTGCAGCGGCTTTATTGGTTCCGATCTATAGATTTTTAATTCAACAAGAAAAAGTCAGCGAAGCGTGGACAAAAGAAGCGCTTGAGGAGGCTGTTCGGGATAAAGAAGGGTAAATTGCATCAATAATCGATTTTGAATGCCTTATAGCCTATTGCCCCGTTTACACATTCTTGCTCCGTTTCAATCAACGCTGATTTTATCGACAAGGCCGGCATAGGTCTTCTCCCCAATGCCCTTGATTCGCTTAAGGTCGGCCCGGTTGCGGAAGCCTCCATGCTTCTCGCGAAAAGCGACGATGCGTTCTGCCATGCGTGGCCCGATGCGGGGTAGCCGTTCTAAATCTGTTGCACTTGCTGTGTTAATGTTGATAGGAAAGGAGGGCGTGAAAATCGCTGGGGTGAGCTGCGTTGTGTCGCGCCTTTTCGATGCAGTCGAATCGGTTGCTGTGTTAAGGGCCGCTTCCTGTTCTTTCATGAGACGGGTTGCTTCGAGAAACAGGCTATCTGCCTCGTTATAGAATTCAGGTGCAAGGGTTGGCTGGTTTTGTTGATATGCGCGAGCAGCAATGCCCAGAAGCATAAAAAAAAGCAAAACCCCAAGCGCTTTGGCTTCCCGGTTCGTGAGAGCGATTTGTTGTTGGAGGCGGTAGAGATGGTAGGTGATGTTGCGCGGCCTTTTTCTGGTGGACATTGTGCGGTACATTTTACGAGGCGTAAAAAAATGTGTACGCCTATGACAGGATGGAGTCATGGGGATTGGTTACCTTGCTTCTGGATGTATAGACGCAACCGGCCCCGCCGGCGTACCCTCAACCTTTTGCGACGTGGGACAAATTCTTCGCTCTGAAGCCGTCGTGCTTCGTAAAATACCCTTTCGGGAGTCCAGTCAGATCGTAACGCTGTTCACGCGCGAGAAAGGAAAAATTACGGCTCTGGCAAAAGGGGCACGTAAACCCAAAAGCCAGTTTGGTGCTACACTCCAACCGATGGCCCATATTCAGGCCATTTTCTACCATAAAACAACCCGCGATCTGCAAACGCTCAGTGAAACTGCGCACCTCACCGTGCTAAATGGAATCACCGATGACCTGAATAAAATTGCGGTAGGCATGCGTATCGTGGAACTGGTGCAGGCGCTGATGCAGCAGGAAGAGCGGAACGAGCAGGCATTTCAACTCCTGGTACACTGCCTGCAGCAACTTGATATCGCGCAGACACACGCTGATAATATCTGGCTGTATTTTCAATTGCAGATGGCTGCTTGTCTTGGTTTTCAGCCTGATATTGATCGTGATGAGGTGGAAGGATTGCAGGATGCCGGCGGCGTTTTGTTGTTAGATTCAGGCACCATACTCGCAGCACCCCAGCAAGACAACTCATTTCAAGAGCGCTTTTCGCGGCGAACGACGTCATTGCTCGCTTCTCGCACAGCGTTGCGCGCTTTTGCTATTCTTGCACGCGCCACATTGCCTGTAGTGCTTCGATTACACATGACACCCGAAGTGATGCTTGAGGCCGGCAACCTGGTAGATCGGTACCTGAAGTTTCATTTTGAAGACATGTTGCCCACCCGTAGTGAACGGGTTATTGGGCAGCTCAAGTCTTGATACAAGTAGAAAAGAAGGCTTGAAAATTACTTTCTGTTTGAAAAACTGGAACTTCTAATAAAAACTTTCTTATATTTGTGTGACACATGTGTAAATATGTGAGTTTCTTCTGCTTACATGCTTGAATACGGGTTCGTTTTGCCGATTTCAGGGAGACTTGCACATGTAATCTGATGCCATGTATTGATTCCCGCGGCATCAGCCCATTAATTGCACCAGAAGAGAGTTATCATGAGCCGGAAGCATCTTACGAGCAAACAGCACTCGTTCCTGAAATACCTGAAAGACTACGTCAAAGACAACGGCGTATGGCCTACGTATCGGGAACTGGTGGATGAATTTGGGTACCGTTCCCCCAATAGTGTCACGCAGAACTTGCAGGCCCTCTTTAAAAAAGGTTTTCTTGTACGCGATGACGAGGGATATCAGCTTTCTGATATGATGACAACTGCGGTGCCTGTTCAGGCAGCCGGCATTCCCATCCGCGGGATCATCACAGCGGGCTTACTACAGGAGGCTGTAGAAGCAAACATGGGCACCATCACGCTCGAAACGCTTTTCCCCAAGCTCGACCGGATGTTTGCCATCCGTGTCTCCGGGCAATCCATGATTGGCGCAGACATTAACGACGGCGACTACGTGCTGCTCATCGATGATGATATTCCGAATGGTGGTATTGGTGCGGTGCTTTACAATGGCGAAACGTCTTTAAAGCGGATCTATCAAGAAGCTGAGGGGCTGCGTTTGGAGCCGGCCAACGATGACTATCCGGATGTATACATCAAGCCGGATGTGTTTGAAGAAGTCAACATCCTCGGCCGATACATCGGACACGTAAATCGCGACGGCATCTACAAACGAACGATGCGCAACAGAGCTGCCTGATTGGCACTGAAATAATTTTATCCTTTGAGGCTATCCATTATGCGACGGATAGCCTCTTTTTTTATGGCCTCCATTTGCAGTTCGGGATAGAAATGGCTCCGTAGTACCCCCGTGATGATACCGTTCAGCATCGCGAAGCTGGTAGCACACGCTACATCTGCATCAGGGATGGGTAACATGCCACTGGTTGATGCTTCTCTGAGCGCTTGTCGCCCCAGTTCCTGGCCAGGAATGATGCGGTGCTCGTGACCTTCTTGCTGTGATAACAGGTAGAGAATTTCGAAATACGCTGGATTGTTGATGCCAAATTCGAGCGATGTCCACAACAATGCCTCAAACCGAAGCACAGGATTGGTGTGTTTGTTGGCAATTTCTTTGGAGATGCGGTAATGCAGCCGGTTGCCTTCTTCGACAAGCGCTTCTACAATGGCTTCTTTGTTTTTGTAATAATAGTAGAGGGTTGCTGCTTTGCAGCCGGCTTCAGCTGCAATTTTTCGCATGGAGATGTTGTCAAATCCTTGCTGCACCAGCAGCTTGCGGGCAGCATCAAGAATTTCTCCGTCTAGGGGCTTTGTTTCCATGTCGCTTCAGATTCAGGACATCGGCTAGGGTTGGCCGTGGATAGGATGCAAATGATCGAAGTAAGTACCACACGCGGTAGATTTGCAGAATAGTTCTTCATTCCGGCAAGGATACGTGTAAAAGACGCCGTACGATCAGGAACTGCTTGATTAGAAGATACAGTTCTTCTGGTTATTTGTGAACAAAATCGATACCAGCAAGCTACACGAGGCGTCAGGTAGCTACAAATTCCCTGTATTATTTCAGGATTTTGCCCAGGGCGTTCTGGTCATGCTCACCCATTTCCGACAAAATCATGTGCCCCATGCGATCGCGCTTTGTTTTGAGGTACGCTTCGTTTATCGGGTTTGGAGGGATTTCAATGGGTACACGTTCAACAATCTCGAGCCCGTATCCAGAAAGTCCAACCCGTTTTGTGGGGTTATTGGTCATCAAACGGAGTTTGCTGATGTTCATGTCGCGTAAAATCTGACAGCCAATGCCATAATCGCGGTGATCGCCTTTAAATCCGAGTGCCAGGTTGGCCTCAAGCGTATCCATGCCTTCCTGTTGGAGCTTGTAGGCCCGTAATTTATTAATCAGGCCAATGCCCCGCCCTTCCTGTTTCATGTACAGGAGCAACCCGCGGCCTTCTTGTTCGATTTGCTGCAGCGCGCGAACGAGTTGGTCGCCGCAGTCGCAACGCAAGGATCCAAAAATATCACCTGTAACACACTGCGAGTGGACGCGAACAAGAACGGGTTCGTCAGCTTCCCAGGTGCCTTTGTGCATGGCGAGGTGGACATCACCTGTAAGACGTTCTTCAAACGCTGTCATTTTGAATTCGCCATACGCTGTTGGCATGTCGACTTCAATGACCTTGCGCACCAGGACTTCATTGCGCATTCTGTAAGCAATCAGGTCCTTGATGGTGATGAAAGGCATGTCAAAGCGTTTCGCAATTTCAAGCAATTGCGGAACGCGGGCCATGGTACCATCTTCATTCAGGATTTCGACAAGCACACCCGCTTCGCGAAAACCTGCCATGCGGGCCAGATCCGTAGCTGCTTCTGTGTGGCCGGCGCGACGCAGTACGCCGCCATCATATGAGCGGAGTGGGAAAACGTGGCCTGGTTTGGCCAGGTCTGAAGGCTTTGTAGCAGGATCTGCCAGGGCGGCTATCGTTTTTGCGCGATCAGCAGCTGAAATGCCTGTCGTTGTCCCCAGCCGGTAGTCTACTGAAATGGTAAACGACGTTTCATGGAGCGAGGTATTTGAACTCGCCATCATGTCAAGGTCGAGTTCAACTGTGCGTTCCCGGGTAATCGGTACACAAATGAGGCCACGCCCTTCCATGGCCATAAAGTTCACCATTTCGGGGGTAATGGCTTCAGCTGCGCCAATAAAATCCCCTTCGTTTTCGCGGTCTTCGTCGTCCACTACGATGACCAGCCGGCCCTGCTTTACTGCAGCTATAGCCGATTCAATAGAGTCGAATTCAACTCCTTCGTGCGTTGAATGGGTATTACCATCAACAGCCCCAGTGTTGTTGAAATTTGCTGGCATATGCGTCGCTACACGGTTACTAACAGAAGTGAGCAGTTTAACCCCTGATGAACAAACAGGTTCAAACGTGGAATTATGCTACCCTCAGATTCAACCGGGCGGACTAATGCTTGGTAGGCGGCGCATTATCCAGCCAGTTGCTGACGTAGTGTCCTTACTGTAAAGCACTTCTGGCCGGCAATATACCTACCAGTCTGACAGATTACTTCTGCTCAACGCGCGCAATCGCGTTCTTTTCAACGCGAAGCTTGGTATTGGTGTCTACCTGAACCAGCAGGCTCGTTTCGTCGATTTGCGTAACATTGCCATACAAACCGCCTATGGTGATTACTTTATCACCCTTTTTCACTGCTTCGATCATCGACTTCCGCTCGTCTTCTTTCTTACGCTGCGGCCGAATAATAAAGAAGTAAAAAACCACAAAGATTAAGACCAGTGGAAGGAAAGTGGCGATTGGATTGGGTTCAGCACCAGGCTGCGCCATCATGAAAAAGACGTCCATTAATCTAACTGGATTGTTCTACGAACTGGTGGGTTGCCGAAAACGAGTTTTCGGCGGGTTGAAGGTTACAGGTTAAAAGTTGAAAGTTATGATTTCTGAAGCATTAGTGTAGTAATCAGCGCTTATTCGAAACAGGAAATCTTTGGAGAAGGCTGAATAACCTTTAACCTGCAACCTGTAACTTTCAACATCTGGACAAATTTATTTGGCCAGAAAGCCCTCCCAAGGTCAAATTGCACCGTGGTAAATGCAAATGAGGTTTTTGTAAAGAAGTGATGCCGGGGTGCGAATCCATACGCACAAAGTGATGTGCGCAAAAAATAAAGGGCAAAAAAAGTGGGCAAGCGAACCGTATCGCACCGCTACAACCTCCTACCGCTGCTACCTTCCGGTCCTGACGGGGTTCAGAGGGAGCTGGTCGTACGGGACTTGCCCATGTAGACGCAGAACCCTGCATACTTTTGCAAACTCCAGAAACAGTAGTGAACTGATTAGGTTCCGGTTATGCGCGAGGCTGCGCAGGTGTTAGTACAGAGAAATGGCATCCACGTCAACCGCAATCCGGTAATATTGTGGCATCGAGCCGGCGCGTTTGGTAGCTTCCCGAATGGCCTGTCCAATGGTTTCCATTTTGATAGTTCGAGGTGCTTTAAGGATGATGTGGAAACGATATGACTTTTGAATTCGGCTAATGAAAGCTGGCTGCGGCCCCAGCACTTGAATGCCTTGTGGCACAACAAGACCTCGATGCCATTTAAGGGCGAGCGATTCCGTAGTACGTTCCTGCGGGCCCCGAAATTCAACGCGCACCACACGTCCGTACGGAGGATACCCAAGCACATGCCGCTGACCGAGTGCGATACGGGCAAAATTGGTGTAGTCGTGTTCGGCTGCAAATTGCAATACGGCGTGGTCTGGGTTTCTTGTTTGCAGGATTACCTCGCCTCGAAGTTTACTACGGCCGGCACGGCCGGCAACCTGGGTAAGCAACTGGAATGTTCGCTCCTCTGCCCTGAAATCGGGTAAAAGCATGCCCACGTCGGCATTGACTACACCTACCAGGGTAACACGTCCGAAGTCGAGCCCCTTGGCAACCATTTGGGTGCCGATGAGAATGTCTGCTTCACCTCGCGCAAACTGGTCGAGAATTTTAAAATGCGCGTTTTTCCCCGTTGTCGTGTCCAGGTCCATGCGGAGCAGTCGTGCTTCAGGGAATTGTGCCTCCAACTCTTCCTCAATACGTTGTGTGCCCGCCCCGAGTCGGGAGATTTCTGTACCGCCACATTCGGGGCACTTGCGAGGCAATCGCTGCGTTTGGCCGCAATAATGACAACGTAGGTGGTGATGTACCTTGTGATAAGTAAGGGTTACGGCGCAATCTTCACACGTAGGCGACCAGCCGCAGGACTTACACTCAACCAACGATGCATACCCGCGCCGATTTTGCAAAAGGATGACCTGCTCTTTCTTCTCAAGTCGATCCGAAATGGCCACGCGTAAGGCCTGACTCAACGTGCCGGGCAATTTATGTTTGCGTTTTTCGAGTGTCAGGTTGATCGTGCGTACTGTGGGCAGTGGTGCTGCTTCATGGCCTGGTACGGGTACTCGCTCAGGCATGGAGAGATACGTGTATTTATCGCCTATATAGGCGTTTACATAGCTTTCGAGACTGGGCGTAGCAGATCCAAGAATACAAACCGCGTTGTTCATACTGGCGCGCACAACGGCTACATCACGCGCATGATAGCGCGGGGCAGGGTCAAACTGTTTGTATGAAGACTCATGTTCTTCATCAACTACAATAAGGCCGATGTTAGATAGCGGGGCGAGAATCGCTGAGCGAGGGCCAATGACTACGTTGTAGCGCCCGCTACGCAGGTTACGCCACGCGTCGAAGCGTTCGCCCAAACTCATGCGCGAATGCAGAACGGCAATCTGGTCGCCGAAATGTGATCTGAATCGCGCTACGGTTTGCGGGGTCAGCGCTATTTCCGGAACCAGCACGATACCGGTTTTTCCTTTTGCGAGTACAGCTTTTAGTGCTGCAATGTATACTTCGGTTTTCCCACTACCAGTAACGCCATGCAGCAAAAACGTCTCAAATTTGTCTGTTGTTATGGCTTCATTGATGGAAGCAAGTGCACGTTCCTGCGCATTGTGCAGTTTGTACTTCGGGGGAGGGGCATCGTTAGCAGCAATTTCACCAAGTGGGGTTCGGATCACCTCTTTCTCTGTGATGGAGATGAATCCTTTTTTGACAAGTCCCTTGAGTGTTGTTGTTGCTGCGCCGGTTTCCGAAAGAATGGCTGCCTGCGCCGGCATGGGTTCGCCCTCTTCAAACTGGCGGTATAGTGCATCCAAAACTGCCAATTGTTTCTGCCCGCGGAGTGCACTCTTGGCTTGCGCCAGGCCATCGGGAGTTTGACAGGCATCTGAGAGCGTGAGGTATTTCGCTTTTTTGATCTGGACTTTGGGTCGGTCTAACATGGCCTCCAGCGTGATGTAGCCGGCAGCCTCCAGTGCCCTCAGATTGGAGAGAGACGCACGCGGATCTACTTTGCGGAGTGCTTTCTGTGTTGTGTGGCCCTGGATTTTAATCAAATCCAACAAAGCCTGCAATGATGGCTTTGAGGGTCGCTGTCCCGGTTGGTTTGAAGCAATGCCAACCTGGTAAATTTGCTCCTGATTCGTTCCTGTAGGTAGTGCGGCACGAATCACTTCTCCCCATCCACACAAATAATACGACGCGATCCACGCGGTAAGCCTGAGCATCTCATCCGTGAATGCCGGCGTGGTGTCGAGGATGTCGCGTAGAAACCGTGTTTTTTTATCGATTTCCGTCGGTTCGCCAACTGATACGATCAATCCCGTCAATACCCGATTACCAAAGGGCACAACCACGCGCACGCCGGCACGCGCTTCTGCTACCATCTCAGCCGGTATGGCGTACGTAAACGTCGTGTCGATAGGCAGCGGCATGGCAACTTGCGCTGTCCGTGCTGTTACGGGACGCGTCTCAGCTGCATCGGGGTGTGATATAGAGGCCTCTGGATTCATAAAAGGGCAGGCAAGCGCACTGGTGCGCAGGCCAGAGACGATAAAAACGGGTTAAGCAAAAATGGGTTAGGCAAAACAAACACAGTATACATCAGCCAGATGACGGCTGTTTGTCATCTACCGGTGTTATGTCTGTTAGTTTTGCACTGATGTTATACAGGCGCGTGGCTGTAGCGGTGTCGCGTGCTGCTGCTGAAGGTGTACGGGGTTTGCTGCGGTCAAAGTATTTGCCTGTAACACCCGCTACATCGGGTGAAGTTGCGAGGTAGAGCGACGTACGTGCTCCACTGGCCGGCGAGAGGAAAAAGGGGCTGAATAGCCTGAAAAACAAGCTGAAAATGCCAGGTTTTCCACTTCCGAAGTTGGTAGCCACCACGCCAGGATGCAGGCTGTTTACCGTGGGGTTTGCTGTATCCAGCCGGCGCGCTAACTCATTTGAAAAGAGTATGTTTGCCAGTTTGGATTGTGCGTACGCCTTGTACCCGCCGTATCCTGTCTCCATGTTCAGATCGTCAAAATCGATGCGCGCAGAACGATGGGCGTCAGAACTTACATTAACCACACGGGAATCTGGTGTAGCAATCAGTACATCTAGCAACAAATGCGTCAAGAGAAAATACGCTAGGTGATTTGTTGCAAAGGTGAGTTCGTGGCCATCTACAGAAACTTCGCGCCTGGGCATCAGGGCGCCGGCATTGTTGACTAGCAGATCCAGCCGCTCAAACTTCTGCTTGAATGCGTTTGCCATTTCTCGGATGGAAGCCAAACTCGCCAAATCGACCAGCATCAAATGCAAGTTTTCGTTGCCCGTGCTGGCTTTGAGCGATTCAACGGCAGCTTCTCCTTTTGCCTGATTACGGCAGGCTAGCACAACGGTGGCGCCACGGGAAGCAAGGCCGCGTACTGTTTCGAGTCCGATGCCCGAATTTGCGCCGGTTACAATGCAGATTTTTCCATTCATAACATGTGCATTTGGGTAAGGAAAGGCGCTGTTTGCAGGTGGGCGAGCAGAAAATCAGCCAGCGTATCAACGGCGTCTGATTTCGCCTCTGTGCCCCGGTAAAGCGCAATTGTGGTGGGTCGAGAGGTTGGAAAATCTGTAATGTCGATTGGGATGATGTCGGGGGTCATGGCGCTTTCTGGGAGAAACCCGACGCCCAGGCCGGCCCTGACGGCTGCTTGCATGGCAGATAAACTGATGCTACTAAACGCAACGTGCCATTTGATGTTGTGTGATTCAATATCCTTTATGCCCTGATCCTGTAATGCACAGCGACATTCTGTATCGATGACCAGGGGTACAGAGTCTTGCGCGAGCAGATTGTGGCTCGGATTATGGGCCCACAGGTAGTGCTCCTGCCACAGTGGAATGGTTTGCCCATGGGCGTACGTACTGTTGGCCACGGCCAGACACAGTTCGTTGGCTTTGATTTGCTGCGCAAGCTCCCAACTGGTGGACACCCGTAGTTCGATGCGCACTTTGCTGCACAGCCGGCCAAACTTCGTGAGCAGATGCATCAGCGGTCCGATCGTCACTTCTTCCAATACCCCGATCCGCACAATGCCCTCCGTTTCGGTGACAGCCAGGCGTGCAACAGCTTCTTCGCTCAAGTCGAGGATTTTGCGAGCATAGTCAACCAGCACTTTGCCGGCTTCCGTCACACCAATCGAGCGGCCATTTCGCGCAAGAAGCGGTGTGCCTACCCGTTCTTCGAGCTTCTTAATCTGAAGACTCAACGCGGGTTGGGTGCGGTAAAGCTTTTCGGCAGCCAGCGTAAAGCTGCTGGTTTCCGAAATGGTCACAAGGCTGCGGAGTTGATCGATCGGTAAATCGTTTAACATGAGCTATTAGTAATTCTTATAGATTGTATTAGTATAATAAATGGATCTTATAGGTTCCGCTGCGTTCTATCAGCCATACAATTTCTATCACGGTGTTTGGGTGGGTACATTCGACACTGGTAAAAGGAGGGTCCTATGATCAGACAATTCAAAAATTTCCTGTCGGCCAGATCGACGGTCATGGTGCTTGCTTTTTTGGCTGTATACTTCATTTGGGGATCAACATATCTAGCAATTCAGATCGCCAGTGAAACCATTCCGCCGCTTACCATGCTCGGGTTTCGTTTTGGTATTGCAGGGTTAGTTATGCTTGTATGGTTACGTGCAAGGGGGATTGCATCGCCTACAATGGCGCAGTGGCGATCTGCATTTGTTGTGGGGGCGTTGATGTTGTGCTTCGGGACAGGCAGTGTGGCACTTGCCATGCAGTACATTCCAACCGGACTCACGGCGCTGTTGTTAACAACGGTTCCATTATGGATGGTATTGGTTGACTGGCTTTGGAAAGGAGCAGCGCGTCCTTCCATCATTTTCTTTGGCGGATTTGCACTCGGGTTGGTCGGTGTGTTTTTATTGATCGATCCAGCAACGTTTAGCCACGGTGTTGACGCCAATGTGCTGGCTATTCTGGGGATTCTTGGCGGTGCCGTCAGCTGGAGTTTTGGCTCGATCAAAGGCCGCTCGTGCGATTTGCCAAAAGATCCGTTTATGGCAACGGCCATGCAGATGACAGGCGGCGGTGTTGCCCTGTTGCTTGCCGGCATCGCCATCGGAGAAGACCCAACCATTTCGATCGCGTTACTTTCAACGCGTTCTATTGTCGCCTGGTTGTATCTATTGGTCTTTGGCTCCTTTATCGCGTTCAGTGCTTACATCTGGTTGATGCGCAATACAACGTCGGCGCGTGTCTCCACGTATGCCTATGTGAATCCCATCGTGGCAATGTACCTGGGTTGGGCGTTTGCCGGCGAAGAAATCACCACACGCATTCTGCTCGCATCGATGCTTCTTATTTCGGCCGTTGTCATCGTAATTCGATATGGGCCGAGCAAGAAAACAGCAAAGAAGCCTTTGTCCCAAAGGCACGAACCCAGATTAAAGAGACAAGTTAGTTAATTGGAAAAGGCCGGCACGATCCGGCCTTTTCTTTTTTTCCAAAAATGGATGTTAGCCCGTGGCTAGCGTAGGTTCTTCTTGGCGTGCAGCCGTTTGCTCAGGGTGTTCAGTGCACTCCATCAACACACCCCAGTAGCTTTGCGTGATGTGGGCTTTGTCCCTGAAAGAAGGGATTTTTTGTAGTGCTTCGTGGAGGGCCGGCAGATTATAGAACGGCACGCTGGGGTACAGGTGATGATCCAGGTGAAACCACACATTTTTTGATACGAGGAAAATGCGATCAAACAAGGATGGATACGTGGTGCGTGCGTTGGTGAACGTATGGTCGTATTCAATACCAAAGTGTTCTGCGATACTGCGTACGCGCAAAATGACCTGCAACCAGGTGAACAACGGCACAATCCAGAATAGCAGAAACTGGAGCCATAACCCGTAGTAGCTCAGGATCGTGATCAGTGCAACGTAGTAGCTAATACGACCGGCAACGAACGTACGCGATACATTTTTCTCTTTAGATACGCTTGCATCGCCGGCAGAAGCTGAGCGACCACCTGATACAATGAGTTTCACCATCCAGAATGCATTCATGCCCAGCAGAATTTTTGCAAGGATGATGAACAGCGCCTTTCGCGTTTTAGGGAAAACCCAATCAGGCGTCTCTTTACTTACCCAGTCAGGGTCAAACGAAGTATTGGTATGCCGGTGATGGGCCATGTGGCTCATGCGATAGGAGCGCACCGTGACAAATAGCGGGAAGGCCAACAAAACTTCGCCGAGCCAGTCATTTAATGTTTTGTTTTTGACAATCCGGTAGTGCGACGCTTCGTGCAGCATGATCGCCATGGCGTGTTGGCGTGCCCCAATCCACATGACGGCAAGGATGTAGAGGAAGGGGTTTGGGAATTGATTAACTAAAAGAATAGCGCCGAAGATAAACGCATATTCCAGCAAGAGATGCGCGGTAGAAAGCCACGGTTTTAGCTGTGAGAGCCGGCGAACGGTAGCTTTATCCAATTGCTCGTGTCTCGCGAGCGGCGGTGTATGATGATGGTTGTGTGCTGCTGTGTGTTTCACGGAATACCTCGTATAGTACGTTGTATCCTAAAACACAGCTATCTCCACAGAAAAGGCTCAAAAAGGTGGTGGGTAGAAAGGTTGTTGGGCCATTAGGCCCTAAGCATAAGGGCATCGCGGAACGCTGCCACGTTTTCAGCTACAGACTGTTCGCCTCCAAAAATGGCGCTGCCGGCTACGATCACATCCGCACCAGCTGCAACAACTTCGGCTACGTTGGATGTTTTGACACCACCATCTACTTGCAGGAATGGCGAGAGGCCGCGGTCGTTGAGTTGGCGTCTGAGTCGCCTAATTTTATCTGTACTCGTAGGGATGTATTGCTGTCCGCCAAAGCCCGGGTTAACGGTCATGACCAGTACGAGATCGACATAGGGGAGAATTTCTTCGATGGCGCTGAGCGGCGTTGCCGGGTTCAGCGTGACGCCGGCATTGATGCCGCACTCCCGAATTTGCTGAATGGTACGATGCAGGTGCGTACAGGCCTCCACGTGAACGGTTAACCGGTGCGCGCCTGCATCGGCAAATGCTTTGACGTACAGCTCAGGCTGCTCGATCATCAGATGGACGTCGAGCGGTGCACCGGTTTCTGCTGACAGCGGCTTGAGTGCATTGACGATCAGTGGGCCAATAGTGATGTTTGGGACAAAGTGGCCGTCCATCACATCCACGTGGAGCCAGTCAGCGCCGGCTGTTAGGGCTTCTCGCGCGTGGTCTTCGAGTCGCGCAAAGTCTGCAGAAAGAATGGAGGGAGCCAGTTTTACCATGAGCCTGGGAAATTGCTATGTAGTCAGTGCCGCTGTGTAGTGATCGCTCGTTGCAATCAGAAGGTAACTAGTACTCTGACAAGCTGATACTGTCGCGTTCTGAATCCTTCTTTTTGCTCTCCACAGCGTTGCAAAATCTCGACTTAAAACCATTAGGCCTGCGATTTTGCGTCTTGTGGAAAACAAAAATAAAGATCCATTTACACGACATTACCAACTTGTCAGAGTACTAGAAGGTGAAAACAAGGCGCGCCATAACGAGGCGGCCTATCTGCGGGGCTCCTACAAACTCCCGGTGCCGCGCGGTGGTTTTACCATCTACAATAGTGAGCAGATTTTGTGCCGTCACATCCAGGCGCAGGCCCGAGATCTGTCGACCAAAGTCATAGCCAATACCGGCATCCAGAACGGCATAGTCATCAACCATACCTGTAAACGGACCCGATCGAACTGGAAACGCGCTGATATATCTTCCCGCCATTCGGAAAGAAAGGCCGGTAGGGAAGAGGTAATCAAAGCCGGAGCTCAGTTTAAATTTGGGGGCGTTGAGTGCTACAGCAAGGTTGGTGTCTTCTTCTTCCAATTCTGTGTTGTCGAAGAAATCGTCACTGACAAATGATGTGTTACCGAAGAAACGCAGCCGTTCTGAATGGAGATACTCCAGTGCTACATCTACGCCCCAAAGAGTGACGTTTCCAAAGTTGCGATAAGTCAGCAGACCGCCAATGGTTGTGCCGGCATCTGCTTCGGTTAATATGGCTTGATCCGGTTGCACAATGGCAACGGGGCTTTGCTCGTATCCGTCAAATCCGTCGAACCCGGTGCCAATGAGCGAAGCGATGAGATCCGCAGTGCCTTCAGCCGTCAGGCCCATATTCTGTATTACTGCGGCCAGTGCTGGGTCGGCTGCTGCAAAATCTTCAACAAATGAGCTGATCTGACTGTTGATAGTGGCGCTAATGCCCGGTAACAATACGTAGGGCGACTCGAGCAGTAATGGCCCAACAAAGTTTTTCTTTTGCGTGAAATAGATATCTGATGCAACGACAATTTTATTGCCGATCAGTCCTTTGTAGCCAAACTCAAGCGTGTTTGTTACTGATTGTTGAAGCGGCTTGATGTCTGAGGGTGCTTCTACAGGAATGAACCCGCTTTCATTGAGGTCGGGCACCCCGAGTGTACCTGCAGTATTCCCGCCGATGAAGGGTGCCAGTTGATCGAGCAGGGCGGCGAATCGCGAACGATCCGTGTCGGATAGGTTGGCAAATGCCGTGGGCAGTCCGGAGCCGGCTTGTAGCACGTCGCCGAGTCGGTTGGCAAACGTTTCATAGACAGGCGCTACCGGGATTTGATTGAGACTGACCTGCGTCCCGAAGAACGAAGGGTTATTCGGGTTATTTAGATCACCAATGTCTGGCAGCAGGAACGTGACGCTTTGCTGGTCTCGGAAAGTGTTGAACGTAAAGCCTTCGTGTGCGCCCCGTCCTTGCAGCGATACCCCAAACGAGGCTGCTGTAAACAGCGTCGATACATTCATGTCCAGGAAATTTGGGTTGAGGCCTGGTGCTCCGAACGCACGGTTGGCTGCGACCCTAAACGTGTGGCTCGGGGTTATTTTAAACACAAGGCCGGCGCGCGGCGAAAAACGCACCTTCTCGTCTATGTTGTTGTAATCAGCCCGTATCGCCGCCGTGATGTCGAGCTGATCCGTTGCCTGGGTGGCTGATTGAAGAAATACTCCCAGTTCATCAATGCGGTCGATCGCTTCATTGCGGCCGTGCAGTGTGCCTTCGGTCTTGGGGTCTGTTCGCTTGAAGTCAGTGCCCACAAGTAGCTGTTGCCGGCCTTCAGAAAACGAGAAGTTGTACTGTGCCTGGCCATTCAGTAGTTGGGTACGGTCGGTGATCTGAAGGGGTTGATCGGTTAGACTGGTGGGGCCATAGTAAAACGAGTCGCCACTGTTGTTGTGGTTCAGATAAACCTGGGCAAACAGGTTGCCGGCATGTACGCGCAGTTGTCCAAACGTGTACGCAAAATTTTCGGTTTGTGCTGCACCGATCCCCGTGAGTAGCGACATCTTTTGCGACAGGTAGCCGCCATTGGCGACGATGCGGATGCTCGGTGTTACACGGTATTCAACGGTACCCGTGACGCCGTATTTCCAGAAGTCGGGATCGCGTCCGGTGCCTCCTTCGCGTGCAATGAGTGCTGCGTCAACGGGATTGCTGTTTTCCAGTGCCCAATCGTCTCCGCTGGCGTATTCGCCGATGATTTTATAGCCGAGTTTGCTACCCAGAACGCCGGCGTGCCGCATCTCAACATCCATCAAACTCCGCTCCCCACCACTAGCGGAGATACTTGTGCCGGGGTAGGAAAACGGGTTTTTGGTTACAAAGTGCAGCAAGCCCTGGTCGACGCCGGAGCCATAGAGTGCAGCACCCGGGCCGCGAACTACCTCAATTCTGTCCATATCCAGCGACGCAATAGGCATAAGGCCATATGCATTAATTGCCATGCCTGGTGCAGCGGATAGCCGGTAATCCGTTAACACATACGTTTCGCCGGTAACCGAGTTGTTGAATCCGCGCAGGGCTATTTCGCGCCGATCAATACCAGTATGTGCAAGATCAACACCTGTAACGAGGCGCAAGGTATTCGCCGACGTAGCCGTGACATCACTCTGAATTTCGCGATCCGTAACCACGGATATGGCTGTCAGGGCGTTAATGACTTTTTCCTCGTTGCGAGAGGCGGAAACCACAATGGTATTCAAGTCGATATTGCTCTGCTCCAGGCCAATGTCGAACGTGTAAGCTTGTGATGGATTGAGTACGACCACGCGCTGTGATTCAGCGTAGCCGACGTATCGAATAATCAGCTGATACCTTCCGGGACGTAGTTGGTCGAGCGTGTAGCGGCCAAATTCGTTTGTTGCGGTACCAGCTACGATGCCAGGGACACCCCGCCGGCTCAGCATCACAGTTGCACCCTGTAACGGCAAACCGTCCAGAACATCTGTTACGATGCCTTCGATGGTCGTCAGGTTTTGTTGTGCGTTGGCAGTATTGGGTAACAGGCCGGCCAGAAGCCCAATCAGCAGCAGGCTGAGAATCATGATACAAGAGGAGAAGTGATGCCGTGCTTTTAGGAGGCAGTAATAGTAACCAAAGCGGGGGGAAAACATGATGCGGTTCTCGCGATACAGATTTGCAAACCGGGTGAGCTTCAACAGGCACTCGGTACAAAAGATAGGCCGGGGGGAAAGATTAAACTAGAATAATTGGCGTAAAATGCCAGTTTGCCAGCGTATTTAAAAATGAATGCCGGATGCAGGACAAAGTTCTGTTTGAACCAGCCTGCATCCGGCATGAAGCACGGACGCTTATGTGAGCGTGCTTAGAATGTATACGTCAGACGCGCAAGTCCCATCCGGCCCAACTGCGGTGCACCGATGAATTCGCGGTGTTCGTTGTTGAGCAGGTTCTGGATGGTGAAGTCAAGACGCAGGCCGTTGATTGAGCTGCTGAAGTCGTAACCAGCACCAAGGTCAACGAGGAAGTAGCTGTCTACATCGCCGATGTAATCACTACCCGACCGTACGGGAAATCCTTCCGTGTAACGCGCAGATGCGTTGAGCGAAAGGCCGCCTGGCAAGCTGTACGAGCCACCCAGCTTCGTTTTGAAGGTAGGCGCGTTGAGTGCAAGCTGCAGGTCTACGTTCTCTTCGTCGAGTTCCGTGTTGTCAAAGAAGTCATCACTGACAATCGACATGTTGGCGAAGATTGAGAGGTTTTCACTCGCGAGAATCTGCAGCGAGGCATCGAGACCCCAGTAGTTGATGTTACCGAAGTTACGGTATGCGGCAAAGCCACCCACTGAATTCGCTGTGCCAGGTGCAAGTACTTCCTGGTCAGACTGTACAACAGCGATTGGTGTGTTATCACCAAGGGCGCCGGCAACCAACTGCGCAACTGTAGTAACTACAGCATTTGGTGAAAGTCCGGTAAGACCAAGGCCGGCAACCAACTGCTGGATCGTCGGATCCGTAGATGTTGCGAGCAGGGCACCTACAGCGCCAGCTACATCAGCGCCAAAAGCCTGCTGCTGCAGGTACACAAGCGGCGTCTCAACGAGCAGTGGACCTGTGAAGTTTTTCTTGTTGGTCCAATACGCGTCAACAGCAAAGAGCACGGTGTTGTTGATCAACCCTTTGTAGCCAAGCTCGATGGTTTGCGTTGTCGTCTGCTTCAGTGGCTCGATGTCAATCGGGCCGGCCACTTCACGGAAGCCACGATCACTACCATCGGGGATACCGAGGGCTGTTGATGCTGCAGACGTTGCAGCGCCAAGGCCGAGGGAGGCATTCTGTGCCGTGTAACCAATCAACTGGCCAAGAAGCGTCTGCTGCTGATCCGTAAGGCCCAGACCGCCTACCTGGTTTGCGATGAGCGCATCAGCGAGGCCACCGCCGGCTGCAGCACCATACAGGGCTACGAGCGGCATGCCGTTCACGTTGAAGTCATTGCCAAAGAATCCAGGTACCGGCAAAATCATCCGCGCAGAGTTATTGTTGCGGAAGGTGTTGAACGTGAAACCGTCCGCAGAACCGCGACCAAGAATCAAGAACTGGCTGTCGCCAAATACCGTTGCCTGTGCTACGATATCGAGGAACAGCGAGTTAACGCCTGGCGAAGAAAACGCGCGGTTAAACGAGCCTCTGAACGTGTTCTGGTTGTTTGCTTTATAGACAAGCGCAGCACGTGGGGAGACGCGGAAATCAAAAATGTTGCTGTAGTCACCACGCAGTGCGAGTGTCAGCGCCAGTTTATCCGTCATGTCGATGGTAGACTGCGCATAAACGCCGGCCTCAACGATTTCATCGTCTGCTTCGTTGCGGCCGAGAATGGTGCCTTCCGTGTCCGGATTGGTCTGCTGATAGTCAGCACCAAGGATAAGCCGGACGCGCTCATCAGCAAAGTCCAGGTCGTACTGGGCTTGTGCGTTCAATTCGGTACCTTTGTCCACAACCTGTGAACCGGTGCCATATACAAACGAGTCGCTTGCATCGTTAGACGAGGCATAAACCTGGGCAAAGAACCGATCGGCCTGGAGACGCAACTGTCCGTAAGAGTTGCTGAATCCGTCTGCCTGGAGGGTGCCGATACCGGATAATACAACAGCGGAGAGGGATGCGGTACCAAGGTTGGCCGTCAGCGAAACGTTATCGCTAAGTTTGTATGAGGCCATCCCGTTGATGTTGAACTTCTGGAAGTCGTAATCGCGTGTAGTGCCCGGAGCATCGAGACCAAGCTGGATTGCATCGATTGCGTTGTTCGGATCCAGTTCCCAGTCTTCAGCCTGAGAGTACTTACCGGTAATTTTGTAGCCAAACTTGTTATTGACTGCGCCGGCATGCCGGAACTCGACACCAAAGAGTGAGCGCTCACCGCCGGTCAGCGAAACTGTTGTGCCCGGATAGCTGAACGGATCTTTGGTGATGAAGTGAATAACGCCTTCGTCCACGCCGGCACCATAAAGTGCTGAACCAGGGCCACGTACAACTTCCACGCGTTCGATGTCAATCGACATCGTCGGCATGATGCTATGGATGTTCACGTTCAGTGACGGTACGGCTGTTTGTCTGTAGTCTGTCAGAATGTATGCAGAACCTGAGAACGCGTTGTTGAAGCCGCGCAATACCACTTCGTTGCGATCCACACCAGTCTGCGCCATGTCGACGCCCGTTGTGTTACGCAGCACGGAAATAGTAGATGGCACAACTTCCTGCTGGACTTCCCGCGCATCAAGCACGGAAATGGAGGCAGGTGCGTCGAGAACCTTTTCAGCCTGTCGCGAGGCTGAGATTACGATGGTATTAAGATCAAGCCCGCCTATCGAAAGCTGTATATCTTGGGAAGCGCTTTCACCGGCCGCCAAAGTAATGGACATTTCGGCCTCATTGTATCCTACAAACCGTGCCGTTAATGTGTACGAGCCAGCAGGAATGCCTTGTATGGTATAGCGGCCGTCAAAGTCGGCTGCAGCACCGCCAACGATACCAGCGGTACCGGGCGAGGACAGAATAACGTTGGCGCCTGTGAGGGGCTCGCCACTCTCTGCATCCGTCACAATACCCGTGATAGATGCTGTATCTTGTGCATTAAGCGAAGTCGTACCAGCCCATAACATTAAAGCTATGCACGCGGTTCGGATCACTAGTTTCATAAACTCCTCTCTGGAAATTAAAAAGAAAACAACCTGTGGTAGAGGGTTACGCAGTGGTCAAACAGCGTAACACAGGTTCGTTGCTTGCTTTGTCAGGTCGGTGGGTTAAAAACCTCTGACAATGGATGGATAATTACCAAAAGGTAAAAAAAATCCAGAGAGAAAAGTTAAGATTTATGGCTGAACGGTAAAACTGGGGCAAATTAGCCCAATCCAACGCGTTCAAAAATGTAATCAACGCGGCTTAAATGGTATCTGGCGTCAAATGCCTCGTTGATTTCTTCTTCGCTGAGATGTGTTCGTATGTCGTTGTTTTCCAATACGATATCGCGAAACGGTTTGCCTTCAGCCCAGGCTTGCATAGCTTGTGGTTGAACCAGATCGTACGCCTTTTCCCGACTCAGGCCTTTGTCGATCAATTTTATAAGGAGGCGTTGGCTGTTATACAGGCCATAGGTTCGCTCCATGTTGCGCAGCATATTCCCTTCGTAAACCACAAGGTTGTCCAGGATGCGGGCAAATCTGTGCAGGGCATAGTCAAGAATGATGGTGGCGTCTGGAATAATGACTCGTTCAACAGAAGAATGTGAGATATCCCGTTCGTGCCAGAGCGGCATGTTTTCGTAAGCAGCAAGCATGTAACCACGCAGCAGCCGCGAGCATCCAGAAATGTTCTCTGAGCCTACAGGATTCCGTTTGTGCGGCATCGAAGACGAACCCTTTTGGCCGCGAGAGAAGGCTTCTTCTACTTCGCGTACTTCGCTTTTTTGGAGTGCGCGCACTTCAACGGCCATCTTCTCGAGCGTACCACCGATGAGCGCCAGCGTGGCTAAATAGTGGGCGTGGCGATCGCGCTGGATAATTTGTGTAGAAATAGGCGCCGGCTTCAGACCCAGGATTTTACAGGCAATCTGCTCAACTTCCGGCGGAATATGCGCAAACGTACCCACTGCGCCAGAAAACTTACCCACACGTACACCTTCTGCTGCCTCTACAAACCGCTCTCTGTTACGCGTCATTTCTGCATAGTAGAGGGCAAGTTTGAGCCCAAACGTGGTAGGCTCAGCATGAACGCCGTGCGTCCGGCCCATCATGAGCGTGTATTTGTGCTCTTGTGCCTTGTTTTTCAAGACCTCAAGCAACTCGTCAATTTTCTTGAGCAATACTGCATTAACTTTCTTTAAGCGAAAGCACAACGCTGTATCAACAACGTCAGATGACGTGAGCCCGTAATGTATCCACTTCCGTTCTTCACCTAGCGTTTCGCTAACGGCTCGCGTAAACGCAACCACGTCGTGGCGCGTTGTTTTTTCGATTTCGTGGATTCTGTCGATGTCAAAACTAGCTTCATCGTAGAGCTTGTTGACGTCTTCGTGGGGGATGACGCCAATTTCTGACCAGGCGGCACACGCTGCCAGTTCTACTTCAAGCCAGGATTTGAATTGCTCGGATTCACCCCAGAGGGTGCCCATTTCGGGACGGGTATATCGATCTATCATGCTATCGTATGCGCAGCACTGCGCGTAAACAGGTGGCCAACTAGAAAACGTAAAGGTGTGAAGAAGCGGTGGCAGCAACGCAACGTTGCTGGTGGATCTGTTTGGGCAAAAAATAAGTGCGGGGTTAGCTAAATGCTACAGCCCTAGAATGAGCCACGCTTGTGGCGGAGATATTTGTTCAGTAATTCACGCGCTCTGAATATGTGCGCTTTGACAGTACCAAGGGGAAGATCGAGTTCCTTGGCTATTTCTTCGTACGACTTTTCCTGCTGGTGACGCATCACGATAACCCGATTGTATTTGGGTGGCAGGCTATCGATGGCTTCCTGGATGAACTTTTTACGTTGATCAGCTACAATGTGCCGGTCGGGCCGATAGGTGGCATCCGGGAGTTCGAATTCGAGTGCACCGTCGCTCGTTTCTTTGGGTTTGTCGATTGAGTAGGTTTGCAGCTTTTTCTTGCGCAGGTAGTCAATTGCGTGATTGGTAGCAATTTTGTAGAGCCACGTAGAAAAGGCGTAATCAACCGAATAAGAACCCAGCGCGGAAAAGGCTTTGATGAAGCTTTCCTGGACAAGGTCATCTATTTCGCCCTGTTTGCGCACCATCCGCTGAATGTGTTTGGAGAGGGAGATGCGGTACTTGTCCATGAGAGACTTGTAGGCATTCTCGTCCCCGTCGAGCGCTCTTTTGACCAATTCGCGATCCTGCTCACTGGATTCTGATGGCGAAATGGGTGCAGCGGATTTTGACATATGATGTATCGGATGAGCGGTCACACGGTGTCTTCGATCTCTATCCTGGCTAGCTGGTGGGCCAGTATTGCCTAAAGATAGGGAAAAGTATGCGCTTCATTCAAAAGCGGCCGAAATCGGTCGGAATCAGTTTTCTGCTGCTGCCTGAGGGCCGGCGGGTACGGTGCAGTGGTGTAAAATGCCCCGCATCAGGCAGCCGGCTACAAGGGGACAGACCTGGTACCGGCGATTTCTTAGCTTTCCATGTACGAGAGATATTTCTATCCGTTTCAAAATTAAAAGGGATTCCGACTGATTAGCATAGCTTTCACACTTCATGCCCCTTTTTGTGTTTCGCATCAGCCGGCTAGTTGTTATCCTTCATGGGCAAGTTTGCCCCTTTTCTTTAAGCGGCGTCCTACCCGGTCGAGGTAAGCGGCGCAAAGTCATACCAATATGTTAGTAATCCTTCGCTCTGATATAAATGAAGGGTCTGATGAATTCAAACAGACCTGGACATACCTCAATAATTTACCAGGCATCGAACTGCGGCGTCACCTCGTTCAGGGACAACTCCAATCGTTGACCGAAATTTACCTCATTGGTAACACAAAGGCCCTCAACATCAATGATGTGGCCTCTTTGCCAGGCGTTGAGCGCGTGGTGCGGATAACCGAACAGTACCGCATCATCGGGCGACACAAAGACGGACAGCGTGCTATCGGCTTCGACTACAACGGCGTTACCTTTAACCAGGATAACCTGCATGTTTTTGCCGGCTTGTGCGCTGTTGACAACCCAAAGCACGTCGAGCTGATGATGAAGGCCCTGCATGAACATGGCCAGGTATGTACGCGCATGGGGGCTTACAAGCCACGCACGAACCCCTATTCTTTTCAGGGGCACGGCAAAAGCTGCCTGCCTTACGTTTTCGATCTTGCGGGTAAATACGGCATCAAGGTGATTGCTATGGAGGTTACCCACGAAAGCCATATCGCTGAAATTGACGCGGCTCTGCAGAAAGCCGGCCGGCCTACCGGCGTAATGCTCCAGGTAGGTACCCGAAACACACAGAACTTTGAGCTTCTCAAGGCCATTGGCCGGCAGCAGACCTATCCCGTGCTATTTAAGCGCGGCTTTGGTATCACGCTAAGCGAATCGCTCAACGCAGCTGAATACCTCGCTGAGGCCGGCAATGCAAATATTGTTTTTTGTTTGCGTGGCATGAAAACCTCTTTTGCCAGTCCGCACCGTAACATGGTCGATTTTACCCATGTGCCTGTTGTGAAGCGCCTCACCCGCCTGCCCGTTTGTATCGACCCTTCACACTCTGTTGGCTCACGCGAGGAATCGCCGGAAGGCATTCTCGATGTATTCCATGCTACTGCACAGGGGATTATCGCTGGCGCGAATATGGTTCTTGTAGATTTTCACCCCAGGCCGCCCGAGGCCCTTGTTGATGGACCCCAGGCACTGCTGATGGATGAACTGCCGTATTTCCTGGAGGATGTGCAGATTGCACGCGAAGCCTACGAGAAACGCGTTGTACTTATGAGCAAATTGAACGAAGCCGAGGCCTAAGTGCAAACACATCAATCCTGTCGGATTGGTGTGTTTGCTGTTGAAAGTTGCAGGTTACAGGTTTTTTAAGCCTGTTACCATTAAGTTTGCTTGCACGTGGCTTGCGATCAACTCCACACTTTATCTGTGTTTGCACTTAGCCGACTTCCGGCTCCTGTGGTCTCTTCCTCTGTTCGCGGTTACCTCGCTCTATCATATAAAGGCCAAAGGAGTATAGCAAGTGTGACCACCGTCATCCCGATGGCAGCCGTAGAGCAAGACCTTGTATACTGCAAGGCTCAACAGGCAAGAAAAACCAGAGTACAATCATAATCAGCCCACCAGCAACCCACAGCCGGCCACCAAACCGGTGTGTTTTGCGCCAGTTCTCTTCGCTCTCAAGCGTCCATGGGGTACGAATGCCTACAAAATAGTTGGGCTTGATCGTTTGCATGTAATTGCCAAGCAATAGGAAAAATACCGCGATGCACAGGTAGATGTAGCTTGCTAGCTCAAACGTTGATCCTAGCCATTGGTACAGGATAAGCACAGCCAATCCGGAAAAGAACAAGGGGAATATGTAGCGAAACGCGCGCATGGCTTTCTGCGCATTATCCGTTTTTTGCTTCGGATCGATATAAGGCAGCGCGATGAGGAGCAGGTAAACACCCACGTTTATCACCGGAAGGAGAAAAGCCTCCCAACCCTTCTCACCCCAGCGATCAACTTCGCCGGCGCTGTTCCAATGCATGGCAATTTGGTCTGGAATGTCTGCCCAGTGATAGATCGTCAGCACAAACGGGAGCAGCATAACAAGCCAAATGGGCCAGTCATGGATGAGTCCTTTCTGTTTACTCATTGTCTTCTTTGTTTTGGTTGTTGTCAACGAGCTCCAGCAGCCATTGCAGTGCCTCGTCCAACACAGTGGTATCGAGCGAATATCGCCTGAATTGCCCTTCTTTGGTGACCGTGATGAGGCCGGCCTGTTTGAGTAGATCCAGGTGGTGTGAGATACTCGGCTTACTTATCTGAAACGCGTCCGCAATTTCTCCCGCCGTCAGGTCCGATGCTTTCAGCATATCCAGAATGCGCCGGCGCGTTGTATCGTTAAGTGCCTTGAATAGCTTATTCATTTTAATATTTAGCCAATCTTCTAAATATCTACGATGGGGATTGGTTAAAGGTTGCAGGTTTAATGTTAAAGGTATTTTTCCGAACCAGTCCAAATCCCTTTAACTTTAAAGTTTTAACCTTCAACCCACCAGTTGAATGTAGCCGGCTAATTCAGCATCTTGTGGCGTTTTGGTGGATCAGGTCTGGAAGCAAGAATCAGGATGCAAAAAGGCAAACAATCATATTCTCCCTATGTCCGGTTTTCTCGTTCGGAGTGGGCGCAGTTTCGTAAAGGGACGCCGCTTACGCTGGAGGAGTCGGATTTGCAGCAGATGCGTGGGATCAATGACCAGATTATGCTGGATGAGGTGGCGGATGTGTATTTGCCGCTGTCCCGCTTGCTGAATTTGTATGTGGCGGCGTCACAGGATTTACACCAGGCCACGTATCGGTTTCTCGGAGGGCCGGCTGCAAAAGTGCCGTTTATTATTGGCCTTGCCGGCAGTGTAGCCGTGGGTAAAAGTACAACCGCACGTATCCTGCAAGCGCTCCTGTCTCGCTGGGAGGACCACGTAAACGTTGCGCTTATCACCACCGATGGGTTTCTCTATCCCAATGCAACCCTGACGGCGCGTAATCTCATGCGTCGCAAAGGATTTCCGGAGAGCTATGATATTCGACGGCTGATCAAGTTTGTTGCTGATCTTAAAGCCGGCAAACCCTCCGTAAAAGCCCCCGTGTATTCCCATCTGACCTACGACATCGTTGCTGATACATTTATCGAAGTAAACCAGCCAGATATCGTCATCATTGAGGGCATCAACGTCCTGCAGTCGCGTACGGCGCAAAGCAACAAGCCGTCGCAGGTCTACCTGTCAGATTTTTTCGACTTTTCGATCTATGTTGATGCAGATCCTGCGCAAATAGAGCGCTGGTTTCTGGCCCGATTTCACAAGCTGCGGGATACCGCGTTTCAGAATCCTGCCTCTTATTTTCACCGGTATGCGCAGATGACCGTTGATGCTGCTGATGCGTATGCGCGTGGGGTATGGAATGAGATCAACGCCGTGAACCTTGTCGAAAACATCGCGCCCACGCGCGAAAGGGCAGACCTGATTCTACATAAAGGAGCCAACCACGCAATTGAAGCTGTGCAGCTGCGCAAACTATAAGTTAGTCGCGCTTGTACATCGGACCTCTTTGTTTTTTAGCACCACATAGAACGCCACCATGCCGATTCCTCTTTTTGATGCACATCTTGATCTTGCATGGAATGCCGTTTCCTTCAACCGAGACCTTACGCTGGAAGTGGACGTACTGCGCAACCAGGAGCAGCACATGGATGATGAGCCTTCGCGGGGAAAGTGCACCACGAGTTTCCCCGAGATGAAACGCGCCGGCGTGTTTTGCGCCGTGGCGACACTGCTGGTTCGCGGCGGCCCCAACCAGCAATGGCCTACGCGGTTCAAGCGCACCGATCTGAATTTTGCAACACCGTCTATTGCCCACGCAGTTGCGCATGGACAGCTTGCCTATTACCAACTACTCGCAAGGCAAGGTCAGTTGCGGTTTGTGATGACCCGGGAGGATTTGCAGCATGAGCAGCCAGTAGACTGGTTGGAACATGCGCCAGGCATTGTGCTGAGTATGGAAGGTGCAGATCCCATTACGCATCCAGAAGAGCTGCAGCTTTGGTGGGACGCCGGCTTACGCGCCCTGGGTCCAGTACACTATGGGGAAGGCCAATACGCGTTTGGGACCGGCGTAGAGGGGCCTTTCAATAAAAAAGGCCTCATCTTGCTACGAGAAATGGAGCGCCTCGGGATGATTCTCGATGTAACCCACCTGTGTGACCAAAGCATGGCGCAGGCATTCGATCACTTCGGTGGGGCGATCCTCGCCAGCCATCACAACTGCAGGGCGCTTGTCCCCGGAGATCGACAGCTCACAGATGCTCAAATCAAAACGTTGATCGCCAGAGGTGCGGTAATTGGTGCCGCATTGGATGCCTGGATGTTATACCCCGGCTGGGAGCGCGGGGTGACGCAGCCGGCGGTTGTTGGACTCGCAGCGGTTGCGGATCACATCGATCACGTCTGCCAATTGGCCGGCAACACCAACCACGCAGCTATCGGCAGCGACCTGGATGGCGGGTTCGGGTTCGAGCAAACCCCCCATGATTTAAAGACCATTGCAGATCTACAAAAACTCGCGCCCATTCTTGCTGCGCGGGGATATTCGGATGACGCCATTCATGCCATTTTTTACGGCAACTGGATGCGATTTTTTGGAGAGGCTTTGCCGCCTGCGTAAGGCTGGTGGTAATTGTTCGGCAAAATGCTGAATTTGGGCCAAAGCGCCGGCGCATCCGGTTATGTTTGATCCATCAAAACCCTAAAGAGCTAGGCATGGGAGAAAGAGAACAGAAACTCGAAGCACTTGGATTTCCAATTGGCGATGTACCGCCTCCGGGTGCTATCTACAAGCCGGTTGTTGTACACGGCAGAACGGTGTATGTATCGGGCGCTGTCCCGATGATCGACGGCAAGCTTACAGCAAAAGGTAAAGTGCCGTCACAAGTGAGCATGGAAGATGCCAAAGCGTCGGCTGCGGTGTGTGCTGCAAATAATCTCCGTTTTGTTATTCAGGCACTGGGATCCCTCGATAACATCGAACGGGTGTTGCGGGTGACAGGCTATGTAAATGCCGATAGCGATTTTGAGGATGCACACCTGGTCATCAACGGCGCATCCGAGTTATTACGCGAAGTGTTTGGTGAAGCAGGTGTCGGCGCCCGTTCAGCACTCGGCATGGCCCAATTACCCCTGGGCGCAAGCACAGAGGTAGAAGTCATCCTCGAACTGAAGGCCGGCGCCTAATCCCCATAAATACGAAACTCCATGAAACCCAACAAACCATACAGCAAAGCCTATCTGAATGCCCGGCGAGAAGCCTGGGTGATTTTGTTGGCGTGGCTGGTATGTCTGGTGTGGACAGTCGGGTATTCAGCGTTTGCCGGCTACGGCATCGACGGTACAACGCTTTCCCTCGTCTGGGGTATGCCGGGATGGATTGTTTGGGGGGTGTTGTTACCGTGGGTATCCGCTACCGTGTTCAGCGTTGTGTACGCGTTGCGGTTTATTGCTGATGACCCGCTGGATTCAGAATGAGCGCTACGTGCCCTAAAACGCCATGGAAGTTTCCAATACAGCGCTAACCGTTTTTCTGCTTTACACGCTTGTCGTGTTTGGTATTGCATGGTTTGCCCATCGGGTTGGCTCAAAAAAGTCGTTTTTGGGAGAGTACTTTCTGGGGAGTCGTGGGCTTGGTATGCTGGCTCTTGCGCTTACCTTTGGCGCAACCAGTGCATCTGCGGGTTCTTTTGCCGGCTTCCCTGCGCTCATCTATGCCCACGGCTGGGTCCTTGCATTGTGGATTTCATCGTACATGATTTTCCCACTCTGCGGTATGGGGTTGTTGGGCAAGCGCCTCAACGAAATCTCTCGAAAAACAGGCGCCATCACGTTACCCGATGTGCTGCGCGATCGATTCGAAAGCAGGTCGCTCGCTCTTGTCGGTACGTCGCTTTTGGCGCTGTTGCTCACCGTTTATTTGATCCCGCAATTCAAGCTGGCTGCCATTATCATGGAATCGCTGCTGGCTGATGTGCCGCGGTTTCAGTTGATGACCGAAGGGATGCTTTCGTTGACGGGAGGCGTCGTGCCTGGTGGCGAAAGTCCGGAGTACTTCCTGTGTTTGCTACTCTTTGCTGTGTTGGTAATCTGTTACACGGCGCTTGGTGGATTTCGGGCGGTGGTTTGGACCGACATGCTACAGGGGGCGGTCATGTTGTTTGGTGTGTTGGTGATGCTGGTGCTTGCGCTCTCGCAGGTGGGTGGCATGACGCGTGCTACGGAGCAACTGGCTGAGATGCAGCCGCCGCAACTTGGGGAAGTGGTTTTTAGAAGTGCAACTGCTGACCCTGTAGCGCGACGTATTCCTACTGACACCTGGTTTTTGGTATCTGGTGAGGGTGCAACGTCTGATCGATTGTTTAGAACCAACCAGCCGGCATTTATCCCCTCGGGTGCTATGGCATCTGAGCCGGTGCGCGTTGTAGAATTGCAATCCCCTGCCGAGAAAAGCCGCATTCTCGCGGCGAACCCAGCTATTAGTGAGATGCTGCCTGCGGGCATTTTGCCGGAGATTCAGGACTTACAGCCCTACGCAAGCGGTGCCGGCGAGGCCGGTGTATACCTCACCGCACCCGGGCCAAGTCCAACAGATGATGCTGGGTTCCTGCCGCTGGGACTTGCTGTTTCATTTTTCGTGTTTTGGGCGCTTTCCGGCACCGGGCAGCCGGGTAACATGGTGCGTTTGATGGCATTTGACAATGCGCAAACTCTCAAGCGCGCCATTGCCTCACTTTCGATTTATTTTACCCTCATTTATGTACCGCTCGTCATCATCTTTGTAAGTGCCCGCATCCTGGTGCCCGGACTTGATCAGACGCCGGACCGTATTATGCCCGTCATGGCATTTACCCTGACAGGAAACGCGGGCGTACCGTGGCTTGCTGGATTGATTATCGCCGCGCCGTTCGCGGCTGCCATGTCGACGGTCGATAGCTTCATGTTGATGATTTCTTCCTCGGTAGTGCGCGACATTTACCAAAAAGAAATCAACCCGGATGCGCAAATGCGACGAATTAAATGGATGAGTTACGGGTGTACCATTTTCATCGGTGTACTCGCTACCCTTGGTGCCGTTAAGCCGCCGCAATTCTTGCAGTATATTATTGTATTTAGTGGCGGGGCACTTGCTGCGGCTTTTCTTGCGCCTGTTGCATTGGGGTTGTATTGGCCGCGGTTTACCAAGCAAGGGGCACTTGCGTCGATGCTCGCCGGCTTTTTTGCGTATCTTGGGTTCTACATCGCCGGCTTCTTTATGTACGGCGGAACGAGCCCGTACCGGTTGCTCGGACTCGATCCTCTTATCTGGGGATTTGTTGCGTCGCTGGTGTTTGCGATAGGAGTAACCCGCATCACACCGCCGCCGCCGCAACACATTGTAGATCGATTTTTTTATAAATCCGGCGCCAAAGCGTGATTAAAAGTCTAATATTCGCGTAATTGTGCCTGGATCATCGTGTTCTGATCCTTTCTCCTGATTACTATACACGCCGGCCTACAGCGCAGTCGTGTCAACATATGTTAACGATGAATCATCGCAAAAACCCATATATACGCTGGCAACATTTTCGTGCGGCAGCGTGCATCGTGGTGTTGCTGGTTACAACCAGCAGCTGTGCAAAGCGGCAGTCGCAATACGACATGTTGGCCTCGCGCTTTACGGTTGCTGCCGAGAAGCTCGAAACACAGCGTACCAGGACATTGGAAGCATTGCAGGCGGCGTCTGAGGCGCAAGTGATCGCCGTTACGCAGGAGGAGTTTGATTTCAAAAGCGAAGAGACCCTGGCGTTTGTATTACGTTGGGAAACAGCCGGCTCTGAAGTGTCGCAGTTGCGTCGCGACGTACAAACTACCGTTTCCAGTTGTTATGAGATGCTCGATGGCTTGCGGCTGCGTGCTGAGGCCATCAACGACCAGGAAATCCGGACCCGGACGGTTAACTATGTGGACCAGCGGATGCAAGAGTTTGAAACGGCTGTAGCCCAGACGGAATCTGCTATCACCACAATGGAGAACGCCATGCGGCTTGGAAACGACATCATTGAGTCGCTGCGCATCGTGGGCACAGCTAATCTCGTGCGACAGAAAATAGGCGAACTGGAAACGAAGCAGAAAGAAGCCATCTCACGTTTTCCAGATGTAGATTCGATCATTCAGGAAGGCAGAAAATTCCTCAATATCGAATTTGGAGAAGAGCTGTTTATTTAGGCTTTGTCGAAAACTTCCAAATTTAACTGAGACAGAGCCGTATCCTGAGCGAATGCGAAGGATCTGACAAGGTAGCGCTTTTTTAGAGACGCACTACTTGCGTGTTTTCGGATTTTCGTGCTTCGTTAGCATAAATAAATCGAAAATCGGCAATCGAAAATCGACATTCAGCGCACACCTTTTGGCGTTCGCTGTCCCCGATCACACCGTCAAGTCCCTGATCCGTAAGTGTCTATATTGATCTCTTTTTCTTAATACATCCCAATCGGGAGCGGTATTATATTAGCAATTGCTGAAATGGCGGGGCATAAAAGGCCATGCCAATTTTTTGTCTGCAATATCAGCGCATACCGTGGCTGCGTATCATGTAAACACATCGTTGCGTCACGTAGGCTGATTCCAAACATAAAATGCATCCTGCATTTACGACCAGTCACCCTGTTGTGCACTTCTAGAATGTACTGGTCTCTTGTCGGCGACCCAATGTTGTTGTGTGAAGCGTTAGGCTGTCTTTGTGGTTTTATGACCGGCAAGCCACTTCTTTCTCAAATTGTATCCGAGTAAAGTTATGAAAGCAAGCCACCTTGCCGGCGCCGGCGCACTCTTGTTTTTCGCGTTCACCCTGGGGATGGATCATATCACGTCACCTGCTCCAGTTATACATGGAACGCCCAATTCAATTCGCTTTGAAGGGATGGAGCGGTCGTTTAGGCTGTTTGAACCTTCAGGGGAGTACGAAAAATCTTCCTTTCCGCTTATTGTTGTGTTACATGGCGGCGGGGGCAATGCAAAAGGCATGGTGCGACTCACCCAGGGTGGGTTCAATCATATTGCAGAGCGTGAGGGAGCCTATGTTGTGTATCCTGAAGGCGTCCGCCGGCACTGGAACGAAGGCCGCGACATGCCCCTTTCTTATGCACATCGCGCTAACATCAACGACGTAGGGTTTATCGAGACGCTTGTTAAAAAACTCTCAGCAGAATTTCCTATTGATCCTCAACGCGTATTTGTCACCGGGATGTCAAATGGAGGCTTGATGGCGTATCGACTTGCTTGCGCTCGTCCCGATCTTTTTGCGGCTATTGCACCCGTAACGGCCTCGATCCCCAAGGATATTTTGGACCTGTGTAAAACAGCATCCGGCACCGGGCTCATGGTAGTAAATGGTACAGATGATCCACAAATGCCGTATAAAGGCGGCGAGATTTCCGTATTCGGAGCATCGAGAGGGGAGGTTATTTCCACGCCGGCTACGATTGATCACTGGCTACGTTTAAATGGCTGCCCAACGCATTCGCAGAAGAAAATGATGCCCGATGTCTCGCGCCGCGATGAGACAACCGTTACCCGGTATTTTTATTCGGGATGCGAGACGGATGTGAAAGTGGCCTTGTACCGTGTTGAGGGTGGGGGACATACGTGGCCGGGTGGCCGCCAGTACTTGCGCGAAGAGCGGATTGGGAAGACGTCGCGCGACATCAATGCGTGTGAAGAAATCTGGCGCTTTTTTGAGCACTTCTAAAGGCAACTACAAATATGTAGTAGCGGTTGAAAGTTGAAGGTGTGTGGTGTTTGGTTATTGCCTGCCGGACGCCTGGGTTGTGGCTGCGTTGATCAACGTTGATGTGATGGTGTCGCAGATGAGTAGACCTCGGTTTGTCAGGTATAGCGTGCGGTTGTCTGCGAGGGTGGCCAGGCCTTCGTTTACCAGTTGGCTTAGCAGCGTGTCAGGGAGGTTGGTGTGATAACGTGCCTTGAGGATGTTGATGTCCAGGCCGTCTCTGGTGCGGAGGCGGAGCATAATGTATTCGTGGGCGAGTGCTTCTGGTGAAACGGCCTCTTTGAAGGCCAACGGGGGTTCAGATTTGCCATCCCAGCCAAGGTACGTTTTCAGATTGCGCGCTATTCCCCATCGTTGCGCCGGCTCGTTGCTGTGCTGCCAAAATGCATGTGCTGAAGGCCCAATGCCGAGGTAGTTGATGTGTTGCCAGTATAACTGGTTGTGCTGCGATCTGAATCCAGGTTTGGAAAAACTTGAGACCTCATAATGTGTGTAGCCGGCATCTTGCATAAACGCCATGGTGAATTGATAACGCTCTGCGAACGCGTCTTCATGCAATAGCGATTGCGTGCCACGGGCAACACGTTTATGAAGCGGGGTGCCCTGTTCCACAGTAAGTCCGTACGTGGAGAGGTGCGGGATATCGAGCGCAACCATGTGTTCAAGATTCGCTTCCCAGGTTTCAGCTGATTGCTGGGGAATGCCAAAAATGAGGTCGGTTGAGAAATTGTCGAAGCCGGCAGCGCGTGCAATATCCACAATTTCTTTCGCCTGGTCTGCCGTGTGCGCCCGATTCATCCAGGTCAGATCTGACTGGTCGAACGACTGAATGCCCATGGAAAGCCTGTCGATTCCCGTCTTGCGCAACGCGGTGAGATACGCAAGATCCGTGTCGTCGGGGTTTATTTCGAAGGAGCGCTCTCTGACCCCAGTTGTGTCAAAACTATCGTCGATCGTACCCAGTAAGTCCGCGACAGCCGGTACTGGCAGTAACGATGGCGTGCCACCCCCGAAATAAATGGTTTCCAGTGGATATTTAGGGCCAAAAAAAGTGCCCCAATACTTGATCTCATTCGTAAGCTGAGCGACAAACGCATCGAGATGGGACGTTGCGGTTACGAAGTAAAAGTCGCAGTAAATACAGCGCTGTTTGCAAAATGGTATGTGGATATAGAGGCCGGCCAAAAAAGTGCACGGTTGGGTGAGCAGCGATGAATCTGCGCATTGGACCCAATATTAGCGTAAAAGATGCGGCACGTTGGAAGAAAACGTTGCAAGAAAATCGGGCGTGGTGCTCGGATGTGCCAGATGGATTCGTTATGCAGACCGGGCCGGCGAACTGAAAAGCCGGTACAGAGGTTGTCATGGTGTGTCTTCATAGAGAAAGTTTATCCTGTTGATGGCAGCAGGCTTATTCTGTCAGTTGCATGGGCTTAAATCATGCTGCATTAAACGTGCTCTCGGGCATTAACTGCTTAAAATGCATCTTTCTGACTAAGCTTCCGTTAAACCCGAGATTGATGCTAAGAGAATCCCACCTTGACTGGCCAGCAGAACGCATCTCAAACAACTATGCATGCCGGCTGTGAAAGGCAATCAGTCCGACCCCTTCGGTTGAATCTCACCGTATTCCGACGGAATATTCCGCGAACCACACTGGTTATCACTTGCTGTAGCATCATCTCAGTTTGAGGAGAAATCGGGGATTGTAAGTCAGTGAAGGTTGTGAACAATAAATTAACCCACTTTAAAGTTATTCCTTTAAAGTCTACATCTATTTAAAACCCGCTACACAATGAAAAGACACATACCATTTTTTGTCTGTGTGATGGCTTTATCGATGGTGTCTTTCACCGCGAATGCCCAGAGCTATCGATCAGATGACACGGCCATGAAGCTTCAGGGCTTTGGTGGTGCGGCTGTAATTGGAGGGGGCGACGTGATCGTCGGCTCTGTTGGCCAGACCTCAAAAACCGGTGAAGTTTACGTATTCCGCAACATGGATGGCGAGTGGAAAGAAGCGGCACGCCTCATGGCTGCAGACGGTTCAGATGATAACCGTTTTGGTCGTGCAATGGCCATGGACGGAGAAACGCTGCTGATCGGTGCTACGGTACAGGATGCTAACAAAGGTGCTGTATACGTCTTCACGAAAGATGCTGATGGCAACTGGATGGAACAGTCCAAAATGGTGCCGGCCTCCGTAAAAGAAGGTGACAACTATGGCCGTACGCTCGCCATCGATGGCGATCTCGCATACGCAGCCACGGTTGGCCTCGATGAAGGCAAAGGTGCTGTATTTGCATTCCACAGAAACGCAGATGGCGAGTGGATGGAGAAAGAGATGATGCGTCCGGAAGGCATCGAGACGGGTGACTACTTCGGTCTTTCTGTTTCAGCAAGTGGCAACCGCGTAATCGTGGGTGCACCTGCATACCAGCGTCAGGATGCACCAGGTGCTGCGTACATTTTCGAATTTGATGATGCTTCAGGCACCTGGATGCAGAAAGCAAAGCTGGAAGATACTGAGCTTGATGGTCGCGCCGGCTTTGGTGCGTACACGCACATCAGTGGCAACTACGCGCTCGTAAGCGCACCAGGCGCTGACCAGTTTGCTGGTAAGGTATACCTCTACCTCTACGACGAGGCTTCTGAAGAGTGGGCACAGCAGCAGGTACTGACTGCTTTTGATGCATCAAGCCGCGCCGGCTACGGTAGTGCAATCCAGATGGATGGCACGTCACTCTGGATTGGTGCTCCATTTGCCTCTCAGGGGTATGGCTCAATCTACGTCCACGAATTTGATCCTGCTGCCATGAACTGGAGCGGCGTGAGCAAAGTGTGGGCTTCTAAGCCAAATCGCGGTTCACAGTTCGGCGGCGTATTTGCCGTTGATGGTGACGTTGCTGTCGTAGGCTCCCAGGGTATGGATAACGGTGAAGGTGGTGCATACATCTACACCCGTAATGACATGGGCAAATGGGAAGAGTCTGGCGTTGTATACAACGAACTCGTTGGCATGGACCCAGTGCTCGGTGCTAAAGTTGATTGTGAGAACGGCGACGCTTCCATCTTTGGTTGCGAAAACGTAGACCTCCTTTCGTTCCTCCCGCTTAGCGAACTTGGTGGTGGCCGTGGTGCCAACCTCAACGACATCTGGGGCTGGACCGATCCTGAAACGGGTAAAGAGTACGCTCTCGTTGGTCGCGTTGACGGTACGTCTTTTGTAGACATCAGCAATCCATCCAACCCGGCACTTGTTGGAAACCTCTGGTTAACGGAAGGTGCTACGCCGGCTTCATGGCGCGACATCAAAGTCTACAAAGACCACGCGTTCGTTGTAGCTGACGGCTCTGGTCCTCACGGTATGCAGGTTTTCGATTTGAACCAACTCCGTGACGTAGATGCCAGCGACATGCCGGTAGAGTTTGAGTCTACCGCACACTACGATCAGATCGCAAGCGCACACAACATCGTAATCAACGAAGATACTGGCTTTGCTTACGCAGTTGGTAGTAGCTCAGGTGGTATCACCTGTGGTGGTGGTCTGCACATGATCAACATCCAGGACCCCGTGAACCCAACGCACGCCGGCTGCTTTGCTGACGAAGCTACAGGTCGCGCAGGCACAGGATACACGCACGACGCACAGTGTGTTGTATACGAAGGTCCTGACACCGAGCACCAGGGCAAAGAGATTTGCTTCAACTCAAACGAAACGGCGCTCAGCATCGGTGACGTTACCGACAAAGAGAACACCGTTGCTCTGTCTCGCGCTGATTATCCAAACGTTGGCTACTCGCACCAGGGATGGCTTACCGAAGATCAGAAGTACTTCTACATGAACGACGAACTGGACGAACTGCAGGGTAAAGTGAGCCAGACGCGTACGCTCATCTGGGACGTACAGGATCTCGACGATCCTCAGCTTGTGAAAGAGTTCTTGCTGGATTCAGGCGCTTCGGATCACAACCTGTATATCCGCGGCAACCTGATGTATCAGTCAAACTACCTCGCTGGTCTTCAAATTTTCGATATCACGGACATTTCGAATCCAGTTGAAGTTGGACACTTTGATACGACGCCATTTGGCGAAAACAATGCAGGCTTTGATGGCTCATGGAGTAACTACCCTTACTTCAAGAGCGGCATCATCGCTGTGTCCAGCATTGGTCAGGGCCTCTTCCTGCTCAAGAAAAGCGATGTTGATATCTAGGCTTCGTCTGTTTCAGACACAGCTTATGATATTGATGTTGCCGGTTTAGTTTTCAGGATCCAGGCGGGCACATGATGTTGCTCGCCTGGATTTTGGTCTTTAATAACTTGGCACTCTAAAGATCTATGAAGCAATTCATCGTTGCCGGGTTTGCACTCGGCCTTCTCGTTTTTTCTGCTTGCAGCCAGTCGGGAGCGACAGTACAGGCGTCTTCAGCGCCAGAAGTACTGCCGGCAGCAACTGTTGAAGCAGCACCTGTCGTAATGGAGACAGGAGAGTACGTATACGTGTGCAACCAGAGCAGCGCATCTATCTCTATCATTGATGTTGAAACGCTCGAAGTTGTTGATACGGTAGAACTGTCCAATTTTGGATTTGATAAAAACGCCAAGCCGCACCACATTGCTGTAGAAGCTGATGGTGCACACTGGTATGTTTCGCTTATTGGCGCCAACCGTGTGCTGAAGTTCAACAACAAGAACGAGCTTGTTGGATCTTCTGAGTTTCAGGCACCAGGTATGCTGGCGCTCCACCCCGACGAAGATATGCTCTTTGTTGGTCGCTCCATGATGGCTGTGAATCCGCCAGAGCGTATTGGGATGATTGAGCCGGCTACCATGGAGATCGATGAAGTCGACGTTTTCTTCCCGCGTCCACACGCCCTTGTTGTTGATCCGCGCGGCGACTTTGTTTACTCTGGCAGCCTTTCCGTAAACCAGTTCCTCAGCATGGATATCGATTCTGGCGAGATCAACCTGGAGCGCCTGGAAGGCAATACCCACACGTTTGTGCAGTTTGCTGTCTCTCCCGATGGCAGCCGCATGGTTGTGGGTGGACAGCTAACGGGACAGGCATTTATTTTTGATTCCTCCAATCCCAAAGAAGTTGCGTTGTTGGCTACAGTGAAAGTGAATGGTGCCCCCTGGCATCCAGTATTCACACCTGACGGTCGCTTCGTCTATTTTGGTAACAAAGGGACTGATACGGTAACCGTACTTGATGTTGAAAAGCAAGAAGTTGCTGCAGTCATTGAGGGTGAAGGCCTCTCGCAGCCGCATGGTATTGCTATATCAAAAGATGGCAGCAAAGTATTTGTGTCCAATAACAACCTGCGCGGTGGATACAAGGCGATGGACATGAGCTCTGGTAAAATGGACCACGGTAAAATGGACCACGACAAAATGGATCATGGCAGCATGGATCATGGTGAGAAAGAGGACGAGAAGAAGATGGATCATGACAACATGGACCACAGCCAGATGGATCATGGTAAGAAAGAAGACAGCGGTAAAGATGAAGTGGGTACGCTGGTCGTTATCGACACAGCTACCAACAACGTGGTTAAAGTGATCGAGCTTGGGTTCTATCCTTCAGGTGTTGGGACCAATCTGCACTAAAGATTTAGCATCTTGCAATTTTCTTTTAGCCTGCGAGGCGTTAGATTTTGGGACCTGACCGTTAAACGTCAGGTCCTTCTTGTTTGAGCCGTAAGCGAAACCCGGTCCGCTGAAAAGCCGGGTAAAATTTAGACAGTCAATGATGTACAGAATTGTAGGAAGTCTGGCGTTACTCATATTGATGGCGGGCTGTGCCGCAGGGCCGAAGGCCACAAACACGCCGGCGGAAGGGGATACCCCTGAATTGCCCATGTTCATGCGACAGGTCGTTCCCTTCGACGTACTGGATGCTGAAGGCAACCCATACGATTTACCGTTTCTAGGGGGACTGAATGTGCCTCGCCCACAGTTTGTCGATATCGACGGCGATGGAGACGATGATTTGTTCTTACAGGAAATCACTGGAAAGCTCATGTTTTTTGAGCATGTGCATGAAGGCGGAGCGTCCCGCTACGTGTGGCGCTCCGATGATTTCGACGGCGTAGAAATTGGTGAATGGAGCCGGTTTTACGATATGGACGGCGACGGCGATATTGATCTGCTGACGGAGCAACCGTTCAGTTATGTTAAATATTACCGCAACGATGGCTCTGCTACAAAGCCTGACTTTAAGGTGATGACGGATACGCTATTAACCGCTGCCGGCGAGCCGCTGTTTGCTGATCGGCAGAACATTCCGAACCTGACCGATATCGATTGTGATGGCTTGGTCGACTTGTTCATCGGCCGGGTTGAGGGAACGGTTATGCGTTACGAGGCTGTAGAAAAAGTGGGCGATGGTTTACCTCGATTCAGGCTTGTCACCGAGCGATTTGAAAATATTGAAATCATCGGCCAGTTTGGCTCGATGCACGGTGCGAATACGCTAGACTTTTTTGATGTGGACGGTGATGGTGATCAAGACCTTTTTTGGGGTGACTTCTTCGAGCCAAGCTTGCTGCTTATCGAGAATACCGGTACGTGTAGCACGCCGGTGCTGCAAGGTGAGCCGGTAGCCTATCCAACGCAAGCCCCCATGAGCACCAGTGGCTACAACGCGCCGGCTTTTTCAGATGTAGATGGAGACGGTGACAAAGACATGTTTGTCGGCGTTCTCGGCGGTGCATTCAATCCCAATCTGACGTCAGCGGACAACTTCTACTTCTTCGAGCGCGACGAGCAGGATAATTACACGCTGGAAACGACGCGCTTTTTGTATGGCCTTGATGTGGGCCGCGAAAGCATTCCGGTTTTTGTTGACCTGGATGCTGATGGCGACCAGGATCTGGTGCTCTCCAATAAAATCGAACCAGAAGATTTTGACCTGGGCCGGAGCCTGTATTTTGAAAACCAGGGTACCGCTGAAGCGCCACGGTTTGCGCTAACAGATACGCTGGATTTTGAGCCGGCCTATCACTACGCGCCGGCTTTTGCTGATTTGGATGGAGACGGTGACCTGGATGCCCTTGTTGGTACCTGGAGTAAAGGCATCGCACTTTACATCAACCAGGGGTCTGCGACAAACCCTGACCTGGTGGCAGAAAATACCAGTTACCTCAAGCTCACCCGTGGAAGCAACAGTACGCCGGCCCTTGTTGATATTGATGCAGACGGTGACCTTGACTTGTTCGTGGGGGAAGCTTCTGGGACCATCAACTTCTACATCAACAACGGTGCTGAAGGAGTACCCAAGTTTGACCTGGTATCAGACAAGTATCTCGACATTGATGTAGGTCGGCGGAGTGCCCCTGCGTTTGTAGATCATGACGGCGACGGCGACTATGACATGTTCATCGGTCGCGAAGGCTTTGGTATGTTCTACTATGAAAACCAGGGCACAGCCGAGATGCCAAATTTTGTGCAGGATACTACGTTCTCCCTGGCGCTGCCTTCGCTGTCTGCCCCCGCATTTGTGGACATCGATGCAGATGGCGATCTCGACCTGGTTTCTGGTGGTGATGGAGGTGGGTTGCTGTACTACGAGCGCACGCGTCAGTAAACACTGCGATTAAGTTCTTAAAGCCCGTGCAGTTCAATTGCTGCACGGGCTTTTTTATGTTGAATGATTTGTGTTTAGACAAACCGAAAGGCCACATTCTCTACATGGATTTGCCGTGTTTGCGCCGGCTGTTTTTTTGATATTTATCGCGCAGTACCCATCCACGCTTCTATCTATCCCCTCGCTTGTTTTTGTAGCTGAAGCATTGTGTAGAAAGTTTTTGTTGCCAGTTGGAAATGTTTCGATCAAAAAGACCAGGCCCCCATGCCCTGTGGCTTTTTTTAATGGTGTTGTGTGCCTCGCCTGTAGCGGCTGGTATTTATGGTGTTGCTGATCTCGAGATCGCAGATGTCGCCCATCACAAGGGGTATGTGGTTGTTGAGGTGACAAGTAACTCGCGAAATGCCCGGTCGCCTTTTGCAATGGCACAAGCTTACAATGCATTGCAATTAGATGCGCATGTGTCCGTTGATGCGCTTGTGCTGCAATTCCGCCAGTGGGGCATTCAGACGCAATACAAGCGGTCTGCCTCGGGTACGACGCTTTTTTTTGAGCAAATTGATCGCGCGCCTATCGCTTTTGTGGACAGTCGACAAGTAGGAAGGTCGGGCCGTTACGCACTGCATTTGTATATCGAGAAAGCCTCGAGTCTGGATGCTATCTATGCGCGTGGTGAGCAACTGTATGCTGCCGGTAAAGAGGCCAAGGCATTGCGTTG
>CBDHHF010000020.1:0-14062 GCA_965263205.1 Rhodothermales bacterium
CCAATACGGAATTGACTTATAAGGCTAAGTTGTAGCTGACTCTCTAAAGTTGTAGCCCCACCTTCCAGTTCACACGCCCAAATCTGCAATTCTGACATATACGTTTCCAAGAATTGCTGCCAGTCGTCGTCGAAGACATCTCCGTATAGACCGTTTACATATCGGTTTTCGTTTTTTCCGTAGCCAACAAACCACGCCCTACGGCTAAGCGAGATTTTTTTGTAGGCATCTTCATCTCCTGGCGGGTGATGCATTAGCTGATACACATCTTCGTCGGGTTTGGGTCTCCAAAATGTTCTGGCACCAATTCGTGCTTCTTTGGCGTGACTACTCCATCTGGTGCTAAATACTTCGGCTGTTCCTACATAAACGATTCTTCGTTGATATACAAAAACGTATACGCCTCCAGAAGTCTTTGCTTCAAAGTCTGAGAGTGTACCGTAGTGATGCCAGGTTACAGGAATACCCATCGCTGAGACAATAGTTATTGATCTGAAAGCTTTTTAAAGTAGTTCTTGTCGGTTTCGTTGGCTTGCGAAATATGCTCAGCATCACGCGGCCTTTTATGTAGCAGTTCTTAACGTTTGCGCGTATTTTGCAGGCATGGATGAAGGACTGGGTCAAATAGCACTTTGGGTTGGTGGTGTTGCCGGTGTACTCGGCATCATTTACACTACCTATGGTATCATCCAGCGCCATCAGCAAGTGGTGAAACACGCGGATGAATTGGAAGCCAGGCTCAAATCAGTAGAACTGGAGAACTTCGATACAACTTCTACCCAAAAGGGCCTTTCTGTCAGGTATTTTGTTGTAAGGGTTTGGGGTCTTCTTATTGCCACCTCTGTTGTATTTGCCATCGCGTTGAACAGTCTGGTTGCGCCGACGGGACCCCTTCCTCCACCTCCTGTGTGCAGCGTCGGTATTAACCAGTTCAATCATGAGGGGAGTTCTATATCAGCTGAAGGCGTTGCTGCAAACTGTACCATGCCCAGGTTAAGCGCCTTTTTAGCTGGCGAAGATGGCGCCCTGATTGTACTGGATATCAATATAATTTCTGATACACCCAACCAGGCCAACTTTTCGCTCTCGTTAGCGGACACTATGCTGAGTGATGAGGCTGATGTGTCAGGTATGCAGCTTTATATCGTGGATGGAGCAGACGAGCGACTCACGCAAGCCATTAAATTGGGCGAACTTCCGGATGACGGGGCTACATTGTACGGCCGGGTATCTGCCGTTGGAAATGTGCTGTTGCAAATTCAGGTGGGAAATTAGGTTTACCATCCATTGGTGATTGTTATCCTGATGCTTTTAATTGAGATTGCGTACTTTGGCAATTGCTATACTGGTGAAAAAACTGCCCGCCATGACGTCCAATAGATTCCTCGCTGCCGTTTTATTTCTGTTTGTCACGCTTTCCGCATGCCAGGAGCAACCCCCTCCAACTACGCCACCTAACATCCTCTTCATCGCCATTGATGACCTCCGCCCCGAACTGGGCGCCTACGGCAATCCGCACATCAAAACACCTTTCATTGATCAACTTGCTGCGGATGGCGTGACCTTTATGCAAGCCTATGTGCAGCAAGCCGTTTGCAACCCCTCGCGCGCGAGCCTGATGACGGGGCTTCGGCCCGATTCTCTCCGCGTGTGGGATCTCCAAACCGATTTCCGCCAAACACTGCCCGATGTTGTCACATTGCCACAATATTTCAAGCAGAACGGCTACCACACCGCCGCCATCGGCAAAATTTATCACAACACCATCCCCGATCCACTTTCCTGGAGCGAACCCAAACTGCACATCGATGGTTATCCGTTTGATCCGGATGCCGTATATCGCCATCCGGATAACGTCGCTATTCAAGAAGCTCGCAAAGCAGCCATTCTTGAAGAGGGGAATGAGGCCCGATACATCGACCAGTATGGGCAGTGGTACCTGAAAGCCGGCTCCACCGAGCGGGTTGAGATGTCGGATAACGTGTATTACGACGGTGCACAAACGGATGTCGCTCTCACCAAGCTCGCTGAGCTAAAGGATCTCGATAAACCTTTTTTCTTTGCGATTGGCTACTACCGGCCGCACCTGCCGTTTAATGCGCCGGCACCGTACTGGGACATGTACAATCCAGATGAAATCCCGATTGCTGAGAATCCGAACGTCCCGGACAACGGTCCTGTCATGGCCATCAACAACATGCGGGAGCTACGGGGGTACTCGGACTTCAATGCGGTACCCCATCCTTTTGATGGCGGTGTGAGCGAAGCGGATGCACGCCGGCTCAAACATGGGTATTATGCCTCCGTTAGTTACATCGACGCCCAGGTAGGCCGGCTGCTCGATCAGCTAGATGACCTTGGTATCTCGGATAACACCATTGTTGTGCTCTGGGGCGATCATGGCTGGAAACTGGGTGAGCACAACAGCTGGGGCAAAATGACCAACTACAACATCGACACCCGTGCGCCGCTCATCTTGCGCGCGCCTGGACAGCATGAACGTGCACAGCAAGTCGAGCAATTGGTTGAATTTGTAGATATTTATCCATCGCTTAGTGAACTGGCCGGATTACCAGTTTCAGCTGATTTACAGGGTACCAGTTTTGTGCCGTTACTGGAAAACGTGGAGCAGCCCTGGAAGCCGGCAGTGTTCAGTCAGTTCTTTCGTGAAGGCATATGGATTGCGCCTGATGGTGTCGAATACATGGGTTACAGCATGCGCACGGACCGGTATCACTACGTCCGATGGATGAATTGGGCATCAAAGGAGTTTGTGGCCACTGAGCTTTACGACCTTCGCGAAGATCCAAACGAAACGACAAACCTTGCCGGAGTGCCCAATTATCAGGATACCCTTGAGGCGCTTGCAAATCAGTGGGAGATGGGATGGCGCGCCGCGCGGCCTGGCGGAAATCTATAAAACACAAAAAACACGGCCGAATCGACCGTGTTCTGCTTGCAAGATCCGAAAATAGGGGTCTTATCAAGCTGCCGGGGGGCAGCAAAATGCTCTGGTTTTAGTATCGGGCAAGGTACGGTGGACTTAAGTGCATACTGTTGATTGTTGAATACGGATTGTTGGTTGCGGATTGTTGATTTGTTGCCTTGCTCCTAAATTTGCCCGGCATTTTACGGACCTTCCTGTCTAAAAAATCCCCGCTTGAGCGGGGACAGGCCGGCGAAGTCGGGCAGGGGTGTGTTGCTACGTTGCCAAAAGCAACGCACTTTTCGTCAAGCATTCTCGTTACCGGAGTCCGGCATGACGTAAGGGAGTTTGTGCGTTTCAAGGGCGCTTGATTACCGAACCCGACTGTGTAATTGTCCCCGTGGTCATCCGGTAGAGGTAAACACCTGCCGCCCAGTCAGAAGCATCGACTTTAAACGTATGCGAGCCGGCTGGCAGTTGCTGATCAACAACCGTGGTAACCTGCCTGCCCAGGATATCAAAGACTTCGATCTGCACGTACCCCGTTTCTGCCAGGTCGAATGCAATTTGCGTGCTGGTGGTAAACGGATTGGGGTATGCGCTGTACAACCTTTCTTCTGTTGGTAACGATGGTGTCTCTGTACTAACAGGTACACCACCTACAATTTCCAGTGAGGTGGTATCTGAAAGCGTACCTGTACCATCTGTGGCTGTTATCTCAAAAAATCCGTTGGTCTGGCCGGCGGTAAACGTACCTGTGCCGTCGATGGTGCCGCCCCCGCCCATCCAGGTTGTCGAAAAGCGGCGCTGATTATCGTACTGGTCTGTCGCAACGGCAAAAAACTGAAGCGTTTCGCCTGCTTCCAGGATGGGCATCTCGGGGACGATGCGTACGGATTCGGGTACAGCATCTGTACGGGCCGGCTCTGTTACCATCACGAGGTCTGTAACAAAGCTACTGGTGATTTCGGCTAGAATGGTATCTGAGCCCTGATTGCCAGCATTATCCAATTCCAGGACAGGCCCCGTTTCGCCATCGATAGCCACATCATTTCTAAACCACTGGTACTGATTGGCGGTGCCGGCAACCTCTGCATCGTACCGCGTTACGCCTCCATCTTCGTTGATGATGGGGTATACGTCGCGTTGCGGGATGTAACGCAGCGTGTTTAATGTCAGGTTTTGCAAATGCTCCAGGTCGGCAAATGACATGCGGTTTAACTCTACTTCCACAATTTCCAGAATTGTCAGTGCGGACAAATCGGGCAGTCCGCTCATGGCATTGCCGGCCATGGTGATGCCGCGCAAGTTGATCGCGTTGCTGAAGGATGCCGGTAGCTGGCCGGCCAGGTTATTCAGGTCCAACAGCAAAAACGAGAGGTTAGGTATTCTGCCGAGTGATGCAGGAATGGTCCCTGTAAACGCATTTGCGCCGAGATCGAGCAGCAGCAGGTTCGGTATGTCGCCCAGGAAGCTCGGGATCGGACCTGAAAACTGATTGTCGAACAGGTTGAGTATAGCAAGATTCTCCAGTGAAGTAAGCGTCGGCGGAATGGTGCCCGTAAAATTGTTGCCGTCCAGGTTTAGCACCTCCAAAATAACATAGCCGCCCAGGCTTCTCGGTAACTCGCCTTCCAAATTGTTATCCGACAGGTCGAGTACCTGTAGCAAGGATAACACATCAAGTTGTCCCTGTGCTATGTCGCCCGTTAGTTCATTTTCGTGGAGATACAGTTCCCGTAATTGTTGTGAGAAGCCAAGACCTGGAATGGGCCCCTCCAGAATATTCCGGCTCAAGTCCATGATCTGCATCCTGGGCACTGAGCCCAGCGATGAGGGAATATTGCCTGTTAATTGATTACCCCCCAGGGCGAGGGAAAACAAATTGGGCATACTGAATCCGATGGTTGATGGGATGGCGCCCGTCAATTGATTATTGGACAAGTTCAATATCGTAAGATTCACAAGCCCGTTGATACTCTGCGGGATTTCACCCTCCAAAAAATTGTTGGATAAGTCTAGTTGCGACAACCCAAAAATATTGTTAATCGTTGGTGGGACCTGGCCTGTCATGGTCGCATTGGAAATGGAGAATACCTTCAGCGCAAACAGATTTGTGAGTGCTTCAGGAATTTCGCCACCAAGCGGATTGTTGCCCAAAAACATAACAATGAGGTTTTCCAGATTACCCAATGATGCTGGAATACCACCGGACAAATTGTTGAAGTCTACAAACAACTCGGTCAGGTTTGTCATTTGGCCGAGCGTTTCTGGAATGGATCCGGTAAGCCTGTTTTGATCGAGGTAAAGCCGGTTCAGGAGTTGTAAATTGCCCAATTCAGGGGGAATCGAACCTTCGAGCTCGTTTTCAAAGAGCCATAGTTCTTCAAGGAACGCGAGATTGCCTAAGGATGCAGGAATTTGCCCATTCAACTTGTTGCCCCACAGTACAAGGATCAGCATATCGCTCATCTGCCCAATGGAAGAAGGAATGGGGCCAGTCAAATTGTTAAAACTCAAATCAAGGACTTGTAATCTGAAGAGCAGGTTGATGTTGTCAGGAATTTCGCCCTGCAGCTGGTTGTCAGACAGATTCAGGAACAGCAGGCTTTCAAGGTCAACAAATTCATCGGGGAGTGGGCCATTCAGATTGTTGGCTTCCAGGTTAAGCTCGCTCACATAGCCGTCTGCGTCGAGGGTTACGCCTTCCCATGTAGATAAATTGCCTGACAGCCAGCCCGTGTTGTTCGTCCAGGTAGCTCCGTTGGTGCTGTTGTACAGCGCAACCAGTGCAAGTGAGTCGACTTCATTGGCGCGGCCTGTGTATCCAGTTTTTGCAGCGAACGTTGCTTTGACTTCTGTAAATCGATTTGCTTTTGCAGTTAGTCGGTCGTTGAGCCGGCGTAAATGGTCTTGAGCTGCGCGATTATGTTGCCTGATAGCATCTGGCGATTGTTGCTCCCCATGCTGCTGGCCGTGCCGGGCAGTTAGCCGATTTGGCACTTCGAGCGGTGTGTAACGGTGGAGTCGCTCGGTGGGGAGGCGTTTTTTTAGTGCATCCAGCGTTAGCTCTGCGCGTTGGGTCGCTTGCTGTGTTGTAGCTGGTTGTGTTGTAGCTTGCGCAGTTGCTGGCCTGGCTCCAGATGGGATGAGGCACAGGAGGCCGGACAATAACAATGAGAAACGCGAAACAGTTGGCGTGGTGGGATCGAACATGGAAAAACGCACTTGAGCGTGATGAAAACCAAAAGCGATAAACACAAGTGGAGCGAACAATACGCTTTTTAAACACCTATGCCATCTAACCTGACTAAACGGAAGGTACGCGATTAAAGCGACAACTGAATGGAAGAAACTAATACCCGGAAATGACAAACGCTGTAGACAGAAAGATAGAGCGTAGGACTTTAGTGCTTTTGCGCTGTTGCTGAATAAATAGTCACCCCCAAAACCTTTAACCTGCAACTTTAAACCTTCAACCACCAACAGATTAATCTGTTGGTTTTTAGTCTTTGTCAGCGCAGAGGAAATGGATGGCTTCTGTGCCGCTCTCGCTGCCGTCTTGTCCAAGCAGGATAATACCTTCGCGGCGTAAGTGCATCTGGTCGCGATGCAAGAAGACGAGCTCTTCGTTGTCGATTTGCAAGAAGGTGCCGTTTGTACTTCGGTCAATCAATACAAATTTGCCGCGGCGGTACTCAATGCTTGCATGTGTACGCGATACGCTCTGGTCACGTACAACGAGATTGTTTTTTTCGCCTCGGCCCATGAGAAAGGGCAAGATATTTTTCTCGAGCCGGAAATCTTTGTTTGCATAACGCAGAATGAGGCTCGCTTTTGGACCTTCCTGACGCAGTGGCATTTGACCGTGCATGATGGTCAAATCTGTTGTGTCTGGTTGCCAGATCAGCTCAAAAATCTCAATGTCTTCCTGTTTTCCGCGTACCTGTACTGTACCCAGGCTCCGTAGACTGGAATGCTGATAGACAGGGAGGAAATTGACGGTCTCTTTGGTAGTAATGATCTGGTCGGGACGCGCCTGCTGCACCATACGTGCTGCAACGTTTACCGCGTCGCCATACACGTCATTTTTTTCCTGGAGTACGTCGCCGTAGTGGAGGCCAATTTTGATGGAGATACCAATCTCTGCAAGCTCTTCGTCTTCATGGACGGCCTGCGGCATGCGCAGGGATGCGTCGATGGCTTTGTCGAGGTCGTCAAAAGTACACATGACTTCGTCACCGATGGTCTTGATGACCACTCCCTTGTATTCCACCGTAATCTTGGAAAGGATGGAGAGGGTGTGACTCACAATATCACGCGCACGAATGTTGCCGTACGCCTCAAAAAGCTGCGTACTTTTGCTGATATCCGCGAATATGATGGCCAGTTTAGTCTTCTCGTACGACATCACAGATACTTGGCCTGAAGCGTGGACTTACAGTGATTGATAGCAAACATTGAGAGGGTAAGATATGCGTTCGCACTATTACGCCAACGTCAATTTTTAGATGCGGTTCCTGTGGATTCTTATGGTAAGGCCGGCACTAACTTTGGCCTCTGTTGAGAGCTTAAGCAGAACGATACAGCACCAGCCAAACATATGAGGGGCAACGAAAACAAGGTTGCAACACCTTGTATACTATCGTGACAGAAGACAGTGACTGGCGAAGATCAATGTGCCCTTTCTCAGACTTTCTGATAATAGGGCTTGTCGTTCGTTTATTTCAAATAAAAGTCGGACTAGATAGCTGGAAACCGTGAGTTCAGCCAGATAAACACAAAAAACAGGACGGCTGACGCAAAACAGAAGGCGCCGAGGGTGCGCTTCAAGAGGGAGTTCTTCATAACAATTTTGGTGGGTAGCACGCCTTCAAGATGGGCGCATTGTCGTGAAGGGGCAGTCCCATATTAGGAAGAAAGAGGGTAGCAATTTGTCCGGGTATGGCGCAAAATTGCAGGGGCTATGTCTCCTTTTTTCCTATACTTAAGCAAAATGCTTAGCTTGTGCTTGCTTGTAACTGTTGTAACACGGCCATCGATTCTTCCGCGATGACTTTGCCCCCTGGTTCGAAGTCGAATATCTCCAGTGAAATCCATTTGTCATAGCCCAACTCGCGGAGCGCGCGAAAGCTGTCGATGTAGGTTTGTGCGGCATTGCCCGTGCCAAGGTGCCGGCCATCTAATTCCTGGATTTGAATGTGTTCGATGTGGTCAAAATATTTTCTAACCAGTGCTTCCAGCGATTCACTTTCGTCCAGCGTATTGTGATAATCGAACATGGTACCAATGGCCGGATGGCTGACCGCCTCCACAATCTCCAATGATTCAGCCATGGTATTGACAACGTCGGTTTGGCCAGAGTCGAGCGTTTCCACCAGGATTTTGACGTCTCGTTCAGCAGCATGGTCAGCTACTTGCGCGAGGCCATCCGCAAAGTGCTTCTTGGCCTCCGTAACGGAAATGCCATCGGTACTCCGCTGGTTGGGTGAGCCAAAGATCATCACCTTACCATTCAGGTCCGCGCAAAAATCAACCAGGTCAGACAGGTAGCGTACAGTTTTTTGCCGGACTGCTGCGTTGGGGGTGGTGAAGTGAAGGCCCTGGGGCGGTGGGGTTAGGAGCCAATGCAGACCAACACAGGCAAGGCCATGATCATCCATAACCTGTACCAGGTGCTGGCGGTCAGCCGGCGAAAGTTCGTTTACGCTTTCCTGTACCAGCGTAAAGGCGGCAATCTCCACCCCGGTGTAGCCGGCATCGCTCATGATTTTGCATTGCTCGGTCCAGGGCAAGTCCATCATGCACTCATTACACATTGCAAACTTAAAGCCCGGCCATTCAGCGGCAGCGGCAGGTGTTGGTGTTTGATTGGTATTGCAGTGTAGCGAGAAACTGCCAAGGGCAGCCAGTGGTAAGGTGGCACCAGCAGTTTGAAGGAATTTGCGGCGATCCATGGGGGGTGTTTGTCTGGTTTATAGGGGCGATTGCAAATGTATGCGCAAAAAAGCAATCGCTGTATCTCAGTATAGCAGTTCCATTCGAATCAAACAACGCAACCCTTAAAAGCTCTACAAAGACTCACGCAGCCCCTTTTTAAAAGGTAAGCGTGAAGCCAACGGCAGGACTATGGATAGCTGGAGAAATGTATGGAATGGCTGTTACCTTATCTGTCGATAAAATACCCAGTGCCGGCACCTTTGTGTGTTGGACGTACACATCCAACAGATTAATGAAATAGACGCCGGCTAGCGCCAGAATAAACCGATTTCGTATGCTTTGCTTCGTGTCTCTTTCGTCAACCGCAGCCAGGTAGGCGAGTCGCCGCTGAAAAACAGACTGCTCATCCGAGCCATTTTCGAACAGCTCGCGCGCTGCGTCGTGATCGGCCTGGGCTTGTCTGTATTGTGCTTGTGCCTGGATGGTTGCGCCGCCGCCAATGAGTGCGAGGCCGGCAAACACGAGTGATTTGCCTGTGGTGCGTCGGTTATAATACTGCCCCCAGCCTGGTATCAGCGCAGAGCGCCATAATGCGCCGTAATCATTGGAATGGGAGATTAGGGCAAGATTGAGGTGTTGAGCATCAGCGGCTGCCAGGACTTGCCGTGTGACGCGTTGATTCGGGAGTTTGATGGCGATTTGTGTAGCGGGGCCCTGGATCTGGAATGCGGTTTCAGGTGTGCGCAGTGGCGTATTATTGAGCCATACTTGTGTTCCCCGGGGTAGATCTACAAGTTGGGCGGTGCCAACAGCCGGCTCGAGCTGAATAAATACGTTTGGGTCGATACCCGGCCTGACTTCGAGAGTTCGAGTTGTTGTTGCAAAGCCGTCTGCGCGTACTTCAATCACTACCGTGTTATTGTGCTGTAAAATTGCCGACATCGGTGAGCGTCCCAAAAACGTCTTGCCCAAATAGACATCAGCTTCAGGCTCCGTTTGGATCGTTATGGACGTAGTTTGGGCTGAAACAGGTTGCGTAACCAAAGTTTGCCCCAGGGCAAAAACAAAGCAGTACAATGCTACGCAGCACAGTACTGCGCCAGGAAGGTTGCGTCTGCTGGACGCAAGGGAATAGACGTTCATCCGTTGTAAAGATCGTAAGATGTAAAGGTAGTACAGATGCAAGCTGGCTACTGAAGAAGTGCACGGCAGGGGCCAGTTTCTACTGTTTGTTGTGGTTTCTATTTTGTCGATCGTTCCACACATGATGTTATGCAAATAAATCCTCACCTGTTGTCCATGAAGAATCCTGATAGAGCTTCCGTACTCCACCGCCTTCGATTCGTTGATTGCAGAAGGTATTCCCATCATCGGCGGAGGCGCCGGCACCGGGATTACCGCAAAATTTGAAGAAGCTGGAGGGATAGACCTCATCATCATCTATAATTCAGGCCGTTTTCGGATGGCTGGGCGTGGTTCGCTGGCCGGCTTGTTGCCGTATGGAGATGCAAATGCCATTGTTATGGACATGGCAAAGGAAGTACTGACGGTTGTTCGCGACACGCCCGTGCTGGCCGGCGTATGCGGCACCGATCCGTTTCGCCATATGCCGCGCTTTTTACGCGAGGTACAGGCTGCAGGCTTTGCCGGCGTACAGAATTTTCCTACCGTCGGACTTATCGATGGCGTGTTTCGGGCCAATCTTGAAGAAACGGGGATGGGTTATGATTTGGAGGTGGACATGATCCGCGAGGCTCATGCCATGGACCTGCTCACGACACCTTATGCTTTTAATCCACTAGAGGCTGAGCAAATGGCGGATGCCGGTGCAGACATCGTGGTTGCTCACATGGGCCTTACCACCAGTGGCTCGATTGGGGCATCTACGGCCCTGACACTCGACGAATCGGTTGCGCGTGTGCAGGCTATCGCCGACGCTGCGCGTGGCGTCAACGAGGAAGTGATTGTGTTATGCCACGGCGGTCCGATTGCCATGCCTGACGATGCTGCTTATGTATTACAGCGTACGCAGCAGGTGCATGGTTTTTATGGGGCATCCAGTATGGAACGCTTGCCGACTGAAATTGCCATTACGCAACAAATGGCTTCATTTAAAAAGATCCGTTTTGCTTAACCTGGTGGAAGAGCTGCCGATATTGGCAGGAATTATACTATTATTTGATGAATAGAAAATAAATATTCGGCCTTTCTTGAAGAGAAGAAGTGCGGGACGGAGGCCATACCCCACTGTGTTGGCCTCCGTCCACTACTAGAAATGTGCATTGATCTGTATCGGGTAACTATTGACGGACTTAAGTGACATCTTACGTAACCTTCCTGCGAAGATATTGTGTTCGTGACAAATTTGACGCATTTCGGTAACTGTTCGGTTGCATAGTAGGGCGCTGGATATTGTATTTTAGTTAAAAGCCGGCGCTATTTGCTTTTCTTTCTGCCGTCGGTTCTCGCATTTCAACAGTTTCAGTGCATCCTTTTCTTTCAGTTTGTTTGTGCGCTGTCTATGGTATCCGTGCCTTTTTCTTTTCCTAGAGGCGCGTCCTGTGTTACGAATAGTTTGATGAATGGAGCTTACTGCTTCAGCTAACCCCTTGCAGTGAATTGTCTTTAACTCGCACAGCGCTTTATGCTGCTGAAAGGCATTCGTGTCTGCTCGCTCTACAGACTAAACGACGAACATCACCTACAGGAACGGATAACCCATAATCGACAGCATGAGGAAAACCTGACGCTGTCAAATCGTATCGCGGTACGGCCTTATGTGCCGTTACCCACTGTACTTACGGTGTAATTTTACGCTGAGCCCCCCATGTTCTCGTAACTCGAATTTACTGGTGCAATCCTCATTGCATCTCGACTCGCCGTATGAAAGGGAATGAACCTCGCGAGTTAGGGCTCGGATTTATAGGCATTTTGCTGTCTGCCATCTACTGTTTGGTAGATATCTCAAATCCTGCTCTTAATTTAGGCGGCGTGCCTTACCTCGCTATTGTTATTGTAATGCTCTGGCTCCCAGGGCGCCATCTTACCATACTACTGGCCATGTTATGTAGTAGTATGATGCTCTTCGGATACTGGTGGCATCATGGTATGAATCTGTATTGGGAGCATTTCGGAGAGCGTGCTTTGTCGCTGGTGGGCATTTGGGCCATCGCACTCACAGCGCTCAAGGACAAACGCGTCATGAAACACGTTTCTCGGCGCGAAAAGCGGATCAATACCCTCATTGAAGAGCGCACGCACAACGAACGCGTGAAGCTTACCCGTGTGAATGAAGAGCTGCAGCTTGAGCTGCGCGAGCAGGAACTTGAAACCCGCGAACTTCGGGAAAGTGAGCGCCTGTTCCGCGTTGTGGCCGACTCTGCGCCGGCCCTTATCTGGATGTCAGGTGCCGACAAAGAATACACCTATTTTAATACCGTTTGGCTCAAGTTTACCGGAAGAACGTTGAGTCAGGAGCTAGGTTTTGGTTGGACCAACCAGTTGCTCCCGGAAGACCTGCCCACCTATCAGCAAGCGTATAATGAAGCGTTTGAAGCCAAAGAGCCGTTTACGGTCGAATACCGGCTAAAGCGTGCAGATGGTTCGTATCGGTGGATCCTTGATTCAGGGGCGCCGCGGTTTGAGGAAGGGGAATTTGCCGGCTATATCGGTACCTGTATTGATATCACCGATAAACGCAATGTCGAAGAAGACCTGGTCCATTCGGAAGCACGTTATCGGAAGGTGGTTGATAACCAGATTGAGTTTGTGTGTCATTTCAACCCTGACACAACGCTCACCTTTGTGAACGATGCGTATTGCAAGTATTTCAATCGGGAGCGGGAAGAGTTAATTGGTCAGAGCTTCCTTGGTTTTCTGCCTGAAGGCACCCGGAAGCTGGCGCGTGAGCAGATTGCGAGTCTACTCATTGAGCCGCAAGCGGTACAATATGAACGGGAAATCCTGCTACAAGATGGCAACAAAGCCTGGCAGTTGTGGCGTGATCACCCGATTCTTGATAATGACGGCAACGTCATCGAATTCCAGTCTGTGGGCCGGGATATTACCGAGCTAAAGCAGACGCAGCGCCAGCTCGAAAGCTATACCCGCGACCTGGAGACCACCAAGAGCGAACTAGAAAGTCACGCCGAAGAACTTGCACTTACGGTAAGTGAGCTAAAAGAAGCCCGTGAGCACGCCGAAGCAGCTACGCGCGCAAAGAGCGAGTTTCTGGCCAATATGAGCCACGAAATTCGCACACCAATGAGTGGTATCCTCGGGTATGCAGATATCCTGCTGGAAACAGATTTGGATCCCACACAGCGGGATTTTGCTGTTACGATTCAGGAAAATGGCAAGCGCTTGCTAAACCTGTTGAATGATATTCTTGATTTCTCGAAAATTGAATCCGGTCACATGGAGCTCGACGAGCAGCCGCTGGAAATTCGAGAACTGCTCAACGATTCCCTGGGCTTGCTCATTCCACGGGCCACGATGAAAGGCATCCGGCTTTGGTACCACATTGATCCGGCTGTTCCAAACACATTTATTGGGGACGAGACCCGATTACGTCAGATTTTAGTTAATCTCGTATCGAATGCCGTCAAATTTACCCAACAGGGAGAAGTAGAGGTTAGCGTACGATCTGCACGCATTGCGGACACGCAGTATCGGTTACATTTTTCTGTGCGCGACACAGGAATCGGGATTTCGCAGGAAGAACTCAAAGAGATTTTTGAGCTCTTTACCCAGGCAGATGCCTCAACGACGCGTCGGTTTGGCGGTACGGGGCTGGGGCTTGCCATTTGCCGCAAACTGTCTGAATTAATGGGCGGTAAGGTATGGGCGGAAAGTGAGCCTGGAGAGGGGTCAACGTTCCACGCGACAGCTATGCTACAGGTCCCGGAAGAAGCGCCCACGGAAGAAGCAATACCGCTGGAATCGTATGACTGGATGGCATCTGATGTGCTTCTCGTGGTGGATAACCACAGCACACGCCAGGCGCTGGTGCGGGAAATCAACAATCTTGGTATTACTACCGAAAACACGGCGAATCCTGAAGAAGCATTTGAATGGATTCGATCAGGCTCTCAATTCAAGGCCGTGTTGATCGATTGTCAGGCGCATCCGCGGCATAACATAGAGTTGCCGCAGAAAATCAGGATGATTCGCTCGAAAACGGAACTGCCAATCGTT
>CBDHHF010000021.1:0-11408 GCA_965263205.1 Rhodothermales bacterium
TTTGGATACGCTGTGTTGATGTAAAATTGAAAATCCGGTAGCGTAAAGTCGAAAACACAGAAACCCGAAAAAACAAAAAATGCCATGAGCCGCTTATCCATAACCGTGGTCTCCCTGCTCATCACCGGCCTGGCCCATGGGCAATCACCCGTGGTGCAAGACACGCTGGACTGGCAACGCTATCATCCGTTGGAAATTGGCAACGTATGGGTATACGGTGGCCTCGACCCGCAAACGCGGGTTATCATTGGCGACACACTGGCTAACAACCACCAGTATTTCATTCGGCGTGATTCTATTCCTGCTTCTGGCACAGTTGGACCGTTTATACACACGTTTTATCTGCGCTATGATACGTCCGGTGTTGTGTTGACGTTATCGTCTATTGATGCTGACACGCTGGAAGCGCCTTTTGATATTTATTCTCAAAATGAAGGCTTGGGCCCCTTCTTTGATTTACAAGCTGCTTTTGGGGATACGCTAGTCGCTGCGTCTATGGATACCCTGTATTACGTGACTGGGCGCTATAGCGAGACCATTGAGATTGAGAACGTGTTTGAAACCGTAGATGGTTACAAGTGCTTTCAGGAACACGCTGTTGCATTTGGCGCATGTTATGCCACAGATATTGGATTGACCTCGAGTGGTAATTTGTTTGGCCCAGTGTTGCGCTATGCCAATATCGGGGGTAAGGTATTTGGTAGTACGAGCATAGCAAATGAGGATGAAGCGGAGCCCTTACAGCAAGCCGGCATTCTATCCATTTACCCCAACCCGTTTCAAGAGAGCGCAACGCTGACGTATCGATTGCCGGCTGGCACTACTGCGCGCCTTGAGGTGTTTGACGTCTTGGGCCGGCGGGCATGGCACAAAGAAATCGCTGCGCAGTCATCTGGTCCAAGCAGGTACATACTACAGCGAATGTACTGGCCGGCAGGTACCTACTTTGTGCGCTTAACTGGACCAGGAGGCGTACAATCGATTCGGCCTTTTGTTGTGGTTGATTGATGACTACATTGGTGAGATGAAAGCGATCGAGATTGTAAACCGCGAGATGTCTCAGGCTGAGTTTGAGCGGATGAAAGCCGGCTTCGACGAGCATACCATCGACAATAATGTGCTTGTACAGGATGCTGATCGGTTTACCTTTGTGGCGGTTTCGGGTACGGCATTTATCGGATGTGCTTCTGGACTGGCGTATAAAAATGGCGATACGTACTCCGGGTGGTTTTACCTCACAGATCTGTTTGTCGAAAAGCCATACCGTAGAACCGGACTTGGTAAACAATTGCTACACCAACTGGAAGCGGAGATTGTAGCTGTCGGCGTGAAAAACATCTGGACCTGGACGGCCGGCTACGAGGCCCCCGGTTTCTATATAAAACAGGGGTATGCCGTTTTCACCGAGATGGAAAACTGGTATTCAGATGGCAGCAGTCGCGTTGGGTTGAAAAAGGTATTGGCTGCGTAAATCGTGCCCTGATGGACGGAACGCTGTAGGTTAACACCTATCCGCACCAACGTCATCCCAGACTTGATCTGGGATCCACAGGCATCGCAATGTGCTTCAGGTATGTTCGGCTAAAGGCTGCCATCTTGGTGGATGCCCAATCGAGTTGGTATGACGCTGGTGAAGGGAGGCGACTAATCCGTTCAGTAACGCTCCGCATTTCTCGATTACCTGCAGGGGTGTTCAGAAAAAATCTTCATCCAATGTTGGCGCTCATGGCCATTCCAGCAAGAGACACGCATCTTGTACAGCAAGCAACTGCTCCATTGTGGAGACTGCGTACGTTCATTTCTTTTGCTTGCCCAAAAGAAACGAACCAAAGAAAAGGGCACCACCAAATAAAACGCGCGCTTTTATCTCCTTTCGCGCATCCCATCCTGACCTTCGATCAGGAAAACGCTTCGATAAAAGCACCCACCGCACATCGCCACGCATTTGGTGGACGTCCGCGCGCTAATTTGCTTAATAACGAATGAATCTTTGCTAGCTACTATTTTTCTGAACATCCCTGGATTACCTGTAACAGTTTAGACAGCAACAGCTCTTAGTAGCAGCATAAAGCAAACTGTCAAAACCCGAATGTAATCCTTGCATTGAAAGCCTACTATGGAAAACTACGCTGAACTCCTCTTTGTCGATACCGTCCGCGAACTGCAGGATGATGATGGTGTAGGGGAACGCTATGCCTCTGTCTATCCCATGCGTACGGCAGAAAAACTGGATGAGCCGACGCGTGAATTCATCGAAGCACGCGAGAGTTTCTACATAGCTTCGGTTTCCGCTTCAGGATGGCCGTATGTGCAGCATCGCGGCGGTCCGCAAGGGTTTCTAAAAGTGATCGGTGAAAACAAACTTGGCTTTGCAGATTACCGGGGCAACCGGCAGTACATCACAATGGGCCACACCAAGTTAAATGACCGGGTAGCCTTGATTCTGATGGATTATGAGCGTCGCGCACGCCTCAAAATACTGGGACACCTCAGTATGGTAAAGCTGGAAGATGCCGAGCCAGAAACGGTTGCCATGCTTACCACAGAGGGCGAAGGCAGGGTTGAGCGGATTGCCACCATTGATGTCACCGCCATTGATTGGAACTGTCCACAGTACATCCCCGCGTTAATTCGGATGGAAACTGCGCAAGAATATGTCGATGCTCAACTCCAAACACTAAAAGAAGAAAACGAGCAGTTAAAGGCCGCTTTGAAAGCGATGGGCGCGTGATTGGTTGTTGATGCAATGAACATGCGCATCGCGTCATACCCGGTGCAACACGAGAAAACGAAATCCCGAGAAAACGTAACCTCGCTTTTCCCCTCAATGCGTATGCGCGATCTTCGGGGGGCCGGCGCTCACCCAGGCGGGGCAATGGGGGAGCGGGTGGTCCTGGGGACGATTCTCGTGTTCCACCAGTGAAATCATATACCCGTGCGGTCCCTGGTAGCCAATGAAGGGCAGCCGGTGATCCGCCTGAATGGCTTCCCACGAAACGCCGATGTCTTCGTTTTGCAGATTGGGTGCGTAGAACATCAGGTGTGGTGGAAACCAGGCAAGGCTGTCGGTATTGGGGTTGTACGGGCGGTTATAGTGGGATAACATGTACGCAATGCCCGGGCGCTGAGGCGAAATGAACTCGCCCGATTCGAAGCCGGCGTTCAACTCTTCGTTAATCTCGGCCACAGGCATTCCCTGCATGAGCCGCTCACCTACATGCAGAATTTTAGGGATGATGGTTGCGCTGCCTTCGGCATCAAAACAGGTAGGTTTCAACACCCGCGGATGGTCGCGATTTACGATACAGGAGAACCCATTGGTGCCTTTATGCAGCATCTCGTAGCCGGCTTCTTTCAAGCCGTAAACTGTTGCCTCGGCTCGCAAGTGCGCTGGCGCAGCGCTCAGCGCCAGATCGACTTCGCAGGCTTCAGGCAAGACGTCGGGCCGGCTGCCCTGGGATGTTGATTGGGCCCTGGCGCTCAGGCTCGTCATCAAACATAACATCAAAATCAGAAAAGCATTACAGCTACGCATGGATGGTACGTGGTTAAGTGAACAAAACTGGTACCAAGATAGCCGCTCTAGCAACGCTCATCGTGGACCGGTTTTGAACCGCTACAGGTACCGGCATTTGTGGAAAAATTTCTGCCTGACTCTGCAAAATGCATATTTCTGGGCCATACCTCGTAGAGCCTTGTTTTCAGGAGCCCTACATACTTTCCCCAGATCCAATGACCCGCTTTTTATGCCTGCTTGTACTCAGTTTCGTTGTTATGCATTGTGCAAAACCATCAGACGGCAATGCGTCCGATGAACACGAGGTGGTTGTGACTGACAGCATGCAAACGACCAGGTATTCGTTTGAAGTAGATGGGAATACGCTGGTTGGACTACTGGATCAGCCGGCAGGACAAAAAGCCAAGGCAACCATTATCCTTGTACATGGCTATGGCGAAACCAACGTGGTGGCGCAAAACTGGTATTACAACCTGCGCAGTCGGTTTGCTTCCATCGGTATCAACACGTTGGTATGGGATAAACCGGGATGTGGTGAAAGTGACGGTACCTTTGACATCAATCAACCTGTTGCGAGCAGTGCAGATGAAGTAGTAGCTGCCGTTCGCGCGATACGTAAAGCCTCGATCCCGGGTGCGGAGCACGTTGGGCTGTGGGGGGTAAGTCGCGCCGGCTGGATTGCACCGCTTGCGATGCAGGCTGAATCGGGCATCGATTTTTGGATTTCAGTCAGTGGTACGGATGACAAAGAAAATGCGCGCTACCTGCTGGAATCCAACTTTCCCATTGAAGGCCGCTCTGCAGAAGAAACGGAAATGTTGGTGGCTGAATGGCAGGCCCAATTCAACACGTTCTGGCAAGGCGGTAGGTATCAGGAGTATGTAGATGCGGCACCTAATCTTCGTAAAGACCCATTTATGGCGTTAATGGGATGGGATAACCAGGCCAGCCGGCTGGGTTTTCTCGCTTACCAGCGGCAATTTGAAACGGGGGAACTGGTTGTCGATCCCGAGACTGAACTCCTCGTCTATGTGCCTGAATTTGAAGCTTTATTATCAAGCCTGGATAAACCTGTGCTTGCACTGTTTGGCGAAAAAGACACCAACGTCGACTGGCAAGCCACGGCTGCTTTGTATCGTAAAACCATCGGCGCCAATCCCAACGCGTCGCTAACGGTTAAGACCTTTCCTGATGCAAACCACAACATGCGACAGAGTGCTACCGGCGGCGTACGTGAGATGCAAGCGCAGACGGGGATGACACCATATGCTGATGGCTATTTTGATGTGATGTTGGACTGGTTGCAAACACTGCCCTTCATGAAATAGTGTGATGGGGCTTGGAATGATTGAAAGTACTTTGTATTATAAAGTATTGATTCGTTTCCAAATTACCAACAAAGCTATGGAATCGGGAAAGAAGACGTACAGGTGGGCATTTGGCTTACTGCTGGCGTGTAGTTTACTGATTATCTGGATGAACCTGGCCGTTGGGATCATTGGAGACTCGGATGATCCTGCAAACTTGATGTACGTTGGTGTGCTTGGCCTCGGCGTACTGGGCGCCCTTATGACGCGTTTACAGGCTGCGGGCATGGCTTATACGGCGTTTGTGATGGCTAAGGCGATCGTGTTGGTGCCGATTATTGCGATTGGTATGGGCCGGCACCTCGATGGAAGCACCCCTCCATTCACCACGTTTATTATTTTACACGCAATTTTTGTCGTCCTGTTTTTTGGGGCCGGTTTGTTATTTCGACGTGCTGGGCAGTAAGCGTTGTACGTTGATGGTTGATATAGTGACCCGGGGACGTTGCTTTTTCTTCACGCAATGAAGAACAACTCAGCGGGTTTTCTCTCGTATCATGCTGCTGACCGTTTTGTGTATTTACAGACTAAAACGCCCGTTAGTTTATGATACTTCGTATGCCGGCACTCATGCGTTCTTTTGCCACCGTTCTGATGCTTGTGATAACCTTTTCCGCGTGCAGCAACGATAGTGCTCAGCAAAAAGAAGCCGTTGCAACGTACTATTCCGGACTTGCTGCAAGCGACTTCGCACTGGTCTCTTCGGTGATGGCCGACAGCTTCGTTGTGATTGAAGGCGATTTTGTGACACCGCAGTCGAAAAAAGAGCATTATACCATGTTTCAATGGGATTCGGTGTTTGCATCCACCTACGACGTCCAGCGCATGGAAGCGGTTGAAGAGGGCATCAAGGTTCGCGTAGCATCCTCGTCTGTCCGGTACGCCTTTCTGAAAAATAATCCGCTTGCCTGTGACATGACGTTTTCATTCGAGGGCGATAAAATCAATAAGCTGCTTGTGGGTGATTGTCCTGAGGCTGATTGGGACTTGTGGGAAGCGCGACGCGACTCGATGGTCGCCTGGATCGACTCAAATCATGTTGCGTTGTCCGGATTCATTTACGATCTCACCAAACAAGGTGCTCTCAATTATTTACAGGCAATTGCGTTGTATGAAGGCCACTTGAACCAGGCTCATAGGGGAGATGAGATCGTTAGTGCGCCCTAAGCGGATAGGTACACATAGTTGCTTGAAACGTCGACCCGGTTATGGCACCATTTACTCTTACTAGAAGCATCGAAATACTTGAGCGTACACCCGCCGTGTTGGAGCAGTTGCTGGGGGGACTCTCCGAGAGCTGGCTGCATGAAAACGAAGGCCCTGAAACCTGGAGCCCATTTGACATTGTGGGGCACTTGATACATGGTGAACAAACGGATTGGATACCACGTGCTGAGTTGATCCTTGCCGGCAGCAAGGAGCCGTTTGCGTCGTTTGATCGCTTTGCTCAATTTGAGTTGTCCAAAGGAAAAAGCATGGCGGATTTACTAGCAGAATTCAAGCACCTGCGCCATGCGAATGTGAAGCGCCTGGTTGCGATGGGATTAACGCAAACCAACCTGGAGCGGGTGGGCATACACCCTGATTTTGGTCCGGTAACGTTGCGCCAACTGCTGGCTACCTGGGTAGCCCATGATCTCAGCCACATTCGGCAAATTACACGCGTGATGGCCAAGCAACTCAGCGAGGACATTGGCCCCTGGCGCGCTTACCTTCCCGTTATGGATGAGTAACTGATTTGTCAAAAAGTCAGCTGAAAAACTGACCCGTGCTTTTACGTCGCCTGTTGGCATCCGCGTGCAACGACTATGAAACGTTTGATCGAAAAAATAGAAGCCAAACTGGATGCGCCTGGCTTAGTGAGCCGGCTGGATGAACGGTTGTCCGGTTCTGAGCTCAATTCTTTTTTGCTGGCGTTGTTCAAAAAACGGGCAGCACACTACACGCCGGCAGAAGTGTTGCGTCTCTCCCGAGAAAATAGATTTTGTGAAGTTGCACAGATTGATCCTATTGCGTTTAAAACATCAGAAATTGAATGGCTTCGTGAGGCTGATCGTATCGGATTTTCTCCCGTTGAGCTTTCGCCGATGACGCAGTTGGGAAGCAGTGCAGCATTCGGCTGCGTTGATCAAAATAACGTTGTGAGTGCGTTACGCGGTGGGGAGGTTGTTTCAGATGCAACCAATGTGCTGGCGATGTGCATTGCAGACGCGCTGCGGCGCACGCCGGCTGGGATAAAGCAGTATTGCACAACCCATCGGCATGTGCGGAGCCAGCACTTTAACAATCCCAAGTTTTCTGCGCATTTTGGATTGTTCTGCATGGTTTCTGGTGGCCGCGAAAAGAATCCTGTACAGTTTGAACAACAACTTATCGATACACACCTGCAGTTTCATTGCGGGCAGTTGGTGAAGCGCTTTGATCAGGCAGAGCTCTCGCTAGATTTCTATGTGACGCCGGCGTGGCAAACACACTGCGAGATCATCAAACAAAAAGTGGCTAGCAACTATCCCGGCATGAACATCCAGGTACAAGACCGCGATCCTGCCAATGGCTATTACGTCGGGATGCAGTTTAAGCTGTTTTGGGAAGGCGCTGAAGAGCGAATTAATCTGTCCGATGGCGGTCTCGTAAACTGGACGCAACAAATGCTTGCCGACAAAAAGCAGCGACTATGCATAAGCGGTACTGGGCTGGAATTGATACACAAAATCCAGCAGGACCGTAGAAACCCACAACCTTAGCGACTTTATTATCAGAGGCCATGGGACACAAACAAAATTACACGACGGAATTTGAGATTGCAGCATCACCCGCAAAGGTATTTAGCGCAATTACGCAGCACATCGATAAATGGTGGACGCAACGAGCCAATAAAGCAACGCAAGTGGGGGATACGCTGCAGGTGCGTTTTGAAGAAGGTACCATGTGGCGCATGCGCGTCGAAGAAGCAGTGCCCGATCAATTAATGGTCTGGTATGTCACCGATGCAGATCATAAACTGGAGAACCTGGCAAGGTACGACGAATGGCAAGGGACAATCATTCGTTGGAAGATCACAAAGGTCGATGCCGGCAGTGCGCTTACTTTCACGCATGAAGGGCTTGTGCCGGCGTTGGAATGTTATGATATTTGCCAACGCGGATGGGACTATTTTTTGGGCAGTCTAAAACGATATTTAGAGACGGGCACGGGAAGTCCGTATACCCCATAATCCACCTAACCCATTATCATAACGCGCGCATCCACCATGAGCTTGATTGATTTTCTAATTGGTTTTTTTCTGATGAATGCCATGCCCCATTTTGTCCTGGGTGTATGGAAAGCCCGTATGTTTAGCGCCTTCGGTTTTGGCAATCTACAAAACATCCTCTACGGCGTAATGAACGGCGTCATTGCTACAGGGTTGTTCTTGTGGGAATACGGTATAAATGGCTTCATGGAGCAAGGCATCTTTGCCGGCGCACTACTAATCCTTGTGATTTACTACCTCACTGGTCATTTCTTCTTCAAGCTGTTTAATGACCCCGAGGTTCAGTAGGACAGTAACTGCATAGCAAGAGCATAGCTGTATTTTTTTCTATTTGGGTGGATCATCTAGGTATATGTGTAGTATTATACCTAGATCACTTAGGTAACGGAGTTGAATATGCTCTCTCGAGAATTAACAGCCGCATCTGCAAAACCCATGGTCCTGGCCATTCTAAACCATGGTGAAAGCTACGGTTATGAAATCATTCAGCGGGTAAAGCGTCTGTCGAATGACCAGATCAAGTGGTCTGAAGGTGCGCTATACCCGGTGTTGCACAGGCTGGAGAAACAAGGGTTGATTCAGTCGATTTGGCGGAAATCAGATCAGGGGAGGAAGCGTAAGTACTATGAAATCACCCGAAAGGGCAAAAAAGTGTTGGATGCTGAGCAAAAGCAATGGAGCCTGGCGAACGATGTCTTGGGAAAGCTGTGGGGGCCCGACTTATGTTTCGATTAGAAGAAGCCCTGCAAGATTGGCGTGCCGCGTTTCGCGTGCGGCGTTCGATTACAGATGAACAGTTGGCTGAACTGGAGTCACACATCGAGGAGACGTTTCATGCCGGCATTGCACAAGGGGATGCACCCGAACAGGCATTCACGCGAGCGGTTGCTGCAATCGGTACCCATGCAGAATTAGAGAAGGAGTACCGTAAGCTCAAGTCACCCAAACAACAACTCTTCGAGGTCTCTCGGGCTATCTACATTGCGTTTGTCCTGTTTATCATCGGCTTTTCTGCAGTGTTTAGTATTAAGACAGGATATGGTCCACAGATGTTAAACCGATTTGGCCAGTTTCAATCATTTACCCTTGTTGAATTGGTGCTGGCGGTTTCCGCTTTTATGGCTCCCCTGACGGCTATGTTAATTGCGTTCAGCTATCTCAAATCCAAAACAGCCCGATTTGCCTCGGTTGGCATTTTGATCTTGTTCATAACAAGCAGCTTTAGCGTTATCGGTCCCTCCTCATGGGTGATGACCACGATATATACACCGACGGTTGTCTTGCTAGTCTCCTTTTTCGTGACGAGAAAGCGGCTCGCCTATCTGGTACTGTCACTGGTGTTACTCTATTTGGTGTATTGCTGGCTCGTGGCTTTTGATGCTTATGCAGGTATGTTCGAACGGAATCCTCAGCTCTTTGCGTTTAACATAGGGTCGCTAATTTGTGACGTACTACTTGGCACATTCATGGCCTTTGGTATCGCACAGGGGGCGACCTCTGAAAACAGATCTTCCGGATCATCAAGTCCCCTGTTAAGCAGTAATTGATGCTGCATTGGGAAAGCAATTAATAGGCCTTTATTCTCACAATGAAAAGCGCATAGATAACTCGGCTAAAAGGAGCACACGCTATGTTTAGATTAGAAGATGAACTCGCCCGTTGGAGATCCACCTTTAGCACGGAAGGTCGCTTTACAATAAGCCAGTTGGATGAGCTGGAAGCACATTTGCTGGATACCATTGAAGACAAGGTCGCGGGAGGTATGGATGAGCGGGAAGCCTTCGAGCAAGCGGTAGCTTTGTTAGGTCAGCCACGACAATTAGCAAGGGAATTCCATAAAATCCGACCGGTAAAAGACCGCGTTTTTGTTATAGCCCGCGCCATATACCTGGTCACCTTTATTGCGATGTATGTGTACGGGATGTTTGTCAATTTTACCACACGTCAGTTCGCTGCGGTGTTTGATGGAATGGGAAGTATGCAGGCGTTTACACTGACAGAAGTGATCGCCGTTTTTCTGGGATTTGTCGTCCCAATAACCATGGTCATGCTTGGATTTAGTTACCTGCGTTCTGCAGCGTTGAAGTACGGTGCAATGGCTACCTATTTACTCGTTGCGTTCTATTGGTCTTGGGATTTGTCACAACTTCTGGTTGTGAACGGGGCAATGAAAACTTCCGTTTTAATCCTCCTGGCTTCTTTGGTTTTCGAAGGCGCGAGACTAAAAAAAGCGCTACTGTGGATAACAGGTATTTCGATAATCCTCTATGCAGGTATTCTTTATCCGTTTGCTTTTGAAGCGTGGGCGAATAATCCCGAGGTGGTCCTCTTCACCCTTACGGCAAACACGTTTGATGTAATTATAGGGAGTCTGTTGGGCTATGCACTTTATCAGCGAAGTACAAACCCACCTGCAAACCAATTACCAGTACGCTGGGCGGTAGGTGAATAATCGCTCTTACGGCTTGATGTCTTTCAAAAAAGCAGAAGCTGCGTCTTGGTAAACTGCTAGATCCTCTTTACTAAAGAGGACCAGCGTAATGGATTCGAATGCATCAGGGAAGCTAGAGACAAACGCGCCTATAGTTTGCAATGCAACCTTACTCGCTCCCTCGATCGGATAGCCATACACGCCCGTACTGATAGAAGGGAATGCTATTGTTTGCAGCGATTCGTGTCTGGCTTGCATCAGGGAGTTGCGGTACGCGTTTGCAAGCAGATTGGCTTCATCTTCTTCGCCGCCTCGCCAAACAGGCCCTACGGTATGAATCACGCGCTTTGCCGGCAAATTTCCGGCTGTTGTTGAAATGGCTTCGCCGGTGGGTAGCCCGTCAGGATATAGCTCGTTTCTAACCTGTTTACATGCATCCAAAATGGCGGATCCGCCGCGTCTGTGGATCGCGCCATCCACGCCACCGCCACCCATTAAACTGTTGTTGGCTGCGTTGACAATTGCATCTACAGTTACTTCGGTTATGTCTCCCTGTACAAGCGTGATGGTTGTACCTGCTACTTCAAAAGCGTCCATAACAAAAGCTTTATTGTGAATGGATTGGACTATCTTCGATAGCCGACACCGCTGGATATTACACGTTAAGAGACTGTTGAGAAATTTCTTCACATTCTGAGAAAGCGATCTTTTTGGTGCTTTTTTGCCTACTCTCCTCATGCGTAGCTCGGCTATGCAATCGTCGAGAAATGCCAAAAATCACTCAAAAGCTCATCTTCCTCAAAACATGAAGAAAAATCTCAACAGTCTCTAAACGTTTGC
>CBDHHF010000022.1:0-170278 GCA_965263205.1 Rhodothermales bacterium
GGTAGGCTTTGTCGCGGTTCACCGTTGTGCCATCAGTGCCCGTAAGGCGCGTATCGATTGGGTCAGGCTGGAAGGCATAGCCGGCGCGGAGCATAAAGTTGTTGATGCTGAACTCACCTGCGATGCGCGTGTTGATCACAGCCTGGAAATCACTGCGGATGGTCCGATTAATCGAATTAAACAGGTCGCGATCCACGTTGGCATCGAGCTCGAGCTGTGTCCAGTCAACAAACTCGATATCGCCCATGACGGTGAGTCCGGAGAACTCGTATGCGAGGCCGGCGCCAAAACGCCAGGGCGTTGTGATATCGTATTCGAACGTGCCCCGGCCAATATCGCCAGACAGGCCGCCATAGCTCAGGAAGGCACCGTTATCAAATTGGGTGGAGATGATGGTATCAAACCGCTCGTCTACCCGGTAGAACGTTGGCGACTCAAGGGTAATACCAACCCGAAGGTCTTTATTCGCCATTGCTGAAACACCGAGGCGCAAGTTTGCACCGACGAGATCAGAGATAAAGCGCTCCTCGTAGGTCACCAGGTCAAAACCACGCAGTTCGTTATCACCGTCGAGCACAATGTACAGGTCTTCGGTGTTTTCATTGTTGATATCGAACTCATCAAAAATGCTCTGGAATTCGTACGAGCCAACGTTGAAATTCAACGATGCACCAACCATCACACCTCTGGCTGCTTCCCACGCACCACCAAAACTGAAGTCTCTCATGCGGCCTTCCTGAAACACATCACTGGCTTGCTCAATGGTTGAACCCGGGTTCACTGCCTGATAAAACAATCCATCGCCCGTGCCCTACGTTTTCGGGAAGAAATTCGATAGCACCGCCCAGGTAAGCGATTTCAGGCAGATCAGAGAAGAATGCAGGAAAGAAACTGCCATTTTCTTCTACTACCTCAAATTCGTCATCAAAAGGCAGCAAGACATCGGTAATAGAGCCATTGTTTACCAGACCGGCAAAGCTGAGCGTGCGCTCAAACGAATTGGTCTGATTGAAGGCACCACCAATCACAAGCGAACCTTGCCGGGTAGGCACTTTGAATACGCCGGCAAAGTTACCAAGGCTCTGGTCCGTCAGTTCTTCTTCGAAAAAACCGGCGCCACTCGGGAAGTTAACCTGTGCGTCGTTGGTTGCTGATAAGAAGCTCAACGCGCCAGAAACCTGCGATGTACGCAGAAAACCGAGGCCGGCCGGGTTCGTGTAGAACGCAGAATAATCAGCCAGTCCGGCACGGCCTGCACCAGCAAGACCGATCGAGCGAGCGCCCGTGGCCGGCAAACGCTGCGTAAACAGGAGTGCATCTTCAGCAGACTGTGCCAGCATCGATTGTGCAGGTACAAGCAGGAGCAAACCTGCCAGCAACAGCCCTGCCTTTTTCAAGAAAGCAGTCATTAAGCCTTTATGCGAATGATCGAAACGGTTCTTCATGTATGTATAACGATGGATGTTGTATAAAATTGGATACCGAAAGGGCATAAAAAAGGCCCGTACTGTGGCACGGGCCTTTCCCCGGCTTACGTAATATGCAAGCAATAAGGTGGTATTAAATAAGTCAGCTTAGCTACCGCCGCGGCGTGAGCTACTGCGGCTCGAAGAGCTTCTGCTAGAAGATCCTGAACTTCTGCTGGAAGAACCGGAGCTTCTACTTGGTGTTGCGCGGCTGCTAGAACCGGAGCTTCTGCTTGGCGTGGCACGGCTGCTTGAACCAGAGCTTCTGCTCGTTGAACCTGAACGCGCTGCTTGAACCAGAGCCACTAGAGCGGCGTTGAGCTGAGCTTTGCTGGAAGAACCTGAACTTCTGCTGGTGAGCGGCTGCTTGAGCCCGCTTCTGCTGGAAGAACCTGAACTTCTTGAACTTGCGTTGAACGACTGCTTGAGCCACGAGCTTCGTGATGTTGAACCACTAGAACGTGTTGAACGGGTGCTGCCACTGCTACGTGCTGTTGAACCACTGCTGAACGTGTTGAGCGCTGCTGCTGCCACTGCTGCGTGTGGTTGAACCACTGGAGCGCGTTGTCCGCGTGCTGCTGCCACTGCTGCGCGTGGTTGAGCCGCTGCTACGCGTTGTCCGGGTGGTACCCGAGCGCGTGCTGCCCGACCGCGTACTTGTACCGCGGGTTGTGGTGCCGCTACTGCGTGTGGTACGCGTGGTACCTGAGCGTGTTGATTCGCCCGAACGCGTCGTAGAACGGGTGCTCGTACCGCGCGTGGTACCGCTGCTGCGTGTCGTACGCGTTGTACCACTGCTGCCACGTGTAGCACCGCTGCGCGTCGTTGAGCGGCCTACAGTGCGTGTGCCATCTTCATTCAGCGTACGCGTGCTGCCGCGGCCTACTGTACGGCCAGACGTTCCACGGGTGCTGCCACCGCGGGTTGCTGCTGCAGCCCTGGTGCGCCGAGAATTGGCTGCCAGGAAGCCACCGCGGCCCGTTGTGCTACCGCGTGGTCCGTAGGTACGGCCCCGGTAGTTGTTGCCCCGCGAGGTATAGTAGTATGGAGAATAGTGGCCGAAGTGACCATAGACGCCAAATCCGGCATATCCGCCGTAGTATCCATACCCGTAGCGTGGAAAGCCATACCCATAACCGTAATGGCCATATCCGTAACCATGCCCATACGCATAGTAGTGGTCAAATGGCGAGTAGTACAGGGAAGAGTAACCGTACCATGGATCCCAGTAATCATAAAATGGATCGTATACGGTGTAAGACGAATAGAATCGCGGTGAGTAGTACCACGAATCATAATAACCGTAGCCGCCCCAAGGACGGTAGAACCGGTTAAAGTAGCGTCCGTACGAACGCGGCGTATTGTAGGAGTAATACTCGTCTTCGTAGTAGTGACGTTCTACAACAGATCCGTCATCATACTCTTCAACCTCCACATACGCCGGCTCACGATCGTATTCGTCGTAATCATCGTATTCGGATGCAGCCAACTGCGTATAACAGCCAGAAAGCCCGATGGCCATCGCACCGATTAAAAAAACATTCAAGGGGAGGGTTGCAATACGCTCCAGGAGCAATTTCTTCATGTTGACACCTGACAAGACAGCGTGAGATAACAGGGTTGTAGCACGTTCCATGGTAGTAGGCGTTTTAGTATGGATGCTGGCCACTCTTATAAAAAGCGCTTCACATTTTTAATGTACAGGATAGGTATCGGGTTTCAAAGCCGGCTGGACAAGCCCCCAAGGTACTCTTGGCGCAAGTGTTATCTTCCTTTTGGGTAGAAACACTCAGCATACGTGGCAAGTTGTACCGGCTGTTTCGCTGGAATCATGCAGAGATTCCAATTATTCCGATTTCCTGTCTACCCTATTCATCAAATACCGGGCCGCACAGCAAAACCGCCGTTTTTTGTGCATTCTGAGGGGTTTGTCCATAGCGGTTGTACTGGAAACACACCATCAAGTGTATACTATGGCTGACGCTATCACGCCCCGCTCAAAAGACTACGCACAGTGGTACATCGATGTTGTACGCCGCGCCAAGCTGGCTGATTACTCCCCCGTTCGCGGTTCGATGATCATCCGGCCTAACGGCTATGCCCTGTGGGAGAACCTGAAAAATGCCCTCGATGGCATGCTCAAAGAGACGGGTCATGAGAATGCGTACTTCCCCTTGCTCATCCCGGAATCGTTCCTTTCCAAAGAAGCGGAGCACGTAGAAGGCTTTGCCAAAGAATGCGCCGTGGTAACGCACTCTCGTCTTAAGGTCGATGAGCAAGGCGGTGGTGTTGTGCCTGATCCTGCATCGCGCCTCGAGGAAAATCTCATCATTCGGCCTACCAGCGAAACGATTATCTGGGATACGTACAGCAAGTGGATCCAGTCCTGGCGTGACCTGCCGATTTTGGTCAACCAGTGGGCCAACGTGGTACGCTGGGAAATGCGGACGCGCCTGTTTCTGCGCACGATGGAGTTTTTGTGGCAAGAAGGGCATACAGCACACGCCACCGAAGAAGAGGCACTCGAAGAAACGAGCATGATCCTCGACCTCTATGGCAAGCTCGCTGAAGACTACATGGCAATGCCGGTAATCAAAGGCCGTAAATCAGCCAGCGAGCGGTTTGCCGGCGCTGTAGAAACGCTGTGTATCGAAGCGCTCATGCAAGACGGCAAGGCCCTGCAGGCTGGTACGAGCCACTTCCTCGGTCAGAACTTTGCCAAGGCATTTGGCTGCCAGTTCCAAAACAAAGAAAACGAACTCGAATACGTGTGGGCCACTTCATGGGGCGTCTCTACACGCCTGATCGGCGGCCTCATCATGACCCACTCCGACGACCAGGGACTGGTCATGCCGCCTAAGCTTGCCCCAACACAGGTGGTCTTGGTGCCCATCCTCCGTAAAGACGGCTCAGCTGAAGTGCTGGAAGCCGGCGATAAAATTGTTGCCGAGCTAAAAGCAGCCGGCATCAGCGTGAAATTTGATACGCGCGAAGGCTACCGTCCGGGCTGGAAATTTGCCGAGTATGAAGTGCAGGGTGTGCCTATTCGTTTGGCCCTCGGCCCCCGCGATGTGCAAAACGGCATGATCGAAATGGCGCGTCGCGACACCTTCGAAAAAGAATCCGTACCCCAGGAAGGGCTCGTAACGCGTATCAAAGAGACGCTAGACGCTATCCAGAACAACCTGTTTGATCGGGCTGTGAAGTTTCGCGAAGAAAACACCACCATCGTGAACAGCTACGACGAGTTCAAAGAAGTCATCAACGACAAAGGCGGCTTTGTGCTTGCACACTGGGACGGTTCTGAAGAAACAGAAGCCAAAATCAAGAACGACACCAAGGCAACCATCCGTTGTATTCCGTTTGCCCAGACGGCAGAAGCCGGCGAAGATATGGTGTCTGGCGAACCCTCCATGGGTCGCGTATACTTCGCACGCGCATACTAAGGGCAAACACATTAATCCTGCGGATTGATGTGTTTGCTGTTGAAGGTTACAGGTTTAAGGTTTTGTTAGCCACAGCCTGTCGTGAATAACTACGATTTCTATACGGCAGACCGCATTTATTGCGCATAAGATTCTCTTGCGCTTACATAAGCAGTCCTTTACCTTAAACATGCTATTGCTTGAAAAGGTACTGTATTATGTCTGATGTCGACCAGGCGACCGTCACCCGGCTACTGGAGGCCGTTCAACGGGGGGATGATGGCGCAGTGGACAAGTTGTTTGGTAAGGTGTACGACGAGTTGCACCGGCTCGCAAAAGCCAATCGAAAGAACTGGATAGGCGGCGACTACACCATGAATACCACGGCGCTGGTGCACGAAGCGTACATCAAACTGGCCGGCCAGAAAAACCAAAACTGGAACAACCGCAACCACTTTATGATGATCGCCGCCAAAGCGATGCGACACATCATGATTAATTATGCCAACAAACGTCGCACAAAAAAACGCGGCGGTAATATAAAAAAGGTATCCATCGAGGAAAAGGACTACGCTATCCAGGATGAGATAGCGCTATCCACAGATCAAGCCGACAAGTTTTTAGCCATAGAAAACGCGCTAAAGAAGCTGGAAAAAACGCAGCCGCGCCAGGTCCAAATCATCGAATGCAAATTTTTTGGTGGCATGTCGAATGAGGAAACAGCGAACGCGCTCGGCATTTCCCTCTCGACAGTAAAGCGCGACTGGGCCCTCGCCCAGGCCTGGCTCTATCGAGAAGCAAAAGAAGAATTGGAATAAGCGTGACCCTTTTCACGGCGAAAGGCTGTGTATAAGTACGGAGGGCTTACGGACTGGCGATGCGTCTTCGCCCCAGCACTCAGTATTTCATCACCGCAGTCTCATAAACCACGCACGACCCACTACCGGGCAACAGCATGGAAAACGTCGATTGGGAAGTTCTGGCTGATCTTTTTCAGCGCACACTCGATACACCACGCGAACACCGCGAGGCTTTCATCAAGGAAGCCTGTGCGGGGAATGAAGCGCTGCAAGCTGAGCTGCGTTCGCTCCTGATCAACTTTGAGGAAGCACCCAATTTTTTCGACAGCCTGGGTGATGCCATGCCCGGCCTTCAGCTTCCCGCAGATAGCCAAATCGATCCCTATCAGTTCATTGGCACACAAATCAAACAGTACCGGATCACAGAATTAATAGGTGCCGGCGGCATGGGGCTGGTCTACAAAGCCCTCGATGTAGAACTGGACCGCCCGGTTGCGCTCAAATTTCTCCCGCCCGAACTGAGCAATAACGAGCATGCCCGGGAACGGTTTATCACCGAAGCACGCGCAGCCTCCCAACTCGACCATTCCAACATCTGTGCAATCCACCAGATTGGCCGTACTCCGAATGGCCGCATCTTCATTGCGATGGCATTTTATGATGGTGAGACAATCAAGGAGAAAGTCGGTAGAGGGGATATCTTACCTGATGAGGCACTCGACTACGCCACACAAATTGCACGTGGCCTGAACGCTGCGCACAGCGCCGGCATCGTGCATCGCGACATCAAGCCGGCTAACCTGATGGTCACGCAGCAGGGCGTTGTTAAAATCCTGGACTTTGGTCTCGCTAAAATTGCCGACCAGCAACTTACCCGTTCTGGACAGACCATGGGGACCGTTGCCTACATGAGCCCCGAGCAGGCGCGTGGGGAGAAAACGGATCACCATACGGATATCTGGTCGGCCGGCGTGTTGCTATTCGAAATGTTAGCCGGCGAACGACCATTTAAAGGCGGCAACCCGCAATCAATTATCTACAGTATCCTCAACGAATCGCCCAAGTTTGCTTCAAAAAACTTACGTTTCCCCGAAGGACTGCAACCTGTTATCAAACAGTGCCTCCAAAAACCTGTTGCGTTGCGGTATCCAAGCTCTGGTGCCTTGTTGGCCGATCTCGAACAGGCAAAGCGTGCAGAAGAACGTTCAACCATAGCACCACCATCAACCCGCAGCAAACAACCGTTGGTGGGTATCCTCGTTGCCCTTGGTCTCTTTGCTGTTGCTGCTTCGCTGTGGTTTATGACGGGAAGGGATCTGCCAGCAGCGGCTGCTGCAGATTCAGTGCGAGGCATCCAGGTAGCCCTGCTTCCGTTCGAGGTGACCCCGCAAGACGATGAAGAAAGCCAGGCGCTCGCCACCGGACTGATGCGGATGATTACCGAATTGCTTCCCAAACTCGACTCGCCAGAGACACCGGTTTGGGTTGCCTCTGCTAATGACATCCAGGAAGCCGGCATCGAAAATGCGTCGATGGCAGCTGACTTCCTCGGTGTAAACCGCGCCATCGAAGGCAGCTTCCAATATTTACAAAACGTGGTAGCCCTTACGCTAAAACTAGTTGACCCCAACAGCGCCAGTCTAATTGATACGGAGACCAGCCTTTTGAGTCATGCCGCGATAACAGAACCACTGGGCACGGACTTTCACGAGCAGCTCTTTTCACAACTCGCCGGCCTGCTTGACATCGAATTGACAGCGGCACAAATTCAAGCCATTCAACGTGCTGCACCCCGCGACCCAGATGCTTACTCATTCTATCTGCAAGGTCTCGGATACCTGGAACGATACGACAAAGAAGGCTATATCGATTATGCCATTCAGCAATTCAACCGGTCGATTCAGGCTGATTCCACCTACGGGCCGGCACACGCAGGGCTCTGCGAAGCAACCTGGGAAAAATTCTTTAACAACAGCGATCAGCCGGCACTTGCGCAACAGGCCCTTGCAAGCTGTGAACGCGCAGGCACACTCAATCCCGACAATGCATCCGTGATGGTGCACCTGGCAAGCGTTTTTGTGCGCGCCAACCGGCTCGACATGGCGTTCCCCACACTCAGACAAGCACTGGACATCGAGCCTGATAATGCAGAAGCGTTCATGTGGCTGGGCCGCGCATACGAACACAACTTCCAACCAGATTCTGCACGCCTGGCCTATTTCCAGGCCATCGATCTCAAACCCAATTTCTGGAATTACAGAAATCAGCTGGGCATCTTTCTCAGCTATTCCGGAGACCAGGAAGGAGCGCTCGATCAGTTTGAGCACCTGGGTAATTTGACACCCGATAGCTATGTAGCCAACAGCTCCATCGGGACTGTCTTAACCCTGCTCAATCGTCCCGACGAAGCAGAGGTTGCCTTCAATAAAGCCATCCAACAGCGTCCGGGCGCAAACATTCCACGCCGAATGCTGGGCGTGCTGCACTACCAGCAAAACGACTATGCAGCAGCTGTTGCATCTATATCTGCGATCGAACAAACCGGCGACTGGATTTCTTCCAACTTCCTTGCCCATGCCTATTACTGGAACGGGCAGCAACAACAAGCTGATTCTACCTGGCAACACGTGATCACCATCACCGCTTCTTTGCTTGAGGTAGATCCGAATAACATTTATGCCCAACTTTGGCAAGCCGACGCGCAGATCGCCCTCGGCAACGACACTGAGGCAGCTCGCCTTATCGAACCCCTTTACGACACCCATTTTGACGATTCCTGGGGGGAGTATCTTCTCGCCCGCGTGCAGGAACGACTCGGCAACAGAGATCGGGCGCTATACCGCGTCGAACGCGCCTTCGAAAAAGACCTGCTTTACGTTATCAACAGCGACCCATGGCTGGCTGATCTTCGCGAAGACCCACGCTACCCACCCTTGCGATCACGCTTCCAGCAAAACTGAAGTCTTTCACCCACATTACCCTGCAAACACCATGAGTGAATCAACCGACCAAATCGAACTATTTTCGAACATCAAGTTCACGAACTTCGCCATCAGGCTCCGCAATTTTGACGGTGAGTATTTCTATGCCGAAGTAACCAACTCGCCCATCGGCCGCATGCGGGAGCCCGAACCTGTACCATTCAATCCCGGCATTATACCTTACGTACGTAAGCTCTCAAACCCTGAACGTCAAGGCAGTATGCAGCACCACGAGTTGGTTGCAATGGGAGAAATGCTAGGCGATATGATTATGCCGATGACTGTGCGAAGAATGTTTATCCAATGCTGGTCGATGGTTTATGGCTGGCAAGTGGAAGACAACCAGATGAGCGAAGCAGAAATGGCGGCAAGCATAGTCGCAAAAGGTGATCATAGCAAGACCCATGGCATTCGACTGATGCTGGAGCTTGATGATGAATTCCTCAACACGTTGCCGTGGGAATACATGTATCTCCATGAATACCATCACATGCGTGGTCTGGCACTGGATTGGGACATAGCCGGCGATTTTGGCGTCCTTAATGAAGAAGATGAACTCACCAAAAACCACGGCTTCCTCGGACTTCCCCCAAGTCAGGACGAAATAGATAACGTGTTGGCACGCAAAGAAATGCGCGTCCGGAGCCGCATTGGTGGTATGACACCCCAGGTATCCGGACAGCCGCTGCTTTCAGCCGAAGAATCAGCGCGCTCAAAATTGGCGCCGATTATCTCCATCGTCCGCCACGAATCTTTTGTGGGCCGCACCAGCGAACGCAAACCAAGCTCCAAAGTCAAAGCGCTGATTGCCCTCGCCGAGCCTAGCGACTTCCGCAATATTGATACGGAGTTAGAGGTTCAAAATATCCTGAGCATCACGGATGACATCAAAGAACTCAACAAAAACAAGAAACACAAAACGTTAGAACCTTGCGACCGGCGCTATAGCGTCAACGAAAAGCTTGAAATCGAGGTCCTTTGTAAAACGAATCGCACATCGCTGGAAAACAAACTGGGAGACCCACAGGACGAAAACGACGGCATCAATATCCTACACTTTAGTGGGCACGCTGATGTGATCAACAGCGCTCTCGTAGACAAATACAACCGGATTACGTTTATCGACGACGAAACGGAATCTAGCCTGTACGAAGCCCCCCTATCGGATGAGTCGGGAGCACGGGGGACTGGTTTTACCAGGGGTACTGGCTTCACGCGCGGAACTGGATTCACACGTGGTACCGGCTTTACCAGAGGCACTGGCTTTACGCGTGGTACCGGCTTTACCAGAGGCACTGGCTTTACGCGTGGTACCGGCTTCACGAGGGGCACTGGCTTTACCAGAGGCACAGGCTTTACGCGTGGCACCGGTTTCACCAGAGGAGCCCAAGGGGAAATCGAATTCCAGTCCATCGATGACAACATCAATGGTGTTGCTGAGCGCCGGCAAGGCATGATTTTGCTGGAGCAGGGAGATCGCCAGCATTTCTGGCACGAGCACGAAATCGATGCGCTTCGGGAAGAATACAGAGGATTCAGGCGCCCCAAAAATCGCCTCCTACACGATTTCCTCGATTTCTTGTGGGATCATGATGAAAATCTGGATGTCCTTCGCAGCTACCTCGTGCAGTCGGAGCGCATTGAAGACACAGAAAAACCATACCTCGAAGCGAAGAAAGCATGGGAACCCTATAAAACGCTGTCGGCAGATATGTGGAACAGGATGCCTGACTTGTTGCGCCTTAATGTAACGCGTTGGGAAGCTGGCACCCACGATGTTGTATGGGCTGATGAGCTCGCACGGATGGTATCAAAGCACCACGAATCGTTGCGTCTCGTGATCCTGAATGCATGTATGACGGGCCGGGAGCGGAGCAGAGACTTCATGTCAGCCGGCGTTTCCACGACACTACTGAAAGCTGGCGTGCCGGCTGTTGTGGCCATGCAAATGAGTATCAACGACGAAGCAGCCATTGCTTTTTCCTCAAGCTTCTATGGCAATCTGGCAAAGGGTGCCACAGTAGAGGAAGCTGTCGCAATGAGCCGAACGAACATTGCTGATAATGGGTTACGCGATCAGGAATGGGGCATTCCGATTCTGTACGTCCGCTCGGCAACATCAGCTACAAACCTTACGCCAAAGGTCAAGACACGCGCTGTATCGTCTTATGGCATGCCGCAAAGAAAACCAAAAGCGGAAAAGTCTAAAGCAGAGAAGAAGCCTACGCAAAAACCAAAGCCGACCGCTAACGGAAGGAAGCAGCCAAACAAGGGCACGAAAGACGCCTCACTCGCGAAAAACGCGTCCAAGGCCCCCAATCATGTTGCTCCTGTTCCGCAACCTGAGAAACACAACGATTCCGATTGTAATCAAAACAGCTGATTCGTAAAGGTTTAGGTTGGAAGTTGGCGTGCTACTTGCTTACTGCATTGCATACCAACTTTCAACCTTAAACCTGTAACCTTTAACCCGTCCCAGAAACCAACGTTCTGGAACGACGTATTTCAAGTCCACACAACCAAATCCTTGAGTACACGCATAGACAACTGATACTACCTTTTTTCTGAACCAACACTGACTCGGAAGTAGTTTTAGTATGCTGCGTGCATCTTTACTCATATTTGGCCTGTCCCTGCTCTTCCCTTGCGCCCCGCTCTTCGCGCAAAACTGGGGGACTCTCGAAGGCCGCATTCTCCAGGCATCAACCAGTCAGCCTATTCCCGGCGCTACCGTTCTCGTAAACGGGACCAACTTCGGTACAGCTGCTGATGCTGATGGGTTTTACTCCATGCGCCTGCCGGCACAGTCATACCAGGTGGTCATCCGCGCCCTCGGGTTTTCTACGATTGTCGATTCTGTGCTTGTCCGCCGCGACATCGCCAATACCTACGATTACAAGCTGGAAGAAGAGGCGGTTAAACTCGATGGCATCACGGTTGAAGATGAAGCCGCGTTTAACGATGCCGGCGTCTACGAGCTCGACCCGGAGACTATCCAAAAAATACCGGCTCCCCTTAAAGACGGCTTCCGCGCCCTGAAAGTGGTGCCGGGTGTTGTGACCAACAACGAGCTCTCAAGCCAGTACTCAGTGCGCGGCGGCGGATTTAACGAAAACCTGATTTTCTTCAACGGCTTCGAGGTCTACATGCCCTTCCGCCCACGACAGGGTGAGCAAGAAGGCCTGGGACTCTTTAATCCGGAATTGGCCGGCCGCATCACTTTCTACACGGGTGGCTTTCCAGCGCGATACGGCGGCAAATTGTCTTCTGCGTTAGAGGTGGATTACCGCCGGCCCGAAAACGAGCCATTCCAGGGCTCCGTATCGCTGTCATTGCTTGATGCGACAGCTACTGCGTCTTCGTCAGCACTCAATGGCCGGCTCGGCTGGATTGCCGGCTTCCGCAAAGCGCGGGCACGCTCCCTGTTCAGCTCGCAGGAATTAAAAGGTAACTACCAGCCTGATTTCCAGGATGTGCAGACCTTCATCTCCTACCGCCTCACCGAAAACACCGAACTCGAAGCACTTGGTATCTGGGCTGACCACACGTTCCGGCTCGACCCCAGCAACCGCCGCACGTTCTTCGGCACCGTAAGCACCGACCCGCGGGTACCGAACAATCTGCAATCGCTCTGGCTCGACTTCAACGGCCAGGAACGCGACGGTTATGAAACACGCTTTGGCGGCTTCCGCGTCAAAAGCCGGTTCTCTCCCAAGCTTACAGCTTCGCACGACATCGCCTACTTCAAAACGATTGAAGAGGAAGGCTTTGATATTAGCGGACAGGCGGTACTCTACCTTGTAGATCCGGGCAGTAATCCAAACAACAACGAAGACTTTATCACTACAGGTATTTCGCGTACTGAAGATTTTGCAGATAACCGCATTGAAGTGGATACCTGGACGGCACAGAGCCGTTGGCAGTATAACACAACACGTCACGCAGCCGAGGCCGGCGGCTACTTCCGCAGCCTCGTATTTGACGATGCGTTGAGCGAAAAATCGGTTGTTGTAGGCAGAGACCAGACAGGCGACGTGGTACGGATTGTGGTTGACAGCCTCGACGGCGCAGCAAACTTCGACGAAACGCAGGCCGGCTTCTACGTTCAGGATGCCGTTGACCTGCTCGAAGAACGCGGTAAGTTGGTCACAACCATCGGCCTGCGTACCGACTACTTCTCGTTCAACGAAGAATGGACCGTCTCCCCGCGCGTCTTGATGCGGTACCAGCCAAATGAGCAGATGACCTACACCGCTTCGTGGGGCATCTACCACCAGGCGCCTACCTACAGAGAATTGCGCGGCCAACCCGATCCGGCTATTTCACTGATCAACAGCCTCAACCGGGACCTTGTGGCGCAGCGGTCGATGCAATTTGTAGCCGGCGTCGAACGCTTCCTCCCCCGCTCGCGCTTCTACCTGCGTGGCGAAGCGTATTACAAAAAATTGAGCAACGTGATTTCGTATGACATCGAAAACGTGCGCGTTGTGTATTCCGGAGAAAACGACGCAGAGGCCTACGCCTACGGCCTGGACCTGCAGTTGCGTGGCGAGTTTGTCCCCGGCCTCGAAAGTTGGGCCAACTACAGCTTCCTGGTGACCAACGAAGACTTCCTCCCCGAATTCTCCGACGATTTCAGAGAAGGCAGCAACCCGCGCCCAAGCGATCAGCGTCACACAGTATCTATCTACGTAGCTGATTACATCCCGAACGATGACAGCTGGAAACTGCACATGCGTACCCTTTTTGGAAGCGGCCTCCCGTATACGCCGCCTATTGAAGGTGAGCGCATTGGCAACATCGTCACCCAAATTCCAGGCGAGCGGTTCTCGGACCGCTACCAGCGGTACTTCCGTTTCGACATGGGCATCACCAAAGAAGTGGTCATTACCAACCGCGCCAACGACATTCCGGTAAAATTGGAGCTGACCGGCGAAATCCTCAACGTGTTTAATATGATTAATACGGTCGCCTACTCCTGGATTCCAAGAAGCGACGGCATCTGGACCCGCATTCCAACCCGCCTAACCCCCCGCACCATCAACGTGCGCATGGCGGTGAGGTTTTAGCCGAAGTGCTCTTCCTGAGGGCCCAGCGTACGCGGAGGTTACACCGTTCTTTTTGATTGCTGCGTGCAGATTGCTGAGTGCAGATTGTTGATTGCTGAATTTTGAATGAGGCGCCGATCCAAAATTCTCCTCTTGAGAGGAGACAGTCCAACCGACCGAAAGGGAAGGGCGGACAGAGGTGTGTCGCACACGACCGGGACACCTCAGCCCCAACAACGAACTAAACTCGTTTGCTAAGCTTATGCGCCAACCGCGTTGGCTCAGGAATTTTGTACCGCGTAGCACAGGCAAGCGTTAGCTGAACCGCATCCTCCAGAGTCACGAGATGCCCGAGGCTAACAAAGACAGGTTTCACCTTGTCGCGCGTCCGCACAACGCTGCCGATAAGTTCACCCTTGTCTTCCAACGGACTTCGGCTGCCTTTTGCCATACCGGGTTCAACGTAACGACCGATATACCGTGTTTTGGCCACGCCAAACGCCGGCTTATCGAGCAACACGCCGAGGTGGCAGGCAAGCCCAAACCGGCGCGGATGTGCAAGCCCCTGGCTGTCGGTCATAAACACGTCGGGTTCAGTGGATAGCTTTTCGAGGGCCGGTAAAATAGCCGGCATTTCGCGAAAGCTGAGCAGGCCCGGGATATACGGAAATTGTACGGTACCTTGCCATGTCACCTCATCGACTACTGCAAGGTCTGGCAAACTGAGCACCGTGATTGCGGTCTGCAACGCCTGGCCGCGAATGCTGACATCGACCCCGGCGATTGTTTGTATTTTGCCAGCCAATGGTTCAGCCCGAACCTTGCCGGCGAGATCACGTTGTATCGCAACGGCTTCTGCAGGAGAAACCTGCCAGGGATGGGCGTGATGAAGATTAACTTGCATACCTCAAACTACAAATAGCTGTGATCAAGGCAAACTACTTTGGGACCGTGCTTTTATGCCTCTTTTTAGGCCTGAGCGTTGCGCTGCCGGCGCAGGCGCAGGACAATCCGATGGCACCCCCAACTCTGGAAGAAAGATCTGCCAGAAAAGCTTTTGCGCTCAGCCTGATATTGCCCGGATGGGGCCACCGCTACGCCCAACACGGCTCCTGGCGCGGCCGTGCCACCCTGCACGCCGGCGCTGATCTCGGATTGTGGATCGGGCTCGTATCTGCAGAGTGGCGCAAAAACCATTTTATCCAGAGCTACCAGACCCTGGCCGCCACGAGCGGCAACGCCAACATCGAAGGGAAAGATCGCGCATTTTATCTCAACCTGGCTTCCTTTCAATCGTCCGACGAATACCTCACCTTCCAACTCCGCAACCGCGCCTGGGATAGAATTGATTATGTGGACGACCCGGCTTTCCACTGGAACTGGGATACATCAGACGACTTCCAGCAATTCCGCGAATTAAGAGAAGACGCAGAGTCCCTGAGCCGCCGGCGTTCCATCTTTATCGCCCTGCTGGTAGCCAACCGCATCCTAGCCGGCCTCTCCGCCATCCAGACCGCAAACAAGTCGAATGTACAACTCACCGCTTCATTCAGCGCCCCGCCGGCCCACAGGCAAGTGCCCGTACTAAACTTGGGCTTGAGATTCTAGCACCACTATTTGCCCAACCCCGAACACTTCGACATTCGAAATTCCTTGCTCGATGTCAGGGATGTTCAGAAAAATAATAACTAGCAAGCTTTCGTTATTAAGCAATTTAGCGCGCGGACGTCCACCAAATGCGTGGCGATGTGCGGTAGGTGCTTTTATCGAAGCGTTTTCCTGAATAAAATTCAGGAGGATCTGCGCGTAAGGAGATAAAAGCGCGCGTTTTATTTGGTGGTGCCCTTTTCTTTGGTTCGTTTCTTTTGGGCAAGCAAAAGAAATGAACGTACGCAACCTACACCAGAGAGCAGTTCCTTGCTGCACAAGATGCGGATCTCTTGCTGGAATGGCCATGAGCGCCAACATTGGATAAAAATTTTTTCTGAACACCCCTGGCTCGATATTCGATATTCGAAGGACCTGCAAATCCCACAGAGATCCTTCGCACGGCTCAGGATGACGAGCCCAAAGAATTCAGCCACTCCTCACGCACTCGAAATTCGGCATTCGACACTCGGCATTCGAAAATCCTCTCAGCTTCTCGCTGCTTCACCCGCAGCCGTAAAGTCCACCATGATCAAACAGGACATAATGGTCTGATCGGGAAAAGAAGGCATCTTCGCGCTATAGACTTCTTGCACCCCAATTGTAATGATATACCCCAAGCGAACGCGCCGCCTGGTACATAGCTGCACAGATTTCATCTACCGATTTGCCAGCTTTGAACGCGCGCAGGGAAACAGCCTGGAGTTGGTCTTCGATGAATTGCTCACACCGGCTGAGGTATTGGATAGCCGGCGGAAAGCGACGAACGACGGGTGCGCTGTTGGTGTGAAACTCGGTACGCTGGGAGTGGTCTTTTTGGCTCGCGTCTGCGATGTAGAGGGGGTACTTCATTCAGCTACAGAAATCGTGTGGGGAGGGCGCGGCGTGGGGCCAGAACACGCCACATGATATGGGATGTATCGGCAGCCGGCTTTACAGCTTAAGCCCCCACCCAACTTTTCGCCATACTCCGCAAAACCCAATACAAATTCCTGAGTATAAGCCCACGCTGAATAAATCAATCGACACTCAAAAATCGAGTATTCGGCAATTCAAATCCGGGTCATTAGCTCAGTTGGCTAGAGCGCTACGTTGACATCGTAGAGGTCAGTGGTTCGAATCCGCTATGACCCACTTCAACCCCTTGTAAGTCGTTGGGCTGCAAGGGGTTTCGTGTTTATGGGTACAACATAGGTAAAACAATTTATGATAGAGGCTTATGCCTTCTCGGGCACCCACCTCAAAAAGTGCAGAACACCTAACGCGTCCCCGCAAGCAATAACACTACCATTCAAACTAAATGCACTACAATAAATAGGTGCATCCCCTGTGAAGCTGGCTAAACATTGCCCCTGTCTGATGTCCCACACTTTGAGTGTATTGTCCTCGGAAACAGATACTGCAAACTGACCATCCTTTGTTGTTGAAACCGCACTAACCCAACCTTTATGACCTTTCAGGATATGTAGAAGTCTACCGTTACGGAGGTCCCACACCCTAAGCGTCCTATAGGAGGCAGATACTGCGTAATAACCGTCCTCCGTAATCGCAAATGCGCTAACCTGAAATCGCTGTCCTTCCAACGTATGTAGGAGCCTTCCGGAGCGGAGGTCCCAAACTTTAAGCGTATTGCCACCAGAAGTAGATACCGCAAACTGACCATCCTTCGTTATTGAAATCTTTTCTATCCAACCTGAGACTGTTAGGGTACGCAGAAGCTCGCCGCTAGCGAGATCCCACACCTTAAACGTACCGTCCCTGAATACAGATACTGCGCGATTACCATCCTGTGTAATCGAAACCGTCGGCACTGACAATCTCTGTCCTTCCCACGTATGTAGGAGTCTTCCGGACCGAAGGTCCCACGCCTTGAGTGTATCGTCTTCGGATGCAGATACTGCAAACTGACCATCCTTCGTTACTGAAACCTCTCTGACTGCGCCTGTATGATCTTTCAGAGTATGCAGAAGCCTGCCGTTATTGAGATCCCATACCTTGAGCGTCTCATCATTGGAAGCGGACACAGCGCGATTACTATCCTCTGTTACTGAAAACGCTCTGACTGCGTCTGTATGACCCTTTAGGGTATGCAAAAGCTTACCACCAATACGGAGATCCCATACCTTCAGCGTATCACCATTGGAAGTTGATACTGCGCGCTGGCTATCCTTCGTTATCAGAACCATACTTACACCACCCTCATGTCCTTGAGGGGTATTTAAGAAGTTACCATCACGAATATCCCATACCTTGAGCGTATTGTCATTGGAAGCAGATACAACGCGATTACCATCACGCGTAATCGAAATCGCCTTGACTCTACCTGTATGCCCCTTTAAGGTATGTAAAAGCTTACCAGTGCGGAGATCCCATACCTTCAGCGTATCACCATTGGAAGTTGATACTGCGCAATTACCATCCTTTGTAATCGAAACCTTATCCTGTGTAATCGAAACGTTACTGATCTTATCTAAGTCGTTATGACTGCGCAAAAGCTTACCGGTAAGAAGGTCCCATACCTTGAGCGTACCGCCATTGGAAATAGATACTGCGTGAAGTCCATTCTGCGTAATCGAAACTGTACTACCACTGCCAGCATCGCCTTCTAAAGTATGCAAGAACTTGCCGACACTGAGGTCCCATACCTTGAGCGTTTTATCACTCGAAACGGATACTACGCGACTATCATCCTGCGTGATCGAAAACGCGTTGATCCGCTCTGTATGGCCTTCGAGGGTATGTAAGAGCTTGCCGTTATTGAGATTCCATACCTTGAGCGTTTTATCATTCGAAGCGGATACTGCGCGACTATTATCTTGCGTGATCGAAACCGCATTGATCCGCGCTGCATGGCCTTGGAGGGTATGTAAGAGCTTGCCGTTATTGAGGTCCCATACCTTGAGCGTTTTATCATTCGAAACAGATACTACGCGACTATCATCCTGCGTGATTGAAACCGCATTGATCCGCGCTGCATGGCCTTGGAGGGTATGTAAGAGCTTGCCGTTATTGAGGTCCCATACCTTGAGCGTTTTATCATTCGAAGCGGATACTGCGCGACTATCATCATGCGTGATCGAAACATCACTAACCCGACCTGTATGACCTTTCAAGGTATGCAAGAGCTTGCCATTATTGAGATCCCATACCTTGAGCGTTTTATCATTCGAAGCGGATACTGCGTGATTACCGTCCTGTGTAATCGAAACAGCGCTGATCCAAAATGTATGCCCGTGAAGAGTAAATAGCTGAGCACCTCCAGGAGGCATCAGATTATGCGAAATGGGTTGCAACGGATATTGCTCTATAATCTTATCCAATCGAGCACAAAATGTGATAATTTCAGGGCTATCAATCGCAGCCAGACGACTTCGTAATTGCTGTGACAATTCAACTGGATCCCGAAGTGCCAATAACGAAAGGCGAAGGGCTCGTTGAATTAATGGGAAAGCTTCTTCTTCCTTGAGATAATCATAGTCAGCTATAAGAGACTGCACTTCAATCCGGACAATTTTCTCCTGCATCCACGCGGGATCTGTTAGTAAAGTGCGAAGTTGATTGAGCTTTCCTGCCTTATTGAGATGATATGCCATCCATGTCCAGGCATAAGAATCAAGCATCATCGGGTTCTGTAGCCATTTTTCCGTCAGTATGCGATGTACTGTCTGAGCATCGTATACATGTTCAGATGCGAAGGCAAGCACGACATCATGGAGGCTTATTATTTCCCGTTCAGGGTGCAAACGGATAAGCGATGCTTCAGACAACCTATCAACAACATCTTCTGTGTCGTACTCGTCGAGGTCCCATAACTTTTCAAGCACGGTAAGCGGTATTTCTGTGTCATCAGGAAAAATACCCAGCTTTAAAAAACGGTCTTTATCATCCTCATCATCAAACGAATCAAAGCTGGCAGCCATTGTCAATGCAACAGCAGCATTGCGGCCTTCTTCACTGGACCTATCGAAGGCAGCAACCCCTTTTTGCTGCCACCTTTTAGTTACATAGGCGATGGTGGTTTCTATCGACTTACCCTTATTCACTTGCTTCTTTAAAACCGCACTAACCAAATCCAGTACCAGCGGCCACTCTCCCAGTTGATCTGCCAGTGTCTCCAATAAACCAAGCTCCTCGTTCGATGGCTTCAGCCCTCGCGTAAGCATCTGAACAGACTCATCCAATTCCATTTCATCAAGCTCCACAGGCAAAGATTCGCCCTCCTGGGCAACATCCAGAATCCTGGTAGTAATAAGCCGAACACATTCTGATCCACCTGCAAGAAAAGGTCGAACCTGATGCGGCTTCCAAGCATCATCGATAACAAGCAAGCATTTTCGATCCTTTATAGCCTCGGCAAACGCCCCTTCCGCTGCCTGAAGATCGGGATACGAAACTGTGTTGTCTTTGGCTAGATGACGTACTACGCGCGTAAGAGACGCATTGACATCCACATTCTCCAAACCCAGTGTGACCCAAAGAATATCGTCGAAACGCTCCTGAATATGGGCGTCGTTGCAGAGCGCTTTTGCCAGCGTCGTTTTTCCAAATCCCCCAGCTCCTTTAATCGCTGTTGTTATTCCAACCGCACTGCCGCCAGTACTCTCCAACAGGATACCCTTGACTTTACCATAAATCTCCGGGCGATGCACATAGCCAGGTATAAGGCCGGGTGGCGAGCAAGGCCCGATATATTTCTTTTCGGTTCCTTGAATAAAAGCGCCACCAAAAATCTGGATCAAGTTCCCCACACGCCAGCCGTGTTGCTCAACAACCATTTGAACTTGAGGCAGGAATTCCTTTGCCTGAACCTCCGCTTGTTCTGGAGTAGCTACCTCTGTATTTATCGCAGCTAGTTTTTTAAGTGTTTCTGCATGTGCCACCGTATCAGCGTCATTTTCAAGACGGACATCAAGAAACTTGAGGGCGTCCGCAGGATCAGAGACTGCATTGATGGGCGCTAGAGACGGTGGCAGGACAGCAGCTTCTAGTTTCAAAGGCAGGATGGGCTTCTTCATCGCATAAGCCGTCGTCCACTCCATCTCCACAAAATGTGACTGCGCAGCATTGGCGTGACCAACAAAGCAGGAAATAGTCGTGCTTCTGAATGGCTTCGCCAAGGGCTTTCGGCCAATTCTGGCCGGCGAGTATGTTCTCCTGGTCACGCCAAACAGTAAAGCCATTGCGCTCTAACAACGCATGGATTTCAACAACTCTATCCCTGTCAGCCCTGTTATAGCTGATGAATACACTCTTTTGTTTACCCGAAGCCATTCAGCGCTTTTCTATAGACCAGTAGCTGCATCAGCCATAAAGCCGGCAGCTGCGATAAGAAAGGTATGAAAGGCAGAATTTAAGAGAACGAGAAAATAAATGATAGGGCTTTAGGTATTGATAGGTGTAGATGTGAAAAGTAGCCGGCAAAGACGAACTCTAACTTTTAGAGATCAACGAAAACGTCGGCACCCAGTTATCTAGAAATTTGATTGATCTGTTTCTCTGCAATATTAATCTGCAAAGCCGGCCCCATCTTGCGCACCTTGGCTAAAATCTCCAGAGCACGCATATATCGCCGATGCGCACTATTCAGCCGTCGCTCCCAAAGCGCTCCCCCTCTACTCGAAACCCCTTGCTTAAAAGCTGAATCATAGTGCCTCTGGGTGACATGATAATCCAGGTATCCCAGGACGGCGTGCTCTATGAGAGGCTTCTCAATGGGGGTAGCTGTGCTATACCCCAATTCCTCACGCATGACTGACACGCCATGCAACACAGATTCCTTGATTGCAGCAACAGTGGACATGCTTTCAACAAGATTTGCTTGCGCCTGACGTGCTAAATCTCCTGTGTAGCGCCAAATACCAGGATTCTTAACCAAAAACTGCCGTAGCCGGTCGACGTCTTCCTGCGCCGGCTTTGCCATGTTTGTGCGCTCTAACACATCGCGCATCTCCTCAGTAATTGCAGGTACAAGTATTTCATTTGCCATGATATTTTCTCCATTGTCCTTTGTGTAAGTGAAAATTATTGACGAGATAAGCAACGCTTATCGCATCCTTGACATGATGATCAATCACGCGCAGATACCTCTCTAACTGCGCCTGGTGTTCTATAACGCGTTTTTCGTGATTGGCTTTTTGCTGAGCATGCCGCCGCATACCCTTATCGCATTGAGCAATCTTGTCAGCGAACTCACCCCGGCCGATATATTCACTCACCACCCGCCCATCAACACGCTTTTTACGGTAGTAATAGAGGGTACCATTTCGATCTTCCCAACCCATTTTGTGCTACAGAATTGTGTTATCCCCGCTTCGAAATAACGTTTATCGAAAACAGGCAAGCTTCGCTTTCACCTTGCGCTCCAGTTCTTCGGCAAGAGGGCTCGGCTCGATTACGCCGGGATCCGATATGTGCCGTTGTAATTGGGAACGGATTCGCGATAAATTGACCGGGGAAAGTATGCCGGCCTCCCGATTACCCTTGGCCTGATTCAGGAGCCCATTGAAACCGCCATAGTACTGTATGCCACCGAACACCAACTGATCACGGAGCGATGACCAATTATCAAAGCTCGATGCAAATTGTCCGTCCAATTTTGGAATGCGATCTAACTCTGTCTCCATCCAATTCGCCACCCTTGCCATGAATGAATCACAAGCAAGCATACTTGCCTTGACAGGCTTCTTCCACTGCCGCTCGACTTCCTTTTTCCACTGGACCTCATAACGCAAGATGTACTCGGATGGCAAGGAGGCAGGTATTTTTACTTTTTTGTATCGCATCTCAGCGAGCTTATCGTAGAAATGGATCGTTCGGCACTTGAGATCATAGGCGACTGTTTCGCGCCCGTGGGATCTGCGTTTGTACCTCGTCATATCCCCCAAGACCTGCAGGTACTGAGCAACTGGTTTTTCTACTGCGACATTTATGCCAGCATCAAAGCGTACAACCGTAGCCTGCGACACAGGTAATTGAAGCAGATCTGACAACTCACCAAGCACGCCATCAACATCGCTTGTAGTCATTTCTGACAAATTATTGCCATGTGCAAACTTGCCAATGCTCCCCCAAAGGGCAACGAATTCTTCACCCAAATTAATGCGCATGTTGCGATACTTCCCTCGGTATGTGTACGGACTGCTGATATCCAATGGAGACTCATAAATCAGCGTGCCTAGTCGGTTCAGGATCCGATCTAAACCATCATGCGGAATTACAAAGCCCACAGTATCATACATGAGCGTTTCCCGATATGTAGCAGTTTCCCAGCATTTCAAAAACTGAAATTCCCTCCTATTGTTATATAGAGAAGGACCACTATCGACTGGAAACGTAACCCTGATCGAGGTAGGCATGTACGGCATCAGTAGGAAAAAGGACAAGCCGGCCGCGTCGTACAAACGAGATAGCCCGCTTGCTTTTTTTATACTCGACTTGCCTGGAGGACCATCCCGTAAGCTCCATGAGCTCTTTCTTGGTCAGGTATTCCTTCGTGGTGGCCTGGCGTATGAGAGCTGGCAGGTGTTGTTGCAAAGCCGGCCCGAGCGCTTCTTGAATGGCTTGCTGTAGCGCTTCTGGTGATGTGACAATGATCGCGTCCATTTACGTTGATTTGCTATGGTTAAATACAACGCAATAGTAGACATAAAGTGGGTAGCCAAAAAAGCGCAAATTATCCGGCGGTTTTTTGCGCCTTTTTATACTGGGCCAATGCATGTCGCCAAAATTCGATCATTTTGACCAAATAACCTGATTCAAAGTGCTTTGTGGGTCGACCTCTACCATGATGGATATATAGACCACATCTCCACAACCTCTCCGAAATTCGCCGTACATCGGCAAAGTCAAAATATTCGAGCACTTCAGTTAACAAGGCCGTCCTAACTTTATAGTCATCAGGACTTGCATCGTATAGCTCAATGCCCCGCTGAATAATGGAGAACGAAAGGTGATCTTCGAAATCGAGCTCCAGCGCACCTATCTGGCTGTAAGCCGGCAGATCACCTGTTAACTCGTAGTGCCAGAGCGCCTTTTCAATGACATCAACACGAAACATCAAAATCTCCCAAAGGCCCCTGGAGTCACTCAAATCTTTCCGCGCACTTTGACCGTGGCTCGCGGCCAGGTTTACGTACTCTCGCCATGTGGTATCACCTGAAAGCACCCTAAAGGTGGCTGGCATCTTTTTGCAATCAAAGGATAGGAGATAGCTTTGCTCTATTTCCAACCTGAATTTGCGCTGGGTTATTTCTACACTTTCACCTGCTGACTTCTGGCTCCAGCTCCAAAGGTCTGGCCGGCAAGATTGTTGATCCTCTTTAAAAGAATCACCAAGCGTCACTTCGCCACCGCGAAGCGTGGCCTCTTCTTTAAGGATCTTGTACAATAGTTCGTGCTCATGAAGACTGCGCTCTGCGCTGCGGAATTTTTTGTTAGCAGCCTTCAGATGCCCCTTCAATCGCTTCAGCAAGACGAGTAGGTCGCTATATCGATGCTCCTCAATCTCCTGTACCACCCAATCCCAGTACGGCTTTATTGCATCATGATAAGCCTCGTGATCATGTTCCCAGGTTTCATAATCTACCCACCAGGATTCAGGCACATAAATGTTCGTATGCCTCGCATAGATAGTTAGTTCGTGCAACTTCGAGACGTTCTTACTTAGATCAATTTCTTTACGCTTACTCATAATAAATAGAATTAAAATCCGAGGATCACACTTGCAGAGGGCTTGAAGTACCTTAAATAACCGGGTGGGGCTTATCAAAAACGCAGCACAAAATCACCCAAACCAACTATTTCCTTTATTTCAGCATATCATTATATAAACAGATTACACTCACACCGCCGCATTATTATCCAGCGAGGCTACACATAGATGTTTGTTGTTACTTGTCGGCCTCGTACCCAGAAATGGCTCCTGTTAATCGCTTTAATGCCAGTGTGTGTGATTTCCTCCTGGGCCCAACCAATCACCACCCAACAAGTAAACGCCCGCGCTGAAGTAGCCAGCAGCGCTCTATGCCGCCTCGGCTACACAAGCAGCAGTTGAACGCATTGCAGATGCTCAAATCCGGGCACAGCGTACCGAAATTGACACCCTCCGCGCTTCACTTGCAGCTTCTTCAGGTAGAAACGAACAGCTGCAACAACAACTCACCGAAGCTGAGGAAAACTTCGTAGCGGCGCTCGAAGAAAAGGACCGGACCTACAAAGAAGAGATTGCCGTTTTCAGAGATGCTGTTGAAGACATCGCCTCAACACCCGAAGGAGCCGCTGCCCTGGCGCAGTTTAATGCAGGCGATAAAGTTGGTGCCCTCAAAATACTTGACGACCTACGTGCCGCGCGCGATGCAGCCAGAGAAGTAGCAGCCAATATTCAAAGCGCTGCCGAGGGGCGGGACATTGCAGTGCTGGCACTGGAGGCGCGTAATTCAGGCGAACAAACCACTGCCGAGGTTATTGCCCGCTATGAGGAAGTTACACAGTTAGATCCAGGCGTGCATTGGGACTGGGTTGAACTTGGCCGGCTTTATGTAGCATCGGGCAACCTATCCGCTGCCGAGCAGGCTGCACACCGCGCTACTGAAACGGCTAAAGATGAACGTGACAGTTCTGTAGCACAAAGTGAATTAGCCGATATGCGCGTAGCGCAGGGCGATCTTACCGGCGCACTCGAAAGCTATGGCGAAGCCATGATGATATTTAGAGCGCCTCGCCGAAGCTGATCCTGGCTAACGCTCAACTGGCGACGCGATCTCGCGGTATCACTTAGCAAGATCGGCAATGTGCGCGTAGAAGAGGGTGATCTTACACGGCGCTCTAGAAAGCTATGGCGAAGCCATTGCTGATATAGAGAGCGCCTCGCCGAAGCTGATCCTGTTAACGCCAGCTGGCAACGCGATCTCTCGATATTACGTTATCAGCGGATCGGTGATGTGCGCGTGGCACAGGGTGATCTTACAGGCGCACTCGAAAGCTATGGCGAAGCCATGATGATAGGAGAGCGCCTCGCCGAAGCTGATCCAGCTAACGCCAGCTGGCAACGCGATCTCTTAGCATCACTTAGTAGGATCGGCGATGTGCGCGTGGAACAGGGCGATCTAACAGGCGCACTCGAAAGCTATGGCGAAGCCATGATGATAGCACAGCGCCTCGCCGAAGCTGATCCTGCTAACGCTAACTGGCAACGCGATCTCTCGGTATCACTTAGCAAGATCGGCGATGTGCGCGTGGCACAGGGTGATCTTACAGGTGCACTCGAAAGCTTCATGGCGAAGCCATGATTAAAGATAGCACAGCGTCTCGCCGAAGCTGATCCAGCTAACGCCAGCTGGCAACGCGATCTCTCGATATCACTTAGAGCAAGATCGGCGATGTGCGCGTGGCCCAGGGTGATCTTACAGGCGCACTCGAAAGCTTCATGCGAGATCGTTAATAGATATCGCAGCGCCTCGCCGAAGCTGATCCAGGTAACGCCAGCTGGCAACGGGGTCTCTCGATATCACTTAGAGCGGATCGGCAATGTGCGCGTGGCACAGGGTGATCTTAACGGCGCGCTCGAAAGTTATGGCGAAGCCATGATGATAGGAGAGCGCCTCGCCGAAGCTGATCCGGCTAACGCCAGCTGGCAACGCGATCTCTCGGTATCGTTAGAGCGGATCGGCGATGTGCGCGTGGCCCAGGGTGATCTTACAGGCGCACTCGAAAGCTATGGCGAAGCCATGATGATAGCACAGCGCCTCGCCGAAGCTGATCCAGCTAATGCCAGCTGGCAACGCGATCTCTCCGTATCACTTAACAAGATCGGCGATGTGCGCGTGGAACAGGGTGATCTTACCGGCGCTCTCGAAAGCTATGGCGAAGCCATGATGATAAGAGAGCGCCTCGCCGAAGCTGATCCAGCTAACGCCAGCTGGCAACGCGATCTCTTAGCATCACTTAGTAGCGGATCGGCGATGTGCGCGTGGAACAGGGCGATCTAACAGGCGCACTCGAAAGCTATGGCGAAGCCATGATGATAGCACAGCGCCTCGCCGAAGCTGATCCGGCTAACGCCAGCTGGCAACGCGATCTCTCGGTATCGTTAGAGCGGATCGGCGATGTGCGTGTGAAACAAGGTGATCTTACCGGCGCACTCGAAAGCTATGGCGAAGCCATGATGATAGCACAGCGCCTCGCCGAAGCTGATCCAGCTAACGCCAGCTGGCAACGCGATCTCTCGGTATCACTTATCAAGATCGGTGATGTGCGCGTGGCACAGGGTGATCTTACAGGCGCACTCGAAAGCTTCATGCAAGATTTAAAGATATCACAGCGCCTCGCCGAAGCTGATCCAGCTAATGCCAGCTGGCAACGCGATCTCTCCGTATCACTTAACAAGATCGGCGATGTGCGCGTGGAACAGGGTGATCTTACCGGCGCACTCGAAAGCTATGGCGAAGCCATGATGATAAGAGAGCGCCTCGCCGAAGCTGATCCAGCTAACGCCAGCTGGCAACGCGATCTCTTAGCATCACTTAGTAGGATCGGCGATGTGCGCGTGGAACAGGGTGATCTTACCGGCGCACTCGAAAGCTATGGCGAAGCCATGATGATAAGCACAGCGCCTCGCCGAAGCTGATCCAGCTAATGCCAGCTGGCAACGCGACCTCATTGTCAGTTATGTAAAAATGTATCAGGCTTCAGAAGACGATAGTTTTATCCAGAAAGCACTTGATGTAGCCTCTGAACATGCAATCAGAAGGGATTCTGGCACCGAGGGACGCTCTGGATGAGTTGATACTCTGAAAAGAAATGCTTGAGCAATGAGTGACGTATTTATTTCATACAAGCGTGAGGATGAAAAACGCGTCAGCCGGCTCGTGAAAGCACTTGAAGATGAGGGCTTTTCCATTTGGTGGGACCGAGATATGGCTGCCGGCAACAGCTGGCAAGTACAAATAGAGACTGCTTTAAGAAATGCCAAATGCGTAGTCGTCGTCTGGACCGAGACCAGCGTTTCCCCTGCCGGCGACTTTGTGCGAGATGAAGCGCGACTGGCTGAGTCACTGGGCACCCTCGTCCCCGTGTTGCTGGACAAGGTCGACCCACCCCTGGGTTTTGGAGAAATACAGGCTGTAAATCTAAAAGGATGGAGAGGCAATCGGCGCGATCCTTTCTTTAGGAGATCTCTGTTCAGCGATCCAGGCCAGATTGGAAGACCGCCCCATCCCCCCTGCAACAGGCTACGCGATTAAGATGCGCCGGCGCATGCTTTACAGTGCGCTGTCTATTGCACTGATTGTGCTTCCAATCGCCTTTGGTCTAAACTTTCTCGGAATACAGAATGGCGCCTGCTCCATATCCACAAGTGTGTCAGACTTGTGTGGCGCGATGGGGCTAGGCGAAAGACCCACAAAAGCAGAGACGCCTATGCCTGGGAGACGACTGCTACGAAAGGAAGCTGCCAAGATCTGCGCGATCACATAGCCGCCTTTCCCAAATGGCATTCACACGGAGGAAGCATCAAGTTTGCTGGCTGCGCGCACCGAAAATCAGATCGAGTCATGGGTTCCCGTTGAGCAGCGCCTCGACTTATTTATCGGACAACAAGCGGTTGCCCTATCCTCAGAAGAAACTGCAAAACGAGAGGCATTAGAGCGTGGAGCAGTTTCAGCGGAGCGCCTCTGCAAGAATTTCAGCGCAGCCTCATCATTCGAATTTGTATCAAGCGCACCAGAATCGCAGTCGTGGGACTGCTCGTACTCAAGTGGCCGAGCTGCCTGCAGCTTCGAAGGCGAAGCCGTTTGCCAGCTTCAAGCCAAAGAAATCCAAACAGAAGAATCCTGTTAAAAGAGCATCATTAAGATGATTAACGCACAAGCCTCGAAGTTCGGCCTTCCTGTAAATCTTCTTTGCTATCGGCTGCGCATGGCTTTGCCCATTGTGGTAGCACTTTTTGCAATCAACATTGTACAGCCCGTCTATGCTCAACAGGTAAACGCCCGCGCTGAAGTAGCCGCAGCACTTTACGCCGCCTCGGCTACACAAGCCGCTGCTGAACGCGTAGCTGATGCAACAAATTCGAGGCATTGCGCACCGATAAGGTAGAAACACTACGAACATCGCTCGACAGAAACGACAGGTAGAAACGAACAGCACTGCAACAACAACTCACAGAAGCCGAGGAAGGCTTTGTTGCAGCGCTCGAAGAAAAAGATAGGGCTTATAAAGAGGAGATTGCCGTTTTCAGAGATGCCGTTGAAGACATCGCATCAACACCCGAGGGAGCCGCTGCTCTGGCGCAGTTTAATGCCGGCGATAAAGTCGGTGCCCTCAGAATACTAGATGACCTGCGCGCTGCGCGCGATGCAGCCAGGGAAGTAGCAGCCAATATTCAAAGCGCTGCCGAGGGGCGGGACATTGCAGTACTGGCGCTGGAGGCGCGTAATTCAGGCGAACAAACCACTGCTGAGGTTATTGCCAGGTTTGAGGAAGTGACACTGTTAGATCCAGGTGTGCACTGGGACTGGGTTGAACTTGAGCCGGCTTTATGTAGCATCGGGCAATCTATCCGCTGCAGAGCAGGCTGCCCGCCGCGCTGCTGAAACAGCTGAAGATGAACGAGATAGATCTGTAGCACAACATGAATTAGGCGATGTGCACAGTGGCTCAGGGTGATCTTACCGGCGCACTGGATAGCTTTACAGCGAATTCATGACTGATAGCAGAGCGCCTCACTCGAGGCTGATCCCGACTAACGCTCTCTGGCAACAGCGATCTATCAGTAGCCCTCATTAAGATCGGCGAGGTGCAGCGTGGCTCAGGGTGATCTCTACAGGTGCTCTTACGAGAGCTTCAGCGAATCCTTGGATGATAAGAAAGCGCCTCGTTCGAGGCTGATCTAGGCAACGCTAGATGGCAACAGGGATCTTTCGGTATCGCTTGAACTACGATCGGCGAGGTGCAGCGTGGATCAGGGTGATCTCTTACCGGTGCACTTCGAAAGCTTCATGGCCAAGCCTTGAAGATATGCCGAGCGCCTCGCTCAGGCTGATCCAGCTAACGCTCTAACTGGCAAAGCGATCTATCAGTAGCCCTCATTAATTTCGGCGATGTGCGCGTGGCGCAAGGCGATCTTACAGGCGCGCACGAAAGCCATGTTTCATCGAATCCTTGCATGATATTTAGAGAGCGCCTCGCTCAGGCTGATCCCAGCTAACGCTAACTCTGGCAAAGCTATCTATCAACATCACTTAGTAGCGAATCGGCGATGTGCAGCGTGGAACTCAGGGTGATCTCTACAGGTGCTCTCGAACAGCTTCATGTCGAATCCTTGCATGGTATGCCAAGCGCCTCGCTCAGGCTGATCCTGGCTAACACTAACTGGCAACGGCAACTATCGGTGTCGCTCAGTCAAGATCGGCGATGTACGCGATGACTCAGGGTGATCTCTAACAGGCACGCTCTTAACAGCTATCAGCGAATCCTTGCATGATGCTAATAGAGCGCCTCGCTCGAGGCTGATCCTGGCTAACGCTCGCTGGCAAAGGGATCTATCAGTAGCCCTCACATAAGATCGGCGAGGTGCAGCGTGGATCAGGGTGATCTCTACAGGTGCTCTCGAACAGCTTCAGCGAATCCTTGCAGATATAGTGAGCGCCTATGCTCAGGACTGATCCCAGAAATGCTGGATGGCAAAGGGACCTTATGGTTAGTTTTTTGAAAATGTACCGGGCTTCAGTGAACAAAAGTTATTTACAGAAAGCTCTAGACGTAATCGCTTGATATGCAATCCAAAGGAATACTCACACCAAGTGATGCTTTATTGATCGAGCGCATCTAAAGGAGGCGCTTGAGCAATGAGTGACGTATTTATTTCATGACAAGCGTGAGGATGAAAAACGCGTCTGGCCGACTCGCTGAAAGCACTTGAAGATGAGGGCTTTTCCGTTTGGTGGGACCGAGAGCCTGGCGGCCGGCGAAAACTGGCAACTGCAAATAGAGACCGCATTACGAAATGCCAAGTGTGTAGTCGTCAGTTTGGCAACCGCTGCGAGCGTGTCACCTGCCGGCGAGCTTTGTACGAGATGAAGCACGACTGGCTGAGTCACTGAGAGCACCCTCGTCCCCGTATTGCTGGACAAGGTCGACCCACCTCTGGGCTTTGGAGAGGTACAGGCTGTAAATCTAAAGGGATGGAGAGGCAACCGGCGCGATCCTTTCTTTAGGGATCTCTGTGCAGCGATATCAGGCCAGATTGGAAAGCCGGCCCATCCCCCCTGCAACAGGCTACGCGATCTTAAGATGCGCACGACGCATGCTTTACAGTGCGCTGTCATCTAGCACTGATTGTGCTTCCAATTGCCTTTGGCCTAAACTTTCTCGGAATACAGAATGGCGCCTGCTCCATATCCACTAAGTGTGTCCGACTTGTGTGGCGCAATGGGGCTCGGCGAAAGACCCACAAAAACTGAGCGGCTATCCTGGGAGGCGATTGCTCCGGGAGACTGCGAGGATCTACGCGAACATAGCCACCTTTCCCAATGGCATCCACACAGAGGATAGCATCAAGCTTACTGGCTGCGCGCACCGAAAATCAGATCGAGTCATGGGTAGCCCGTTGAGCAGCGTCTCGACTTATTTATCGGACAACAAGCCGTTGCCCTATCATCAGAAGAAGCTGCAAAACGAGAGGCATTAAAGCGCGGAGCAGTTTCAGCGGAGCGCCTCTGCAAGAATTTCAGCGCAGCCGCATCATTTGAAGTTGTATCAAGCGCACCATGAAGCGCAGTCGTGTTTATTGCTCGTATTCACAGCGGCCGAGTTGCATGCAGCTTCGAAGGCTTGAAGCAGTCTGCCAGCTTCAAGCCAAAGAAATCCAAACTAGAAGAATCCTGCTAAGAGAGCATCATTAAAATGATTAACGCACAAGCCTACGATAGTTCGGCCTTCCTGTAAGTCTAGCTTTGCCATCGCCTGCGCATGGCCTTGCCCATTGTGGTTGCACTTTTTGTAAGGCAACATTGCACAGCCCGTCCTACGCTCAACAAGTAAACGCACGCGCTGAAGTGGCAGCAGCGCTCTATGCCGCCTCGGCTACACAAGCAGCAGTTGAACGCATTGCAGATGCAACAAATCCGAGGCACAGCGCACCGATAAGGTTGATACCCTTCGCGCTTCACTCGACAGCTTCTTCAGGCGTAGAAACGAACAGCACTGCAACAACAACTCACCGAAGCTGAGGAAAACTTTGTTGCAGCGCTCGAAGAAAAGGACCGGACCTACAAAGAAGAGATTGCCGTTTTCAGAGATGCCGTTGAAGACATCGCATCAACACCCGAGGGAGCCGCTGCTCTGGCGCAGTTTAATGCCGGCGATAAAGTCGGTGCCCTCAGAATACTAGATGACCTGCGCGCTGCGCGCGATGCAGCCAGGGAAGTAGCAGCCAATATTCAAAGCGCTGCCGAGGGGCGGGACATTGCAGTGCTAGCAATGGAGGCCCGCAATTCAGGCGAACAAACCACCGCTGAGGTTATTGCCCGGTTTGAGGAAGTTACACTGTTAGATCCTGGCGTGCACTGGGACTGGGTTGAACTGAGCCGGCTTTATGTAGCATCGGGCAACCTGTCCGCTGCCGAGCAGGCTGCCCGCCACGCTGCTGAAACAGCCGAAGATGAGCGCGACAGGTCCGTTGCCCAAAATGCTTTAGGAATTATACAGGTCCAACAGGGCGACCTCAGCGCAGCGCTAGAGAGCTTCAACGAGTCGATGCAGATCGCTGAGCGTCTGGCTGAGGCTGGGCCTATAAACGCCCTCTGGCAACAGGATCTCTCGGTTTCATTTAACAATATTGGCGATATACAGGTTGCGCAGGGAGATCTGAGCGCAGCGCTAGAGAGTTTCAATGAGTCGATGCAGATAAGTCAGCGCCTGGCTGAGTCTGACCCTGGAAACGCCCGTTGGCAACAGGATCTCTCGGTTTCACTTATCAAGATCGGCGATGTACAAGTGGCGCAGGGAGACCTCAGCGCAGCACTAGAGAGCTTCAACATGTCAATGCAGATGTTTAAGCGCCTGACGGAGCGTGATCCTGGAAAAACTACGTGGCAACGTGATCTCGCGGGCTCACTGGATAGAATCGGCGGTATACAGTTTGCGCAGGGAGACCTCAGCGCTGCACTAAAGAGTTTCAAGAAGTCGGTGCAGATAATTAAGCGTCTCTTGCAAGATGATCCAGGCAATGCCGGCTGGCAACGCGATCTCTCGGTTTCACTTAATAAGGTCGGCGATGTACAAATTAGGCAGGGAGATCTTAGCACAGCTCTTGCGAGTTTCAACGAGTCGATGCAGATAAGACAGCGCCTGGCTGAGTCTGATCCTGGAAACGCCCGTTGGCAACAGGATCTCTCGGTTTCACTTAACAAGATCGGCGATGTACAAATTAGGCAGGGAGATCTGAGCGCAGCGCTTGCGAGTATCAACGAGTCGATGCAGATAAGTCAGCGATTGGCTGAGTCTGACCCAAGAAACGCCCAATGGGAACACGATCTCTCGATTTCATTGGAGAGGCTCGGCGATTTACAGTTTGCACAGGGAGATCTGAGCGCAGCGCTTGAGAGTTTCAACGAGTCGATGCAGATAAGACAGCGTCTGGCTGAGTCTGATCCTGGAAATACTACGTTACAACGCGATCTCTCGGTTTCATTTAACAATATTGGCGATGTACAGGTAGCGCAGGGAGATCTGAGCGCAGCGCTTGAGAGTTTCAACGAGTCGATGCAGATAAGTCAGCGTCTGATTGAGACTGATCCTGGAAACGCTATGTGGCAACGCGGTTTCTCGATTTCATTGGAGAGGATCGGCGATATACAGATTGCAAAGGGAAATTTCAGCGCAGCACTTGAGAGTTTCAATAAGTCCTTGTTGATCGCTAAGCGCTTGAATGAAGCTGATCCTGGAAATGCCCAATGGCTGCAAGATCTCTCGATTTCACTGGAGAAGATCGGCATTGTTCTAGTTGCTCAGGGAGATCTGAGCGTGGCACTAGAGAACTTCAAAAAGTCGATACAGATCGCTGCACGTTTGGTTGAGGCTGATCCTGAAAATGCTATATGGCAACGCAATCTTTCAGTTTCACTGGATAAAATCGGTGATGCACAGATTAGGCAGGGAGATCGTAGAGCAGCGCTAGCAAGCTTCAAAGAGTCGATGCAGATTGCTGAACTTTTGGCTGAGACTGATCCTGGAAACGCTACTTGGCAACGCGATCTAATTGTCAGTTATGTCAAGATGAATCAAGTTTCAAGGGACAAAAGTTATATACAGAAAGCACTTGACATAGCCCTCAGGATGGAATCAAATGGGATAATGTCGCCTCGCGATACATGGATGATCGATTCTTTAAAAGAAATGCTTGCACAATGAGTCATGTATTGTTCATTAAAAGCGAGTATAGATATTATTTAGAGATGTTAATTCCACAAATTCTTGGCTAGCTTATCAACAGCATCTTTGTCAAAAGACCGCAAGTAATTCTGTGTAACCTGTAAACTTGTATGCCCGAGTGCTTTAGACACAGCATACAAATCTCCACTTTGACGGCGTGCAAAATCTGCGAAAGAATGTCGAGCAACGTGAAAGCTCAACCCTTTTGATTCAATGTCCGCCATATTTGCCAATTTCTTTAAATCCCTGTTGACCACTACATTTCGGGAGCTGATACGTCGGCGTAGTTTAACACCATCTAATTCTATTCCTTCATCCAGGAATGCAAGAATGTAGTTAGCATCCTGTTTTTTATACCTCCTCACGATTTTTAATGCCGGCTCAGGCAAAGGAATACTTACAAGCGAACCCGTTTTCATCATGCGATACTCCAGCCGGTTTTGCTTGACGTGTTCTGTACGTAGTCGGCATACATCCCCAAAGCGAATCCCACCGCCATAAAACGCCAATAGAAAAGCATCACGCGCTACAGCAAGAGAAGAGCCATTTTCTAATTCAAGGGCTTCCAGTTTCTTGATTTCTTCCATGGACAGCTTGCGCCGTGCAGGCGGCCTACCTTGTGGACTATCATATACATGAAACGGATCCGCATCAGGCTTAACTACACCATCCTTGATAGCACGACGGATCACACGCCGTGTACGCTGCAACTCCTTTCGAATAGTGTTCGGACCATTGTTATGCTTTTCTCTCAGGCATTGCTCAAATTTCAGGAGTGCATCCCGATCAAGATCTTTCCAGTTGATTTCATTTCCCAAACATCCTGTTAACTTCTTCAGCGTCACCCTATATTTCTTCCACTCCCAAAATTGATTGGCTTCTAGGTCATCAATGTATTTCTTGAAGTATGCAGAGAAGCTGCCGCCACCGGATTTGAGAGAAGTCTTCACAGCATTGGCAGAAGGTGTATCAAGTGCTTCCTGTTGTACCTGCATGTACAGTTCAGTGAGCCGAGCATTTAAGGCCGGTGCTATGTCGTGCGAAGCCCTTACCTGTTGTTTGCGCTCGTTCCAGTGTTTGGGTTCAATGGAGATGCCCGTTGCTACGTAGTTAGACTTGCGATTGGCTGTAACCCGTATATAGATAGGTGCTGTACCGTCTTTCTTGACTTTGTCTTTTCTGAGGATGAGTTTTACGGTCGCTGCTTTCATATGCCCAAAACTGCAATAGGTAAAACAAATGGTAAAACATTTTGCGTTTTCTATTGCAACGACAGAAAGCAGTAAAGTTTCAATATTGGCTATTTTGGCTTATTTTGTAACGTATTGCGATCAATCGAGGCACTAAAATAGCATAGTTCGAATCCGCTATGACCCACAACAAAACCCCTCACCAGCAGAAGCTAGTGAGGGGTTTTGTGTTTCTTTGCAGACCTAAACGTTATCAGCTAGCAGCAATGCATACTGTAACCAGGACTACTTCAGTTCTAATTACCAAATCCTGAAAAAGTATCCTCTTTTATGATTTATCAAGCGACTTCTTAACAGACTGAATCATTGTATCAAAAATAAACCACGTTGCCAAAAAAACTACACATTCTAGTGTAAAACTTTGAAGCTTGACAAACACCTCTGTCAACAGCAAAGAAAATGTGATAGCCGGCAATTGCTGTGAAACGGCTTGCTTTAGCGTGATGGACCGTAATAACGTATACATATCTCAAATATTTTTAAAAAGACTTATTGGAAATACCTTGGGCAAATTGTGCTAGCCTTAATACATGCTCATTTTTCCTTTAATTTCAGATAAATCATCAGTCCATTAAAAGACCCAATACAGGTTCGAGCCAGCTTTGCGCCCCCACAGGCGTTGTGTCTTTCAGTCTAAACCGTACAACCCTGGGCAAAATGCTTTGTCGCCCTGAGCCCCCTTCAAGGGTATAACCACTCGCTACCCAGCCGCTTGTTAATGGAATATCAGCCCTGCAATTCATGTAGTCTCCCCATGCAGCCCTGGTGGGAGAATGCGATCCGAGTCTGCTGTAACTGGTCCTCCATGTACCAGCAGTTTCATCTCTGGCGCCAACTATGTGCCCTGGATTTCTATCCCCTCCCCCATAAAATGCAGCAAAACCGACTACCCCTGAGGCATTGACACACGCAGCTGGATACGCCCATGCCCTCGTAGTACTCCAAATATCTGGCTCATCAATTACATTTTTGGTGTTTTCATTGATGCGAACAACCCGGCAATACGGCTGTGGACGGTTTGTATCAGCTCCTGCTGTCCACATAAATGTGATCACACCATTGCCAAGACACCCTGCTGTAATCCGCGAATCTGCTCTTGCCAGCCAGTCTACTCCGTTGGGGGCTGTAGATGAAATAGTCCCGCCCCAGGCCCTGACATCTACGTCCCAAAAAGTTATGCTATTTCCACTGTCAGGCCAGGAAAACAAACGAAGCTCGTCCCCTGAGTTATGGCTACCAAAGTACATAGACCCGGTAGGTATCGCTTGCTGAGTGAACCGAATAGAACCATTGTTGGTGGTTGACCACCAGTCGAATCCAAGACTGCCGCCATTAGCCAGAGTATCAAGAGGAAAGCGCATCACACTAGCTCGTTGCCACATGGGACGCGGGCTCGAATTATCGAACACATTGAAACTGACGTAGAGATTGTCAGCGCTCAATGCTGCATCTGGGTAGTCAAACCAAACATTCGTCCAGGCTCCGTTGAGTGTTGCAGGAGCAATATCCCACCAGTACCAACCACTTCCAGAAGAAAAATCAGCATCTCGCTTGATTGCAATGCGGAATACGTTGGTGCCATTTTGGCGGCTATATTGCAAGATCCATATCCAGATCCTGCGCTGTGCATCATAGAGCGTCAGCTGATCACAACAAAATCCACCAGCTGCAGTAGGCAAAGTGTTAGCCGGATCGACCCACGTCCATGAAGCGGACGAATCTGATGAACGGCTTGCGTACCAATTCCCTGTTACAAACACCTTTTCCGCATTTACAGCCACACTTGGTTCGCCAACGGTTGACGTATCGTCGTTCGTAGCAGAATCGCCCAAGGATACATTCTGAGTTATTTCTATATCGAGAGGCATTGTCTTGTCTTTAAATCCGTAGCTATGAAGGATCTACAGGAGGCTCTATGGGAGCCTCCGCATCTTGCTGCAAACTCTCCATGCTTTGTTTTGATGAATCAGCACGCGCCGCCTTAAGGGGAGGCCCCATCGACTTACGTGTTGAAGAAATTCTTTGCTCTCGTTCATCATAATTTGGTTGATCGAGAGCCAATGAATCCCTTTCCGAGAATGTCTTATCCGAAATTTTCTGAGCAGCATCCACTTTTGCGGACCCTACAGACTCAGTACCAGCGGGTTCACGAGTTTCTGAACTTTCCATTGAATTACCCCAAATAAATTGAACCAGGATTAATACAAGAACAACCCCAAGCGCAATAAATGACTTTCTGAAACGATACTTCAAACCAGCACCTATCAGTTAAAACGCGTAGTTATTTACCAGGGGTTGACTTCGTTTTTGTAGATCGAGATGTCCCTTGCTTTTTCTTACGTGTTTGACGTTTAGCAGGGACAGCCTGCTCTGCCGAAGCACTAATATTGGGCTGCTCTTCGAGCGGAGGATTGGTTAACAATGTACTAATTCCTTCAAACTCCAACGAAGGGTTATCCATTGTTGAACCTAATCGATCTTCTAACGCAGGATTTGACAGCGATGTGCCATCTTCTTCAGCATCAAGCGCTGGATTGTCCATTTCCGAGTCCAAACGTTCTTCTAACGGAGGATTCGACAATGATGAACTGGCCTGCTCTGTAGCTGATACAGAATAACCTGAAGGTGTGCTAGTGGGATCTTCAAGCGGAGGATTTTCTACATCTCCTACTTCTTTTAACCCGCTAGATACACTAGCTGACTCAGAAATCTGAATAATGATATCCATTTTACTTGCTTTCTTGCCCAGGCAACGTTCCTAATAAAGAACTCTACCCATTAGCTATTTGTGATTTAGGCCTGAATATACATCCGGTTTATTGTACTGTAGGCGCTTGTTGAAGTCAGATTAACCCGAACACGCTTAGCCGTCCCAATAGCGGTTAAAGCTGTCGCAAGCATCTCCTTGTTAAAGCTTGTATTAGCACTAAACCACCTGTAGAAACTACCATCTGTAGATCTTAAGGCAACATAAACTTTGCCATTCTCTGCAGGACCTGCCTGTAATACATCACACATATGCCATGCCATTAGTTCTCTCCTATATTTTTGTTACTATAAAAAGTAATTACTATTTAAAGAGCAGAAACATCGCCAAAGGCGATTACGATTACATTGACAAAAAAAATAATTCGCCCTTCAAAAACTCAGGCGAAATCTATCTCAAAAACACGACAGCACTGCCCAAAAAAAATAAATAAATCAAAAAACCAGCAATCACCATCAACACATAACAAAAAAACAACCACATTAAATCAATTTCAATCACGCAATTACGTGATTATCAAACTGATAAAACAAGCGAAGATAAAACACAATATCTAAATCAATTCCCTTAACTCCATAAAAACATGACAGTCAATCTGACACCACTCTTTCTCCCCTTTGAGAGCATGAATAGCTTCGAGCTCCTGTTATAGCTGGCCCTGTATCAAAACCCTTATTCGCAAAATTAGAAACTGTCCCATCTTTAGCTTATCCACATCAAATCCAACAACGTATGCAGCATTAACTAGAAGCTATTATTTCATTTCTGTTACCTCTTTACATGTACCAGAGGCTTAGCCTACCTGCGCTATTCCAACAGCACGATGCGCACCACCCGCCTAGTGTATCTTCTGAAGTTGGTCAAGACTGAAAAATATATCCCCGATATCCAATATTCATCTGAACCTCTAATGCCATTTTCTCCTCAAGCGTGGATAATGGGTCTAGCCATGTGATTTTAGCCACCATCGAAGCAGGCACCTACCGTACAGCCGTAGCCATTCTCGATATGTATCCTTTGCCAGCAACACCATCATCGTTATCGCTGAAATAGTACTCGTACCGGACATTCCCTTAAACAAGATATTATGGCACAATAATGCCAAGACATCCTTTCGGTCCACTCAGAATAGATCCCACAAACGTTCAAAGGCTATCACTATTACGACCTTATGCCCCTTTGCGATTGCAATAGATACCAGTGAAATGTATCTGAGGAAAATTGAGCAGCCACGAGAAAACCTGTTGAAGGTCAGACTTGAAATACGTAGGTATTCCACGCCAGATGGTTTCTCATAAACATGTAACACGTACTGGCTCATTCAAAAAAACAAAACCCAGGCAACCAGGGCGGAAATCACGAACACAATGACGGTGGGGACACAGGATGAGTTTTTGGCATCTGACATGGGTAGTGGGGTAGGATGCTAAGGGTGATACTCGTACTTCAAGGGCGCCGGCAATTAATCCAACAACCCCTCACTTTCTATACAGCAAAATGCCGCATAGCGTATCACATCCATTGCAGGGTGCAACAAGTAACGTTTCTTATATCAGCTAATTTTTACGTACCGCTGTATCAAATGGTTAGGGCTGCAAGGCCAGCATAACACATCGAATAGCGGCTTTTACCATGTTTTCGGGTTTTCGTGCGTCCGGATTAGTGTCTCTAAACAAACCAATCGACATTGGGCAATCGAAAATCGACAATTCACGCAGTTCACAATGCATTGCACAAACCTCTCGCTGATACTTAAATAAGCGTATATTACAGGCGACTTACGACGTACGGTATTTTTCTAGACGCGACCCACGCTATCCGCGCCCTATCAACCAGTCTGTAATACCCGTGAATTTCAATCAGCTAACTGCGCTGCCTACTGGCAAATTCCTCATCCTTACCCTGCTCTTCTTCGCCAACTGCTCAGCCGACATGATGGATGATCCGGAGCTACCGGATGAACCCCTCGCCGGCTTATCTGGCACACTGATCTATCCCCACGCCGGCGACCTGTTTTCGTATGATCTCGGCAATGGCACCATCGATTTCGTCGCTGAACTGAAAGGCCGGCAAGGGCCCTTCTTCAGCCCCGATGCCGCCTTTTTCACCTCCAACAACTGGGCAGGCAATAACGAAGGTGTTGCAATCTGGAGCCTCAACAGCTTTACCGTCCAAAAAGAGTTCAACCTCTTTAACACCCTGACTTCCGGCGATCTCGGCGTCCGCGTTGCACCGGGTGCGGCATTGTTCTCTGGGATCTTGAACCCCTCGTCTGGCTTTAGCGAAGACCTGACTGTATTCGACGATACAGGAAACGTCCTTTACCGGCTCGATGGCGACGCCATCCGATTTAAAGGCCACACCTGGGATACCAACCAGAACCTCTACTTCACTGGAGAAATTGAAGTGGGCAACCTGAATGGCACCAAAATTCTAGCAAAGGTAACGGACCTCGAAACCTCATCCATTGAAGTCATCCGCACCTTCGATGTTGCGTTTGGCGAAGTGCCAGATGAACTCTCCGTCTCACCCGATGGCAACCGGATTGCCTACAACTTCAAATCGGATATCTGGATTGGCGCAACCACTGAAGATGCAACAGACCACCGGGAAGCTTTTGGTGCCGTGCAATCACTGGCGCGGCCCGTATTCTCGCCCGACGGTACCCACATGGCGATGGCCATGCTAAACAGCAACACGTCGCTACACGGCAACCTGCACGTTGCACGCATTCCTGCTGAAGGTAGTACTAACCTTATCGAGGATGGACCCTCTATGCTTCCAGGCCCAAACAGCAGCTTGAATAGTACCTGGACAAGTGGTGGAGACAGCTCGATTGGCTGGATAAGATAGGCGGAACGTGGCTTTTTTGAGTCTCATAAAATGAAAAGAGGCTATGGCATTTGACTACCATAACCTCTTTCCGTTGATCAGCACTGCAAGCACTGAGATCGGGGGTATGCCCATTGGCTAATTAGCCAATTTCGTACCTAAAATCTGACCTTAAAACAGCAATTTGAGTCCCCATATAAAGAGCAACAACGAGCTTATCGAAGACAGCAAAACAACGCATAAAACCACCCATGGTTTTTCTGATGGCGCGCGACCACTAACAACCACCAGCCGGCCAGCAACCCACGCTTCAGCATCTTTCCGGCTCATACCCGATTTACAGACATTTTCGCGTAACGAGTAAATTTGATAGCTGTCCTCCGATACATCATAAACGGCAAGGCGGTCTGAGCCGCCATCTTTTGACACCAGCACGTGTCCTGCATCAGGATAAAAACCACCCCGGCTATACCATTGTGTTCTCCCACGCGCTTCTGCACGTCGAATGTGTACAATGTCTCTTGTGGCCGGCAACGCGCCTACTGCCCTAATCATGGCTCTGCATCAGGTTTATAAATTGGACAAAAGTCTGCCTTCACCTGAGCATATGCCTATCTACGCAACCACCCTACCGCCTGGTGCATTTTTTTCTGGTGATGATGAATAAAAGCACGATAGGCCTCCTCCCATACCTGTGGATCCCCAATCAAACTGAGGATGACGGTGTGTCTGTGGAGAGCGCCCACATCTACTTCATCCCATGAGCCAAAATCAATCTGCAATCGACATTCGGCAATCGACATTCGGCAATCGACATTCGGCAATCGACATTCGGCAATCGACATTCGGCAATCGCCATTCGGCAATCGCCATTCGGCAATCGCCATTCGACAATCGCCATTCGACAATCGCCATTCGACAATCGACATTCAGCAATCAACTCACCGCTTCGGCCGCTGCAAAGGTTGCAAATACCAAATGTCTTCATCAGCCGGGCAAATACCTTTGAGACCTCCTTTCACAGGTTTTCGCTCAAGATGCTGCACCCTGTATTGCTCTGTATAATGGCACTGTATCTCCCCCTGACTGATGGAAAAGGGTGGTCCCGGCATGACGTCCTGATCATACACAAAGGTGAGTAAGAGTTGCGGGGCATTTTGTGTAATGGATTGCAGATGTGCACTGTAGCGATACCGCATATCTTCCGGCAATGCAACGAGGGCAGCCCGGTCGTAAATGGCATCAATGGGCCCTAACATATCAGCCGTAATATCAAAAATATCGCCGACAAACATATCGATCTGTGGTGCCTGGTAATGCTTGAGTGGGCCGGCGTCCGTGATGGTTGGCTCCACACCCAACTCCTCGAACAGTTGCTCGATGGCCAGTGGACTCAATTCTGCGCCGGCAACCGCGTACCCTTGCCCAAGCAACCACGCAATATCCAGGGTTTTGCCACATAACGGCAAAAAGAATCTGCTGCCCGTTTTCACCCCAAGGGCATCGACATGATGAACCAATCCCGGATTCGCCTTGCTATTGTGGAACCCAATGTTATTGGTATTCCACTTTGTGTGCCAAAAACTCGCGTCCATAATGTGCCTCCAGCCGTCTTTGCATTGTTCAGGAATGGGTTGTACAAACTGCATGCAAACCGTTCCATATTCTGCAAGCCCAAGAAGCGAGAAACGACTTTTCTAAACCCCAGCTTCTACAACATCATTCGCGCGTGTACTATGTTTACGTTTTTCGTTTTGCTCGTCATCGGCATTTTCGGGTATATGGTGTTTGATGGACTCGTCACAGAAGAAGTCTGGGTGCGTGGCCCACGCAAGGGATTCAGCCTAACCCAATGGGGGCATAAACGAAGTCGTATCGATGAGCCCATCAGCTACTGGTTTTTCATGATCCTTTACAGCGGGTTTGCCCTGTTTTTGGTCTATCTGCTAATTCTGGAATGGTTTCGGCAACCTTAACGCTCATCGTTTGCGACCGGCCATGAATCGACCCGGGTAAAACACTGCCTGGATCAAGTTGTACTCCAACTGGCTGAACGCGAACGTTTGTCCATCAATAGCGAATTCAGAAAAGGGATACCAACGGAGATTTGTGCGCAATATGAGGTATTCAGATGTTTTGCCCGGCACAATATCCCAGCCAAACGTCAAGCCTGGCTCCAACCGCTGTGTCGTTAGCGATTGCTGCATACTGGCACCCTCTTCTGCATAATCCAGATAGTCGTACGCTACATTCAAGCCGACATAAGGCGCAAAACCACTGTAGTCCACCAGGAATTTGCTGAACTCAAGCGCCAACGAGTATTTCTTGATGGTTTGCCTCACACCGTATCCTTCAGTTTCATAGCTTGGATTTCGGAAAGAAAGGACTGCAAACCAGTCTCGCCGGCTCGATTGGTACCCTACAGCAATATCCAGATATGGCGTCGAACTGATCTGGTCTTCTAAAAACGGAAACGTTTCCTGCGTGTAGCGCGAGGGTTGCAAAGAAAACGACGAAGACGGTCCGATACCAATAAAAAAGTCACCCGGCCGCTCAGCGTGCGATCCAAGTCGGGCCAGCCGCGGATAGCTGTTCCAGGTTTCAACATCTTCAGGATGTTCGTTCTTCGAACTATCAAACGAATAGAGCAACCCAAGCTGCACGGCAAAGCGGGGCGTTTCCAGAGACGCAATGATCGAATTAGAAAGGGGATACTGCCAGGTGTTGTTGTGGAAATAGTTCACGCCGAGGCGCAGCATGAAGCTGCCAGATCCGTACAGCAGGCCGGCATCAGCAACCAGGCTAAAATCTTTATACTGCGTCGGTGCATCGTTGCCTTGTCGGAATGCGACAGAGGACCAACTTGCCCCCACATAGGGCCGCACACGCTGATCACGATAGGACCATGGCAAGAGCCGCATCCCCGTAACCACCGCATGCTCGAGGTGCACTTCAGATTTCCCCAGTAGTTGCTGAAGAGGAAAAACCACGTAGAACTCGGCATGTCCCCAGAAATGTAATCCACCCCAGCTCAGGTAGGGCTGTATCGACGCATCTTGTTCAAGAACCGTTGCGCGGGCACCAACCAGTTGCCGGCTTTTGAACGAAGGATACCCGGTCGTGCCTAGCTCAAAATACGTGCGGGCAAAATCTAACCGTTGTTTGCCTGCTTCTGTTGATGATTGCCCCTGAGCGGACATGGTCCAAAAACATAAAATTACCATCCCATAACGCAAATACATACGTTGCTCCGTAATTGTAAAACAAGTAATTGTAAAACAAGTAATTGTAAAACAAACGGTGCAACAATCGCGCAGGTACTGGTCGCAAACAATCAGGTATTGGTATGATAAGCTGTGGGTTTGTGCGTTTCATACAAAGGTATGAGCCCAAAACAACGCAGAATCAACTATTTACCCAACAGGGCCATCAATTCGAGCCGGCTACTTACTTTGCATTTGCGATAGATATTTGAGACGTGCGTTTTGACTGTTGGCATGGAGATGTAAAGCTGTGCTGCAATTTCTTTGTAGGGTAACCCCTGAATGAGCAGTAAGGCCACGTCTTGTTCGCGCTCGGTCAAACCATAATGCTGCAGCATTTCGCCATCCACTTCCTTTTTATCGCGAAAAAGGGAAAGCCGGTGCATGTCGTCCCACAGTTTACCGACTGCCAGAAGGGTAAACAAAACGGGCAGGGTGAGCCCCGTTTGCGTGGCAAGGCCGGGTAGTAGCGGCATAAAATCTACAAGCAAGAGCGCAGGGATGACTACAAGAAACACCACCGCCATCCGCTGCTCCTGCTTTTCGCGATGGGCAAGATATTTTTGCGGACGGGAAAATCGGATGAGCAACATGGAGCCAACTACTGAAATCCCTAAAAAGACGGCAACAGGGATTTGTAAGTCGGAAACTTTACCGGTTATAGTTGCGATACAGATGAGTATTACAATCACGCCCCCAAGCCCTATGAGTGCAGGCCGAATCCAGGCCGGCGCTGTATGTGTACGCTCCCGTAGAATATTAAGTGGTGTAGTTACCCCAACCAGCGTCATAGCAAGCAGCAAGAAAGCTGCAGCACCAGTTCCTCCACCATCCGCCTCAACAAGGTAGGTTAGCGTCAGCGCCACAATGAGCAGCAGCAGGGATAATGTAAAGGCTATGGTCTCAATCGACTCGATGTTTTTCTTATAACAGATTACCTGCAAAAACAACGAGAGGAGCAATGCAGAGTACGCCATCACCAAAAGCATTACATCAAGTACTTCCATAAATGGTGTTAGCGCAGGGTAGGCTGACAATGGGTTAGACAAACGCTCACCAATATACGTTCACTGACAAGAAGATGTAGTTTAACGCGAACGCCAGTAGCTACCAAAAGAAAATGAGACATCCAGGACGGGTTGATCGAATTTCGGCATATAGCCGACGTAGAGTTGCACACGTGTCCCCTCACGCGGGGCATCGGTCGATCGAAACATGCCATGCAACCTTAAGCCTACAGAAGGGGCATGTGTGATTGCGAGGTCGAAGCTATCTCTTGAATCGTATGAAAAGCGTTCGCGACGAACCCCGGCACTTAAAATCAGCGCATTGTTGCGGCTCTGCAGGATTTTCTGATGCAAAAAACCCTGATACATGGCTGGTGCAGAAAAGCCGGCTGTGAGGTAATTGCGATTTGTGAGCTTATGGGTATAGTCTACACCCACGGTCATCAACCCGTACGAAATGGAGAGGGCAGATCGGGATGACTCATACCCGGTATTCGAAAGCGCGAGATGCAGTTGATGTGGGACCAATGGCGTTTCACGAAGGGTTGCGCCCTCTTCTGTAGTAAAGGTGCGCATCACACGTGATACAGGCAATGCACCCCCCATCGAAAAGCCTAGTCCACTTTTGGTGCCCCCACGCTGTGGCATCATCACAAGTTCACTCATCGGCGCGTGTACGGCGCAGCCGGATAAAAGTAAGAACAACAGCAAAAAAGAAGACTTATTGATAAGTAATCGCATACCAAAAGATGACGCTTTACTTTGTACGATTTCGCCAAAATCGGCCAAAAGAAACAGACACATCGAATACAGCCTGATCAACCTTCGGCATGTAGCCTGCATAGAACTGCAGCCGCGCACCATTTTTGGGGGGAAGTTTAGAAAGGAACATACCGTGTAGCTTCAGCCCAATAGAGGGAATATGTGTTATCGCTAAATCGACTGGACCAGCCTCTATCGCTGGATACGAAAAGCGTTCGCGACGAACCCCGGCACTTAAAATCAGCGCATTGTTGCGGCCCTGCAGGATTTTTTGATGCACAAAGCCCTGATACATGGCAGGCCCTGAAAAGCCCACTGTCAGGTAATTGTTGTTGGTCAGCCTGTATGTATAATCTACGCCGGCTGTCATGAAGCCAAAAGAAATCGAAAGCGCCGACTGTGAGGACTTGTAGCTGGTGCTTGACAGCGTCACGTTGAGTTGATGCGGCACAAGTGGCGCCCGCACAATAACCGCATTTGCCTCGGTAACAAATGTACGCTGCACCACAGAAACAGGTAGTGCACCTCCAACAGTAATTCCAAACCCATCCGCAGCTTTTGGGGATTGTGGCATCATCACAAGTTCACTCATCGGCGCGTGCACGGCACAGCCGGAAACGCTAAAAACACAAATGAAATAAATCCACCAAATTCGTCGCTCCATCATATACACGTATTGATTTGCTCGCCCGCGCGCGAAATGTTACATAACAACCTCCTTACTATTAGTCGCATAAACTCATAAAATCGTAACATCATCAGCAATGCATTCGGGATCCATAAGCCCCTATGTACAGTTGAGCATTTCAGCTATAGCTTTAAGACAACCAAGACATTATGCAAACCTGGCATCCCGTTGCTGATGATTCCGATTTCAGCATCCATAATCTGCCTTTTGGCATCTATTCTGTAAAAGGCGCACCGCGCGCCGGCGTTGCCATTGGCGATGCCATCGTTGACCTGCACGCAGCTGCCTCACGCGGCCTTTTCCCCAATGTGGACGCTGATGTGTTTCTCGAAGAAACGCTCAACCGGTTTATTGCGCTGGGCAAACCCGTAACCCATGCCGTTCGCCGTAACCTCCAGGAAGCGTTGACGGATACATCGAGTGCCCTCAAAGACACGCCGCAGGCTTTTGTGAAACAGACAGATGCCACGATGCACATGCCAGTATTTGTCGGCGATTATACGGACTTCTACTCCAGCATCGAACACGCCACCAATGTGGGCAAGATGTTTCGGGATCCAGAAAACGCCTTGTTGCCTAACTGGCGACACATCCCTGTGGGCTACCATGGGCGCGCTTCTTCCATCATTGTGAGTGGCACATCAATCCACAGACCCTCCGGCCAGGTCATGCCCAAAGATGCTACGGCACCCGTGTATAAAGCATCCGGCCGGCTCGATTTTGAATTGGAGATGGGCTTCATTATCGGCAACCAGACCGCGCTAGGCACTTCCGTTTCCACTGCCGTTGCGGAAGATTGCATCTTCGGGCTCGTGCTGTTCAACGACTGGTCGGCACGTGATATTCAAAAGTGGGAGTATGTGCCACTTGGCCCCTTCCTGGGCAAAAACTTTGCGTCTTCGGTGTCACCATGGATAGTCACCCTGGAAGCACTGGCTCCCTTCCGGGTTGAAGGCCCAAAACAGGAGCCCGCTGTGCTGTCTTACCTCCAGTACCAGGGCAAGAAAAACTACGATATCAACCTGGAAGTTGGTATTACACCAGACGGTGGCGAAGAAACCGTGGTTTCCCGCTCCAACTTCAAATACATGTACTGGAACATGGCGCAGCAGTTGGCGCACCACACCGTCAATGGCTGTAACGTGAATGTGGGCGATTTACTGGCTTCTGGCACCATCAGTGGCAAAGATGCTTCCTCATACGGCTCAATGCTAGAGCTCGCGTGGGCCGGCCAGAAGCCTCTCACCCTCAGCGATGGCTCGCAGCGCACCTTTATCCAGGACAAAGATACCGTAACCATGCGGGGCTTTGCCGAGAAGGATGGTATGCGAGTTGGCTTTGGCGAGGTGCAAACGAAAGTTTTGCCAGCGCTTTAGTTTTTCACGTTGCGCAGGTATGCCGGCTTTTTGCTATTATAAATCAGCAAAATAGCCCATGCGGTGAACCTTTAGCAGGTGCTTCCATGTGATTTGAGAAGCAGCCGTTCTGCAGTCCGTTCCGTTTACTCCCACCGTATCCATGCCAGACCACCATCAAAACCCGCAGGATTATCTGGCCCGGCTGGAACGGCGTATAGAAATTGAAGAGGCGCTCGAAAAAGTACGCAACAGGTTCATTGCTATGCGTCACAGCGATGAATTGCGTACCTGCGCAAACGAAATCTATCAACAGCTAAAGTCGCTCAACCTGCTTACCGATGCAGAACGGTTTCACATTAGCATCTGGGATGAAACCGCGCAAACAAGCACAATCTGGCTGAATGAACCTGGCGGCGAAATCGGTGCAGAGCCACGGGTGGTTAGCTGGCGTGATCTTCCGCCAACTGTAACGTCCTACCAAAAATGGCAGCAGTTGCCAGAAGATGCTCGTAAAGGCCATCTCTTTAAAAATGAATGGACAGGACAGGATGCCGATGAAGTGCTCGATTTCCTGTTAACACAACCAGGATTCAAACACGACGTCTGGATCAGGCAACTCCGCAGGCAACGGATAGACCGATTACTGGTCTATGATGCAATTTATGCGCACGGCAACCTCGCCGTATCCAGTCTGCGTGAGATAGACGACGAAGCACAAGACATTCTGAAGCGATTTGCCGGCGTCTTCGAACTCAGTTATACGCGCTTCCTCGACCTCAAAAGGGCAGAGGCCCAGGCAAAAAAAGCACGAATCGAAGCAGCTCTCGAACGAGTACGAGCCAGCACCATAGCCATGCGTGCCAGCGAAGACCTGGCCGCAATGGCTTCGGTCATGTTCGAAAACCTGCTTGGCCTCTACGACTTCGAGTTCATGTTCACCCGATGCGTCATCGTCATCACGCACGAAGCGGAGAACATCAACCATGTTTGGTCGACAAACTTTGCCGGCAAGTCACTTGTGTCATCTCGACTCCTGCCACTTCAGGAGCACCCTGTGCAGGCTAAAATATATGAGGCATGGAAAAAAGACCATACCGGCTTCCTGTCCACGGGCTTTGACAGAGAACACGCAAAGAAATACACCAGCTACCTGGCACAATTACCGGGATTCAAAGACGACAAAGAGCTCCTGCGTATCCTCCATCTTTTTGAAGTCGCCCCCGACCAGCTACCGCCCAATTTCTACCTGCAAATGGCCTTCTTTTCACATGGCCGGGTAGGTCTGATTACCAACCAGGATTTGGATGCAGAAGAGGTCGATATTCTTAAGCGCTTTGCGCGTGTATTTGATCAGGCCTATACCCGATTTCTCGACTTGCAGAAAGCGGAAGCCCTTGCCCGCGAAACGCGCCAACAAGCCATCCTCGACCGGGTGCGCGTTGAAATTGCCTCCATGCGCACGACGGAGGATCTACAACGCGTAACGCCCCTCATCTGGCATGCACTCACCAAACTCGATGTACCGTTTTCCAGGTGTGGGGTGTTCATCATGGACGATGAAACGGAAACCATTCACTCGTTTGTCACCACACCGGAAGGAGAGCATCTCGCCGCGCTCAAGGTGCCTTATAACAGCGATCCGGCCACCATCCAGTCTGTTGATGCATGGCGGCACAAGCGCGTGTTTACCGATCAGTGGGATCAGCAGCGGTTTCTCGACTGGACCAACATGATGCTGGAGCAAGGTCTTGTAGACTCTGCTGCTGAACTGCCAGACTATGCTGATCCGCCGGCGATGACACATCTGCATTTTGTCCCCTTTAGCCAGGGCATGCTCTACGTCGGCAATGCAGATCCGTTGTCTGAAGAGCAGATCAGACTGGTACAAACCCTCGCTGATGCCTTCTCGGTTGCCTACGCGCGTTACGAAGATTTTCAGGCGCTAGAGTCGAAGAATGAACAACTGGCTACAACGCTCAGTCACCTGGAAGCTACACAGGCGCAATTGATTCAATCGGAGAAAATGGCTTCGCTGGGCCAGCTAACAGCCGGCATTGCGCATGAAATCAAAAACCCGCTCAACTTCGTCAACAATTTTGCCTTCCTGAACACGGGTTTGCTCAATGAATTGGAAGCACAACTGGGTACAAACAACGATGACGTTCGGAAAATTTTTGAGACGATCCGGCTCAATGAGTCTCGCATCAACGAACACGGGAAACGCGCTGATCGGATAGTAAATTCCATGATGCGGCATGCCAACGGTATCTCCGGTGAGCGCCAGTTGGTAGATTTAAATGCCTTTGTTGATGAGTACGTAAACCTGGCGATCCACGGCATGCAGGCGCGACAGGTGGATATCTATGTTGAAGTGCTTCGCGAATACGCTTCAGACGCCGGTAAAGTGACGCTTATGCCTCAAGAACTGGGTCAGGTGCTCGTTAACATGTTCAACAATGCCTTTGATGCGATGCAAGAACGGAAAGAAAAGGCAATCCAGTCCCTTGCTGATTCCGCCTACAAACCAGAACTCAACGTGCGTACGGAAGCAATTGCTGGAGCGGTAAACATTTGTATCACCGACAATGGCTATGGCATGCCCGAGATGGTCCGTAACAAGATTTTTGAGCCCTTCTTTACCACAAAGGCACCTGGCAGCGGGACAGGCCTCGGGTTGAGCCTGAGCTACGACATCATCACAAAAGGCCACGCAGGCCGGATCACTGTGGACAGCGAAGAAGGCATAGGCACAACCTTCATCATCACACTGCCACGTTAAGCGTTAAGGCCCCTTCGTTATCACAAACGGACAGGCCCGAAATCTCGAAAAAACCAACTCACTCCACGCCACCAAAACACAGATACTTCAACTCCACGAACTCATCGATCCCGTAGCGCGAACCCTCTCGCCCGATACCACTCTCTTTGATGCCGCCAAACGGTGCAACAGGTGTAGAAATCATGCCCGTGTTAATGCCAACCATACCGTATTCGAGAGCTTCTGCTACCCGCCAGATGCGCGCGTAGTCGCGTCCGTAGAAGTATGCCGCCAATCCATAAGGCGTTGCGTTTGCCTGGCCAATAACTTCAGCTTCATTGGCAAAACGATAGACGGGCGCAACCGGACCAAAAATCTCAGTTTGGCTGATGGCCATGCTGCTGTCCACTTCCGTCAGCACGGTTGGTGCGTAGAAATGCGCTGGACTGTTTTCGAGCCGATGACCGCCGGTGAGTACCTTTGCACCATTTGCCGTGGCGTCAGCTACAAGCTGCTCGACTTTTTCCAACGCCGCCTCGTTGATCAAGGGACCAACTTGCGTATTGGAATCCATCCCTGAGCCAACCTGCTGGGCTGCTACAGCTTCTTTGAGCTTCTCAGTGAACGCATCGTAGATGCTTTCCTGGGCATAGATTCGATTTGCGCAAATACACGTTTGGCCGGCATTGCGATATTTAGAAGCCATCGCACCGGCTACCGCCGCGTCAAGGTCAGCGTCATCAAACACAATAAAAGGCGCATTACCACCAAGCTCCAGGGACACTTTCTTTACTGTGTCGGCGCATTGCGCCATGAGCAGTTTGCCCGTTGCCGTAGAACCTGTGAACGACAGTTTTCGGACGCGCGAATCGCCAGTTAACGCCGTACCAACCGGGACAGGATTACGGGTGGTGACAACGTTTAGCACGCCTGGCGGCACACCTGCCTCTTCGGCCAATGCAGCGAGTGCCAGCGCAGAAAGCGGTGTATCTTCAGCCGGCTTGATTACCATGGTGCACCCGGCAGCCAATGCCGGCGCCAGCTTCCGGGCAATCATGGCGTTGGGAAAATTCCAGGGCGTAATTGCTCCAACAACCCCAACGGGTTGCTTGAGGGTAATAATGCGTTTATCAGATTGATGCCCGGGAATCACATCACCATACACACGCCGCGCTTCCTCTGCAAACCACTCGATAAACGCTGCGCCGTAACGGATTTCCCCCTTTGCTTCAGCCAGCGGCTTGCCCTGCTCAAGCGTCAACAGGCGCGCCAGATCGTCTACATGGGCAAGTTGCAATTCATACAGCCGGCGTAAAATTTTCGCACGGTATGCTGCTGTTTGCGCTCGCCAGCTTTTGAAGGCATCATGTGCCGCTTCAATGGCCGCCATCGTATCAGCAGCACCCATATCTGGCACTTCAGCCAATACCTCACCATTGAAAGGATTGCGAACCGCAAACGTATTGCCACTAGCCGCTCCTACCCATTCACCATTAATGCAGGCCTGCGTCCGAAGCAACGCAGCGTTCTGGAATTGACTCATATTGCCCTTGGAGGATCTAGTAAATGGTTGCTGTCTACTTCAAACAAACAATGAAGAACATTTAACCTTCAACCAACAACCTTTAACAACAAATAAATCAAAGGATTTATTTGCTCCCCCTTAGCCGCCGGCTTCTTCAGCCATCTGTTGTTTTTTCTCCTCTTCAGCTGCTTTGCGGCGGCGCTCACGCATTTTTCTATGGAAAGCACGCGAGGCATTTACGTGCTCGCGCAGGGTGCGGGTAAACGTGTGGCTGCCATCTCCCTGGGCTACAAAAAACATGTAGTTGTGCTGGGCCGGATTTACAACAGCCTCTACCGAAGAGAACGTAGGATTGGTTACCGGGCCCGGTGGCAAACCACGGAATCGATACGTGTTGTAAGGGTGATCAATTTTGTAGTCTTTGAACAGCAGGCGCCGGCGCTTGCCTTCGATCTCTACAAGAGCAAACTGTACGGTCGGATCAGCATCAAGGCGCCAGCGCTGCTGCAGGCGGTTGAGGTACACGCCGGCAACGGTTGGCTTTTCTGGCACGTGGTTGGTCTCCCACTCGACAATCGAAGCAACACGCATGACTTCATCGATGGTCAGCCCGAGACTATCGGCGCCGGCTTTCATATCAGCAGTAATTTTACTATCGAATTCTTTTTTGATTTTAGATATCACGGATTCAGCATCACTCAACCAGTAGACAAAGTAGGTCTCCGGCAACATGTAGCTAAAGAGATGAAGCGTGTCGGTATCCAGGGACTGGGCAAGAGAATCGCTCCAGATAGCAGCTAGAAAATCCTCTTCATCAAAATACATTTGTTTTGCCAACGCAGTGGCAACACGTTCGGGCGTAGAGCCAGGCGGAATCATCATGCGTACGGGCGACTGGAGTCCCTTACGAATTTTGTCCAGCATGTCATAGTTGGAAGCACCGCTCTCAATCTCATAATTACCGGGCTTCACCTGGTCTTCCCACCCGGTGAGACCGGCAACGGTAGAAAGGGTACCTCGACGGTCAAGAATACCGGTAGCTTGCAAAGAATCGAGCACCACATCGAACGAAGTCCCAGGTGGGATTTTAACGGCTCTAGCTTCCTCGTAAACCTGGGTATTCTCACCATACATCATCCAATACCCGACGCCACCGGCAATGGCCCCCAACAGCAGCAACGCTGCGCCTCCTATAAGCAATCCTTTACGCATTTCTAATTCTGTTAGTCATTTCGCCGGCCGGAGCACATTCACGGATTGGGCGAATCTTTCCTGTAGTGTTGTCTTTCTACGGCGCGTGTCTCATCAATGATACGCTCAAACAAGCGGCGTACCGCTTCGTCCGACAGTGGCCCTTCATTGTGTCGCTGCACATTATCGAGCACTTTCTTTTCACGCGTCGGATCGTACACGGGCGCGCTACTTCCCTTTTTTATATGTCCAATAATATTGGCACAAACAACCCGTTCATTCAACAGACGAATTATCGCGCGATCAAGCGCATCAATACACACCCTGAAGGGCTGCAAGTCATCCATCGAAGGATTTTTAGGCACTTCTGGCAAACCGGCTTCAAGCGGCGCCAGCATGGTCTTCACCGTTTCAAGGAGCATCTGGTTACTACTGATCGATTAGCTAAATTTTAAGGCTTGGGATGGCCGTAAGCGTAAGGGGACTCGTCAAACCACTTTGATGCTTAAAATACCCTGTAATGGCAATCATTGCCGCGTTGTCCGTGCAAAAGCGAAGGGGCGGAATATAGAGGTTAAAATCTTCAGCTTCGCCAAGGGCCATCATGGCCTGCCGTAATCCCTGGTTGGCCGAAACGCCACCAACAAGCGCAACGTCCTTGATACCCGTACGGCGTACAGCACGTTTGACTACCCGTACCAGCATATCAACAACAGCCTGCTGAAACGACGCGCAGATATCCTGCATGTGCTCTTCAACGTGCTGCAAGCGTGCTGCTTCGTCAAACTGGTTGAGATAGTAGAGCACTGCTGTTTTAAGGCCGCTAAAAGAAAACTCGTAACCCGGCAAACTGGAACGCGGAAACGCATGAAAATCAGCATTCCCCAGTTGTGCCAGCTTATCGATTTTGGGACCACCGGGATAACCAAGCCCCAGCAACTTGGCTACCTTGTCAAACGCTTCGCCGGCAGCATCATCGCGGGTGCTGCCAAGCACCTCCTGTTGAAATCCTTCGCGGACAAGCACCAGTTGTGTATGTCCGCCCGAAACAACGAGGCAAAGATAGGGAAATACGGGTTTCTTTTGGTCAAGAAACACAGAATATATATGCCCTTCCAGGTGGTTTACCCCAATCAGTGGCACATCAAGCCCCAACGCAAGCGCTTTGGAAAAACTTAATCCTACGAGCAGGGAGCCGGCCAAACCGGGTCCATAGGTAACAGCCACAGCATCCAGCTCACGCTTATCCACCCCGCTCTCCTGGAGCGCTTTTTCCACGACCGGCACAATCAGACGCTGATGATCACGAGAAGCCAATTCAGGCACCACGCCGCCATATTGTTCGTGCACTACCTGAGATGAAATAACGCTGGCAACAATCTCCGTATCACGGATTACCGCCGCTGCAGTATCATCACATGAGCTTTCGACACCAAGGATAAGCATTGGGTTAAAGGTTGCAGGTTGAAAGTTAAAGGTTCGTTGAGGACGCAACAGGTTGCTGTACCTTAAACATTAAACGCTTAACCTTAAACAATAAATTGTAACAGACAACGTTATAAGCTATCCAAACGGGTACGCATGCCGCAAGATTCATGTGTATAACAATTGAGCGCCGGCTTATGGCAGTGTGACTTAAAAATTGGTGTCTGGAAGCCGATTTTCAAGCTAGACGCTTCACCATCGCCCCCAGTTACCCCTTTGCTACAGGTTATCTAACCGGCATCCGGCGCATGGGTGAACAAAAGATTGCCCTAAAAGTTATTGACACAAAGGCGGTGAGCGTTTATAATAGAGTTGTAGATTAACCCTAACTATAGGATTGCCATGCGTAATTTTGTTTCTCTAGCATGCTTGCTTCTGCTTCTGGGCTTCGCAATGCCCGCAGAGGCCCAACTTCGGGAAACTGCTTTTGAGCAGCAAGCACCAGTGAAACTGTACGAAACGAAGAGTTCTGGTTTTTCCCTGAATAAATTCTTCGATCCGTCACATTTTCGCATGTCGCAATCGGTTGAATTTTCTTCGTCCTCATTTGGCGGCAGAACAGCTTCGTTGGGTATGTTCACGAATTCGATGATGTGGCAGTTTAGCGACAAACTCGCAGCCCGCGTTGACATTAGCGCAGCATACTCACCAAACGCCGGCACCTTCAGCAATGCTGCTGGCGGATTAAACGGCGATGCGCGCATTTTTGTGCAAAATGCTGAAGTTGCCTACCGACCATCAGAAAATGTCGAACTCCATCTGTCCTTCCATCAGAGCCCTTACGGCCGCTTTGCATCCCCATACGGGTATTATGGTGGCGGATATGGCATGAATCGTTTCCACGCAACACGCGGCACCAGCAGCTTGTTCTGGAGAGACAGTGGGCGATAGTCGGACGAGTTATTACATATCATTTCCAGTTTACACAGCGCGGCGTTCCCTGCAGGGAATGGCCGCGTCTTGTTTCTCAGCATAAACCGAAGCTGACCAATCCTTTATGAATGAGCGTCAGGCTGCGTCCAGAAACAGTTTGATTAACGTTGTGCTCGTTGTATTGGGCATTTCCTTGCTTGCCCTACTCTACGCACTCGGCACCCGTGTTTTTGCACCACGCGTTGATCCCGTACGTGAAGCCAGTTCAGGACAACTTATCGGCGATATTATCCAGGTCGAAATCAGAAATGGGTGTGGTGTGTCCGGATTAGCCGGCCAAATGACGCAATTTCTGCGAAAAAAAGGTTTTGATGTCGTTGAGGTTGGAGATTTTGAAACATTTGAACAGGAATACTCCGTTGTATACGACCGCATCGGGGACCTGGAATCTGCCAGAAAACTGGCAAAGGCCGTTGGCCTGCCGGAAGACCGCGTCATACAAGACATCAAACTCGATGAATATCTCGATGCGTCTATTGTCATCGGAAAAGACTATGCAACGCTGACGCCGTTCAAGAACCAATAAACACGCTAATAAACACAATGCCTGCCCGTTAACATCAAGGCACTACCGTTTACTATATGACTGCAAAGCCAAACGTAATTCCCAACAACGAACCACTCAAATCCCGCAACAACCATCTGCCAGTCCAGGAACTGGCACAAATTGCTGTAGAGGCAATTCAGTCCAAAAAGGGCTACGATATTGTAATTATGGATATGCGCGCCGTTAGCGGTGTTGCTGACCTGTTCATCATTTGCAGTGGCTCATCTGAACTGCAAATCAAAGCCATCATTGAAGCCGTCCGCATGGGCATCAAAGAACAGGCTCAGGAATTGCCCTGGCATACCGAAGGCACCGGCGGCATGCAATGGGTGCTACTCGACTACGTTGACCTCGTTGTGCACGTATTCAATGAAGAGAAACGTGCATTTTACGACCTGGAACGGCTCTGGGGTGATGCACCGAAAGAAGAAATTGCAGAAGATGCCCTGTTGGATTCTATTGCCATCCTGAAAGGCACCGGCGGCGAGTAGGACTGCTGCAGTACTAGCGATTTAGCCTTGATAGCATGCCGATTTTCGAGTGCCGAAAGTCGATTGATGCTTTGCCCCGGTATAATCATGTTGATTTTGCCAGGTTGCTGGTAATCAACACCAAGGAAAACTAATGGGCGTAAGGCCCAAAAACCTTCAACCAGCACTTTCAACTTTAAACACCACCAGTTACAGTTGATCTTGTTCAGAAAAAATTGATCTGAACAGATCTTTATGTACCCCACAGCCAAGTCGGTACAGGTTTTGCGAGGCATTTTGACGTCTCCCCCCTCCCGTGTTGCCGGCAATTTTCCCTCCCAAATACGCATTAGCTAGTAAGCAGCCGGCCAAGGCACCAAGCCCGCGCTTTTATTTTGCAGCACCCAACTTATTAATGCTCACAAATACCATGATTACGCGAATAATTATCATTACTGGTATTATTGGTTTTATCCTCCTTTTCCCGCTACAGGCCCTTACAAACGGTAAAGGCGCACCAAGCGCCAATACGGGTGCGCGTGGTAATAATACCTGCGCAACCAGCGGTTGCCACGACACAAACCAGCTCAACGCTGGGCCTGGAGCAATCACGATCACAACAAACGATACGTACGCCCCCGGTGCTACCATGAACTTTACGGTCAAAGTCGAGCAATCAGGGCAGGGCCGTTTTGGCTTTCAGGCTACCGTTCGCCCGGTAAACGACCCGTTCCGTTTTACTGGCACCTTCGGCCTCGGCCAGGGCACCGACTTTGCTGATGCCGTGCAGCGGTATATCACACACGACGATGCAATTGCTGCTGATGGATCGTCAGAATGGACCTTCCAATGGACAGCACCAACCGATGATGTGGGTCCGATCCAGATTTATGCCGCAGGTGTTGCTGCAAACGGAAACGGCTTGCGCACAGGCGATTTTGTCTACTCGGATAGCTTAAACTTTGCAACGCAGGTTTCTGTAGAAGAAGTACTCGTGCCGGCTACGTTCACGCTCGAACAGGCATACCCTAATCCATTCCAGGGACAGACAACCATCGCTTATACCATGCTACAGCCAGATCCGGTAACCCTATCGGTTTATGACATGCAGGGACGTCTAGTAAAATCTTTTGACGAAGGTGTTCGTCACGCCGGCGCACATGAAATCACCTTTGATGCAGCGGACTTGCCAGCAGGCACGTACCTCTACGAACTTCAGACGCCCTCAGCCAGAAAAACGGGGTCAGTAACGCATATCAAGTAGATTTACGAGATACTTTACACGCCACACCTTAGCTTATGAAAACCCGTATATGAACATATATACGGGTTTTCTTTGTTATAGGCTGCCCCCATCATTCAAGGCAAATGGACATGACGAAGTATTTCTTATTGGCTGGCGCGATTCTCGCCGGACTGGCCGTTGCATTCGGTGCATTTGGCGCACACATGCTCGAAAGTAAAGTATCAGCAAATCGGCTGTCCACATTTGAGACAGGTGTACAATACCAGATGTACCACGCCCTTGCCCTTATGCTAGTGGGGTACATTTCCCTTAGCCATCCTGGCCTGCTCAATGGTGCGGGATACTGCTTTCTGGCAGGCACCATCATTTTCTCAGGCAGCCTCTACCTCCTCGTCTTAACCGACACGTCATGGCTCGGTGCCATTACACCAATTGGTGGCGTACTTTTTCTTGTAGGCTGGATATTATTTGCTGTAAAAAGCCTGCAATTGCTCCCTGAAGGTCCGTAATCTTGAGAAAGCCTACTCTGCTTCGTCTTCGAAGAAAAGCGATGCACTGGGCGTCAGTTCAAATTTTTCAGCCAACACCAGCACCTCGGCTGCTATTTCAGCCGGCACTTTAGATGACATGTGCTCCTTCGTATCTGTTGCCAGGGCATATCCAATAGCACCTTCTTCAGCTGCATCGTACGCTTCCCACTCCGTTACTTCCTCAATTACAAACGTCAACTCTTCAGGCAGGAAATACGCAATGTATTTCTCCTTCTTTTCGTCAAAACTCACCAGGCTCAGATTACCTATAGCGCCGTACTCTTCGTCATAAAACATCGCCTCGATAACCAGGCGTCCTGCAAAATCTTTCAGGCTAAAATCACTCATGTAGTTTTAAAGTTGTCTGCGGTGTGGTAGAAGGTAACACAAAAGGTGGAGTTACAAAACCGCAGCGAGTTCGTACGCCTCCATCGACTCCCCTAAAAAATCTTGCAGGAAACCAATTGAAGCCGACCTATCGAGGATCCGGCATTGTACATCAAAGACTTCTGCAAAATTTTTGAGCCATTCATACAACACCGCTCCTTCATCAACAGGGCTACCCAATTCTTTAGCAAGGGTTGTCACAGCGCGATTGGCAATACCGCAAGGTACAATGTTATCGAAGTATTTCAGTTCTGTATTGACGTTGAAAGCAAACCCGTGCATCGAAACCCATCGACTACATCGTATCCCAAGCGCACAGATTTTCCGGGCCGTCAACTCATTTTCAGCTCCAATCCAAACACCCGTTTTTCCGTCCACCCTGCCCGCTGAAAGTCCATAAGTTTCGCAGGTCCTGATGCCGGCCTCTTCTAAATTGCGGAGATACAGGTGCACATCGCGACAAACGCGGTCCAGATCCAAAATGGGATATCCGACAAGCTGCCCAGGACCGTGAAATGTAATATCGCCTCCACGATCGATGTGAATAAACGTGGCACCCTGCCTGGCCAGCAGTTCTTCGGAAACAAGCAAATGGCGGGCATCGCCACTTTTACCCAGCGTGTACACAGGTGGATGTTCTACGGCAAGCAGTACATGCGGCAATTCGCGAATAGGGTCTTCCCGTTTTGCGGCGATCAGAGTAGCCTGGATACGCTTCTGAAGCTGCCAGGCCGGCTCATATTGCACACGGCCAAGCTGGCATACTACAACTTCTTGTTTTTCTGTTGCCCGCATCATCGACAATACCTGTTTGTAATTGCACGTAGCACGTTACATCACGCACTACAGCACACACACAAATAATGAAGCTGGTAGATTTCGGTTTAAACCTCAGAAAAACCTTCAACTTTCAACCAGCAACTTTCAACACAAATACATCATCCGATGTATTTGCCCCTAGTTCTGTATACTAACGCGGAAGTTGAAGGTGCCAGAAATCACCTGCGATGACGGCGTACGACTGTCTTCACTATCGAAATTCTCGATGAGCAGTCTGAAGTCGCCAGAAACCCGGTTGCTAAACTGGTAGGAGATCTGCGGGGCGAGCGTCAGGCGTGTGGATGCAGAAACCACGGATGCATTATCCCCCTGGGTAGACAAAATAGGATCGTAGGCCTCGCCGTTATCAACAGCCTCAATGGCTTCTTCCAGTGCACGACGCAGACGGAACCGCTGATCATTGATCACTGCGCGCGACATCGTAAATTTGAAACTGACGCGGTTGTCTAGTTTTTTCTTGAAGAATGGCAGCTTCAAACCACGTTTCTGATATGAAGCGGAGAAAGAGAGCTCACTATTCGTTGTCTCATTGACCTCAAAGCTGGTAGAGCTAAGCGAATAGATATTGGATTTATTCCAGGCAAGGTTGGTCTGAATCTGATTTTTGAAATCAAGATCGAGGCCCACGAGTGGTGAGAAGCGCTCGTTGATACGCACAGCACCGGTCTCTACGTCTGGAATATCGAAGGTAATTTGCTTGGCGCCGAGGCTAAACGCGCTTGTTGGATCACCACCAGCCGGCAAGAGATTTGAGCGAAAATCTGTTGTGTAGTCAGCACTGTAGCTATGGCGCAGGGTAACTTTCTGCGTGAACAACTGGAAAACGGGCCAATTTGAGAGCCCCGTGTAGTTCACACGCCACGCCGGCAGCGGGAAGCGCAACAAACCGCGCGAACCATCAAGCGATCTGCCACTGCCCAGATACGTCTGCAAGAAGTCAGCTACCAGCGTTCGGTTTGTCAGGATTACCCGGCCGTCGCCGTTTTCATCCCCCAGTTCGTTGAGCGTAGCAGCCTGCTGCGCATCCTGCACATAAGCCTCCAACTGGCGCGAGAACAAATCGACATAGTCTGCACGGAATGCCCAAACCGATGAGCTGTTGTTACCACGCTCTGTCTTGGTCTCATCAATGCCCCCTACGTCGAGTGGCCGGAACGTAAAGTTTGTATTGTTGCCCCAATCAAGGCTCCAGGTGAGATTGATGGTCAGGTTTGTCCCTGGATTCAACGCAGTCTGTGCCTGTATCCTGTTGTTATCCGACAACACATCGGTAACCTGCAGATTGTTGGTCACAATGCGATTATCAAGCGGAATGGACCGCTCCAAGCCAAATCGATAACCTACAGAAGGCCCTTTTTCTCGGAAAAGCGCATCAATAAGGCTGTAGTTTACAACTACGTCTCCGATATCCCCTGTACTGGTAAACTGCGGGATACCTACGTTGCTCGATGCTGAATTTCGACTTGCAGTGTAGTTAATGTTCAGGTCACGTACCCCTGTAGCAGCAAGCGCAATGCGGCGCGCAAACGACAACGGCTTGAGCTTTGGCAACTTGACATTCAGCCGGCGTTTCTTCTCCGCCTCAAGGAGTTCAGCCCCCTCAAGCGCCGTACTATCCTGGGCAACAGCTTCGTCGGTCGGCAGCCCGCCTACAGCGGCACTATCAGCTGGGTTGACAGGTGGATTGACGGCTGGATTATCATCCGGATTCACGTTTGCTGCTACCTCATCTTCTGCATCAAGTTGTGCTTGACGCGCCTCTGCTTCCAGGCGGGCCGCTTCCAGCTGTGCTTCGATGGCTGCCTCCGCTTCAAGGAATTCTTTCAGGGAAAGCTTGTCTTCGCCACGCTCTTCCCGGCCGGCATTTTCAATAGCCAACCGCGCTTCGTCTTCCTGACGTTTGAGTGCCGCAGCTTCTTTCTCTGCTTTGCGTTCGGCTTTTCGCTCTTTGCGGGCCTCGCGCTTTTCTTGCCGGCGCTTCTCACGTTCCCGAATCTTGTTCTGCTTCTCCTGCTCCTCTTTCTGCTGCGCTGCTTCCATGCGCTCATAGAACGGAATCTTGCGCCACAACTCAATAGGTCGCAACGTCAATCCACTCCGAATACTGACCTGATTTCGAATATTTGCGCCCGTATCACGACCCAATGCCCCATTTTGCCAGCCATACTGCACCGTATAGGTCACGGGTTGCACATTTACCCAGTTCAAAAACCCGTTTCGGTTGAACGTAGGCTGGAACGTTGCATTAAAACGCTGATCGTGCTGCTCCGTCCGCAAGTCGCTGTCCCCTGAGAACAGCCCGCTAAGTGCCTTGCGGGCTGAGATAATTTCAAGCTCCTGTACGCCAAACGCCGTTACCTGCACGTCATCGGGCGTAATGCCTAACTCAGCCAATCGACCCGTGTCGTTAATATTAACACCTCTGTAAAGTGAATCCGTGTTCAGGTCGATGACGCTATGCAGCGTATCTACCCCAAGCTGGTTCAAGCTCTGGTTGGTGCTTGTATCAAAGCTCAGGTTGAGGAACTGAAATGGATTGTACTGCACGCTAACATTTCGACGATGAGAGAATGTATGCTGCTCACGAACCGGGAAGGTTGAGAGCTCTTCCAACGCCGTAAGCCGCGCAGCGGTGCGCTGTTGCGCTTCGGAATAGTTTCGGGCTGCAGAAGCAGAAGCTTTTATCGACTGGGGTAAGTAGTTGAACCGCAGATCGCCCAACAAACCAACAACAGGGACACTTGACAAAAACCAGAACGGCCGCAGGGTTTTGGGCTGTGGGATGTTTAGGAGATAGTTGAGGTTACTGGACCACCGCCATGAATCGTTCATTTTCTGCGATGGGTTGCGCGACTGCTTGTCCGTATACGAATAGTTGAACGAGAGGCCATCTACCAAAATGCGCATAATGGCCCAACGCGAATTTCGCTTGGAGACACGGAACGACATCGAGCGCGTATAGGAAAATGCCTGCGCAGCTTCCCGTACTTCGCGTGTTCGCTCGGCCGCTTCTTCAGGAGACAGGTCTTGCGTTTCAATCTGATCGATAATTTCTTGCAGACGCACGTCACCACGGCTTGGTGCAAAGCGCGGTGTAGAGGTATTCGACTGAATCTGTCCCGATACAGGAATCGACCAGCCGGCTTTTTCCGGAATCAGTTTATCCAGGTTAATGTCACCCGCAACACTCCAGTTATTCAGATCGTTCTGATCGCGTTCACCCAGCGAGCTTTCTAATGAGCCAAAACCGTCGGTTTGCCGGCGGATATTTGCTTTGAATCCACCTAAATCAGCCAGTTTGATATCGACGTTTGCCAGTGCCGCCCAGCCATTGGTTTCGTCATAACCCGACGTACGTAATTCGTTCACCCAAACCGTGACGTCGCCTAACTCATCCCCCATCTCACCATCAGGTGGTACAGGATTTCGAATACCCATCACAATGGTGTTCACACGTCCAAGGGAAGGTGTTCCTTTAATACCAATCCGTGTACCTGGTGGTGCAAACTCAAGATCAACCAGCGAACGGTCCCCCTGGAAATTCCAGAACAGGCTGTCCGTCGGGAAAGGGATCCCATTTGGATCGAGGCTCTCGTCACGCGCAACTTTCAACTGGTTGAGCGCACCGAGTACAATATTCACCGAGTTCAGGTCAATAAACTGGTCGCCAAACTGCTGGTTGGTCTGCCAGATTTCATCCTGATTCAGCGAACCAAACTCTGAAGGGGTCAGCGGCTGCTCGTACTCGTAGTAATCATTGGTCTCGTTTGCACCGAGGCGAATAAAGAATTTCACCTTCTCCCGCGACTCATTCCGCTCTAGCGTTTTCAGATCTGTCCCATCCCAAAGCTCTCCATGCATGTGCACAAAGAGACGCATGTTCGAGTACTTTAACAGGTCAAGCGCGTTGGGATAGGTTTTGGAAATGGCACGCTGCGATCCCGGCGGTAAGTTTTCGACACGCATGACCATCGACTGCTCGCGTGCATCCTGAGCCTGCCCTGTTGAAAGGCGTGTCTGGCTGATAATGGTACCAAACGGCGGCCGGTAAATGTTAGAGTCTTCCTCGTTGTTGATACTCGAAATGGTCAGACGCGTATCGGTCTCAATCGGTACAAAGTCATCATCGAGCAGCTCTTCGTCTACCTGCGCCGTTTTCCGCCACTGGCTACCTACCAGCTCCAGGGAAGCAAGTCGCATGGTAACCGGCACCTGGTGACCTGTTGTCCAAATTCGCATGGACTCGATCCGCGTGAAGTCCTGGATATTACCAACAATGCGCGTGTAATTTTGCACAGGAATACGAATCAGATACCATCCTGTAGGCCCCGTCTCCGGTGAAGTAATCTCGCCCACAACGTAATCGTCCAGCTTATCTGGCTGTCCCAAGTCATCCAGTACAGCTTTACTTAAGGGTACCTCGTACTGGAAGTAATCGTTTTCGGTATCTACCGTGGTGTTGATGTTCAGGTCTTCCGTGTCGGGGTACTGAATGTTACCACGTTTTACGGAGGTGTTAGTGGCAAGCTTGTTCTGCGTTTCGAACGCGTTCAACTCACTGGTCGGAAAATACCGGCTGAAGCGCTGCTGCAGGGTTGGCGTTTCGTTATAGATCCCGCTTTCGGTGTAGTACAGGTCGTTCTCGAAATAGTGGTAATCGTCTCCAGAAGGGTCAAGCAGAATTTTTCTGAGTTCCTCTTCGTACGCTGGATCGCCGTTGTTATTGGCCTGAAGTTCTTCGAGATAGTCAGCAAAGACGACGTGTTCGCGCGCGCCGGGATCGTATGCATCTGGATCATAGGAAACCAGGCCATCCAGACCGAGGTCTTCCGTACGGTTGTCGCGGACGTTGATTACTTTGTCCGGAATAACGGAAGGCAGCCGGCTCCACGCATCAACACGGGATCCAACAGAAGAAAGTGAAAGGCCATCTTCGTTATTTAGCTCCCTGTTGGGGATAACATCCTCAGAAATGGTCCCCAAATCAATGTACAGTTTAGCTTCTGGACCCGTATCATCGAGGCCTTCCGGGAAGGACTGGACAATAAATTCCACAAATTCAATGTTCTTCACATTGAAATCGTTAAAACCTTCAGGCAGGCGCTGGATCATGCCCCCCCAGGTATTCATCGGTTGATCCAGGAAAGCCTGCAGGTCCCTCGTATAATTATAGGGTCCGCGCTCGGTAGGATCGAAGTACAAATCGAGCGTAGACAGCGTTTGATCGAGTTCACCGCGTGTGTCGCGATCAGGGAAAACATCTCGAATCTGGACGGAAGATATAGCACCTTCAGACGGCACCCGCACCTTGGGCAGCAGCTGCCGCAACGTATTTACGTTGAGCGTGTACCAGGCAAACGTACTCCGCCAGTTGGTTTTTAGTGAGTCGCGTTCAACACGTGGTAATCCGGAAGGCGGGTTTACAAATTCTCGAATCGAATCGGGCGGTGCCGTCAATTGCCAGGCGCCAGCCTGGCGCAGCGAGAAGGTGGTCTCAAATCCCTCAAAATCATCGACGTAAGAAATACCGGAGAGTTCGTCGCTGTTGAAATCGCGGCCCTGCCCCTGTAATTCACGCCGGCTCCGACGGAAGGCGGTTGTCTCCGTGTGCCCTGGTCGCAACTGCGCAAACTCGCCCGTTACTCGAATCGAACTCGGCGCACGGGTTTGAATCAGCGGCAATGCATCCACAGCGCGCGTCAACCAGCGCGGCTCCAGTTTGAAGTTACCATCTACCCCCCAGATCGTATTCGAAATGGGTTCTTCACCAAGCCGAAATTTGTCTACAGGCGATTTCTGGCTAAGGCGCATCAGCGTGGTACCCAGCGTGAGCACGTCATCATACTGATAAAATGCGCGGGCACCAAGCAGCGTCTTTTTCTGGATATTGAACAGCGAGTTGGACTCGTAATCGATTTCGATATTACGGCCGGCTGTCAGGAATGCCGGATTGGTGATACTCACCGTCCCCCCCTGGTAGTCGACCGTATAATCGGCGTTTTCTGTAAGTGGCGCACCACCTGCAGTCACGCGAACCGAGCCCGGAATAACGCCGGCAAAGGCATTGAGGTTATAAAAAGCTTTTACAGCGCCTTTGTAAGATCCATTAATGCGGTAAATATCGCGAAGCTGCGTATCGAGCCGCGCGTTGTCTTTTTTCTGATCGTAAAGACTTGAATAAACAAACTTGTTAAGCGACTCTTGTCGTAAATCAGGATCTGCTACTGATTCATTGATAATGTTAGCAATCCGGTCCCCAAACGGCTCCAGGTACGGGAAAATCAACAGACCACGACGGGGGTCAATGGTGTAGCCCTCGAGGTAGTCAAATCTGTCATCCGGCTGTAACGCTTCATCAACGTTGAGGCGGTCGAGGCCGAGTAACTGAAGCAGCGTAGAGCCACGCCCAATCCCAGGCAGCGTTTTTGAACCTGGGCTGCCAGGTGCTTCGTATTCAACCTGCAGTTCAAAGTCGGTAGAATTGATACCGCGACCGTCGAGACGGTAGAGGTTACGGAGTTCCAGGTACCAGGCAGCAGGATTGAAATTACCCGCAAGGTTGGGCTGCTGCAGGTTGGTTGGGCGCAGCAGCTTCAATACCAGCCGCTGGTCGCTGTCAGGCTTATCAACTGCAAACTCACCAATCTGGAATAGCTGGCCATTGGCTACGTATTCAAATGCTACCGCGAGGGCCTCGCTTTCCTGCATGCCCTGCCGCAGGGAGATATACCCCAACAGGTCATCAAACTCATAGTCGAGCCCTTCTTCAAGCTTAACCAGGTCGCCCGTCTGGAAATCAGCACCATCCAATCCGAGTTGATCGATCAGATCTGTGGTCAGCGTTGCCTCGTCCCAGGCGTCGTTTCGGGAATCGGGTAGTACCGTTGCCGTGTAGTTGTTAGCCTCCGTCCGAACAGCCGGCTCCTCACCAAGGTCAATCACCGAAATGGCGGCACGAAGCTGATCCTCTGCGCTTGTGTTCTGGAGTTTCCAAACCTCCACACGCGTAATGCGCTCGAAACCATCGGCTACCGTAATCAGTGGCGGTGCAGCAAGTGCAGTTTCCCAACGGTTTCTGAAATAGTACGACAGGAAGAAGTGCTTTTTCTCCTCGTAATCAATGGGCTCGATATCGATGGGCTCTGGCTCCGATCCACCATCAATACTCAGGCTATTCGATTGGCCTTCTTGCTGACTGATAACGGTTTGGAACTGGATGCCGCCTACCTGAAACTCACTCTTGATCCCGAAGAGGCTCTGGCCACCGCGGATCAACGTTGAGGGCGTCTGCAAGAATACGTTACCGGCTTCGATGCTTTTGATGATATCATCATCGTAGCCTTCGTAATGCAGCTTCAACTGGTTCTGGTAGTCAAACTCGCGCTCCGTATCCCAGTTGACGTCAATATTCATTTTGTCCCCGATACGTCCAACGATACCGAGGCGAAGGTCCTGTCTAAATTCCGGGTCTACCTGGGTTTCACGGCCCGTCAGGGCTGTTTGCTGGTCACTTTTTCGAATATTAAAGCCGGCATTGATGTTCGCCTGACCATTCACGCGCAGGTCGATATCTGCCGTACCAAAGATGGTTGTAAAGGCGCTTTCACGGCCACCCGGGACGACAATATTGAATCCAAGGCCACCGTTCCGTTGCCGGGCACGCCGGCGCTGCGATGCCTGATCTGCAAGCCGCGAGAATTCTCTACGTACACCAACTTCAAGACGAAGCTTGCGGTATTCATCGTACGGAAGTTCTACAGGATAACGAACAGAGAGCTTGCCAACCGATTCGGTGACGTAGTATTTGTTTTCGGTTGAATCGAGTTCGATGTTGTGTCGCCAGTAGTTGCCAAGTTTTGTAGACAGGGGCCGGCGCTGGCGTGGAAACAACGATGAAGAAGGGCGATCACGACTAAATCGTGGGATGTATCGGTAGATAAAGCTCGTATCAGCGAGGGTAGTGTCCGACGTGTCGGCTGCTACAGCCAGAAGATCCGTGGTAAGTGCAACAGAATCCGTATCCGCCGGCGCAATAGCAACCTGGTACAGATCTCGCCAGGCGGTATCATCCCGCGTGGCAGCAGACGTTGCGAGCAGGCCAGTCACCAGCACCAGGGCAACAGCCATCATCGACACAAACATCCGTAACGGACGTTGGCCGCCAGATCGTCGCATTGGGGTATTAGAAATGGACCCGTATGATCGCACTATTCTGATCGTACTTTGATTGAACTACCTGTTTTAAACCCGGTAATGTTGCTTCACACCGCTAGAATGCGGGCTGGCTTGGTACTAAATTGGGCTTGTTGTAACAAGAAGTACGTATACGCGATCACCTGTTTGGTCTTAGAAGAAGATCGGCTGTGAAGGAGCCATTTAAAGAGGGGTAGTGGGCTAATCTAGCTTGGTATAAAAGTAACCGATGTCATTCGAATCGGTTCAAAGCGCTTAAGAAAAACGCTTTATAACACCCCTTGACCTTCGCTTCAAGGCAGCCTTTTGCGTGCAGTATTACAAGAGTTTTTTATTTTTGTTCTGCTGATAACCAAAGGATTCATAAAATCTCATGATTCAATCGATACTTTACCGGTGCGGCCTTGCCTTTTGCGCGATCACACTGGTTACTGCGTGCACCCAGCAGACCGCGCCTCCAACGGATGAGGAAACCGAAGCGGCAACCATTGCAGCCATGCAAACGCTTCTGGATACCCAGGTAGCAGCCTGGAATGCCGGCGATATTAATGGCTTTATGGAAGGCTACTGGAAAAGCGATTCGCTGCGCTTTGCCTCCGGTGGCAACGTGCGCCGAGGCTGGGACGAAACGCTTGCCCGTTACCTGGCTACCTATCCAGACAGAGCCGCCATGGGTAGCCTCGCCTTTGAAGACCTGGAAATGCAAAAACTATCTGTACAATGGGCAACTGCGTTTGGTCGTTTCCGGCTCACACGCACACCGCCCCTTGATGATCTCACAGGGCTATTCACGTTGATGTTTGAAAAACGTAATGGAACCTGGATTATTGTGAGCGACCACACGTCGGCACAAAATTAATTCAGCGTATCCAAAATTAGGTGGTATTAAAAAAGGGAGGATGTAAACATCTTCCCTTTTTGTATTTCGCGTTTCCTTTACGGCTTCGCCGAAGGCTACGAAGATTGCATGGCGGCAGCATTGTAATAGAACCGTTCGCGCACAATCTTTCCGTTCTTCCAGGTCTGCACAGCCACTTCTTCAAATTTAAAAGGGCCAGGTGCTCCTTTAAACGTAATATCGCCCCATGACTCGACCATGGTGACACCAGCCTCCTCGTTAGCAGTAATGGCGTATACACCACCGCCATGCTGTGCTTCAATTCCGTTCATCCATTCTACCAGGCGTCCTTGCTGAGTCGCTTTCCCCTCAAAGGAGTCCCCATTTGCCTCGACGATTACGACGTTGTCGTCATAGAGCTCTTCGATGGCTTCTGAGAGCTTGCCTTCGCCGATCATTTGATAAAGTTTTTGTGCCAGTTCAAGATGCGTCATGTGCTATGAAGTTGAAAGGTTATATGTAACTGTAATGAAGCGAGGTATGAAGCCGGCTCGAATCGTAGCATAGCCGAATACCATAACCACAAGAGCAGCAAAATTACATGTAACCGATGACAACGCTATGGCATGGGGGGCAGATTAAATTTAGGTTGCCTCCACAATTAACCTGAAAAGTCCGTATCCCCACGAATTATGGAAAGGAGCAAAACTTTCAATCTTCAACCCAAAACCTGGTAAATCGCGAGGATTGACAGGTTGAACGCAAGCTACCCCAAACTTGGCTGGTTTAAGACCTCTTCACTGGTCACGCGAATACGGCCCTCAAACCAGCGGGTTGAAATGTCGAGTCCACGGCCGGCAAGAAGCTCGCAGAACTGGTCGCCTGGAATAATATTCTCAGCAGGCATCGCACCGCCACCGTCAATTTTGCGCTGCCCAAGCAAACAGGCAATGGTAGCCACCGGAATACTCGTTGTGCGCTGGATTGCCGATAAATTTTTATCTGGATCACCAAGCTCAATCATCTCATACACGAGGGTACGAATCTGGTCCTGCTGCCGGCCTTTAATCAGCACACGAACCAGCACGGCGTCTTCGTATTTCCCACCCAGCCGGCGCTTCATTTTGCGCTCCAGTACATCGCGATACGTGAGATGGGTGCGTACGTCAATTTTCTGCCGTTCTGCAAAACCGAGCCCGATCAAGAACCGCATTTGATCAGCGTGTCCGGGCCAGCGTACTGTTTTGTGGTCGAGTGTTCGTACATGATTCGCGAGATCATCTACCAGCGCAGAGAGGCCGCCGGCTGTACAAAAAGCTTCCATCTTACCGAATGGCTCAGGAAAATGCAGCGTTTCCATGTGTGAAAGTGGCTCCGCTTCTACCACCTGCCCCTGCTCGATCATGCGCACGGATTCAGTATAGTCGTCAAGAATTTTGGAAGCAGACCAGGAAAGGCGAAAATTAAACGGCGGTTCAGGATGAAGCGGCACATCACCCACGCGCAGCCGCACCACTTCCACTTCATCAAACTGAGCGATCCCTGCACGACTGAGAATGTTCACGAGCCCCGGTGCAAGCCCACAATTGGGCACCACCCAAACCGACTTGGAGCGCGCTTCTTCATCCAAGGCCAGGACTTCGTGCACGAGACTATCTTCACCACCAAGGTCACAAAAGTTGACACCCAGATCAACGCAGAGCCGAGCGAGTTGCGGATTCATTGCAGGTGAAATACAGGCAATGGCTACGTCTGTACCACTCAAAATAGGCGAAAGCACCCGCGCGTCGCGTGCATCGATTTGGAACGAACGAAGCTTTGGGTTTTTAAGCGAATCGTGCAGTTGCTTTAAAAGGCGGGCGTGCGCATCACAAACCTGCACAAGGCTCACTTCTTCGCGCGCTAACAGGTCCTGTGCAACGGCAGAACCAATGGCGCCGGCACCAATTACGGTGATTTTCATAGTGGGATACGGGTACGTATGCTAGCAGGGAGTCAATCGCTTGGATTACTTACAATTTATCCAGTTCCCATACCATGAACATCTCGTAGAATGTTCACAGTTAATGCCACAAACCCACGGAAATTGAAACATCGGGACCGCCGTACAAGTACAGAGGTCGCATGTTTGAAAATTCCATCACAACGAACAGGTTAAGGTACCATGGGTAAAGGTGACCGCAGAACGAAGCGAGGCAAAATTGTAAACGGTTCATTCGGCAAAGCTCGTCTGAAGAAGAACAAAAAGCGCAAGCTCAAAATTGAAGCTGCAAAGAAAGCTGCTGCCGCTTCGTAATTACTTTTCCAGGCTAATTGTTAGCCCCCCCTCTTCCAGCAACGGTTATTAAAATCGCGTTGCTAGAACCGGCGTCTATTGCCGGCTAGATAAAACCGTCCGCCGACGCTCACGTTCATCGCAAATCGCGTGCGCGGCAACAAATCGAGGATAGGCACAATTTCGATAAACGTGTCTATCGGCTCTTCTGGATTGATGAAGGTGAATCCGATCGGGATACGCACACCCGCCCGTGGATCATCACGTGCAGCCTTGATACGCCCTCCAACGCCGTAGTACACGTAGCTACGTCCTTCCTCCATACCATCAAAATCAGAGCGGTGAATAAGAAAATCGCCGTGTAGATGAATTCCTGGATTTTTACTGAGCGACCACGCAGCACCCGCGTCGTACGCTGTCTTCCTTGAAAACCACTGTTTTAGGCTAATCCCGGTGGGACTCCCAAACATTCCGCCAATACCAAGCGAGCGATACTGTGCATGCACTGGCGTGCTATGTATCGATAAGAACAGGCCTCCAAAAACTACAATCCATAAAAAGTATCGCCGCGCAGGGTTGTTCATGATAAGTTGGCACAGGTTGTGTGAGGCAATTGTATAGCTGCTAACTGTTTCAAAAAAGTAGCTGATTTGCGTTGACTACGCATCGAATGGCGTCTCATTCGCTCCCCCCCTTCTTAATAATTGAGACGAGTCAATTCTTTCTGAGACTGCCAATCTCTCGTTCGTATTTATTCATTGAATTGTGTGCTCAGCAAAAAGAGCACCTTAAAAAGGCCGATTTGCTGCGAAATGCAGGATCTTAACGAAATCCCACAATTTACTCGCTACAACATCGAGCGGACCCTCGGCTCGGGGGGCATGGGTACGGTCTACCTGGCACATCATAATATTCTCAATCGCGAGGTAGCGCTCAAGGTCCCAAAACGAGAACTGGCCCAAAATGAGGTCTTTGTGGAGCGCTTCCTTCGCGAAGCACGTGCACTAGGTACGTTAAATCACCCGCATATTGTTACAGTGTACGATGCCGGCATCGAGCAAAGCATCCCGTACATTGCCATGGAATACGTTGATGGCGATACCCTTGCCAACAGCATATTACACACGGGCCAAATAGATATTACCCTTGCCATCAGCTGGGGCATTCAGATGGCTAAAGCGCTTGCTTATCTGCATCATCAACAGATTTTGCACCGTGACCTCAAAAGTGCCAACGTTATTATAGATCGTGCCGGTAACGCAGTAATTGCTGATTTTGGCATCGCGCAGATCGACCAGGACAGCAGCCTGACCCGTGGCATGCTTGGCACGCCGGCGTATATCAGCCCCGAACAAGCCAGGGGCGCTCAACTAGATGCTCGAAGCGATTTATACAGTCTCGGCGTCATTCTCTATGAGAGCCTCACAGGCCGGCTCCCGTTCATGGACGACAACGGGTTTGCACTCATCCAAAAAGTAATCCACGAAGCACCGCAAGACATCTGGAATCACCGGCCCGATGCGCCGCCGTGGCTTTGTGATCTTATCAACAAGTGCCTGGAAAAAGATCCGGAGCGCCGATTCCAGAATGGCACAGAGCTCGCGAGTGCACTCCAACAGGGACTGCCTGACAACACGTCACTCATGCGGGCCGAACCGCCTGATACCATTGTGTCGCAACACCTCGAAAAAACCGGTACGCTGGCAGATCAATTTCGGGATACGGCTCTGACCAATGTGGCTATGTCATTTCGCCGGCCAACAAACCCGGCAGCCGGCGCGTTTTTGCCATTTGTAGATCCTTCTCCAACCGTAACCATGTACGGTGAAAGTCAGATCATCAAACCAGAAAAGCGGGATAACCCCATCAAGGCTATGATGAATCCGCTTTCGGCTGTTATGACATTTGTCATCCTTACTGCGCTCGTGTTGATTCCCTTAACGGAAATGCCCCCCAACAGCGCAAGCGGTCAACAGCACGCGACCGAGGCCTCATTCCCTGTAGGCCCTCCACTTCATGCAGAAGAAAGCTCAGCAATTCAGCCAGCAACCAATCGGGATAACGATTTAAAAACTGAAACAGCATCTGCTGCCTATAAACTGGAGCCGGCGCCCATCGTACAGACAGATTCAACGATGCCGGACCTCGCGATTCACAAGAGTGAACCCGAGGAACACCCGGCGGATACAGCGGCGTTGCGTATTGATTCGCTTGACGCTGAAGATGACGTATTCGAGATCCTGCCTTTTGAAGAGGACATTGCAGCAGAATTGGAAGAACCCCAATCCACGGTAGCGAGCACAGAAACGCTCGTAGCCTCGGAAGACTCCGCAACCCTCGCGCTCTATTTACCAACACCGCCGCTCGAAGAAGCATTTGATCCGGAGACAGAATCGGATAGCTCATTCGAAAGCATCACGGGTGATGCCGAAATAGATCTCACCCTGCTGGAGGATCAGCTTGAGGTGCAGTCTGCAATCATTGAAGCCGGCACCTACGACACCCGTGTCCCACAAAGCATCGCAGCACTATCCACCCTCAAAAACCGGACACAACTTGTCCGTGCCCTGGCAACTTATCAGGCCCAGAAAGTCCTGCTCTTTGGAAGTAAAACCAATGTAAAGGAGCCAGATCTAGCGTTCATTTTCCTGATCAACAAGGAAAACAAGAAAGTACGCGGCTTGCTTGCACCCAGTCCTGAAGGATGGACAGACATCTACACGGGCAAAATTGTCACAGAGGAAAAAGGGCGTTTTTACGAGCGCGAGCCAAACAGCGAAGTGACCCTAAAATGGTGGCTTCACGACGTAACGCCTATCTGGGTCGAGCTCAAACAGAAGCAAAAAATGGTTGCCCGCCCTGTGCCAGGCAAATCGAGAAAGAAACGCCTGGGCTGGTAAGGGTGGGGAATGGTGCAAGACTATTGGGCTCGGTGAAATGCCGAGTGTCGAATGCCGAATGGATGAGGAATTTCGCCATACTCCACCAACGTCATCCTGAACCACGCGAAGGATCTCTTCGGGGCTTGCAGCCCCTTGATTGCTGAATGCGGATTGTTGACTGTGGAATGTTGATTTGCAATATCCTTCTAAATGCCGAGTTTCGAGTATCGAACGCCGATTGATGTTGAACCCGGCAAGAGCAGCGCATCCTTACGCAGAACGGAAGCACGAAAACCCGAACATACAACTCCATCAGAATACACGCCGAACGGACGTGGGGCCACCCAGCCGGCGCACCAGCAACGTTGCCAGCGCAATCAAGATCATTAGGAATACGCTATATGCCGCAGCTGAACCAAACTCGTACAGCCGCAATTGGGCCAGAATCTCCACACTGATCGGGCGATTGCTATAAATGTACAGCACGATGGACGACACAAACTCACCCAGCGCTGTGACAAACGTCAGCAAGGTGCCGGCCAGGATACTCCCGCTGATTAGAGGCAGCATCACGTACCGGAACGTTGTCCCAAACCCAGCCCCTAGATCAGCTGAAGCCTCAGTAAGCCTGTCGTCGTAACTCTCCAAAGCGGCCAGGGTAGCGCGCACAACAAACGGGATGTGGCGCACAAAATAGGCCAGCGGCAAGATCCAGAATGACCCCACAAGAATTTGCCCAAACGATAGCGGTGAAGGCTCATTAAACGCCACAATCATATTGACCGCGATGACGGTACCCGGAATGGCAAATGGCAGGACAGCCAGTATCCGAATCAGGTCACGCCCCGGTGCGCGCATTTTACCTTTTGCAATAACCAATGCTGCTGCCACACCAAAAATCATGTTGCCGACTGTTGCCAGAACGGCCATGCGTAAACTATTTAGAATGGGCTCCAAAATTTTAGGGTCAGCGAAAAGCGCCGTGTAGTTGGCAAAGGTATAGCGCTCGGGTAACAACTGGAATGTCCAGCTCCCTTCCTCAGCAAAAGAGATCAAGAACACCGTAGCAATAGGCAACAAGAGAAACAGCAAGAGCACCAATGCACCGCCAATCAGGGCGATACGCGCAAATCCCTTTTGCACGGGAATCGATGCAGCACCGGTCCCTTTGATGGCACTTGTACCTTGTGACTTCCGATTCGACCATTCGATCATCACCAGAAACACCAGGCAGATCAGGGTGAGCAATGTCGAGACCGAGGCGGAGAAAGAGAGATCACCGTTTACTTTGTAATTGTAGATTTGCAGCGTCATAAAATTCTCGGTACCTGCAAACAGCAAGGGTGCTGTAAATGAGGCCATGGAAATCATGAACACGAGCAGGGATGCACTGATGAGCGCCGGCCGAAGCAGTGGAGCAATAACGCGCCAGAAGGTTGTCCAGGCACCGGCACCGAGGCCGGCGGATGCCTCAAGTAAACTCCCGTCTATCCCCCGAAGCGCTGCTGTGACAAAAAGGTAGAAATACACATACATCGTGTAGATGTGCACAAACAGCACAGCCCACAACCCCTCAAATGCAAACGGTACTTCATCCAGCCCAAAAAGCATTTTTAGCCCCCGAGGCAGAATGCCGCTTTCGCCATACAGAAACAGGAACGCCAATACGCCAACCAACGGCGGCAAGGCAAGCGGCAGCGCAGCAACCGACATCAAGGTTTTACGCAAAGGAAAATCGTACCGATAGAAAAAATACGCCAGCGATGTACCCAGTAATCCGCCTCCAACCACGGTAGCAAGCGATATACCCACGGAGTTGATTAACGCCCGAACGTTGGCGGCACGCCAGGAGGCAAACATCTGGGAATAATTAGCAGCATCAGCACCCAACACAAATGTACGCAGACTTGGGTACAGCACGTACCCGAGCAAGATGAGCAGAATGGGTAAAAAAAGCAGAAGCGTTGCGCGCCTACTCAGCATGGGTTACGGCAGGTTTGGAGACGTCATCACGATTACAAGGTATACGCAGTACTGCATGGTGCGGCGCGTGGCCACACAATTGCTGCAACACCTTGCTGCAACACAATTGCTACAACGAAACGCGGCCTTCAATTGCTCTTGAAAGCGTGGCTTCATCTGCATACTCCAGGTCACCACCAATAGGTAGTCCCCGCGCAATTCTGGTGATTTTGACGTTGTAAGGTTTAAGGAGTTGAGAGAGATAATAAGCGGTGGTATCTCCTTCAACGTTGGGGTTCATGGCCAGGATAATCTCCTGAACGGGTGCGTTTTCCTGGTCCTCGTGAACATCAAGACTTTCCGTATCCGGTGTGATGTACTGGAGGCGTGCCACGAGTTCACGTACGCGCAAATCTTCAGGTCCAATCCCGTCAAGTGGTGAAATCACACCGCCCAGGACGTGGTATACACCACCGTATTCATTGGTACGCTCAATCGCAATCACATCATTGGGCTCTTCTACCACGCAGATCTGGGTTTTATCTCTTTTCTGCGACTGGCAAATCGGACAAAGATCTGTATCGGTTACGTTGTAGCACACCGTACATTGTTTCACTTTGTCTTTCACCGCAACCAATGCTTTGGCAAACTCTACAACTTCCTCGCGGGGCATTTTAAGGATGTATGCAACAAGCCGATGCGCTGTTTTGCGACCTATGGTAGGCAGCTTGGTAAATTGCTCCACCAACACTTCGACGGCTTCTGAAGTAAACTGCATAGATGCGATGGCGAGGTTCGTGAAAAAGGGTGTACAAATTACGACAGCACTATGCCATCAATCTGTCACACCCTTGCTTTTAAAGTACCAACAGCCTAAAGACCGAGCGAACCCAGGTCAAATCCCGGAGGCAACATGCTGCCGGCTGCTTTCGACATTTCCCCTTTTGCGAGGTGTGCAGCCTCATCGAGGGCTTTGTTCACGCCGGCAATAATCAAGTCTTCCAACAACTCTTTGTCAGAAGCATCGATGACTTCCGGTTCAATTTTGATCGAGGTAATGCGCTGGAGTCCGTTTACCGTGACTTTCACCATGCCGCCACCTGCTTCGGACGTAACCGATTTATCGCCCAGTGCTTCCTGGGCTTCGGTCATCTTCCGCTGCATATCCATCATCTTGCCGAACATGTCGGCCATATTCATTTCATCAGACATATTTTATCTCCAGTAGACTTGGTTACCACACCATTTCGCCGCCAAATTCATCAAAGAGGGCGCGAATGATGGGACTTTCATTACGCTTTTTTTGCATGTATTCGTACGGATCAATTTCTGATGCGGTTTCCTGCTGCAGCAACTCTTCAGATTCCGTCATATCGATCACAAAACTCAGTCGTTCGACAGGTACCATCACAAAGTTGCACAGCGTATCCAACAAGAACTCTTGTTGATTTGACAGCATGCGTTTGTGGAAATCGTCGGGCACAGAAAGCACAAGGGTTTCTTCCTGCAGCTGAATCGGTCGTGTATGCTGAAGTAGCGCGCTCACATGAATGCGTTCTCCCTGAATATGCTTCATAAAAGCGGTCCAATTGGCTGTAACCTCGCCTAACTCCCCGGAAGGAGCACCTTCTGTAATTGCCGGTGTATCATCCCCTTCAGCAACAGGCACCGGTTGCGTTGGCCGCTCCACTTTGCGAAGCGCCGGCGCACCAAAGAGGCCCAGATAATTGTTCGACTGCTGCCCTGCATCCTGCGATTCGTCTACAATGGGTGTAGCAACAGACGCTTCGATCGCTGGCGCTGCGTCATCCATAGCCGGCGATGCAACTGGCAGTTTTACCACAGGTGTCTCGTTCGGCATGCCCAATGCTGGCGCATGGATAGGATGATCCGCCGGCAAAGACGTCAATATTGCATCTTCGGCAGTCAGGCTGGTCGGGGGCGGGGCGACTTCTAACACAGCAGTTGCTTCAGCAACGGGCGTTTCCGGAACGGCGCCTGGTTCAGCCGGAATGGGCGTAACAGGAGGTTCTGCGGGCGCTGGTGTCGCAACGCTTACCAGGGGTAAAACGACAGGCGCGGGCTCAGGTGACGGTTCAACAATCTGCAATACAGGTGTAGGCTGAACGAGAGGCTGCGACTCAGCTACAGGCAAGACTACAGGCGTTGAAGCCGTGGTTTCAGGCTGGGTAATGTTTTTTGGGGATGCATCTTGTGGCGGCGCATCAGAAACCACCATTTTGGCAACAACGGGTTGCGCCGGCTGCGTTTGGACAGGAATGGGTGTCCCACCAGCCGGGTTACCTGCATTCCCTCCGGGCGAAGATGCTTCTGACGGTCCATCAGCAGCGATACCCCTACTGCCTTTACTGCCGCTAGCACTACTATCATTCCCTTCTGCCAATTGATCGAGTCGAGCAAGCGCCTGCTTCAAGTCTACAGCGTGCGCCATCGCCGCCATCTTCAGCAACGTAAGCTCGAGCTGCAACCGTGGTTGAGCGCTTGTTTTGAGCTTTTCTTCGCCATCAGCAACCACCATCAGCAACCGCAACAGATCGGTTTCTGTATGCCGGCCACTTTCCCGGGCATATTGTTGTTTGACAGCTTCAGCTGCTTCAATGAGAGCTGTTTGCGATGTTGTCAGTGCAACCAGCAGGTTACGCAGATGCGCCGATAGTCCGATCAGAAATTCCTGCAGGTCATAGCCCTGCCGAATGATGCGATCAATCAACTGCAGCAAGCCGGCGCTATTGCCGCTGGCAACGTACTGCGACACTTCAAAAAAGAGCTCAACGTCTACCACCCCAAATGCTTGCGCCAATTCGGGGTATGCGAGCGATGTCCCACACAGTGAAACCGCCTGATCGAAAGCAGACAATGCATCGCGCAGCGCGCCATCCCCTTTCTGGGCAATGAGCATCAACGACGCCTCATCGGCCTGAATATTTTCTGTCTTGCAGATTTCTTCCAGATGCGCCACAATTTCAGGTACTGCAATCCGACGAAAATCGAATCGCTGGCACCTGGACAGGATGGTTGGGAGCACCTTGTTTGGCTCTGTGGTTGCAAAGATGAACAGCGCATAAGGTGGCGGCTCTTCAAGCGTTTTGAGCAGCGCATTAAACGCAGCGTTCGACAGCATGTGTACCTCATCAATGATGTACACTTTTTTCCGGCTGCCTTGCGGCGGGATCATCACGGTATCCCGCAAGTCACGAATGTCTTCAACCCTGTTGTTTGAAGCCGCGTCTATTTCGATGATATTGAGGCTTCGCCCTTCTTCGAATGTCTTACACGACTCACACGCCCGGCACGGCTCGCCGCCATCGCGTTCTGCCAGCGGGGCGGTACAATTGATCGCCTTCGCCAGAATACGTGCAGCCGTTGTTTTACCCACACCTCGGGGCCCACTAAAAAGATAGGCGTGCGCGAGACGGTCGAGCGTAATCGCGTTCTTGAGCGTATCAGATACGTGCCCCTGTGCCACAATTTCTTCAAACCGTTGCGGCCTGTACTTCCTGGCAGTGACGAGATAGCGTTGATCAGACATGTGCAAAAATGCAGTTTCTCATCCTCTGGAGACATAACCACATGACAGTGTAGCAACCCAGAGATGATAAGGCGTAAGAAAGTTTGGCCGATGCAAGGCCGGGGAGACAGCAAGCATACGCAGGCTATCTATTCATTGGTTTCGATAACTTTTGTTCCAGCAAATGTATCACCCCAACGGCGCCCTTCGTTGTCGGTAAAAACAAGGTAGACCTCGTACACGCCAATTAAAAAGCTAATCAGGCCGGCTGCAAGGACAGTCAAAAATCCAAGCAAAGGAATCCAGGCGATCAGGCCGGCAAGCGTACCGAGAGCAAACATCCAGTTCCGGCGCACAGAACCCGGCACATCCATGGGTTCACCATCCAGGCGAACAGTTTTCAAACCCATGAGCTTTTTGCCTACAGATTGTCTGTTGATCAGTTCAACATCCAGTCCATCGCGCACCAAAATGTAACCGATGCCAATAAACCAACCCACAAAGGGGATCCGGCTCAGTACAGATGCGATGGCAAAATCGATAATCGCTGCAACGGCCCGTTTTGTGAGATCCGCTTTGGGGGCCAGCGTTGCTGTCATTGCGTCAACTGCTTCTTCTGCCGCAGACGCTGCAGGTCCGCCTTCTTTCATGGTATCCATAGTACAACCTCGGGAGGTAGGGTGAGCTAATGAGAAGCGCAGGTCGGACGTCCGTGCACTACCTTAAATTGTACATGCAGCAACGTAAAAGCAAGGGTGCTGGTGTGAAGATTATGCGGTTGTTACAAAACCAGCGACACCGTATCCGGCAATGTGGACCCCCAAAGATACAAATCTCCAGGGAATTCTTTTTACACGATTCAGGCTGTGGGTACTAGCAACATCGGTACTGTCTGGCAAGATTACTCCGGATGCGGTTTTGTCTCCGTTAACATCTAGGATTAGACACAGCCTAGCTTTTCGCTGTTACGCTGGTCTCTGTTGCTTCAGCAATGGTACGCGCATCCCCCTGTGGCCGAAAGTGGCGTCTGCAACGGGGCTCATAGGCTTCTGAAGCACCGAGCAACAAACGATCACCAGCAGCTATAAGTCGTTGGGAATGATTGGCTGGTGCACCACATACCATGCATACGGCATGTAGCTTCGTTACAAATTCGGCCACAGCCATCAAGTCAGGAATGGGTTCGAATGGTTTACCCAGATAGTCCTGATCGAGGCCGGCAATGATAACCCGTTTCCCATCGCTCGCAAGCTGAGAACACACGTCAACCAGCGTACTGTTGAAGAATTGCGCTTCATCAATGCCCACCACATCTGCATCGGTTGCATGCATCAGGATTTCGGATGCATTCTGGACCGGAATGGAAGGAATTGCATTGTCGTCGTGCGAGACTACATCTGTTTCGCTAAAGCGAGCATCTACTGCCGGCTTATAGATTTCAACCTTTTGCTTTGCGATACGCGCGCGCTTCAAGCGGCGAATCAACTCTTCTGTTTTGCCGCTGAACATAGATCCACAAATGACTTCGATCCATCCGCCATTGTAGGTATTATAATGGGTTAAAGGCTCCAATATGCTCCCCTCGGATCTGGTGAGTTGGAAAGATGGTCAACAAAAAAGCAACGCGTCCTCAAGGCACAAGATACTACAACTACCAAGATACTATAACTACAGGGTAGTGGTGAGACAGAATACCGTACCCCAGTCAACACGCAGGTCCATAGACTCCGCACATCGACCCGCAATTCCCGCCGAACGAAAACCTTCGACGTACAACCTTGAACAGGAAATAATCCCTTCAGGATTTATTTGCCCCTAGATCGTTGCCAGCACATCAGCCGGCACCCAGCCCCTCGCCCCATTGGGCAGTCGAATCTCCATCCAGGCCTCGTTCTCCTGCAGAATATCCACGACCAATCCCTCATGGATTGACACCTCGGTAATACCCGACATATCAGGCTGCTCCTTCACATCCACCCGTTCTGCAAGAATTACGGCGCGCTGTGAATTTGCCGCTTGCATGGAAGCAGCAAAGGCTGCAAAAAGGAACACACAACCCAGCAACAGGGTCACTGCACGCAGCCGGCGGATCCAGGGATTACTCGCCCCGCGCTGCATCCGATAGATAATAACGCCGACAGCCAATAAATAAAATAGCATCCCCACCCAAAATAGCCAACGTCCACCATTCTTCGCCAACATCGTCCGCCACCAGGTAACCCACACCGGTGCGGGCAAGCGGGAAAACTGATCGACGGTTTTTGTGTTGATGATTTCAATGTTGTGCAGCAACTCAACATTCTCCGGTGTCAGCTCGCGGGCTTTTTCGTAATACAACACAGCCTGTCCTAATTGATCGAGCCGGTAGTAGGCATTGCCCATATTGTAATACAGGGCACCGCTTGTGTATCCCCCCGCAAGTGCCGTTTCATACGACGCCAGCGCGCCCGCGTAATCGCCCGTGCGGTAACGCTCGTTGCCGGCATCAAAGGCCTGTACAGCCGTTTCGATCTGTGCATATGCCCCCACACTCGCAAACGATGCCCAGGTGAGCATAAGCAGGACCGATGCGCAGGCTAGCATGGCATGATATCTACTACTGATCATGTTACCTGGCCTGTGCTGCTTTAAAAATTTCGTCGAGTTGCACAATGATTGTGCTCACACGATCGCACGCCGTATTCATTTCTGCCTCATTGGGCAAGATGGGTGCAAACCGTACACGGTCACACTCCTGCAGCAGTCCAATAAGTTGCGTGCGGACATCAGGAGCTACATCTTGATAGGACAAGAGGGCATCCAGTTGCTGATGGGTCATTCCTGTTTCTGCCACGTTGAGCCGATTCCCTACAAAAGACAACAGCGCCCGTTCGATTTCCTCGTAGAATGCACGCGGGTTGTTCTGGACCAACAGCTCTTCGGCTTTTTTCAAGTGTTTGCGTGCTACGGGATGCGCGCGTTTGCTCCGTGCAAAGGTCACATCACCCGCCAGTTTTGCATTGTATCGATGCTGGGCATAAAAACCGCCTAATACGAGCAAGGGTAACGCAAGCAAACCATAAATCCATCCACGTTCGTGAATGGGTTTTACCTCGAGTTTTTTCCAGCCGGCAGGCACGGCGAGCAAGCCGGCGATGTCATCTACGGGCAATCCCGAAGCTGTACGTAATGTTGTCACAGGTGCCGTAGAGGTACCCGTAACTTTTACAGCGCTTGGGCGCGGCCGAATCGTTTCAAATTGCTTTCGCGCCGGGTTATAAAAGCTCATTTCGATTTCAGGAATCTGAAACGTACCGTTTGAGCGTGGGACGAGCACATAGGTAAGGGTTTTTGAACCACGGATGCGATTGCCACTGCGGTCAATGCTCGTGCTAATCTGCGGATCGTACTGCTCAAAAACACCCGGCGGCTCAAACTCGGGCAACTCAACCGTAGCAATGTTGCCCGTACCAGAGAGCTTGAGTTCTACCTGCACCGTTTCACCTACTTCCACTTCGTCCGCATCAACGCGCGCCTCTAACTGGAACGTACCAACAGCACCGGTATAGCTATCCGGCGTTTCTTGTGCAATAGGAAGCACCTCGATGTTTACGCTCGGCGAGGCCACTTCAACGGGCTCGTACCGCTGGCGAAAGCTAAAAAACTGATCAAACGGATCGACGTTACGCACAGGAATGTACGCCTCCGCCTCGATTTTAAGCGGATCGACGGTGAGGGTACCGTTGTGCGTAGGAAATACCGCCACGCGCTTCAACACAATGGTGTTGTACCGCAACCCGTTTTCGATAACCGTTTTGGGTACCGGCCGGCGCTGCACATCGAGCTCCTCGCGCCAAAATCCTTCAGCGTCCCACGAATCAGCCAGCCGACTTTGCCGTAGTTGCATCCCTTCCCGGAAGTACAAATGGTATTCGATGTTGACCTGCTCATTGCGCACCACACGTCGTGCACTGGGCAACGCACGGATAAAAATGTCATTCTTGCCAATCTTTGGCGCAGCAGCCGGCTCGTTGTTTGCTGGCGCAGATCGGCCAAAAGAACCAAACGGGTCGAGTCGGTTACTCCGGCGCGCCTGTCGCTGCGGACGCTCTGACTGAGGCACTACGGTAATACCAATGGGTTGCGTATTGTAGTTCTGCCCTTTCACCTGGACGGTGGTGCCATTAATCACAGCATTACCTTCGCCGGCAGCGCGGTACGCCCATTTGTACGTCACGCTCTGGCTCATGCGGCCATTCACAATTGATACACTTTGCTGCGTACTCGGGGCCGTTTGCAACAAGGCAAGGCCATCAGCTTCAGGGGGGCGCGGTGCGGTTACATCATTTGCAGCAACACCCTGAACAAGGATGCTGTACGTAACAGCCTCTTCTGTGCCAATAGTAGTTTCGGATACAGATGCCTGCACGCTTACATCCTGGCCATAGGCCGGCAACACAAGCACGCTCAAGATGCACAGGATGGGGTATATGGCATACTTACGGAAACGCATAAAACCCGTTTACCAGTCTTTTTCTACTTTTTTAGGGCGGCTTTGGGACTTCATCACCTGGCGGAGCAATTCTTCCTCTTCATTCTGCAACGCTTGCAAAATACGCTCTGCTTCTTCTTTACTCAATTTATTCGGATCAGGGGGTGGTTGCTGTTGCTGCTGGCTTTGCTGATCCTGATTTTGCTGCTGCTCCTGGTTCTCCTGCTGCTGTGAGTCCTGGTTCTGCTGCTGCTGATCCTCGTTTTGCTCCTGGTTCTGCTGATCCTGATCTTGCTGCTGCTGTTGCTGGTCCTGGTTGTTTTCCTGGTCCTGGTTGTTCTGGTCTTGCTGCTGTTGCTGATCCTGATTTTGCTGCTGCTGGTCTAACTGGCGTTTCACAAACTCGTAATTGAACTTTGCATCTTCGTTCTGTGGATCAGCCAGCATCGCACGTTTGTAATGCTCGAGTGCACCCTCAAGTCCTTCTGGCTGCTGATCAGGTTGCTGGCCTGCTGGTTGACCAGGTTGTTGTCCAGGCTGTTGCCCCGGCTGCGGTGCCCCCTGCATCATACCGCCCATTTGCTGCTGTTGGGCTTGCTGAAAAGCCTCGTAGGCATTGTTGCCGGCGTTGTACGACGAACGCGCAACTTCCATATTGGACGGCGCAAGTGAAACAGCATTGCCAAACGCCTGCCGTGCTTCATCGTACCGACCCATCCGATGTAACGAGGCCCCAAGGTTGTTCCACAAACCGGAGTGTACCGCACCCGGCTCCGAGGAATTCTGCTCAGTAATCCCCGTCGAGAACAGGGAGGCTGCCTTTTCATGCTCGGCATTTTTATACAATTCATTCCCCTTCCGGCCCGATTTCGCGCCGTCGTCTCCGATCCCTATTACCAGGGCTACTAAAACAAGCAGGATTCGCATCGCAGTAGTATAAATTTTTTATTCAGGAACAGCTGCTGACTTCTTGCGCCGGTCTGAAAACAGGCGCTCGCCAAACAGCAACAACAGGCCAATCAGGAGTGGCCACTGAAATTTTTCCTCGTACTCTTCAAACTCGTCTGCACCAAACTCTGTCTTTTCTAAACGATCCAACGCCTCTAATATTTTAGGCAGCGAACTGGAGGTGCGTGCTATTCTGAAATAACTCCCTTCACTCGCCAGTTCTTGCAGACTCGCCTCTTCGAGGCGCGTGCTTACTACCCGGCCGTTTCGATCTTTTTTATAGTCGATGCGCCGGCCATTTCGATAGACCGGTATAGGTACCCCATCCGTTTCGCCTACACCGGCAGTAAAAATAACAATACCGTCCTCGCGGGCCTCTTCGATCAACTGATCGACATTTGCCACGTGGTTTTCACCGTCCGATACGATGAGTAATGCGCGGGTACGGTCTTCATCAATTTCTTCTGCTTCTGAAGTCCCCTGAAACGCTTTGCGTGCAAACGTGAGGGCCGCACTAAAGTCGGTACCCGGCGTTGGCACCATAGAGGCATCGGCAACGTCGAGAAACATCTTAACAGCGCTGTAATCCGATGTCAGCGGGCATTGTACAAACGCATCACCGGCAAAAATAACGAGTCCAACACGATCGCCGCGCAAATCGTTGAGTAGCTTCTTGACTTCATTTTTGGCGCGATCCAACCGGTTTGGCGCAACATCTTCAGCCGACATGGAGAGTGAAACATCCAGCGCGACAATCAAATCGATGCCTTCGCGTTTTACTTCGCGGAGCTTGGTGCCAAAACGTGGGCCGGCCAACGCAACAGCCAGCATCAGGATACCGAGCACCACAATGGCGGCTTTCCACCGGCGCCGGCGGTTACTCACTACGGATGCAAGCCGGCTGATTAACGAAGCATCGCCAAACAGACCAAACGCCCGCTTACGCTGCAACGCTGCCCAGAGGAACAGCAAAATTGCAGCGGGTACACCGAGCAATGCCCATAAGTAATTAGGATGTAACCAATCCATGTTTACAGTTTATGTGCTGATTTATACCCTTGCACAAGAGCCCATCGTTAAGGGAATCTGCGGAGCCGGGTTGTTGAAAGCAATACTTCTGCGAGCAAAAGGATAAACGCCGGCCACAGGAATTCTGCATACCGTTCGTTGAAGTCAGTGTAAATCCGCTCTTCAACTTTTGTCTTCTCCAGCTCTCCAATTTCTTCGTAAATCGTGCTGAGCGCTTCTTTGTTGGTCGCGCGAAAATACTGTCCGCCCGTTTTCTCAGCAACGGTACGCAGCATCTCCTCATCAATTTCTACCGGTACCATACGCCGTTGACGTCCGGCAAACGGATGGTCGATGATAAACGGTGCTTCACCGTGCGCGCCGACGCCAATCGTGTACGTACGCACGTTGATCGCTTCAGCCACTTCAGCCGCAGTCACCGGATCGATTTCCCCGCGGTTATTTTGTCCATCGGTGAGCAGGATGATAATTTTGCTTTTGGCCTCTGTTTCTTTGAGTCGGTTTACAGCCATTGCGAGCGCTGTGCCAATCGCTGTGCCATCTTCGATGACGCCCACTTCCACTTCACCAAGCATTTGCTGCAGAAAAGGATAATCGAGCGTCAGTGGTGCCTGCGTATAGGCTTTAGCAGCAAACACGATAAGTCCAACCCGGTCAGAGAGCCGGCCATCGATAAACTCCGAAGCAACCTCGCGGGCTGCCTCAAACCGGTTGGGTGTAAAATCCTGTGCGCGCATCGAAGTTGAGGTATCAAGCACCATCATAATATCAACCCCTTCAGCGTACCGCTCGTGCACCGTATCACGATCCTGTGGACGCGCCAGCGCCAGCACACCCAACACCAGGGCGCCTGTCCGCAACAGAACCGGCAACCAGCGCACCCGCACCCAGATGGACTGGGGGGCTTTCTTTCCTGAAGCAACATTGCTAAACCGAAGGCCCGAAAAACGGAACCGATACCGCCAGACCTCCCACCCAATCAGGACAGGAACCAGCAGTAAAAGAAAAAGCCAGTTGGGTTGCGCAAATTCCATAAATCCAAAACTATGCTATTGTTGCCTGCCGCCTTTCCTGAACGGCTGCAACCAGTGACGGAAGTACGGTACCGGATGGACCTAAAACAGTTTCGTTTAAAATATGGGCAATATCGCTTTCGCTTATGTTTATTTCGGCCACATACGCCCCGGAGTCACGTGCTACCAGCGGGATGTTGGCTGCAGGATAAACCACAGCGCTTGTCCCAACACTCAACACAACATCAGCGCGCATAGCCATGTTGAATGCATCATCCAGGGCCTTTTCGGGCAGCATCTCACCAAACCATACAACATCAGGTCGAATAAAGCCGTCGCATGTTGTACAGCCTAATGGCTTCCCTACTTCAATGGCAGGGATATCATCAACAGGATCGTTGCATTCCATGCAATAATTGCGCGTCAGGTTGCCGTGTAATTCCACAACGTTTTGACTGCCGGCCTCATTGTGCAGGTTATCCACATTCTGCGTAACCAGCATGAACTCGTCGACCATGTCTTCAAGCGTAACCAGTGCCAGATGTCCCGGGTTTGGCTTAGCCTTTGTCACGATATCGCGTCGCATGGCATACCAGCGTTGCACCAAATCGGGGTTACGCAAAAAAGCGTCTACGCTCGCCAGTTCTTCTGGCTTGAATTTTTCCCACAACCCATTTTGTGCATCCCTGAATGTGGGGATGCCGCTTTCAGCGCTTATCCCTGCGCCAGTAAAGACCAGCACACGGCGGGCCTGGGCAAGGCGTTGTACAAGGGTATCGCTATACGGGGTCGACGTGCTCATGAGCATTTTCCTCGGGTGGTGACTCCGGGGCGTCAGGTTGTTGAACGGGTTTTGGTTGCTGCGCAGCCTCTGTTGGCGGCGCCTCAACCGGACGAAGTGCAGCTTCCACCTCGTCTAGAATTTTTCGAGTTTCTCTGAAGGCCTGATGCCCTACTTCTGGCGCCGGCTGGATGTCAGCAAACTTCACCAGATCGGATACGTGCAACACACGTTTGGAGAGATGCACGGCCTCGGACGTTATTCGACGACGTTTTGCAAGGCCATCGAGGTCTTGCATCAGTTCATGCGAGGTGCTCTCCATCGCATTAATTTTGAGCCGGCGACTCATGTAGACACGCAAAATTTCGGTCAACTCTACATAGAACGGTTTGATCTGCTCAACATCCTGTAGATCTGCGTCTTTCTCCAGGGTACGCAGACGTTTGATCGCCTCTTCAATAGGTGAAATCCTCGGCTCAGGAACCGTATAAACGGTTTCGGGGACCATGGCGCGCCGGCGGTTCCACAGGTAATACAACCCATAGATCAATCCGGCAAAGAGCAAAATCCCCAAAATCCAGGGCCAGGGATTGATTGGAAAATCTGCAATGGGCGCCAGGTCTCGGATGCCGGCGGCATCTTCCGATACCAGCGAAATAACAGGCAGTTCGATTGGGTAGGATGCATAAAACGTGGTATCCGCATCTACTACAAAAAAGACGGGGATTGAAGGTACGTAGGCCGTATCCAACGCAAAGGTAGCGACTTCGTACACAAGGCTATCTACGCGGGAGCCTGCAACGCCATCGCTTGCCAGCCGGGAGCCCGCCTGCTGCACAGCGAGCACTTCAAGGTCACCAAAAAACTCGGCGCCGGCCTGCGATTCCGGGAAAATGGGTTGTTCTACAAACGCATGCTCGGCCACTACGGTCAGCGAAAACCGATCGCCCACGCGGACACTGTCTACCGAAACATAGGCACGGACCTGCTGGGCATACGCAGCCGGCGAGTTCAGCATCTGCCCAAACAACATGGCCAGCACTGCCAACCCAACTATTGCTATGTAATTTTTACGTCGCATACGAAGCAGCGGGTTACGACTTATTGCGTCTTCTGAAAAACTGAATCAGCGGCTCCACATAACTTTCGTCCGTCTGCACAAATACCTGGTCGACCCGGCTACGGCGAAGCAATTCGGATGTTCGCGTACGATGCGTGGTGGCATCAGCTGTGTAAGCCTGGCGGGTTTTAAGGTGGCGCGTGTCAAGCGTAATGGTTTCACCGGTTTCAGCGTCGGTCAGGTCAACCAGTCCCACAGCCGGCAGCTCTTGTTCGCGCGGATCGTGCAGAAACACGCCAATGGTGTCGTGGCGGGATGCAACGAGGCGCAAGGGCTTCTCATACGCATCGTCAAAAAAGTCGCTGACCAGCAACACAATGGAGCGGCGCTTCAGTACATGAATGATACGATTAAGCGCTTCGGAGATATTGGTACCAAACGATTGCTGCTCGTGCGCGTACAGGTCGCGGATCAAGCGCAACACGTGCCGGCGGCCTTTCTTGGGCGGCACAAACAACTCAATCTGATCGGAGAACAGGAGCAACCCAACCTTGTCGTTATTTTTGATTGCACTAAACGCAATAATGGCGCTGATCTCCGCCGCAATCTCCCGCTTGAATTTATAGCGCGAACCAAAGCTTTCTGAACCCGAGATATCTACCACCAACATCAGGGTCTGCTCGCGCTCCTCTTCGAACTTCTTGATGTAGGTTTCGCCCATCCGCGCCGTCACGTTCCAGTCGATGCTGCGAATGTCATCGCCAAACTGGTAAGGACGCACTTCAGCAAACTCCATCCCCTGCCCCTTAAACGCAGTGTGGTATTCCCCACCAAAGACGTCTTCTACGAGGCCCTTGGTGCGGATCTCGATCTGGCGGATCTTTTTAAATAGTTCTTTGAGGTCCATGCGGAAAAATAGCCCGTTGCAGCACGAAAGTTGCAATGAAAGGTTGAAATTTCCGTAAACGACAGCGTATCCAGAAAAATCATTAAACAATTAACGAGTCAAACCGCCGATTTCGTACTTACGTTTCGACGTCTATGTGATTTCGTACTTACGGGTTTTCGGATTTCCGCACTTAAGATTCGAAAGTACAAAATCCCGGAAGCACGAAATACCGAAAGCAGGAAATCAAAGCATGGCGATAGCCACTTGCCATATGCGATAGTTTGCGCGGCGACGGAAATCTGACCAGGTACTTTGTGGGAGGGTATACGGCAACTTGGTCACGCCATCCTGATCCCAGCTGTTGTTAAGGCCGGTCATATCCCAAATCAGGTCGGCGCCATCGAAGCCGGCTTCAGCTACTTTGGCATCGGGAGCGTAGCCGTTGCGGTCGATTTGATTGTCGTAAATCCAGTTGTTTTCTGGCGTTGGGTCCACGTCAAACTCTTTATCTTCACCAAACAAGGTCTCGAGTCCAATGACAGCAACGCCGGCAGATTTATTGTTGAGAATCTCATTCTGCGTCACACGCACTTCGTCGGCCGCCAGAATCATGATCCCCGTACCCGAAGGCACAGACGCCACAATGGCATTGGGATCCGCAAAATTCTCGTGGTTGTTGTTGTAAATTTTGTTGTTCTGCACCACGCACCCAATCGACAGTTTGGAAGGGTTGTTGGGCAGCAAAAAGACCAAAATGCCGCCGGCATTGTCGTACACCTCGTTGTTATCTACAAGAGCATTGACCGAGTTTTCGATTTCGATCCCCGTCACGTTGCCGTGCACCACATTATTGCGGACGATGATGTCTTTGGATTGCCCGACGTAGATGCCGGCGTCTCTTGCGCCAATCACCGTTGTTCCTTCTACAACCACACCCACAACCTCAACCGGATACACGCCATAGAGCCCGGTGTTTTCCACGTGGAGATCGCGGAACGTGATATTTGTGGCCAGGTCTATCATCAGCCCGTTAGCCGTATAGTTTCTGATCTCGAAACCTTCGATGACAATATCACTGCCTGAGCCGACCATCCCATCGGATAACATATGCTGTCCGTCCAATATGGCGCGGGTGCTATCTGTGTGTTCACCAATCAACGTGACCTGCGATACGTCGAGCGCCAGGGTTTCATGATACACGCCGGCTTCGACAAACACCGTGTCGCCGGGTTGGGCAACATCAATGGCATCCTGAATCAGCTCACCTGCTGCCACGATGAGTTGCTGGCCCTGTCGATTTACGGTTACCGGTTCGCTCTGGCGTTTCACGTGCGCGCTCTGCCACCATTTCGGGCGATTGATTCTCCAGGCGAGGCACCACAGGCAGCCCGGAAGGCACGCTGGTGGGCACCGCCGGCTTTTGCGATTCATCGGTGAGCGCATGCATAAACGCAATCAGATCATCGCGCTCGCTCCCCGAGAGGGCAAAGGGGCGAATTTTATCGTCGATCTCGTAATGGTTCATCCCACGCGTTGTGCCACCGCCCGAGGCATAAAAATCGACCACTTCTGCCAGGGTCGCCATCGTGCCGTTGTGCATGTACGGAGCCGTCAAAGCGACATTGCGGAGTGTAGGAACCTTGAAAGCTCCCTTCATACCCTGCAGTAACAATTTCGCCCCGCCCTAAATCAGGCTCAATGCCTTCAGGCTCTGGCACACCAATGACTTTAAAGTCGGGATTTGCAAACGTGGGCAGGTTGTGGCACTCGAAGCAGCGGGTTTTCAGCGACCGAAACAGGTTTAAGCCGCGGCGCTCTGCCGGCGTCATCGCCTCACGATCACCCCGGGCATACAAATCGTACCGGGAGTTGTTGGTGATCACGGTGCGCTCAAACGCTGCAATTGCATCGGTTACTTGCTCGTACTCCAGTTCGGGCGTTCCAAAGGCCTCTTCAAAAAGCTCGACATACGCAGGAATCGCAGCCAGTTCTTCGACCAATAGTTCCTGATTTTGGGCCATTTCGTCCGGGTGATGAATCGGGCCGTCTGCCTGTTCTTCCAGATCAGAGGCACGGCCATCCCAGAATTGGCGAATGTTGTATGCGGCATTCCAGATAGTTGGTGTATTGCGCGGGAGGAGGACACCGCCGATACGCGCCGGCCCGATGCCTTGTCCACCAAAGCCCATGGAGCGTGCGCGGTTGTCAGAGAAACCCAGGTCAGGATGATGGCAGGTGGCACAAGAGGAGGCATCATCAGCGGAAAGAATGGGATCGTAGAAGAGCATTCTTCCGAGCTCAATTTTGGCCGGCGTAAGCGGATTGTCTTCGCGAATGGCCATTTCGGGAAACGGACGATCCAGGTTATTGCCGTCCGCAATCATTTCAAAATACTGATTGCCGCGCGCCTCAATGGCTTCAACTTCTTCTGCCTCCAAGACCTCCGGTTGCAACCAGGGATAAGGCAAAAACAAAAAACCGAGGATAACGACACTAAACGTAGCCGTGCCGACAGCGCCCGCTTTCAGGAATGGTTTCATGGCTCCCGCAGAATTACTCAGTGGATTCAGGTATAGCTCTTAAGTCGTAAACCAGACGCGCACACAGGGTTGAGAAGTGGTCCGGAAGCAATCAATTACAAATCTAATACCGAACGCACGCTCAGGTGGGTATAGATAAGAGTTTACGAAAAGATTCAGGAAGAAAGAGAAAAGGGAGGTACGTATTTCTATTGGATACGTCTATTGAGGAAGATAGCACGGATTTCATGATTTGATTTATGCTTACAAGATCTTTTTACGCATTATCATGCCTTGCTAACAGATGTTAAAAGCAAGTGGTGATGATTTAAATCAAGTGAGCTGCTGTAGTACGCCTATAATACGACTGGTGACTGGCTGAAGAGCCTAAAGTGGGATAACAGAAACAGGTGGTACACAATTTAGTACCACACTTAATGGTACACTGACTCCCAGAGTCAAAAAGACCCTAGAATCGTCAGCACCCGAATAAATTATTCGATCGATGGCAAAGAACCTGGTTTTTTTTAGAGGATTCACTTGCGAGGATCAAAGCTTTTCCAAATAAGGCCACTGATATAATTGGGCACGAGTTAAATGAAGTACAAGAAGCCTGGGGTGTTCAGAAAAAATTTATTAATCCAATGCGTGGGGATATCCCATAAAACAAAACGCGTTTAATAGATGTGCTGTAGGGCCTACTTTCTCCGCGCTAAGACGCAATAGTTGAAATTACCATGCTATATTAAAGGATGCGTACGTTCATTTCTTTTACCAAAAACAAAACAGGGCCCCAAAAGAAACGAACCAAAGAAAAGGGCACCACCAAATAAAGGCGCGCTTTTATCTCCTTGCGCACAGGGCCTCCTGAATTTTATTCAGGAAAACGCTTCGATAAAATCTCCCCTCGCACATCGCCACGCATTTGGTGGACATCCACGCACTAAATTGCTAAAAACGAACTGATCTTTGTCAGCCACTATTTTTTCTAAACACCCCTGGCAAGAAGGTCGGAATCCGGGAAACTGGAAACCAATGCCGAGCATTGGCTCCGGCGTCAAAGAAATCCGTGTTCGAGTGGAAGATGGGGCATTCAGAACGATTTACATAGCAAAGTTTGAAGAAGCCATAGATGTCCTGCATGCATTCCAGAAGAAGTCAGAGCAAACCTCAAAAAAAGATCTTGCTCTAGCAAAGAAACGATTACAGAAGCTTATTGCAGAGAGAAAGAAGTATGAAAAAGGTCACGGTTAGTCCTGATCAAAATATTTTCGAAGTACTCGGTCGACACCCCGATGAAGCAGCCAATCTGCTAATCAGATCTCGTCTGATGGGTGAGCTCAAACAGTACATATCATCGAAAACAAGTTAAGCTTGCGAAAAGCCGCTGCGTTGTTCGACGTAGCACATCCTCGTATCAGTGACCTGATGCAGGGGCGGATTGACAAGTTTGGTATCGACTATCTTGTCAACCTGCTTGCAAAAATTGGAAAAAGCGTAACCGTTCAAATCGAAAGCAAAAAAGACGCGCCGGCAGCAAGCCCTGGGGTTATATCGCGTGATATGTAAAGGACTCAGCTTATAAAAATGACCTTATGCCCCATCACCCGAAAGCCGGCCACCCACGGGCTGTAAAAACCACAGCGGGGTGAGTACGAGCACAAGTACAAAAATTCCGGCAGACACCAAAAAGGTGGTGCCGGACAGCAAAGGATACACGAGTCCTCCAATGGTGAGTCCTACGATGCTGGCAAGACTGCTGGCACTGGTCACCGCGCCCTGAACCGTGCCTTGATTCTCGCCGGCAACCTGGGCCACATGGGCTTGAAAGGTGGGCCAGGAAAGTCCATTGCCCAGCGCAAAAAAGGCGGCACCTACGTACGCAATCACATCATCTTCCACTTGAAAGCAAACAAAGGCAAGCGCAAGAAAACCCATGCCCACCGCAAAGAGCAGGGAATGGCCGAGGTATTTTGAGGCAAAGGTCAAAAGTGGCCCCTGTGCAACAACCATGAATCCGGACATAATGGCAAAAAACAACCCAAGTTCACCCGCACTCCACCCATACATCTCCGTTGCGTGAATCGGAAAGCTCGCGTAAAACACGTTGAAGCCGAGGAAGAGGATAAAGGTAGCTACGAGGAGGAGTGCGATAGGCCCCTGCCGAATGACTGCACGCAGCGCACCTTGCGCCGGCGCCGTGTTACACGGCTTTGCCTGCTGATTCAGGCCGGCCTCAACAACACCCGGCCCAGGCGGCCCTTCGGGGCATCGCCGCTTCGGTTCATCAAGGAAATAGATAATAACGATCGTGGTGACCGCCGCAAAGATGGCTGCAATCAGAATCGGCAGACGCGGCCCCCACGCGGTGCTCCCCAAAATACCTGCCACAGCAGGACCGATGACAAATCCCAGACTCGCAGCCATCCCCATGCGGCCAAATGCCTGCTGCCTGATTTCTGGAAAATCTTTTGTTAAGTCCGCGACATAGGCATTTGCTACGGAGATATTGCCGCCAGTGCTACCATCCAGCGCCCGGGCAAAGAAGATGAGTAAAAGTGGCAACGTCACCGTTGCGCCGGCCAGTTGGCCCAGCGTAGTCACCGGCATTGATAGCGCGCCAAAGAATAGCAACCAGGCGATGAGTGTACCCACCTGGCTTGCAACGAGCACGGGCCGGCGGCCGGTGCGATCCGACCAGCGTCCCAGCAGAGGTGCACCCAGTAGCTGAAATCCGGAATATGTTGCGCCTAAAAGTCCGTAAGTCCAGCTTGCTCCGCCAAGGTCGGCAACGATGAAAACCAGGAAGGGAATCGCTAAAGAAAACCCCAGAGTGCCGAGAAAATGAATGGCGAGGATGGGGGCGAAACGTGTCGAAGGAAGGAAATTGTCGTTCGTCAGTGAACTATGATCGTCAAGGTCGGTGTGGGACATGAGGATATGGTACGCTTACAATAGCAAAACACATTCTTAAGGTATTTCTGAGCGGCATGAGCCTTTCCCCCTCTGATTCCTGTGATTAGAGTTGGTAGTCTATAATAATTACTGCTATCACTTTTCACTCACAGTGCAGGCCATTAAGGATTAGAATTAATTCATTAATAAATGCTCTTGAATAACGTTATCGCTTTATGCAAAATACAAAAAATCAACTACAAGACTCACTCGGTGAATTTATGGATCTACAACCTGCAGATTACATTTTCACGATGGATCACCCCCCACTACTTGAAGACTTCTCATTCACATATTTCGCACGCTTTCCTAGGGTATCGGGTGCAATAGAAACGTACACATTATATGTAAATATACCGATTGACTTTGGTGACGGCTATGTAAAAAACTACTCCATAGAAGTGATCATAACGAGACAGCCCGTTTGGGTTCGTTATCATGGTCCAGAAAAGCTTTCAACATCTAAAAAGGAGACTTATAGCTATTCGATCACTCAAACTAAACAAAACACAACAACCCTAAGGGCTTTGGTATCTGCATCAGCTACAGTATCCGGTTCTTCGGGATGGGTCTCTGCGAGTGCCACCCTAAGTGCAGAACTCGAGGCTACAAAATCAATACAGGAGGGATGGTCTACTGAAACAAAAAACTCTGTGACTAGGAGTTTCAAAGTTTCCCTGGACATACTTCTTATGCCTTTTGGGACCTAAGAGACGAAATAACTATTACTTACGGTAATCTCGATCAGATTATATCGGAACTCAACGAAGTACTTAGTACTGGAAAAATCGGAAGCGTAACAGTCGATAAAAGCGTTACACAAGAAACAATAAATAGACTGCAGGCCATATCGGGAAAAAAAGAAGAGTTTGAACTAGTTCTTGCCGAATACGAAGACTCTTTACATGATGATTCGGCACTTTTAAATATCCTGGCAGGTAAAGAATAGGCTCAATGCCTTTTAAGTAGTTCAATCTAGGCAATCTTAATTCTGCATGAAGTAGAACTAGAGTTATATTCTAGTTCTACTTCATCTTGTAGATTGCGGCATATCATTTCTGTTCGAAATTCTTGAAGTATAGAAATAATACTTTTCTTTTCTAGCCTATCATAGCTCGTCTCTGTTAGGGCATTCTGACAGCCAGTGCTCCCCTCTCTTGATTAAAAATGAGCATTATTGCACTACATCGGATCAAAAGAGCCACAAACCGACGAAGTGGTAACGGATCGATTTGTGCGCCATACGTCTTAATTCGGCATCGGCTGCACGCGGCCGCCTTCGGGCATTGTGAGCCGGCTTTCATCGAACAACTCAGTAAATGAAATTTCTGAAGCCCATGCGTCATTTTTGGGCGCAATGATTTCGCCGTCTTTGAAATGGTAGCCGTTGAAGTAGGTAGCCACGGTCAGGCAATCCACGGTCACGTAGTCTTTGTAGTAGAACAACGTCTCACGAACCTCTTCCTGTTGCATCGCTTCTTCCTTGCTTTGACCGTATGTCACGGTGTAGCGAATGGCATCTACAAGCGCCGTTTCTTTATTGACGTACAACATGTATACATCGCCGGGGGAGTCGCCTATGCCGGCGTCATACGAGACGTCTACCCGGTCGTACATCACACCATCCAGTTCTTCGTCCGGTTTAAGCTCATACTGCAAGCCTGGGTCTGCAAGGATAAAGGGGATAGATTCAAAGTAGTAGCCGGTTGTCGCCCAGAAACGTGGGTTGGGTTGTTCGATGGCAGCCGGGTACATCCACGCATCTGAACCATTCCAGGCAAACTGGCCTTCTACGGGTTGCGCTTCTTCGTACGAGCCCAATTCCAACAGATCGTGGTAGGCGCGGCGCGATTGATTATCGACAACCATGTGCGACTTGAATCGGAAGTCCATGTCTACATTGGCATATTCCCATGTGTAGGAACTGGTCGGCGCATTGTACCACGTGTCCAACCCACCATGCGCTTCAATAGCTCGTAAAACCAACTGCCCGCCTTCACTGGCCTCAAGCCGGGCTTGCGCTGCTTCTGCCTGAGTGGACTGTTGTGCTGTTGCATCGGCTGTTGCCGGCAATTCTTCCTGCGACGTACAGGCGTTAAGTGTCAGGATAAGGCATGCGATTGAAAAAAGACCTGTAATACGACTATTCATGTCTGGTGGTTATCGGTGTGAATCTGATATGTACAATTTTCTTTATCAACTCACACTACGTTACACCAGATAGCCATTCGGTTACACATTATTTAGGGCATTCAGAAAAAAACTGGCCATGCTAGTGCGCATGGGAAATCTCAGCAAACACAATAGTTTATAAATGCTTTTGTGTTTTAGTTGATAGTGCATTTGTTCATTTTTTTGTTTGCCCAAAAAAACGGAACCAAAAAAAGGGCACCACCAAATAAAATTCGCGCTTTTATCGCCATTCGCACATGCCTTCCTGAACTTCATTCAGGAAAACGCTTCGATAAAATCTTCCTGCGCACACCGCCGCACATTTGGTGGACGTCCAGCGCACCAAACATCTTGCGACAAAACAAACCATCCCAATGTATTGAGCACTCACTCATGCATCAGTGCTTTCACGGGATTTGCTATGGCCGCCTGTATTGTGTGATAGCTTACGGTCAGCCATGCAATTGCAATTGTTGCTGCGCCGGCGATGAGAAAAGGCACCACAGACAAACCAACGCGGTACGCGTAACCATCGAGCCAGTGGTTCATGGCCAGGTAGGCGATTGGGGACGCGATGAGCATCGCGATAAGCGTTGTCATAAACACGTCCCGAGAAAGCAATGCGATAATATTAGGCACTGAAGCCCCGACTGCCTTTCGGATGCCAATTTCTTTGGTGCGACGCGCGACGCTTAGCGAAGCCAGGCCGAGCATACCCATACAGGAAATAAAGATCGTCAGCAGCGCGCCCAGTCCTATTAACTGCTTTACCTGTTGTTCAGACCGATAGGCCCGATCGACCTGGTCATCTAGAAATATGTATTCAAAGGGCGCATTGGGGAATTCAGCTTGCCATGCTGCTTGAATGCTTGCCAGCATTTCCGTTGGATTTTCGGAGGCAAGCTTAATGCCCAGGACGCGATAACTTAGTCGATCATCTACAGACAAATAAATGAGTGGACGAATGGGTTCGTGCAACGACTGGAAGTGGTGATCCGCAAGGACCCCAAGTACGACGTGTCTCGATTCTTCTTCAGTAGAGACTGGGGTCGTTCTTACCTGTACCATTTGTCCCAACAGCTTCTTCAGGACCCCATCCCAGCACGCGCGCAGCGGTTTCATTCAACACAACGCCCGGAGGATCTGCGCTTCTGCCCAGCTGAAAAAAACGTACCTGCCCGTGAGCGTTAAATCGTATGTATCCAGAAATGTCAGCATCCACAACAAATCGGCTCATGCTGATGGCTTCGTCATAGCCACCTCCTGCGCGCAGACACAGCAAACGTATTGCGCGTATATTCGCCGGCGGTCTCCCAGGACAGGCTAACAGCCTTTACGCCGGCAATCTGAGACAGGCGCTCTTTTACCGCCACCATCCTTTGCCACCCCTTCCTCGTTAAACGCCCTGGGCACCGACTCGATCACAAGCACCTGATCTTTATCGAAGCCCAGGTCTTTGCCTTGTATAAACGAGATTTGCTTCATGATCGTCAACACCGAAACGATTAAAATGATAGCAACGGTAAACTGCGCGACCACCAGCCCACGACGCAACATAGGCAATGAACCTCGCACATCTGCTCGGCCCTTTATGGCTTTGATCGGCTGATAAGATGACAACAAGAAGGCGGGATATGCCCCCGAAACGACACCAGTAATCAACACGAGGCCGGCTAAAAAGCCCAACGTCTCCCATCCCCACAGGGTATCCAACACAATTTCTTTCTGAAATAATGCAAAGAATGGATCGAGACAGACGATAGCTATGATACTCCCCAACAGAACAGCTAGCGTGCTTTTCACAAAGGACTCTGTAAAGAACTGCTTCAGCAGTTGACTCCGATGCGCCCCAATAGCCTTTCTGCACCCCGATCTCTTTGATACGTCGCATCGATTGCCCAACAGCCAGGTTGGTAAAATTGATACAGGCAATTAGCAGGACCAGTACACCCATTCCAAAGAGCAGTTGCAGCATGCGCCATCCCTGGTTGTCATTCTCCGACAAATACAGCGTACGCAACGGATTAAGCTGAATAGCAAGATTGCCGTGAAAAGCCTCTGGCGCATAGGAATCGATAAAGCCATCGAGCTTTTCATTCAAAGCCGGCGGATCAACCTCATCCGCAAGCTTGACATATTGCATAATGTAGCGGCTCTCCCATGAATTCCACCCCGGTTCACCGATAAAATCGTTAAACGGATATGGAGAAATAAGCACCTGAAAATTCCCTTCGCCGAATCGGGTTACTGAATTATAAGCAAGCGTTTTCCACACCCCGGTCACCGTAAAAGGCTGCCACCCATTATTCCAGGTTTCCATCATGACCACCTCACCCAATACGTCATGTGTACCAAACAAGGATTCAGCCAGATCTTCGGAGATGAGCATCGAGCGCGGAGATTGCATTGCCGTGGCTGCATCACCAGCGATCAAAGGCAAGTCGAATATCCGGAGAAACGAAGTGTCGGCCATCATGATCGATTCGCGGTGACTTTCTTCTTCCACGCGGATGGCGCTGGACATCAAATACAGCCGGACCTGGTCGGTGACTTCAGGATATTCCTGAACAAGCGTTGTACCGACAGGCGCCAGGGTTGTTATGGGTATCCCCATCGTTTCTTCTCGCCATTCACTCTCTACCCGGTGGATTTGGTCTACGCTACTAAACTGCGAATTTACAGCCCATTCATTGCGCACAAAAAGAAAAATCAGCACGCAGCAGGCCATTCCTATGGCTAAACCGAAGATACTGATTGTAGCATAGCCTTTCTCTTTTCCGAGGCGGCGTAAGGCGACGGTGACGTAGGTTTTAAACATGGCATTCAACGATTGAATAGGCGCTCCGGTTGGTGTTATCAAGGACGCGCAAAGTGACAGGGGCTAACTACAAGGAGTCAACAACTTGCAACAAGGGCACAGGTCGTCTTTGGACTACCAGTTGCTACCAACTATCAACGAACCAGACGTGATATCATTGTACAAAAAGGAGATGAGTCAATAATAACGAACAGCGTTTCATGCGTAAAGGCCGCAACGGTATGTAATTCGTTTGGACACGTCTAATGATAACAGCACAGGGCGATCAAAACTTGCCCCAAAACTGCAAGTTTGGTATTTTAACAACACTACCCCTGCTCCTTCGCGGGCAGGCCGCGGGCCCGGTTTCTAAAGCCGGGCCCTGCTTTTTTCTACCCTTTTTTAATGAAGACCTACGTTTACGTCGACGGCTTTAACCTGTACTATGGCGCCCTAAAAGGAAGCCCTTACAGATGGCTCAATATTGAAGCATTATGCAATCTTTTGCTGCCCAAGAACGACGTAACAAAAATCAAATACTTTACTGCGAGGGTCAAGGATAGAGCTCATAATCCAGGACAGGCAGGACGGCAAGCGTTGTATTTACGCGCATTGAGAACGCTACCGACCGTAGAAATTATTTATGGCAGGTTCTCGTCCCACTGGGTTACCATGCATGGCAGAGACAGCACCCCGAAAAAACCCATATACGTAGACGTATTGAAGACGGAAGAAAAAAGATCTGACGTAAATATAGCGACGGATATGCTGGACGATGGATGTCAAAGGCTGTATCAAGTAGCTGTTTTGATAAGCAATGACTCATAGAGCGCCCCGTACGTAAGATTCGAAATCGTTATAATGCGGCTGTTGGCATAATCAACCCCAACCTTGATCGGCACGCGAGTAAAGCACTGGCTCGACCTGCTTCCTTTGTCAAATCGCTTCGCAAATGGCACCTTATGTAATGCCAGTTTCCAAACATTATCCAGGTTGGTAACAAGCGGATTTCCAAACCACATGCTTGGCGCTAATACATTTTAGCACAGAGCGTTTTGCATTACCACTTGCAACCAAACCAAGTTGGATTGCAATGGCTGACCAACACGCTATGACAACGCCTTCAGCCGGCGCTGCTCTTGCTCAATCTCTTGCCGGATCCTTCCACTGACCAACAAGCACAGCCCTGAGATGGTGGTATCTTTGATCGCGTAGTACACAAAAAGGCCTTCTTTATTTCGGCTGAGGATGCCTTCTTTGGCCATCAGGTTGAGGTGTTTACTGACATTGGCCTGGTGCTGGCCGGTTGCTTCTACAAGCTCCTGTACCGTCAGCTCTTTCTCGCGGTGAAGCACACTGAGCAGTTGCAACCGTACAGGTTCACTCAACAACTTAAACCTGCGCGCAACGCGGTCGATGAGCAACGGCGGTAGCAACTCCTTGGTAGGTTTTGACATGTGTTCAGCAGAATGAGATACCGGGTTCAGGCAACAGGCACCATGTAGCAGCGACAGAGCAGAATATTTTCGAAAGACGCTTCCGGGTCACCGGGAAAGTCTAACTTTTCATTCGCTACTATGAAAGGCTCGTACAGATTTACTTCTTGTCTTTCTACTAGTTGATGGGAACGGCGCACCTTCTCATCGCGCTGGGTGATCCAGCATTTGCGTTCCACACGACCCGCACTTTTGAAGTTATCCAACCGCGTCTTGTTTTCCGCGGTATGCAAGAAGGTATCAGTGAGCATCCAGGAAACGATAAACGCCTCAAGCCGGCTAAAACCCTGGCAGTTGGAGGCAATCCCATCCGTTATGCGGTCGATCGTTGGCCCGTAATCGAGCAGGCGTTTGTTGGCAAATGGGCCGAGGTGAATGGGGTCTACTTTGGGCGGCCGATTCAAGAACGCCGTGGTCCGTTTGATGAAACTCAGGTTACCTTGCGGCTCCTCTTCCTCCTCGTCCAATTCTTTTACAGGCTCAATATCCAGCGATAAACAGCGCTCGATGACACGGTGTACATCGGGACGCGTGATCAGCTTGAACTTATCCAGCAGTTGCTGCAGGGTATCTTCGTTGCCCTGATTGACCACAATTTTTACGTCATACACTTCCGTGTAGATGCTATAATCAAACGCACCTGTCTCCAGTCCGTGCAAAAGGAATGCACTGATTTGGGGGTCAATTTTATCCCCCAATCCCCGAAGTAGTAGTGTAATTTCGTTGCGCATAATTATGATCTTCGAATGGAAACGATTTCCTTCGAAAGCTGAAACGCTGCACCTTGCTAACATGACTACTTATCATGCAGTCCATGTATTCAGTAAAGTCGATTGCGCCAGTGATATAGCCTCTTTCGTACTCTAAAACTAGACCAATGTTCAATGAAGAACAAATATCTAGCCCTGGCTCAAACGGGCCATTAACCGGTTATTTTAGGGTCTCTTTTATACGGCGGATACGAATCAGGATTTGCAGTTCGTTACTACACGGACAATGTGTTAAAGGCACTGTTTTACAGACTTTTTTATAGACATTGTTTACAGACCATGCGTTTCCCGAATCACCCAAGATCAATCTGGTATGCATCATGAAGCGTCCGTTACCGCTGATAGTTTGTGTCATTTACGGCTTTCTTGCACTTCCACTGGCACACGCACAAACCAACAACAATCCGCTTGACCGCCACACATTGCAATCGCAGAAGCCGTCTAAACTCGCCCAATTCTCTCGCAAAAGTGGGTTTTCTACTCAAAAAAAGCTGCCGGCTCGCTTAATATCTCCTAACATCAAACAAGGCGTCAAGAATAATCTTGCAAATCCCCCTTCAGATGTAATTCAGTGGCACAAGCATCTGGGTACCGAAGGAGACGGCGCTTTCGCCCCTCGCACAGGCGATCCGTTTGCCTCACGTAACCTGAATGCAGGAAGTGTTGACCCCCACATATTTTATGCCCCAAATGAAGCAGCTACGCCTTCCGGGATTGTGATCAAGCCATTAAAGGAGATTGATCCGGAGATGGTTATCAATCCTGACGAGCAACCGATTAAATTCCGTACGCCGTAGTGGCATTATGAAAAAGGATGTTTGCCCGGTCCTCGACGGTAAGATCGAGGCCGGTCACCTTTGCGTATTCTGAAGGAAATCGGCCCCAGGGGCTATCTGTTGCAAAAAAGACGCGTGTAAACCCGAGGTTATGCTGATCCAGTAGCCGCAGTATCCACGCCGGCGCAAAGCCAGGAACGATGGACGTATCGGTGTATACATCGTAACCCGCCTCTATCCACTTGATAAAAAGTGGGGCAAATCGAAAGGCCGGCGCGATCGCCTCTCCCATGTGCACAAGTTGATACCGCGCCTTATTCCCATATCGGGACATAAACGCATCAAAGTCTTTTGGGTCGGCTCCGGGCAAATACCCTGTGTGGAAATGAATGATCAGGTTATGTGCTCCTGCATGGTCGAGTATCTGCTCCACATTGCGCTTCACCCGTGCCGGCCAGTGGGCTGGATGAATACCGCAACCCGTCCATGTGTTGGAGGCAATTTTCAATGCCCTGATCTTGGGATGTGGCAACAGGCTTAATGCCGCCTCCAGATGATCCTCAACCTCCTCCAGTGGCGACACCCACAAGCCGCCATACAATCCCGCATGCTTCTCTACACCGTCCATTACAAGCGCATTAAATGAAAAAGCAGCCGTTTGGTCTTCCAAATAGGTAGGCACAATCATGCCAGCTGTTATCCCAAAGCGTTCCATGTATGCAGCGCAGGCATCACCATCTACATGATCCAGTGCTGGCGCGATCGGCTCAATGGTTGCGCCTTCGAACACCTGCCGGCCGTACGCACCTACATGAAAATGTGCATCGAATATGGGCTCTTGAAATTGCATTCGGTCCGAAATATTTGTAAATCTCTCTACGTCGCAAAAAGTACTGTACCTGGTAAAATAGTCTTTTTGCTACTTCACGTACCATAGGCACCCACCAACAAAGACCTACGTACTCCCTCTATGAATGTTGTTTTCACCTTCCTGGACTGGTTCTGGGTAGCGTTGTTCTTGCTGCTCATGATCGGAAGTGGCGTCCTGTTCTACCGCCTTGGCAAACGATCCCAATCCGATTTTTTCCTCGCAGGCCGCGGCCTCCCCTGGTGGCTCCCGGCATCTTCAGTGTACGCCACTCATACGGCAACAGATACCCCTATGTGGATCACTGGTGTGATTTACAAACACGGTATGGTTGGTATCTGGTATACCTTTTTCTCGGCCTGGGCGGCAATCAGCGCGTTTGTATCAACCCGAATTTTTCGGCGTTCGCTAGCCTACACGCAGGCTGAATGGAACGTTGTGCGGTTCAGCGGACTCGGTTCAGAGATGCTACGTGGCTGGATGGCCGGCTGGCAGGTGTTTATGAACATGTTCATCCTCGGCTGGGTCGGGATTGCGATGGGCATTGTCTGTCAGTATCTCTTTGGCTGGGAAACCTGGATTGGACTCATCTGCTTCTCTTCTGTCTGTGCAGTTTACGTGCTGGCAGCTGGATACTGGGGTGTGGTGATGGCCGACTTCCAGCAAGGCGTTATTGCATTCCTGGTGATCATGATTGTGTCGTTTTGGGGCATCAAAACAGCTGGCGGTCCATCAGGCATTGTTGAGCAGTTGGCTGCCATGGGTGAATCGGGCCGGCTCAACCCCTTTGCCTTCACCGAGGAAGTACCGCTTGTTTGGGTGCTCACCATGATTTTTATCGCCATCCTTGGTGGATTTGGGATGGGCACCACCATCGATTGGTATGCAGAAGCGCAGCGTATTCAGTCGTCAAAAACGGTGCGTGATGCCAGCTACAGTATCTGGTGGGGAACGCTGGTTGGGCTGGTTAGAAATTCGGTTTGGGCCGTTGCCATCATTGGCTTCTATGTCATGTTTCCAGACATCACCGATGTTAAAGACTACGAGATGGGCTGGTTTCGGCTAGGCTTTGACTACCTGCCGGCCGGCATGCTCGGCTTTTTCTTCGCTGCCATTGTAGCCATCCACCTTTCAACAATCTCGTCGCACCTTAACCTCGGTGCCCTCTACGCAACGCGCGATCTGTACCAGCACTACTGGAAACCAGATGCAAGCGAACGCCAACTGGTTTGGGTGGGTAGAATTTCCACGTTGGTCTTGCTACTCGGATCGTTCTTCTTCGGTTTAACGATGGAGGACATTACCTCCTGGCTTATTTTTGCAATTTGGATTATGGCAGCTGGTATCTGGTTGCCCAACATTTTGCAGGTGATCTGGTGGCGATTTAATGCCTGGGGTTACCTGTCTTCGTGGATGGCCAACTTGTTGTTCAGTTGGCTTGTCGTTTGGATTCTCCCGTTCTATGGTGTCATTCCCAAGCTTAAAGACTACGAGCAGTTCTGGTTACTGATGGTGCTTGGTGCACTGGTCTACCTGCCAGTCACGCTCCTCACCAAACCCGAACCAATGGACCACCTGGTAAAATACTACGCCCAGGCACGTCCCGTTGGATTCTGGGGACCGGTCAAACGGGAAGCACAAAAACGTGGACTTATTTAACACCTAGAAACCATGGCTTTTATCAGAAAAGAATGGACTGCTTCTGAAGCAGACGAGTGGACAAAAGAAGACACCATTACCGTCATTCTTTCGCCGCTTATTTACGTAATCCTTACCGTCGGCGTGGCACTCGCTTGCTTTTTGATGTGGGAAGGATTTGTACTGACCGCAATTGGCCTGGTGCTCACCGTTGTGATGCACAAAATCATCGACCCCAAGCTTCGGGCAATTTCGGAGGAATATGAGAAGAAGCAAAAAGGCTATCTCTCTGACCTCGAAGACAGCGCCCGCTGGCGCGGTGGGCATTAGTGTCTTGCGGCTGAAATACTTCAGCGGGTGCGACACACCCCTGTCCCTCTTGAGAGGGGAATTTTAACGATGGGCGCCCACCTGACATCAAAAACCTTCAACGTGTAACCTTCAACATTCAACCAACATGGACCAGGGATTAGCAACAGTAATCGGCATGTCGATCGCCTACTTTTTTTCGATGCTGGGCATGCTGTTGGCAGCGTACCGCTGGAAGCAAAACCAGAAAGCGGCCGGCGAAGACCAGTAACTCTTACTAAAATTCTAAACGACACTCGTAAATACCATGGAATATTCCATCTGGGGCATCGTCATTCCCGGCGCCGTTTTTATCGTTTCCTTTACCATGACCTGGCTACTGTACAGGCATTTTTCTAAACAGGTTCAGGAATAAGCTGATATCACAACGCCATGAAATCCATACTTCCTCTCTTCCTGCTGCTGGTCTTGCTTGCAGGCTGTGAGCTCCCCAATTCGCAAGCCCACCGCGCTGAAACACCCGATCCCGCGTTACAGCAAAAGCTTGAGCAACTCATCGATGGATTTCAGGGAGATGTCGGCATTTACGTGCGGCATCTCGACTCAGGAAAAACTGCTGCCATTCGAGCAGATGAGCTCTTCCCAACTGCCAGTATGATCAAGGTCCCCATCCTGCTCAAGATGTACGATCTGATCGAACAAGGCGCAATGGATTTCCATGGAAAGATCGTCTACCGTGATTCTTTGCTCTATGCCGGCGAGGACATTCTAGGATCGTTCAAAGACGGCGAAGAGATTGCCCTCAGCAAAGTCATCATGCTGATGATCACCACCAGTGACAACACAGCCAGCCTCTGGCTGCAACACCTGGCGGGTACTGGCACAGCCATTAACGAATGGCTGGCTGAGCATGGATACACGCAAACGCGCGTCAACTCGCGCACAGAGGGCCGGCGAGGAGACTGGGAGTTGTACGGATGGGGCCAAACGACGCCACGAGAAATGTCGGATCTGTTTGTGATGATACGCGAAGGGCGCGCGGTCTCTCAAGCAGCCAGTGATGCCATGTACCGAACGCTTACGCGCATTTACTGGAATGAAGAAGCGCTCTCGGAAATTCCACCCTTCGTACAGGCTGCATCTAAACAAGGGGCGGTTAACCAATCGCGATCAGAAGTTGTGCTCGTAAACGCACCAGGTGGAGACTACGTGTTCACTGTAATTACCAAGAACCAGGAAGACCAAAGCTGGGAAGCAGACAATGCCGGCTTTGTGCTCTTGCGCAATGTCTCCCGCCTTCTCTGGGACCACTTTGAACCTGATAACCCCTGGTCGCCGGCGGGAGAAACCCCTGAATCATTGCGCGTGCCCTAACGCTCAAGTGTAACACAACGGGCAATTAACCTACTTTAACATAACCCACGACCCGTACTATCGAGTTGAATCTCGAAGCTAGAAGCACGTTCAACCTTCAGAGACTGTTGAGATTTTTCTTCATGTTTTGAGGAAGATGAGATTTTGAGTGATTTTTGGTACATCTCGACGATTGCATAGCCGAGCTACGTATGAGGAGAGTGGGCAAAAAAGCACCAAAAGATCGCTTTCTCAGGATGTGAAGAAATTTCTCAACAGCCTCTCAACTTATCATCTAAAACCTGTTCTCTCCATCATGAAACATCTTTATAGCAAAGCGCTGGCGTTTTGCGTGGCCGCACTCCTTGTTGCCCCCCAATTTGCACAGGCGCAGCGCAACTTCGATGACGTACAGATTGAAGCCACAAAGCTAACGGACAACATTTATATGCTTGTTGGCGCCGGCGGCAACATCGGAGTCATCATTGGCGAAGACGGGACGTTTATTATTGATGATCAGTTTGCGCCGCTTACCGATAAAATCACGGCCAAAATCGCGGAGTTCACCGATAAGCCCGTCAAGTTTGTCATGAACACGCACTGGCATGGCGACCATACGGGCGGCAACGAAAATCTGGGGAAAGCCGGCGCCTTGATTGTTGCCCACGATAACGTGCGGGTGCGCATGAGCGCCAAACAGATGGAAGAAGCTGTCGAAAATGCAGATGCAAGCGCTGCGCTGCCGGTCGTCACCTTTGCCCAAGATGTTACGTTCCACCTCAATGGTGAAACCATCCACGCGTTTCATGTGCAAGATGCCCATACAGATGGCGACACTATCATCCACTTTAAAAATGCCAACGTGATGCACCTGGGGGACACCTTTTTCTCCGGCCGCTTCCCCTACATCGACCTCGACTCGGGTGGCACAATCGACGGCATGATCTCTAGTGCAAACCGCGTGCTGTCTCTGGCGGATGAGAATACTCAGATTATCCCCGGACATGGCCCACTTTCAACCCCCGAAGACTTGAAGAAATACCGCGACATGATGATGAAAATCAGAGCCAAGGTGATGATCATGGTGCGCGAAGACAAAACCCTCGAAGAAATTAAAGCCGCCAACCCTACGGAAGGCTACGAAGACTGGGGCACCGGCTTTATCACCAGTGAGCGGTTCATCAACATTCTCTACAACGACTTGTCCCAACAGTAACGTTTCGATTTACGTTGTATCCCTCCCTTGTGATGGCTGATCAAGGGAGGGATTTTTTGTATACCAAATTGCCTGCTGCGACTATGAGTTGGATCAAAACTGTTTCTTATGAAGATGCGCCACCCCAATTGCGGAAGTTGTTCGATCGGGTCAGGCGCCCAGATGGCTATATCGACAACATTCTCCTTGTGCACGGCCTGCGGCCGCATACACTACAGGGACACATGGTGTTGTACAAAAATGTATTACATCATCAGGGGAATGCGTTGGGCAAGTGGTTTCTCGAATCCATTGGTGTGCTGGTAAGCCATCTGAATGCGTGTACATACTGTGTGGAGCATCACTTTGCCGGCCTCAGGAAACTGTTAAACGACGAAACGCGTGCCACCAATATCAGGCAAGCAATCGAATCGCAAAATTTCAAAGCGGCGTTCACCGATGCGGAGGCGCTTGCGCTTGGTTATGTGGTTACCCTCACCACAACACCCGACGCGATGACGTCAACGATGCTAGCGCAATTAAGAGAAGCCGGCTATGACGACGGGAAAATTCTCGAAATCAACCAGGTTGCCAGCTATTTTGCCTACGCAAATCGCACGGTATTGGGGTTAGGAGTATCGCTAAAAAATGATATCCTGGGCCTCTCACCCGGTGATTCATCTGACCCTGAAAATTGGTCACACGCCTGAGCTAAAGGGTATTCCTGTTGACATAGTTTCATTCGAGCCTAGCATCTATCTTATCGCAATCATTTTCATTTTCCACCGTTAGCATGCGCTTTATGCCATTCCACCCATCTGATGTAGTCGCTTTTTTGGGGCGGAATGCATTGCTTTTGTTCCTGCTTGTAGCAGGCTCAAACATCTACCAGGCGAACGGCCAATCTGCTACGATTCGAGGATTTATAACAGACGCGGAAGATGGCGAGTCGCTTCAGGGTGTCAACGTCGTGCTTGACAACGGAGAAGGCGGCTTTTACGGAACGGTTACGGATAATGATGGCGTCTATGCGCTGTCGCGCGTTCCGCCAGGACGCTATGTATTCCAGGTCTCCTACATTGGCTATGACGTCCACAGAGATACGTTGCTCCTCCGCTCGGGCACCATTACCTCCATGGATGTCGAGTTGCAGACTAAACAATCGCAGCTTGGCGAGGTGATGGTTGAGGCAGAGTTGCCCGGCGGTGCAGCCCGCGTGACAGCTGGCTTGCAATCAGTACGCCCCCAGGACATTGAGCTTGTGCCGGCACCAGACGTATCCGGCGACCTTGCCACGTACCTGACCACCCTGCCCGGGGTTGTTGCCATCGGCGATCGCGGCGGACAGCTCTTTGTGCGCGGCGGTGAACCGTCGCATAACATGGCGCTGATCGACGGCATGTACGTCCATCAACCGTTTCATATCCTCGGATTTTACTCCGCATTCCCAGCTGACATCATCAACCGCGCCGACGTATACGCCGGCGGATTTGGTAGCCAGTTTAATGGGCGCATTTCTTCCGTAATCGATGTATACACGCGGAACGGCAACAAGAAAAAGTACCAGGGCAGCGCGTCCATTGCCCCGTTTGTGAGTGCAGCAACCATCGAAGGGCCACTGTTTTCCGGGCGAACATCTATCCTGGGATCGATCAGGCAATCGGTTATCAAACAGGGCGCACAAAATTATATTTCGGAAGATTTGCCGTATAACTTTGGCGATGCATTTGCCAAACTGCACACCTACATCTCCGAGAACTCACAGCTTTCCTTTAGCTTTATCAATACACACGACCGGGGTGAACTGGGTGAGCCTTCAGTAGATCGTGTACTCGACGAAATCAGGTGGAGCAATACTGCTTTCGGGATGCGCTACCTGTTTCTTTCAGGCTCCAAGCCCTTCTTAGGGGAATTGCTGTTTTCTGTATCGCGCATGCGCTCCGAAGTGGGACCAAGCGAAGATCCTGTACGCTCCTCTGACTTCAACAGCTTTAATTACGCGGTAAACTTTACCAACTTCATCGGCCGTACGGAATGGAAGTATGGCATTTTCACGCGGGCGCCGGCGCTTGAAACGGAGTTGGGCGGCTTGTATCAGAATCTGCAGGTTGGTATTGGCAAGCGCCACAAAATTGGCCTGTACATCGAACCGGATGTCCACATCAATGCGCAGTTGCGTGCCCGTGTTGGGGTGGTAGCCATGATGTTTACGGGTGATCGAACAAACCGCTTTATTGAACCCCGGGCACGTATTGTATGGGAGAAAGGACCGCACGAAATCAGCGGCGCGTTTGGCCTCTACCACCAGGAAGTGATTGGCCTTACCGATCGCCGGGATGCCACAAATATTTTCACGGCCTGGGTTAGCGCACCTTCTGATGAAATTACGGGCGCGGCGCACGCTGTTGCCGGCTACCGGTATCACCCCGCCCCATGGATCGAAATTGGTTCAGAAATCTTCTACAAAAACTTCGACAACGTGTACATCGCTGAGTGGACCTCTTTCCCCCGGTTCACCACGCGTATGCAACGCGCCTCGGGTCGCGCCCTCGGGTGGGATTTGCGTGTGGAAGTGCGTCGACCCAATTTTTATGGGTACCTCAACTACGGTCTCTCCGGCGTAAAATACACTGCTAAGCAGGCCTCACTGCCGCTTTGGTACGGCACGGATGAGCTGGATTTCCGTCCGCCACACGATCGACGCCATCAGTTGAATATCTTGGCAAGCACCAAGTTTAAGGAGTTTGACATCAGCGCCCGCTGGAATTTCGGCTCTGGTTTGCCCTACAACCGGGTGGTTGGGTTTGACGGATTTGTATTGTTGGATGGCGTGCAAAACATTTTTGAAGTTCAGGATGATCGCCGCGTGATCTACGATTTGCCGTTCAGGGGCGTCCTGCCGACCTACCACCGGCTGGATATCTCGGCTGACAGAAAATTCCAGTTTGAAAACATGGCGCTCACGGTGCAAGCCGGCATCATCAACGTGTACAACAGGCGCAACTTGTTGGCGCTTGATATTTTCACGCTGCGCAGAACAGACCAATTGCCGATCATCCCCACGCTCGGCCTCAAAGTAGAACTCTAATTGCATGCCCCGTATGTTCGGACGATCAATGCGCTTGCTCTCCGTTTTCACGCTTGCCGCTTTGTTGCTTACTGCGTGTAACGACGACGTTAATCCGTTTATTGGAACGGAGCTGCCCTACACGGTTTGGGGCAATATCAATCCGCAAGCGGATACACAGGCGGTGCGGGTATTCCTCATCGACGACATTCTACAGTTGGTCAGCCCAGACCCGCTCGATGCGGAAGTGTCTATCATCGAACTCGATAGCGGCGACCGGCACACGTTGCAAGACTCCGTGATTAAACTGCCTAACGGCGATTACAGACACATCTTTTGGGCGGCTTTCTCGGTAGAGCACCTGAATACCTACCGGCTGGAAGTCGAGCGGTCGGATGGCCAGCTTACCAATAGTAGTGATGTGCAGGTCCCAGCCCCCATTGAACTGGACGTTGTGCCTACGGACCCCAACGCGCTTTCTGAGCTTATCCAGCGGGTTAACATCATCGGCCAACCGCCGGCCCTGCCTCGAATTGACGTAACGTATCGCGCATTTGCGGTATCAACCGAACGCGTCCGGCTTGCGGACAACCCGGTGACGCTACAGTACTCGGGCACAACCCGCATTATAGATGACACCCTGCGTCTCGATATGGACTTACGGGCTGACTACCGCGCCATCAGTCGGGATTTTGATGACAACGAACTTGGCGGATTGATCTGCCTGGATGGTGTTGATCTTGAGGTGCATGTAGGCAACGCAGCCTGGGAATCACCTACCGGGGTATTCGACGCCAACTTCCTGGTCGAACCGGGTTCGCTCTCCAATATCGAGAATGGATTTGGATTTTTTGGTGCCGGCTATGTAGAAACCGTCCAATTCCGGCCACGCGATCTCTCGCTGGTCCGGGCCGGCTTCTTCGACTGCGTGGCACCCATTGAGACCGGCTGAGTTGTTATAGCCACTGGCGCGTTCAGCTATTCAGGAAATATCTTTCAGACATACATCTCAGCAAACAACACACCGGTCCGCACGTACTAATACTTAAGTTAGTTACTCACCATAAGTCCATTTTTGTAAATCTGGGGTAATTGCGGCCAACACCTCCCAATTGGCGCAAGAAAAAAACCTACCGAGGTACGCGCCATTAATCAGAAAGCCGTCTATACCCACTAAATAATGGCGCATATGCGTTAAGCCAAAGGTGCTATTGCAATCTTGTGGGTGTGCCTATCTTTGAATCACGAAAACAAAACGCGCACTGCGTAGGAGAAATCCGACCATTTTACCGGGGGGCAATTGGTTGGATGATTCCCGCGAAGTGCGCGTTCTGTTTTTAAGGAGGTTTTTCCAGCCCGCGTTGAGTGACTTCAGGCGTTTGAGATTATTGCACCAACAACATTGTACGCTCTATCCGCTCTGCACCTGTATCTAGCACATACACATATACACCGCTAGCTAACTGCCCCGCATCAAACTGCACTTCATACTGTCCGCCCAGTTGAAATTGTTGCACCAATACAGCGACCTGGCGTCCCAACATATCGTACACTGACAGGTTCACATCTGCTGCTTTGGGCAAGCCATAGCGGATGCTGGTGTTGCCGGCAAATGGATTGGGGAAATTTGTCTCCAGTACCAGTTTATCCGTCGGCGGCGTTTGTTGTGGCGGAGCTGATGACAGGCGGACAGGGTCATAAGTTTGGGTAAAGTACCGGCCACTTCGCAACGGCTGTCCATCAGGTGTACCGGCAATACCGTGTGGATCTACAGCCTGCGGCTCACCAACGGCCTGCACGTAGTAATAATAGTCGACACCCTCCCCCACGTCGACATCCAAATAGCTAACAGCCGAGACCGGTAAGCTGGCAACGTGCTCATACGCACAGATACGGTTTGGGTCATCGAGACACCCTGAAGCATAGAGATTGTCTACCCAGCCTTCTGTCCGGTAGATTTCCCACCCCGTAACAGTGGGGCCACCGGCTGCAGGCTGCCATTCCAGTACAATCCCTTCATCGCGCCCCCACACCGAAAAACGCTGCGGCGGTCGCGGCGGCTCAACGATGGGATACTGCGCCATTTCGCCGCTTGCACGATACAGGTCGCGTGCACGGAAGAATGTGTTAAACAGCGAGTCTCGGGCCGACATCACCCACTGATTCTTGGTCTGGAGTTCAGTCCCAACAAACACTTGATCATAATCAAATGGTGTTGTGTTTATTTCCCCATCGCCGTTGGCATCGTAAGGAATCAACTCGGCATCACGATCCTGGCCAGCGGTAGCATAGGCACGACCTATATCGACCGCAGCGTCATAACTCAAGCCGGCTATGCCATCTGCCGCCGCAACATTGATACACGACCCAAAAGGCATATCGTACGGCCCGTACGCAATTTGAGGTGAGAAACCACCGATGCCACCATGCTGGATCATACTGGGATCTGTTTGAGAATCCCAAAATCGGCCGGTCGGTTCAACGGTGTCTGCAAAGTGCGGGTACGTACGCGGCTCATCGAATCCGCCCTCTATTTGGTATTGATACAAAAAGGCACTGCCTTCCCCATCGTAGTTGGTATACCAATCGCTGGCAATCCAACCAATCCGCGACGGCTGCCCACGGTCGTACGTGCGGTCTTCGGTCGATCGGTCAGCGTGCAACGTAATACGGCCAACCATATTGGGATCAGCCAGCCGGCCCAGTGTATCACCCGGGGCAATCAGATCTTCAATTCTGATCACCTCGTTCATTGTCCGTCCAACCAGCGGTGCGCCTAAATTGTCATACTCTAAAAACGGCGCATCATATTCCGGATCAAACCCATTCCATCCATATACAGCTGTGAAGTCGACAGGATAATCCTGATTGCCGTCTCCAACAACATCGTGCATGGCCTGCTTCCCCCAGACAGAAGTTGGGCTACCTACCCCCCATCCAGCCTGTTCAGTGCCGGCCCAGCGATGATTCCAGTAAAAATAAACGCCGTTCAATGTCTGCCCGGGAAGCTCAATTTCCTCATCCCAGTCATCATTCCCTGTATTACAAAATGTATACGAGAGAATGTGATAATCATCATGGTGCGCATTTGCGTAAGCGTATGCACGGCGCTCAACCGTTAAGCCAAGCGCTGTTGTAAATACGTTTTGAATCATCCGATCAGCCGGGATGGTCGGATCCACTTCGTCCAGCACCTTGCTCAGATCTTCTGTGGATCGTCCATTCACCTCAACTACGGTATCCTCAAAACGCCCAATCAGTTTGTGATCGATCGGCGTTATACCATACAACCTGGAACTTGGGCCACTGCGGAATACACGATAAGACTTTAGCTCACCATGCGTATCAACCCAGTCCTTCGCACCAACCCAGAAGTTACGGGAATAACCATGACTTGCGTAGCGCTGGAAGCCAGGATAAACCATTCCTCTCTCGTTTGGCGTATTCCGACCATGAAAATCATAGGGATGCTGATAGTCGCCAATATCCAACCACTTCAATCGCCGCCGGCTATCAAACTCTACCCGAAATACGTGACGGATCGTAAGCCGCGTGGCACGTCGATTGGTAACCTCAAGCACGTAGGTACCAGAATCAGACTGTTGAAAATCAGACAGCACCAGGCGATCGGTCTGTTGCCCAGCGATAGGTACACCACGTTTAACCCACTTATACTGGTTATACCGACCAGCAAAGGCGCCTTGCAAAATGACCGGTTCATTTTCGAACCCAGTCAAGGTTGTACTTCCAGCCACCTGATTATCATACAAGAATTCCTGAGCAACCGACAAATTGGGTTCAATATCATCGAAGCGAAGAAAGTTATGTGAAACGTCTAGACGACGAAGCACGCCAAACGCTCGCATAACACTTAGATCCGGCAAATCGAACAGGCCACCATGGCTTAAATCCAGAATCTCTAATTTCGAGAGGGTCGTGATATCTTGCGGGAGATCTTCCTGGATGTAGCTGCCACTGACGTCAAACACACGTAGCTGCTGCATACCTCCGAGTGAATCTGGAAAAGAAAGAAATGAATTCTCTTCCAGGTCCAGAATTTCTAGATTTGCGAGCTGGTTGATAGACGTGGGAATGTCACCCGACATAAAGTTGGATGACAGGTCTAATACCTTCAACGCCGACAGATCGCCAATTTTGTCCGGTAGATTCCCGATAACATTGTTTTCGGGTAGCTCCAGATGTGTGACGCGGCCATCCGTGACTGTAACGCCAAACCAAGTATCTAGCGGACCAGACAGCCAGTTTCGCCCTCGCGTCCATAACCATCTGTTATTTTCTTCTGCAAAAGCCACAAGTGCCAGCGAGTCCTGCTCAAGCGCACTGCGTGGTATCCAGGACGCTTCATCGAGGGATACACGCGAAATACCACTCCCAACAACTGCAAGGAATGCCAAAAATGATATGCTAGCTATGCGAAGCATCGAAAGACTAAAACCTGTTTTACGACCCTTTACACGGAGGCAAACTAAAGATAAAGCTTTACAACCTACCGTCAATGCATTTTGCGCTGCCTCCAGGGGCTTGTTATTGGCGCCTGCGATACAACCGCCTTTTCAGGCTTTTGTTGATGGAGATGCCATGCCCCAACCAGCGCTGCAGCAAGCTCCTCCATTTCTGTCGATTGCTGGAGCACCTCGGGCGTGAAGTAGTTGCCAACAAAATGGGTGGACACATCACCTTTCAGAAAAGCTTCATGCTCCATCACAAAAGCACAAAATGGAATTGTCGTTTTTACGCCGGCAACATCGTACTCATCCAGCGCTCGTGCCATCTTTCGAATGGCTCCTTCGCGCGTAGTGGCATACGTTACCAGCTTAGCAATCATCGGATCGTAATGAATCGGAATCTCTCCTCCTTCCTCAACGCCCGCATCCAACCGTACGCCAAGCCCTGCCGGCGGGCGATGTACAGTTAACGTCCCTGGACTTGGCAAGAAATTGTTCTCGGGATCCTCGGCATACACCCTGCACTCTATGGCATGGCCCTGCATCTGTACATCGTCCTGGGTAAACCCGAGCAGTTCACCTTCGGCAACGCGCAACTGTTCAGCCACAAGATCGAGCCCTGTTATCATCTCTGTCACAGGATGCTCCACCTGCAGGCGGGTATTCATCTCCATAAAATAGAAATTCAGGTCTTTGTCGATCAGAAACTCCACGGTGCCGGCGTTGGTGTAGCCACAGGCCAACGCTGCATTTATGGCTGCTTCGCCCATGGCAGCCCGAACCTCGGGCGTTAAAATAGAGGACGGTGCCTCTTCGATTACTTTTTGATGTCGGCGCTGAATTGAACACTCGCGCTCGAATAAATGCACGCAGTTGCCATGCTCATCAGCCAGCACCTGAAACTCGATATGGCGCGGCTGTACGATATACTTCTCCAAAAAAACACGTCCGTCACCAAACGCAGCCTCAGCCTCGCGCTGCGCCATTTCCATGGATTGCTCAAAATCAGCGGGATCCTCAACCAGGCGCATGCCTTTTCCACCACCGCCAGCAGCTGCCTTGATAAGCACAGGATATCCAATTTCGTCAGCAATACCTGCAGCCTCTTCCACGTCTGCAACAGCTTCGGTAGTGCCGGGTGCCATGGGAATGCCGGCCTTCTCCATCATCGCGCGCGCCGTGGTTTTATCACCCATGGCACGGATAGCATCTGGGGGAGGGCCAACAAAAATGATTTTTTCACGTCTACATGCTTGAGAAAAGGCTGCATTTTCAGACAGGAACCCATATCCGGGATGAATAGCATTTGCACGGGCTGCCAAAGCAACCTCAAGAATTTTGTCTTCCAATAAGTAAGATGACCGGGAAGGCGCCGGCCCGATGCAATAGGCTTCATCTGCCAGTTGAACGTGCAACGCATTGCGGTCCGCTTCACTGAAAACAGCTACGGTTTGGATGCCAAGCTCCTTGCACGTCCGCATAACACGAACAGCAATTTCGCCCCGATTGGCAACCAGGAGCTTTGTAATTTTTTGGGGGCGATAAAGCGGACGGTTTTCTTTTTGCTGCATGCAGCCGATCTCAATTGAGGTAGATATAGACGTAAACGCAAACTTTTTTGCTTCTCATCGGATCGAAAAGGTACGCATTAAGTAAGCGTTTGTTGAGGTTTTTACTATTGTTTATCCCTGATGGCCAAGCCTAAAAACTATTATAAGATCCTCGGTATAAGCGAGAAGGCGAGCCCGGAAGAAATTAAGAAAAGCTACCGGGCCCTTGCACGCAAATACCATCCGGACAGAAATCCAAATCAGCCGGATGCAGAGGAACGCTTTAAGTCCATTCAGGAAGCCTACGACGTCCTTTCCGATCCCAAGCGCAGGAGAGAATACAACCAGTTCAGAAAAGATCCATTTGCCCCGTACCAGTCTGCAAATGGTGACCAGTTTTACCGCGCCCCCGACGGCACCTTTGTACGGCGCGAACGCCGCGGACCTACACCACCTCCCGAAGATGTATTTGGTATGGGAGGCGACTCTGGCGGATTTTCTGGTTTTATCAATCGAATTTTTGGTTCGGAGCCTGAGCCCAGGCAGCCCGGAGACAAAACCAAAAGCCGGCGATCCAGCCTCGATGTGGAAACACGGGTGCGCCTCAATTTCACGCAGGCGCTGCGCGGCGGCCGCACCGAACTCACGCTGCCCCACGGCGAAATTATCCGTATCAAAATCCCTCGCGGTGTCCGTCCCGGATTCAAAATCAAACTAAAAGGCCGCGGCCAGGTGAGCGCGACCTCTACGGGTGATCTCTACGTTACCTTCGAAGTAGAACCACATTCGTACTACCGGCGACGTGGAGACGACCTGCACATCACCTGCACCATCAATCCATTAGAAGCCATTGTGGGCATCAACCGCGACGTCATTAATGCCTACGGCAATCGGATTAAGGTAAAAATTCCACCCGGCACCCAGCATGGGACCAAGCTACGCCTCAAAGGACAGGGCGTTGAAACGAGCAAAAAAACAGGCGACCTGTACGTCAAAGTGGAAATCCAGACGCCTGAAAACCTGACGGATGAGCAGGTGGCCATTCTGAAGCAGGCCGGCAAAGATACCCGCCTCCTGTAAACTTACGCGCTCACCGGGATTAATCCTGAGAAAAACGAAATCAGCAGGTCAAAACTCCCCAGCATCTCCAGCGGGTTGTGGCCGGCACCAGGGAAGACCATAAACGAAAGAGAGCCCTCATCTCGTCCCATATCCTGCAAAGTCTCCGCCAACGAAATTGCATGATCAACAGATACCACCGTGTCGGCATCACCATGTAAGATTTGCACGTTGGGTAACTGTTCAGCAAAGAGTACCGGAGAACGCTTAACCAACTCAGCACGTGCTTCCGCCACCGTTATTTCTCCACGACCCAGCGGCTGGATATACATATCATTGAGGAAATTCAGTCCCGGCAAGTTACGCGGATTGCCCTGCAGGGCTTCCCTGAACGTATCCTGTACATCAGGCACAAAGAAATCCGTAGGCCCAAAGAACTCCGAAACCAGCGAAATCCGCGCATCGCGAATGGCCATTAATAATGCCACGCCACCACCCCGACTAAAGCCAAGCGCACCAATCCGTGTTGGATCAACGGCACTTGTTGTTTCGAGCGTCAAATTCAGCAGCGCAAGCGCATCGTCAACATCATAGTCCCAAGGGCTTTCTGTACCCTCTGACTGGTAGGTTTGCCCATCGAGTGTCAACGGTTCGCTACGATACGAAGGAACAACAAAAACGAACTGGTCGATCAGGTCACTTACACCAAATGCGAATAAACTCAGCGTTGCATCCAAATCTTCGCCGCTATCACCTCCGTGGTTATACACAATCACAGGCAGGCTTTCCGGGGCGGCGCCAACAGGTACCACAATAGCACCGAAGTGTGTATTGCCACCAACCTCGTGCGAAACAACGCGGTATACACTGCGAGAACCGTTCGCAAAGTCGATTGTATCGGAAGCAACTTCTACATGGCCAACAACGCTTACATCGCGTTGTGCCCAATCATCGAGTACAGCCTGTATTTCATTTGCCTGCGCCGGCGCGAAGACTTCATCAAGATCTACGCCACTCACAATCCGACTGTCTGCATCATTGGCACCACTGTCGCACCCTACGAGGACAACCATCAAACCGACAATCGCGAACCGCACATATCTGAACATCTGATTCATAAACTCTCTTGCATTCCTGTTGCTTGAAAAAACCGGGCACACATTTAATACATTCGACCAGGGCCGTACAACCTAACACCCACAAAGGTTCATAACAATAAGTTAATCCTTGTGGGCTGATTAATCCGGCAAAATCTCTTATATATATTTCCCGCCAGACCCGCACAGCAACCACTAAACAAAGTTGATGGCGCTATTTGATTAAAAATCAGCGCCGCTTGTCTAATTTACGGGACCCTAACAGGCGATTGCGCAGTAGTGAGCCAGAGTTGCATCAATACTGTAGATGTTTTACGTTTTCCTTTGTTACGCGAAACGTAATGCATCACCTGTTTCTGGCAAGCGTATCCCAATCACTGCACATCATGCTTATGCGCAGCTTTTTGCATAGCATCTTTTTGACCACTTTTGTGAGCCTTGTACTCCTTGTGAGTATGCCGGCCCAGGCGGAGCACCACGGCGTGGACTCGCTAAAGGTCAGTGCACTGCTTGCCGAAGGTGATGTTTTCTACCGCCGACTCGACAATAAACTGGCCATTGCGAGTTACCGACAGGCCTTTGCACTCGACTCAACCTCCTTCGATGTACTCTCGCGCCTTGCTCGTACCGCAAATGACCTGGGCCGGGACCTGCACGCCGACCAACAAAACAGTGCAGCCGAAGATGCATTTTTCGAGGCGGTACGTTATGCCGACTTGCTGCTTATCGATCATGCCAACAGCGTACACACGCATTACTACCTTGCGCTTACCAAAGGAAACCTGGCCCTATTTCAAGGGGGACGCAAGAAAATTGAGTTTGCCCGAGAAATTGAACAGCATTGCCTCGAAGGACTCCGTATCGATTCTACACACGCTGAATTGATGGTCGCGTTTGGCGTATTCAAGCGTGAAGTCGCAAGCTCTACCTGGATGGAACGGACGTTTGCTAAAGCCCTGTTTGGTGAAATCCCCCAAGGCACAAAAGAAAACGCTGTAGAACTACTCACAAGGGCCGTAGCATTGAGGCCTGAATTGCACATTGCGCGCTTTGAACTGGCACTCTCGCTGATCGCAGTAGGACAACCCGAAGAGGCCATGACACACCTGAAAGCCGCGCAATCGTTACCCGCACAAACAACGCAAGACAACCGCAACCGTCAGCTTGCGGAACGCATGCTTGCACGCATGTCCCAGTAATCCCCTCTACGATTCCTGTGCTGGATTCTGCCCACCCGTAAGCGCCGGCTGACTGGCCGGCACCATGGCCTCCAAAATGGCATTACGCGCGCGATCCGAGAGCTCCTTCGCGGAGAGCGCCTCTACATCGGCTACAGGAATCGGATCGAGTGCTTCGACTTTCATATGATGCCGGCCTTTTAGCCAGAATTGTCCTTTGGGAAGTGTAGAGGCGCTGCCAGATAACGCAATCGGTAAAATGGGTACGCCAACACGTTTCGCCAGCGTAAACGCCCCCGATTTGAACTTCCCCACTTCCCCTGTTGCTGAACGCGTACCTTCAGGAAATATGTACACGCTGCTACCCTGACGCAGATGAGCTTCAGACTCCTTCATCATATCGAGTATACTCTGCCGGTCCCCACGTTTGACAAACACGTAGCGATTGAGCAGCATATTCCATCCGATAAACGGCACCTTGAGCAGTTCCGCCTTGGCGACCCATTTAAAATGAAAGAAGAGGCGATACCCTAACATAATGTCGACCATCGACTGATGGTTGGATACAACAACGTAGGTTGCATCCTGGTCGATTTTTTCGCGGCCGGCAGCTTGTACTTTCCAACCGGGCAACAACGTCAGATAAAAAGAGGCCCACAAGCTGGCCCAGCGGTGCACCCATACCAGGCGGGAGTCGAACAGAAACGTAAAGAGCTTGATCAAAACCGCAACGGTAATGAAGAAGGTAGACGTCACAATGAAAAACAGGACGTAAAATATGTTTAGTAGAACTGTCAACATAGCGGTACAGGATCTCTCCACAAACCTCAAAAAGCGTAACCAGGCGCTGTCCGAAAATCAAAAATTACACAGCGCCAGCGCCACATCTAGAGCGATGCAAAAGATTTAGACTGCCGATGCCGGATTTTTCAGACAAAGCCTAATGTACGAGGCAAACGGCTGGATATCCATCATACACCAAAAGCGCATTTTCGCATTAGCCATCGATCAACGGGCATTTATGGCATGGTTCTATTTTTAGATGGCTTTATTCGGATCTCCCGCGCTGGTACCCGCCGTGGGTCTTTATCTGAGATCTTATTATGAATCCCGTATTCAACAGATTTTTTGGTCTAAATGTCGATAAAAACCGGCTTGGTATGGTGCTTGCAATTACCCCACTCAGATTGCACAGTACTTCTAACCCGGTAGAAGTGCTTCTTGATAGCCCATCCAAAAAGCCACGAGTTCGCTATGCAGGAAAGCACAACAAGTTTATGGTTCTCCCCCGATTACGTCAAAGATCTCGGCCCACAACGGAAGCCGGCCATTCAGCTCCCGGCGGGACGTTCATTTCCCACCGTTGCCGAACCCAAGCCCATTACGTTTACCCCGCTCGCTAAAGACCTCAAGGTCCTCATCTGGAGTAATTCAGATGCTGGTGCGATGCATATCCACGCAGAGCTGGGCAAAATTGGCTACACGAACGTGTGGACAGCTACCTCTTACACGGAGGGCCTCTCTAAAATCGAACACAACCTGTTCGACTTCTTCATCATCGACCTTTCGCTGGATGGTGTAGGCACTCGTATTGTGAAGGCGCTCCGGGCGTCCAGCACATACAAAAACACACCTATGTTGATCTGCACCGAGAGCCAGTTAATACAAGATATGTTGAACGCTATGAAAGCCGGCGCAAACGACTTGATCTGCAAACCAATCAACGCCGCGCTACTTCAGAAGAAAATTGCACTTCATAGCAAAATGACTATTGCCGCCTGACAATCTCCAGGCTGCACGCTCCGACACCTCGGTTGCAGGTCCTGTTTAGTTTGACTGCCACGTCGCTTGATTTATAGCACAAGCATCAAGTCAGGATCTGCAACTGTACCGATCGGAATCAGGCCCACATCGGGTGGCCGAGATAACGGTTGCCACTGTCACACAATACGGTCACAACCGTGCCCGTTTCGAGTTGTTCAGCGAGCTTGATTGCAGCAGCTACGTTGGCGCCGGCAGAGATTCCAACCAGTAACCCTTCCTCACGTGCCAGTCTGCGCGTCATCTCGATGGCTGCATCATCAGAGCACCCCAATTCAATATCGGCAAGGGCACCATCGTAAATGCCAGGTACCATGGCCGTCTTTAGATGCCGCAGGCCTTTAAGACAGTGTTTGGCAACAGCCGGCTGGACAGATACACACTTGATCGATGTGCTGAATGCTTTTAGCCGGCGAGACGTCCCCACAAAGGTGCCTGTTGTCCCTACACCGGCTACAAAGTGTGAAATATTCCCATCCGTCTGCTCAATAATTTCAGGCCCCGTGCCTTCAAAATGCGCCATCCAGTTTGCGTCGTTGTTGTACTGGTTCGCGTAGAAGTAGCCTTCCGGACTGTTCTTCATCTTTTGCAGCACGTATTGCTGGGCTCCATCGGAACCAAGATCGGGATCCGTCAGCCGCAATACGGCGCCATAAGAGCGTAACATGCGCTTCCGTTCCTCCGAAGCGCTTTCTGGCATGGCGATTTCAACATCGATTCCTAGCGAAGCACAGATCATCGCATATGCAATCCCTGTATTCCCGCTCGTAGAATCAATAAGCGTAACACCTTCTCGCAACGCACCGGTGCGAATGGCATCCTGGATGATGTAGAGTGCTGCCCGATCTTTGACTGAACCACTGGGATTCAAGTACTCAGCTTTGGCGTAAACCGAAACCGTATCTGGCAGATGGGCGGTTAGCTTGCGAAGCTTGAGCAATGGCGTATTGCCAATCTGAGCCAACGCAGTTTCCTCGATCTGTTCGAGCAGTGCAGCACCACACGTTACAGCCGGCGGCAATACCTCAGACAAGGGATTTGGGAGCACACTCATACGTGTTTCTTACATTCGTTCCTGAAATAGCCGGACGCTATTGCACACAGGACCCTGACTTCACAACGTAAATCAGGGGCGGAGGACCTGCTTGGTGTGGGGTAAAAGCAAAGCCAATATTCCGGCCAGGTGAGTATCAAGTTCGCGCCAGGAGATACGCCGATTGCGCACTGACATCCAAATCATGCAATCGGCATATTGCACTGAAATTGTAAGGAAGTCAGATCGCAATGTAAAGCGAGCCGGCACGTGGAGAAGATAGGGCTTCCGAATGAATGGTGGATTGATTTGAAATGAAAATCAAGACAAAAAGCCGCGCAAAGCGGCTTTTTGGGCATATAAATCGAATCTATGAAGTCCGACTGGCAGGAAATCTAAACGCGTATTACGGGATAACCTCCTCTTTTCCAGCCGTTAAGTTGTCCTTCCAACATGTACACTTGCTCGTAGCCGGCCACACGGAGAATTAACGCGCCAACACGCGCCCGTAAACCCGAGCCACAATACAGAACAAGGGTTTCCTGCTCTGAAATCGCAAGGTTCTTATGCTCAGAATAAAGCGAAAACACAGAAGCAGGAATTGCGTAAGGCAAATGGCCTGTGTCGTATTCAGCTTTGGTTCGTACGTCAAGGATGGCCGGGGCTTCGCCATCTCCAATAAGCTCCATCAATGCATCTGCGCTAACCTTCGGTGTAAGCGTGGGCCAGTAAAGCGGCACCGTTACAATAAAGAAGGATAAGACGATGGCAAAGAAGAAAAATCGTCTTGTTGTCATCAAGTAAAAATCAAGTTGTGGCGGACTCCATGTCGCTACCGTTGTCTTCGGGCTCCTTAGCTTTTCGGAGGGTAAACGGGAGGCCATGGAGGCTTTGGGCGATGAACGTTTTGGGGAACGAATCAACCCCTTCGAAACCTAGCTCAATATCGCGCCCATTGTAGGGCACATAATCGGTTCCGAACAGATAATCCCAGATACTTAAGGTCAATCCAAAGTTTACGCCAAATCTGTGGGATTCAGGCCATTCTTTTGCATGATGCCATATATGCATCTGTGGATTATTAAATATATACTTCAAAATCCCCAGATTGATCGTGAAGTTCGAGTGATTAAAGTGACCTACAGCAAGTGTGAACAGGTGAACGATGAAAAAATCATCGATTCCGAAGCCAATCATAGCTAGCGGGATGTATTCCAGCACCCGATACACCACATTTTCCATCCAATGGAAGCGCAGGTGTGCCGCAAATCCCATTTCTTTTACAGAATGATGCACTTTATGGAATTCCCACAGGAACGGCACCCGATGCAGTAACCGATGGATATTCCACTGCATAAAGTCACGTATCACAAACAAAGCCAGCAACTGCGTCCAGGCCGGCCAGGTCTCGAGGTGTATAGCAACCAGATTGGTAATCCCAAACAACCCTAAAAAGTCGTTAAACAGGTTCACAACTACATCCGACGCTGCATTGTAAATGATCAGCGAAAAGAGGAAGAAGTTGAAGAACATGTAGAAAAAATCCAGCCAAAAGTCCTGTCGGAACCGCGCCTGGTTCTTCCGCCATGGTTTCGCCAGCTCTAACACAAAAAAGAGCACAGAAACTGCTATGAGCCAGTAGAAGTAGTTGGTCCAGTGTGGGTTGAGTATCTCTTGCCATAGATACGAGGCGTATCCCTGATAGCTGGCAATGATCAGATCAATGTATTCTTGCACGGTAACTTAATTTTTACGGACGTACAGGTAAAAACAGCGTGGGGTAATAGATTGTATAACCAGTCATGCCGTTTGTTACTGCGCAGCCGGCTTATCCACACGCAAATCATAAAAGCGGCCGCACAAGTTCAAACTTTCTCGTACATTCACGTCTCGAATGGGCAGCGGTTCAACAAGCTGAGCACGACACCCAACCCATTTACACGTTAACCTACTTTATCACAGCCTACTCTATCCACGATCTGTATCCATGACGCAGCACGCAGTTGGCGAAAGCATACATCTGACGTCGACACATCGTCCCTTTGACACACGGGTATTTCAGAAGGAGTGTCGCTCGCTTGCTAAAGCCGGCTACAAAGTAACCCTGATTGTGCCACACACAGAAGATGTCGTGGTTGATGGCGTCCAGATCCGTGCAGTACCACTACCGGCCAACGGCCGCGAACGCCTCAAAAGGACCACACGGCAGGTGTACAGGGCTGCGCTGAAAGAAAATCGTGACGCCATCTTCCATTTTCATGATGGCGAATTGCTCCCTTTCATGATGCTGCTCAAGCTACGCGGCCGGCGTGTGATCTATGATGCGCACGAAGATTCCCCCCGCCAGATGCTTTACCAGCACTGGATCCCGCGTATCCTGCGCCGACCCATCGGGATGTTTATGTGGATACTCGAATGGATGGCCGGCCGGTTACTGGATCACATCATTGCGGCCGAGCCGATTATTGCCGACTACTTCCCCAAAAAGAAGGTATCGCTGGTCCGCAACTACCCCATGCTTGAGGAATTTGCAGCCTGCGGCAACGCGCCGTACGCCGAGCGACCGCCTCACGTGGGATTTGCAGGCGGCATTAGCGCGGTGCGTGGCGTAAAAGAACTGGTTGATGCCCTGGATCGGGTAGACACAACGATCCGTCTGCAACTCGCCGGCACCTTTTATCCGAAAGATCTTCAAACCAGCGTCGAACAAATGCCGGGCTGGGCCAAGGTAGACTTTAAAGGCTGGGTAGATCGTACTGGACTGATCAACCTGTTATCGGGCGTTCGCGTGGGTGTCATTACGCGCCACCCCATCGACCGACACTTGAGTGCGTTTCCTACCAAGTTGTTTGAATACATGGCAGCTGGCCTACCCGTGGTGGTTTCCGATCTGCCTACCATTCGCCCGATTGTTGAACGCCATACCTGCGGCATTCTCGTTGATCCGCTAAAACCTGAAGCTGTTGCTCAGGGGCTGCAAACCCTGCTTAGCGACCCTGAAAAGGCGGAACAAATGGGTAAGCGGGGCTATAAGGCCATCACCGAACATTACAACTGGGACAACGAAGTCAAAACGCTGCTGGCTGTCTATCGCAGCGTTGCAGGGCTCCCGCCGGCATAACCTCTAGTGTCCCGTCTATTACCATGAGCGTCGCCGAATATTCTGCATCGAACCCAGCCCTGAAACTGCGTTACCAGCGTACGCTCGACTTCCTCAAAAAAGGCCTTGAGCCGCCGGCGCGCATTCTCGATCTAGGTGAAGACAATCCTTTTGCAGCCATCATGCGCAACGAAGGATTTGAGGTTTCCAATACACAAAGCGATCTGGATGACACACCCGAAGAGGTAGCTGCGCAAGAAGTCGATGTGGTGACGGCTTTTGAGATACTGGAACACCTGCTCAATCCACTGGGTGTATTACAGGCAATCGAAGCCAAACACCTTTTTGTGACGGTCCCGCTCGACCTGTGGTTCACAAAAGCCTACAACAATCCCCGCGATCCCCGCGACCGGCATTTTCATGAATTTGAGCCGTGGCAGTTTGATTGGCTCCTCGAAAAAGCCGGTTGGACCATTGTCCGTTCTGAGCAATGGAATAGTCCGGTACGACGTATAGGCATCCGTCCTTTATTGCGTCTCTTCACACCCCGTTATTACGCTGTAGAAGCCGTTCGAAAGTAAACACACCGCATGATCTGCCCGTTTTGCCTTGAAAAGGTCAAGTTTAAAAAAGAGGTAAACGAAAACGGCACGTTTCAATACGTCTGCCCCAAAGCGGAGTGTGGCCAGTTAATTCCACGACTTTACGTGGACGATTACAAAAAATACCCCCCTGTAGTGGTGAGTGTGATTGGGCACCGGGCGCATGGCAAAACGGTGGCACTCAGTACGCTGTATTACGCGCTGGCACGTATGGATTTGGGGCAGTATTGGCCGGATTTCTACATGTTTCCGATCAATGACCCAAGCCTGGAGGTTGTTTTTGAGAACGCCAAGTCGCTCGATGCCGGCAAACTGCCACCACCCAACCCCAAGATTTTCCCCGAGCCTACCCTGCTCCAGGTAAATAGCCTGCCCATAACAAGCGGCGGTAAAGCGACCCTGCTGTTCTACGATACCGCCGGCGAAGCCTTTATGCGCACGCAAGATATCGGGCGGTATGCCGGCTTTGTACGGCGCGCAAAAACCGCCCTCTTCCTGGTAAGCGTGCCCCAGTTGATGCAGACAATGGAAGCCTCATCAAACCCGGGTGTTGAATTGGAGCGCCTGCTGTATTCTTATATCCAGGGGATGGCAGACATGAACGCCGACACACGCGAACAGCACCTGATTGTTGTGTTCACATGCGGTGATGCCATGTTTGATGCATTGGATGCATACCCGCAGGTCAAGCAGTACATGCTCAAAGACGACTGGAGCAAATTGCAAGATATCAACAACTATGTCGCGCAGATGTATGTCATTTCTGACTTGCTGTACCGGTACACACATGACACACTTCGTGCTCGTCAATTTCTAACACTCGCAAAAGACCGGTTTGCCTCCGTCCATTTTTCGATTATTTCGGCACTTGGGGCAGCACCCGATGCAGAGGGTAATCTATCGGTTAAAATTAAACCGCGGCGCATCCTCGATCCATTATTCTGGACCCTGGAACGCGCCCAACCCGTTCGGCAACAGCGTTTTTTCCAACGGCATGCCGCTACGTTAAATCCGGGATATCGTCCGGTGCCTACAGCGCCCAGCCAAAGCCGGCTGCGCGCCCTTTGGAACGCCATCTTCAAATAAATCATTCATCGACGCAATACCCTGATGCGGATCTCTTTCTCATCGGACCTTACCGGCTTTCCCTTGATCCATTTGTCGGATTTGGGATTTGACGTGCAGCTTTGGCCCGTCACCAAGCACCAGTTTGCGTCGTTTGCCGGATCAAACAAAACACTCAACACCATTTTTGAGCATGCGAGCGCGCTCAATGAGGCAGCAAGCAAACCCGGCACAAAGAAGCCCACAGCGCGGCCGGCGCCACAGCGAATCGAGCTTGAGATCATGACGGGCATCTTGCCAGAAGAAGCGTTGCAGTTTGCGGTATGGCTCGATAATGAAGAGCCCACGTCAGATTACGCGCTCCCTTCGGTAGAAGAGTGGCGGGCTGTGTATGATGCGTTACAGTATGAGCGGTGCGATCCCTATCTCAAGGAGATTGACACGTACTGCCAAAGTGAACCGGCACAAAGCTGGCTACACCGTATTTTACAGACCGAACCACATACCTTGCTCGAACTCAGTTTAATGCAAGAAGGTGTGGTAGAATGGGTATTAGATGGCGAATTATGGGTTGGATTAGGCCGGCCCAACACCGCCTTCTACCCGAATACTTTTCAGCCCATGCAGGAAACTGTTGTCCCTGTTGATGCTAGCCAACGTATGCGTATGTTCGGCTGCCGACTCATTCGTGTTTTTTAACGTATACCAGGATACCCCATGCCAAAGCTATACGCCTGGCAACACATATACGCCAACGTAGAACGCAACGAATCGCCAACCAAAACGGCTGGATTCCAGACCCTGTTCTACACCCACGATGGCCTCTCCGAAGAGGAGGTTGGCGACATTGAAGAACGCGTATTTTATTTAACGGCTGAAGACAATCCAGTCAAACGTATTTGCTTTCCGTTAGGAACGGATAAGCTGGTCATCGGACAGGTGGTCCCTGTTAGCGGGCAAGACAATGCCGGCCGTTCAGGGCTCTACGTGGCGCACGCACTCATCTTTAGAACCAAGGAGTTTGCAGCAGCCAACGTAAACCCGATGCAACTCTTCGACCTGGGTGTCCTGGTTGACACCACAGAATCCGCACTCACAAAAGGTGATCGCAAAAGTGGCAACATAGACGAAGTTGTACTCGATATTCCTGCAACAGAAACCGATGCTTCGCATGGCTGGGATAGCGAGCAATTCAGGCAACTTGCGCAACTCGCCATCAATCACAGAGCCGTTGCAGACGACAAGGTAGCTGTCGCATTTATAGGCGCTACAGAGGAAATTGAGGACTCGATTACGCGCGCGCTCACCGTGGTCCCACCCCAGATGGTGGCAAACTGTAGCTTCGACACCTTTTTTGAACGGGGCGGCAAACTCAATATTACCTATTGCTGGGGTGCAGGATTTCGAGCCAAGCCACGCCAAAACCTCTACGTAAAAGTAGATGCTACTGCACGGCAAGTGCTAGACGCCGGCGAACTGTCCACACCGATTACATCGTATGGACGCTGGGTAGATGCGATGCTGGCTAAAGACGACTATGCCTCCGTCGTTGCCAACAAGCGCGAAGCGTTCCTTGTTACCAATTACCTCGACAACAAAGAAGGCGACCTTAAAGCGCTAGACGGCGTTTCCGAGTCATTGCTTGGCTCTTTGCTGGCAGCAAATAAAGAAGTTGTGACCCGCCGTATCTTGCGCCAGCTCAACGCCAAGTTGCCCAAAGTGATAGCAAACCGATTGTATCCGGTGGTATCTGCCAACATGCAACCCATCGATTTGCTCGACAGCATACAGGACGGATTCAAGACGTCCGTGCTCATGGAGCACTTGTTTGAATCCTATCAGCAAGCAGGCTTTAGCGCACCCGACAAAGCAGAACGCAAAGCACTCGCAGAACTTCTTGAAACACATCCGCACCAAAAACTCAACAACCTCCTGCTCATTTGGGGCGACGGAGGTTGGGGCATGCCAGTAGACAAGTGGCGGATCAAATCGGGTGTCAAAAACATGGATGCTGACGCCTACGCAGCTTTCTGGAAACTGGCGGTACCCACCAAGCTCGTCGACCCCATGAACCTGCTCGTTGATGGTAAAGCAGCACTGTTCACAGAGCGCGCAACAGCGGACAAAATGCTGCCCTCGGATGCCGTTCCTGAGTTGGTGAGTGCACTTGTGAAAGCCAAAACGCTCGATCCGCTAAATAGCCTTGCGCCCTACCTGAATGAACTTGACGAGCGACAAATCAAAAAAGTAAAACGGGCCTTAAAAGGTATCAACAGCGCTCCACAGGCTTTTATGGAAACGCTTGGGTCGCTTCAGTCGTAACTCTTTGCTCGCACATGCAACATGCCGGATAACGCCACACCCACCGGCCAAACACTCCTGGTTACGACGGGCCGCATGACAGACTTTGAGTACTACAGCAATCAGATAAAAGACGGCACCTGGGATGAGCGCCGGCGCGCCTGTGCGCAGCTCGTGCAACTGGGTGACGCTGAAGCTGTGCACCCGCTCATTTATGCACTGGACGATCAGGATGCCAGTGTCCGCGAAGCAGCCTACAACGCATTGGGTGAACTCAACCATCCGCTCGCTGCAAACCCAATGATCACACACCTTGAACGCGAAACCGAAGAACCGGTGCGCCTCGCAGCACTGCGCGCGTTCGGCACACGAAGAGACGTAGGCGCCGTCGCGTTGATTACTAAAATCCTGCAAGATGACCACGCGATCGTGCGACAGCATGCTGTAGAAGCGCTGGGGCAAATCAGAGATAAACGCGCATTAAACGATGTGATTGGCTGCCTTGACGATAAGAATTTGCACGTGCGCGCCGCCGCGTGCGAGTCGCTGGGGATGCTCAAACACGGCACAGCCATCCGGCCGCTGATTTCCAAACTGGGTGATAATGCCCCCCTCGTCCGAGAGAAGGCACTCGAAGCACTGCGTAGATTGGGTGAGTACCAACTCGTCACAGCTTATGCGCTGGCCTTTTTTGGTTCAGAAACGGACGCGACTGTACTGAGCATGCTCGCCAGTCAGGGCGATGTGCGCATTGTTTCACCGCTCATCGAACGCCTGGAGCATCCATGGACGGAGCCGGCGCGCAAAAAGCTAATCGCGGAGATTCTCGACATTATCTATGAGCCTTCTAAAAAGGCCATCGATCGTATTTTTTGTGCCCAAGATTTCACACGATTCGAGCAACACACAAAAACAATCCAGAGGGTCGGCAAAATACGGTACGTGGCCTGCCGAATGTGCGGTAGCACGCTGCATGCAATCCCCGCAGCTACGGTGACGGTTGTACTCGATGAAGACATGCAATCTCGATGGCGCTTTAAAGCCGGCGGATTTCAAGTCAACTGGTTTCACCACAACAAAATTTTCGACTTCAACCGCGTAGCCATCGGAAAAGCCGACGACGAAGCCGTTACCCGCTTCTGCCTCGAAGCCAGCAACGACACAGACCCCAAGCGCCCGCAGCGCTGCTACGATATGGTGTGCGAAGTCCTTCCACATGCAACCATCAGCACCAACACGCTGCAAATCCTGAAACGGACCTTTGCGATGGTGAAAGACATGCGGCGGGGTTAGACCCTTGAATGTTGATTGCGGATTGGTGATTGTGGAATGCTGAATTGCTTCACCGCTGTCAACCTGAGGCCCGCGAGGGATCTCTGGTAGCCAAGCTATGCTTTTGGTAAACATTCCCCAACGCACCGCATAAATCCATGTCCCTCCACACCGCAACTACCCTCATCCAGCCTGACCAAAGCGCTGCAGATCGCTGCAAGGGGTGTGAGATATTGGGTGAACTGGGATCGCCGGCTGCGGTAGACTTGCTCCTTGCGACCCTCAACACAGACGACCCCAAAGTATTTCAGGCAGCAGCAGATGCACTTGTAAAAACAGGCGCACCAGAAGCTACCGCTGCATTCCGGCAGGTACTCGAACAGGAGGACCCGTGGGGGATCCGGCATCGGATTGCCATCACAGCGTTGGGTCAACGGCGTGATGCCGCCGCCGCGCCAGACTTACTAAGAATGACCCATCCGGACTATTGGTACAGTATCCGCGAAGCAGCCGTGTTGGCGCTGGGTAACACCCCAGATCCATCTGTCGCGGATCCACTCATAGCCTTGCTGGAAGATGAGGAATACGCAATTCAGTGCGCGGCAGCAAAAGCGCTCGGGGTGCAGCAAGTCACGGCAGCAGTGCCGGCGTTGTGCGAAAAATTGGAAGCGCAGGACCAATGGGGACTACTCCAGGGCGCAATTCTGGAGGCACTTGCTGCAATCAATTCACTGGATGCTGTCGAAACGCTCGTCAACCAGCTAAAATACCCCCACAACCCAAGAGTGGTGCGCGATGGAATTATCGATACGCTTACAACCCTGGGGCCGGCTTCTGTACCGCACATGCTTCGTGTGCTACCGTTTGTAGATCCGCCAACACAGCAAGTGATTAGCCGGGGGTTGTACCAACTTAATGAGCCCGTTTTGTGCGAAGTTTTCCCGGGTGCATTGAACGCAAAGCCGCGTAGCCTCGCGCAACTGCTTTCGCGTGCTGCCGTTGGCGACATCCGCGCCCTGAGCACACTTGTTGCACGCATAAAACAACTGCGTGCGCCAAGCAGCACAACAGAATCGTTTATCAAAGACGCTCTAAAAACGACGGTCAATCAGGCAACGCTGGCTGCGAATCACTCCTTCGTTTGCACAAAAGACTTCGCACAGTTCACCCGTTTCTCTATTGAAAACACGCCCTACCTGGCCTGCCGGCAATGCGGAGAAACGTACTACGCGCAGCAGGTAAGTAAGGTGGAGCTGACCCTGCACGATGCGGCACCCCTGCAATCGTTAGATAGCGATGGCACCCTGGTGGTCAACTGGCTCCTGCATCAGCAAATGATCGACTGCGATGAAGTCAGCATTGGCAGTGCGGATAATGAAGCCGTGGTTCGGTTTTGCATGATGGCCGGCAATGATGCCGATCCCTTTCGCGGGAATACCAGGTTGCCTTGCACAATTCAGTCTACTGATCAACTAGATCACAACACGCTTCAAATTCTCAGGAAGACGTTTACGATTTAACACTTGCCGGCTGCGATTAATTTCGCCGGCTGGCCGCATTGACGAAAACCGACCGTTTTATTCAGTTTTCAACAGCAATATTCTCATATTGAGTCATTTTGCAAGGTTTTGAGCCCGTTTTGCATATGTTGTTGCTAAGCGAAGTACTAATTCCTTACCCTTCCTCTCTTCTATTTACAACCTCCTTGCCCGATCTGCGTTAATGTACTATTGCTATTTAAAGGAGCCTATATAAATGAAACCCGTCATTTACCATATTACAGAAGAGCTCAGCCAATTTCCTATGGTTGAGTCTGTAATTCTATTTGGCTCTCGTGCTCGTGGTGATCATCGGGAAAGATCAGATATAGATCTTGCTGTCGTTTGTCCTGATGCTTCGATACAGGATTGGTTTAAAATGACGAAAATAATTGATGATGCGCCGACTCTTCTCAAAGTAGATCTAGTTCAATTTGAGGAAATGCAGAAAGCCTTTCAGGAAGAAATTAACCTTGATGGAATAGTTCTTTATGAGCGAGAAAAAGATCAAACGCTCCATGCATGATTTGGGTAACGCGCTTAAGCGGCTCAAAGAGGTGATGGCGGTATCCCCTGAAGAAAACGATTATGTAGTAGATGCGACCATTCAACGCTTTGAATTCAGCTTTGAACTATTCTGGAAAACGTTGCGACTCCTGCTAGTCGATGACGGAATTGAAGCAGGTAGTCCTAAGCAAGTACTCGTTGAGGCTTATTCCCTGGGATGGTTAGCCGATGAAGCAAAATGGCTCTCTATGCTCAAAGCACGGAATTTAACCTCGCATGTTTATAACGAGCAGAAAGCACATGAAATCTATCAATTAATCCAACAAAACGCACCGATGATGCAAAGTGAATACGCCAAGCTAAAAAAGCGATTCACCGACCTTCTGGATTAACCTCTCCCTGTCCCTTTTTTCAATTGCGCCTTTCGAATTTGATCGGAATTATTACTGCACAACAATCAGCGTACCAGCAGTAATCTCTTTCGCAGCCTCATTTAGATCAAGGGTTGATTCCAAGGCAATTTGAAGAAAGGATTCAGCCTGTAGGCGACTTACCGAAGGAAACCCATCCAGAAAACTTTCTATGGTTTCTCCTGCTTTGAGATAATCAATGAATGTTTGGACAGGTACTCTTGTGCCTTTAAAAACAGGAGTCCCTCCAAGGACATCAGGGTCAGTATGTACGATTTGATCTTTTTTCATATCGATTACCTCTAAATCATTTTGACGCATTAGCCATTGAATAAGTTCAGCATCAACAACGAAGATTAGAACGACTGACTATAAATCTTGATATACACTTCGCTAGGTTTAGGCCAATTAGATTTAATAATCAGTTTTGCGGTAAAAAACGTCTATATCCTATCGATGCCAGGCTCTCGTAAACAGCCGTTTTTCCTGTCAAAAGGGGTATTTCTCATCAGTGCGGTAAATTGCGTCCCTTTGTTGAGAAACACCCTATTCAAGTACATGCAATTTAGTTCAGGTATCTTAAGATGACACTTCAACGAGTGTTTATTCGGATTACGTTACCTGCAACAAAAAAAGGCCGGAGCACTCCACGGCCTTTTGATTGAACTAAAAAGTTCGTCATAAATAATCCCAACCCTTATTTGTCTTCGGTGAGTTTGGCCAGCGCCTCTTTCCCCCCCTCATTTTCCGGGTTCATCTCGATTGATTTCTCATAGAACGCGATTGCCTGTTCTTTGTCGCCGGCTTTCATGTAGGCTTCGGCGAGGCTGTCATACGCATTCCAGGAATCTGGAAACCAGCCCACGTTCATGTTGAAGATCTCAATGGCTTTGTCAACGTGTTCGGCTTCCATCATGTTATAGCCAAACGCGTTGGTCACACCCTCAACGATATAGGGATTTGTGAAATCGAAGGTGAAGTTTTGATACGACATCTGGGCACGAACCTTCCACTCGCCGTCTATCTTCATGAGCGTACGCTGCTGAAGCCCAACCTGCTTAAGATTCGGGTTGTTGGGGTTGATCAAGGTCTGCTCGTACTCCACCCAGGCCATATCCCCGCTGCGGGTGATCAGATAATTATCATTGTTCACTTCGGTCGCTGTGGGTTCGGGATTATCAAGTAAATATTGATAAATATTAGGACCAAAGGCATCCCAGCCTGAGGCAGTATTAATTCCAACACTGGACGCAAACGTACGCGTGCTTTTTTCGTCGTGAATCCAGGAATTTTTCCATCCCTCGGCATCACGTTCAAAATACGTCTGGGATTCGGCAAGTACGGTGGCAATGATCTTGGCTTCTTCTGAATCCTGGGCAGCCACGGGTTCAGAAGCTGACAATAGCATGACTAGTGCGAGCAGCAAAATAGGGTACTTCATAACAAAACTGAGCGATAGTTAGTGGGGAATGCCGTAAATCGGCGGTAACAGGAAGTTACAGGGCTTAGTTATAAAGACACAATCATGGAAAAGCACTATTTATTGGCTGCGAGTGCGTAATAAATCACTTCAAAACAAGAAATACACGCTTCTGCTGCGTACTAAAAGATTCGTTATTGCGCTGCGTCTGCGCGATTGCGAAATCAATTTTAGCTATTTAGCAAGTATATTTATGGGATTCGAGGGCCTGAATAATCGATAACCTCTACTGCAGGGTGTTAATTTCCTTAGATGTACAGCCCATCATGGTTTGGTTCTCTGCCTATATCCGTTCCTCCACGCGTACCAACCACGCTGTACTTTAAGTTTGTACTTCACAGGAACACCTGCGGCGCAAAAAGATATGCCTCCGCACAACCACCAATTTTGTACAATGCCTTATGCCGGCCATCAGCGTATTTGATATGCTCAAGATCGGCGTCGGCCCCTCCAGCTCTCACACCCTTGGTCCATGGCGCGCCGTTCAGCGATGGCTCAAAGAACTGGAAAACGACGTCAACCTGGATGAAGTCACCCAAATCCAGATCGCCCTCTACGGTTCGCTCGCCCTCACCGGCCGCGGTCACTGCACCGACAAAGCTGTTAGTCTTGCCCTGCTCGGCTACGACCCGGAGACCATTCCCGTAGCCGAAATCGAAAATCTTCTGGCAGACCTTCGCGAAAAAAAGACAATACCCCTCGGCGATGGTCACGAGGTGACCTTTGATCCAGAAACGGATATCTGGTACCAGACCAGAGAAAAACTCCCCTTCCACGCCAATGGCATGCGGTGCATTGCAACCGTTGGTGAGCAAACCTACAAAGGCACGTACTACTCCGTCGGCGGCGGCTTTGTGGTAAAAGAAGGTGAGGAAGAAGCAGATGAAGACAACGTGCAACTGCCGTATCCCTGCGAAGTCTCCGACCAGTTACTTGGCCACTGCCAGTCAGAGGGTTTTGCCATTGCCGACATGGTGCACGCCAACGAGCTGTCCTGGCGAACCGAACGCGAAGTGCACAATCGGCTTATGCAAATATGGCAAGTGATGAAAGAAGGACTGTACCGAGGGTGCCACACGGACGGCACATTGCCGGGCGGACTCCAGGTAACCCGGCGTGCCAAAGGCATTTGCACCAAATTGTTGGAGGGCGCAACTGCACCCGACCCAGATGCATGGATTCAGCTTATCCGCTCGCGCAATTTCAACTTCCGGCAAACATTAAAGTGGGTGTCATGCTTTGCGCTGGCAGTGAACGAAGAGAATGCAAGCCTGGGACGTGTTGTGACAGCACCAACCAATGGGGCTGCCGGCGTTATCCCTGCTGTGCTCATGTACCATGTCTGCTTTGCGGAGGAAGACGTATCTGACGAGGAAATTGCAAAATACCTCATGGTGGCCGGCGAAATCGGCACCTTCTTCAAAAAACGCGCAACCATCTCTGCTGCGATGGGCGGATGCCAGGCAGAAATTGGCGTATCCTCCGCCATGGCAGCTGCCGCACTCACCGAAATCCAGGGCGGTACCGTGGCCCAATCGCTCATGGCTGCTGAAATTGCCATGGAGCATCACCTGGGCCTAACCTGCGATCCAATCAAAGGGCTCGTTCAGGTACCCTGTATCGAACGCAACTCGATGGGCGCAATCAAAGCCATCAACGCCGCAGCCCTCGCCCTCGAAGGCAATCCCCAGACAGCCAAAGTATCCCTCGACGAGGTTATTCAGACCATGTGGGATACCGCACAAGACATGAACAGCAAGTACAAAGAGACGTCTCAGGGCGGCCTCGCTGTGAATATCTCGGTGCGTGTACCGGAGTGCTGCGGATTGCGGATTGCGGATTGCGGATTGCGGATTGCGGATTGCGGATTGCGGATTGAAGTTTCCTTCGAAATTCGGTGTTCCTTGTCAGGGGTGTTCAGAAAAATAGTAGCTAGCAAAGATGCATTCGTTATTAAGCAAATCAGCGCGCGGATGTCCACCAAATGCGTGGCGATGCGCGGTGGGTGCTTTTATCGAAGCGTTTTCCTGAATAAAATTCAGGAGGAATTGCCCGAAAGGAGATAAAAGCGCGCGCTTTATTTGGTGGTGCCCTTTTCTTTGGTTCGTTTCTTTTGGGGCCCTGTTTTGTTTTCGGGTAAAAGAAATGAACGTACGCAACCTACACCAGGAAGCAGTTGCTTACTGCACAAGATGCGGATCTCTTGCTGGAATGGTCATGAGCGCCAACATTGGATAAAAATTTTTCTGAACACCCCTGGTTCCTTGTTCGATATTCGTTATTCGAGGGGCTAAATGCCCCGACACAGGGCTGTTAACAACAGATTGAGGGCAATACGCTAGCCCTTGACAAATCAACATTCGAATTTAGAAGGATGATTTGATATTTTAGGGTATCCATCAGTTTTGCCCCCTGAAACCCTGATATCATGCATCGACGTCTCCATAGACTCCCGCTCTTTCTGTTTCTCCTTTTGCCCATCTGTGCCGGCTCGGCTGTTGCACAAGAATCAGGCGACTACACCAGTCGCACAATCACCAAAGACCAGGCTACGACTGATGCGGAGAAAGCTGCCAACAGCATCTCTGCACAACTCCACGAAGACATCTCACTTGCTCTTTGGGCGTCTGATGCCCTGGTAGCCGATCCCATCGCGCTTTTCATCGACAACCAGGGGCGTGCCTACTATTCCCGCACCAACCGGCAGAAAAACTCCGAATTCGACATCCGGGGCCACCGCGACTGGATGACGCGCTCCATTGCGCTGCAAACCGTTGAAGATCGCCGCGCCTTTTTGCACGCTGAACTCTCTCCTGAGCGCAGTGAGCAAAACAAATGGCTCAAAGACGTCAATGGCGATGGGTCACGCGACTGGCGCGACCTCATCATAGAAAAAGAACACGTTTACAAGATTGAAGACGCTGACGGCGATGGCATGGCTGACACAGGCCTCCGTATCGTAGATGACTTCCATGAAGAGATTACAGACGTCGCCGGCGCAATTATGGCGCACGGAGATGACTTCTTCGTTGGCGTTGGCCCCGACATGTGGCGCATGCAGGACACGGACAACGACGGCGTGATGGATCAGAAAACCTCCATCAGCCATGGGTATGCCATCCATATTGGCTTCAGCGGCCACGGGATGTCGGGCCTCACCATGGGACCAGATGGTCGCGTGTACTGGGGCATTGGCGACATTGGGTTTCACGGCACCGATCAGACGGGTAAACTGTGGGATTACTCCAATCAGGGCGTTATTGCGCGCGCTAATCCGGATGGTAGTGATTTTGAGATCTTCGCCGCCGGCCTCCGCAACACGCATGAATTTGTCTTCGATGCGTATGGCAACATCATCAGTGTAGATAACGATGGCGACCACGCCGGCGAAAAAGAGCGGCTGGTCTACATTGTGAACGGCTCCGACAGCGGGTGGCGTACCAACTGGCAATTTGGCAAATACACGGATCCAGACAACAACGAGTACAAGGTGTGGATGGATGAGCAACTCTTCAAGCCACGCCACGAGGGACAGGCCGCCTACATCACCGCCCCGATTGCTAATTACCACGCCGGCCCCACAGGGATGGTTTATAACCCAGGCACGGCGCTCAGCGACTCATGGAAAGATTACTTCTTCGTATCAGAATTTCGTGGATCCCCCACCAACTCTCACATCTATGGGTTCAAACTCAAACCCGATGGCGCTTCGTTTGCATTGGACCACGAAGAAACGCTCGTTGGCGGTCTGTTGATTACGGGCATCGAGTTTGGACCGGATGGTGCGTTGTACGCAGCAGACTGGATCAACGGCTGGGGCACCAACAACAAGGGACGTATCTGGAAGCTTGATACCAAAGACGACGGCGCTGAAGAAGTGCGCGGATCGGTACAATCGCTACTCGGCGCTTCGTTTGCAGAAACGTCGGCTGCTGACCTTGGTGAATTGCTTGCACACGATGACATGCGCGTGCGCCAGAAAGCCCAGTTTGAATTAGCGGCTCGGGGAGATGAAAACGTGTTTAGCAGTACCCTGAAAGATAACACGTCGCAGTTTGCCCGTATCCACAGCATTTACGGCTTGGGACAAATTACGCGCGGCACAAATCCAAAAGCTGCTGATGCATTACTGCCTTTGTTGCAAGACGCTGATCCTGAAATTCGTGCCCAGGCAGCACGGCAACTTGGTGATCTTCGATATGCCGCTGCAGCATCCCGGATCATCCCAATGCTAAAAGATGATGATGCACGTGCGCGATTTTTTGCAGCAGAAGCCCTTGGCAGAATGGGCGCGCAAGATGCAACCAAACACATCATTGCCATGCTGGCAGCGAATAACGACGAAGACGCATACCTGCGGCACGCCGGCAGCCTTGCACTCGCCCGCATCGGTGATGCAAGAACCATAATCGGACTGTCCGATCATCCTTCTGACGCCGTACGCATGGCGGCTGTCATTGCGCTGCGGAGAATGCAGCATGCTGGCGTCGGGTATTTCCTGAACGATGCAAACGAATACATCGTCACAGAAGCCGCGCGCGCCATCAACGACGACAAGTCGATCGAAGATGCGCTGCCGGCACTAGCAAACGTACTGGACGACACACGGTTTACTGCAGAACCGCTCCTTCGCCGTAGCATCAATGCCAACTTGCGACTGGGAACGGCTGCCCATGCGAACCGCGTCGCTGCCTTTGCCAGCCGTGCAGATGCCCCGGCTGAAATGCGCGCAGAAGCCCTGGCTGCACTGGGAGTCTGGCACAAACCTTCTGTAATGGACCGGGTAGATGGCACGTATCGCGGCCCGCTCGAGCGCGATCCAGCCATTGCCACAGCAGCCTTTGAGGCTGTCGCCCCGGCAGTGCTTGCAGCAAATGCACCGGAAGTCAAAATTGAAGCCACCGAGACGATTCAGCGGCTTAACTACAAAAACGCCGGCGAAGCCTTACGTGGCCTGCTGCAATCTGACCCAGATGCTACTGTGCGCGTCGCGGCACTTCAAGCGCTGCACAAGTCGGAAGTAACTGATATCACCGCGCTCACACAAAGCGCCCTTTCAGATACAGCCTCAACCGTTCGAATGGCTGCCTTAAACATGGTGCCGGACCTCGATCTGGCACCAGAAACGCAGGTTGATATGCTTGCGTCTGCCTTTGAGGCCGGCAATACCGCGGAACAGCAATTTGCATTGGGCGCACTCGGCAAACTGAAATCGCCCCAGGCAAATGCCGTATTGGACAACTTGCTGGGTGCGCTCGAACAGGACACCATCAACCCCGGCATCAAGCTCGATCTGTCAAATGCGGTAACCCGCAGCGGCTCAACGGATTTGATCCGACGCCTGCAAAATTTCCAGGCTACCCAGCCTTCCGATGACCCGCTCGTGAAATACAGCGAGGCACTGGAAGGCGGCAATGCAGCGCGTGGCCGGCGCATTTTTTATCAGCACGCTGCAGCACAATGTGCGCGGTGTCACAATGCTGGTGATGGCGGCGGCGAGGTGGGTCCCAATCTCGCTAACATCGGTGCTACACGCAGCCGTGAAGAACTCCTGGTTTCGCTGGTAGACCCAAGCGCAGCCATTTCGAATGGCTATGGCCTCGTAACGCTTACCTTTGCCGACGATACCTCCGTAACAGGTACGTTGATGCACGAAGACGAGGAATTTCTTGAGATCATCTCAGGTGATAGCGAACCCGTCAAAATGGCAAAGTCGGATATCAAGAAGCGCGTAGATGCTCCCTCCAGCATGCCTTCGATGGACGCGTTGCTGGTGAAAAAGGATATTCGCGACCTGGTGGAGTTTTTAGCAGGCCTCAAATGATACGGGGTGCAAACCAATACATCCTGAGGGATGTATTGGTTTGGTGTTAAAAGTTGCAGGTTACAGGTTGAAGGTTTTTTATCTTCAACCTGTAACTTTACCTGGGTGGATGTAAAACATCCCTTTAGCAGGTAGATATCGCCACACCCTGGGTACTGTCCTATGCATTTTGTTAGGTTATTCGTAAGCCACAAAAAAGCAAACTTGATGGGATAAGGCCCAAAAAATTTCAACCTTCTAATCTGCAACGTTGAGCAGTAAAGAGCGCAATCCAACAGGATTGAAGTCTTTGCATTCAGCCTCGCCGGCAATCAGTAAGAACGTATGCGTAGTATCAGTTTTGCAGGCATGAAAGCCGTGTTCGCGAGTGCTTTAGGGACGCTCATTTTTTTCCTTGCCGGCACCACAGCCACTGCACAGGAGATGGTGTATACGGGCTACAGTGCTAGCGCGCATATTCAGGCGTATCCGGCGGGCATCATTGGTACCCTGAGCCTTTCATACCAGCCCGGCATCCAACACGTGTTCAGTGGCTATGGTGGATTCAACACCACCGACCGACGGGATTGGGGCAAACACGACGACGAATCAGGTACAGGGCCGGGCTTTGGGTTAGGCTGGCACTACTACTTTAACACGGCACCAGCCGGTTTCTATGCCGGCGTTCGCACAGATCTTTGGTTTCTAACCATCGACTGGAAAGAAAACAACGGTGCTACAGGCACAACAGACATCACCGTACTACAGCCAACAGCCCGCATTGGCTATACGTTCTTGCCCGGACAGGGTACCTGGTTTATCGACACCAATGTGTCGCTCGGCGCAGAAATCAATATCGAAACGGAAGGCGATCCTGTAGGCGAAGGCGCCATCTTACTAGTTGGCGTGGGGTTAGGGTATCGATTCTAAGTACAAGCAAATAAATATTGAGGGGGGCATAAATCTTATTCTGTATAACAGAACGGTAAAAGCCAAAAACCTTCAACCTGTAACAGCAAACAGATCAATCCTTCAGGATTTATTTGCTTGCACTTAGAGCGTGCCTTGCTACAAATCGACGAAGTGATACTTTCGTTACACCGAATTGAGAAACAGTAGATGAAATTGCGTATGCTTCAGTAGATTTTACATGTATACCTATTCATCAACAAAACAATCATGAGTGTAGCTGTAGCTTCATGGATTTGGGGCATCGTCGCGCTGTACCTGGGTATGGGTGTATTGTTTTCCCTCCCCTTTATGCTCTTGCGGCTAAAGAAAAGCGACCCTGATGCTGCGCATGCCACATGGGGGTTCAAGCTCATTGTACTCCCGGGAGTCATCCTGCTGTGGCCGGCCCTGGCCCGCCGATGGATCGCCGGCATCGATGCACCACAAGAAGAGCGCTCACCGCACCGGTAACCCCGCCAAAGCGCCGCAACTGGACTAAATCAACCATGAACAGACCCCTGAGAAAACGGCACAAAGTGCTCATCATTCTTTTGTCGATTGTTGTGCCGCTGCTTTTTGCGGCGGCCCTTACGGTACGGCAACCAACCCTGCCAACCAACCAAAGTATTCCGGTACAAGCTGACTCACCAGCATCCACTACCCCCTAACCACCAGGCAACACAACATTACCTTGGGACACGCATACCAGGCTGTCGGCTGGAACCGGCAGAAACGCATGTACGACCTGACCCTGTGGGGCGGCATCGTACTTTATCTAGGGCTCTTCATTGGCCTCGGCAGTGCATTTCATCCCAATGCTACCGCCGAAACACTGCTAATCAGGGGACTGGGCACAGCGGCTTTCCTGTTGCTGCACGTGATCCTCGTGATCGGGCCCCTATGCCGGCTAAATACCCGGTTTTTACCGCTGCTGTATAACCGTCGCCACATGGGCGTTTCCATGTTTATCCTCGCATTGGCGCACGGTATCTTCAGCATGATCCAGTTTCATGCGCTGGCTGATCTTAATCCTCTCATTAGCTTGCTGGTAAGTAATGGTCACTATTCCAGCCTTGCAAACTTTCCGTTCCAACCGCTCGGCTTGCTGGCACTGGTTATTCTGCTATTCATGGCAGCCACCAGCCACGACTATTGGTTGAGTAATCTCTCAGCACCTACCTGGAAAGCCCTGCATATGCTCGTGTATGTCGCATACGGCCTGATCGTCTTGCATGTCGCGTTTGGCATTTTGCAAGCGGAGACCAGTCCTGTCTTAACAGGACTCATGATCCTGGGGTTTGTGCTTGTGCTGGGACTTCACCTGGTTGCAGCATTCAGAGAAAGCAAAGGTGATGTGCCTTTGCAAACTTCCGGCGATTATGTAGCGGTTTGCCATGTGGATGAGATTCCTGAGAACCGCGCAAAAATTGCAACCATTGCCGGCGACCGTGTTGCGGTGTTCAAATATGATGGTAAAATCTCGGCAGTAGCCAATGCGTGTCAGCACCAGAACGGACCACTGGGAGAAGGCCGAATTATCGACGGCTTCATTACATGCCCCTGGCATGGGTATCAGTATTGCCCACACAACGGCCAATCGCCGGCTCCATTTACCGAAAAAATTCCGACATTCAACGTAAAAATTGAAAACGGGCAGGTTTTGGTAGCAACAACCCCTAACAAAGCCGGCACCGAGGTAGAGCCCGCCGCTATCCAAGCTTAACGAACAAATAATCCTGTGAAGAACGACGATTTTTATATTGGGTACCTCGAAAAAGCGCCGGCTCCCGTTGGTCGTTTTACTAAAAAAGCAGTCGGTGCGCTCCTGGTACTAACCGCGGTTGTTGCTTTATTGCTTGTTACAGGGCAAAAAGCGTTCTATCCGAGCACCTTCGAGTTTCTGCAATACCAAACCTTTACGGGCACCTTCCATAGCCACCCCTACCCGATGCTCCAGGTGATGACGCCGTCTACAGCTGGCGGCGTTCCCACATACCAGCACCACTACCTCGTAAAAGAAGGTAAATTTGGGACACAGGATCTGATGGCTGATTTTGAAGGCAAACGGGTCACGCTGGAAGGCACCCGCATTTACAGGGATAACCTGCAGATGATCGAAATCAAAGGCGGCACACTCATGCACGCTGATGAAGCCGCTAACCCTCCCGCGGTGCACGAACGCAGTCTGGGGACGTTTACACTTCAGGGCGAGATTGTAGACAGCAAGTGTTTTCTTGGCGTGATGAACCCGGGAAGCGAAAAACCACATCGCGCCTGTGCTACCCGATGCATCAGCGGCGGCATTCCCCCACTTTTTGTGGTTCGGGATGATGCAGGCAACGTCAGCTATCTGCAACTACAGGCAACAAATGGCAGTACCGTGAACAGGGATGTACTCCATATGGTCGCGGAACCCGTGGAAATCACAGGCGAGGTTTTTCAGCTCGCAGACCTGTTGATTTTAAAAGCAGATCCCGCCACCTACAAGAGACTCAATAGTTGACCAAGGCAGAAAGTGCAAACACAAAAACCCTGAAGGTTGCGCATATGTCCTCATAAAGAATCAACAAAGGTCTAAGGCAAAAAACCTTAAACCTGTAACCTGCAACTGCAAAAACATAAATCCGAAAGGATTAATGTGTTGCACTTACCCCGGTCCAACCCACCAAACCCATGAGTGCTTTACCAAAAACACGTATTCCACACGATGTGGTCTACCCTCGATTTACTGCGTACTTGCCACCCGGCGTTATTCGCGATGGCAAATACGAGCTTCGCTTTGCCAGCACCCGCGAAGAGCTCGACGCAATAGAGCGACTGCGCTTCGAAGTGTTCAATCTTGAGTTGGAAGAAGGACTTGCTGCATCGTACGATACGGGTAAAGACGAAGACGCGTTCGACCAGGTTTGTCATCATATGATGATCTACAAAGCCTCGGCCGGCGTAGTCGGCACGTACCGGTTTCAAACCGTCGAAATGGCAACAGAAGGCGGCCTCGGATTCTATTCTGCCTCAGAATTCGATATGAGAACCTTGCCAGAGGACGTGATTAAAGCGGGTGTTGAACTTGGCAGAGCCTGCATTGCCAAAGAACACCGTAGCCTGAAAGTGCTCTATTTGCTCTGGAAAGGCATTGGGATGTACTTGATGCACAACAAGCGTCGTTACCTGTTTGGCTGTACCTCGCTCACCAGCCAAGACCCTGCCGAAGGCCTGGGCGTGTACAATTTATTACAGCAACAGGGACACGTACATCCAGACATTACTGTACTGCCGCAACCCGATTTCACCTGTATCCCTGAAACGGATGACCTGGCAGCAAACACCAAACCCCGCGTCCCTCGCCTGATGCGGGCCTACCTGAGCCTCGGTGCGCAGGTGTGTAGCCCGCCGGCACTGGATCGGATGTTCAAAACGATCGACTATTTTACGCTGTTCGATACGGCGCGCCTAACTGATCAGGCGAAATCGTATTTTATGCTAAAATAGCCGGCTCGCTTGCCGGCCGATTATCGCTTCCACTCGTCTTCGCGCGATGACTATGCGGACACTCCGCGCATCATACAGACTGCTTTTGCTTTGCCTGCTCACAGCCATCCTCACCGTAATTTGGCTGGGACGCATCCCATTGCTTCGACCAGAAAAGAGGAATTCCTGGCGAGGTACCATGGTTGGGCTGTGGGCGCGTAATGCGGCGCGTATCATGCACGTGAACATACAGGTAAAAGGCAAACCGCCCCTATCACCTTTTTTTCTGGTATCCAACCATCTCAGTTACCTCGACATCATACTGTATCAAACCCAGATGCCGTGCGTATTCGTAGCCAAGTCGGAGGTCGCCCACTGGCCGGTTATTGGATGGCTTGCCCGTGCCATTGGCACCCTGTTCATCAACAGGAAAAGTAAACGAGACGTGCTAAGGGTGAATCAAGAAATTGAACAAGCGCTAAGCAGTAGTGATGGCGTAATCCTTTTTCCGGAAGGGACCTCAAGCAAAGGGGAAACCGTACTGCCTTTTAAGACGGCAATCCTGGCCACCGTAACGAACATGGGATATCCGGCTTATTACGCGTCGGTAACGTATAAAACGCCCGCCAACGAACCCTCAGCAGCCCAGGTGATTTGCTGGTGGGGTGATATGACGTTTGCAGACCACGTTTTCAATATGCTGAAATTGCCTCATTTCGAAGCCACCATTACGTTTGGTGCAAACGCCGTAGCCGCTACCGACAGAAAAGAAATGGCCCACCTGCTGAATGCACGTGTTGTAGACAGCTTCGTGCCCGTAGTTTAATCTTAAACACTATGATCCATCTAAAAAATCTTATAGAAAACAACGTGTTGTGCCTGGAGCAGGGTATCACTCTCTTGCGCGACATGGAAGATGCAGTTTATACGCACACGTCATCTCCCATATACAACAGCGGCATTGGCGATCACTACAGGCACTGTGTTGAGCACTATCTTTGTTTTCTCGATGGGGTTGCTGCGCGACGGGTTGATTACGATGCCCGCAAACGCGACTTGCGGATTGCAACAGAGCGCAATTATGCCATCGAGGTAACCCGACGAATCATCGACCGGTTAAATCAGGTGGCCTGTGAAGGGGTTGAACTGCATGTAAAGATGGATTGCCGGATGGATGATGAGGAAGGGGCCATCTGGACCAACTCCACGCCTGAGCGCGACCTCCAGTATCTGCAGGCCCATACCATCCATCACTACGCCCTCATCGCTATGATTCTACGTCTGCAGGGCTACGAACCTGGTGAAGGATTTGGTGTAGCACCATCTACACTAACCTATCAGAAACAACGCGAGACCCAGGCGGCATGAGCCCAGTACGTGATGCGGATTCCGTGAGCGAAAGTACCCCCGAAAAGAAAAGCCGCTGGCGTTATATCGCCTGCGTTTTTCTATTGCTTCTGCTTGTTTCACATGTTGTCCGCTGGACCCAGCGCGACACCATTAACCTGCGCGACGACCAGATCAGCCTCCAGTTACCGGTTGTCGAAAAAAATGAACCGGGTGATACGTATGTGACAACCGCATACACCCTGCTCGAACCCGACGCGTCGCTCTATCCCGATCCAACCACGCTTGTCCTCCTACATGGCAGCCCGATGGCGTCCATGTCCATGATCCCCCTGGCACACGCACTGCCCGATTCGTTCCGGATACTTGTCCCCGATTTGCCTGGTTTTGGACGTTCCACATCTCGTATCCCTGATTATTCCGTTGATGCACACGCCGTGTATCTGAATGCCATGCTGGATTCGCTTGGCATAGATGAAGCCCACTATGTGGCCTATAGTATGAGCGGCGGCGTTGCCTTGCAGGCTTATGCTCGCGCGCCTGAAAAAGTGGCGTCGGTTGTGATGTTATCAGCCATTGGCGTACAGGAGTTGGAGCTGTTGGGTAGTTATCTGATGAACCATACCGTACACGGCTTGCAGCTTGGATTTCTATGGAGCTTGCAGGAACTGACCCCACACATGGGGTTGATGGATCATGCCCTGCTCAACACCTCCTATGCACGCAATTTCTACGACACCGACCAGCGCCCATTACGGGAAATTCTAAATCGTTTTGAACCGCCCATGCTGATTATGCACGGCGAACAGGACATGCAAGTCCCCCTGGACGCGGCCCTCGAACACGAACGCATCGTGCCACAAAGTGAAGTGGCGTTGTTTGACGGAGGCCACGGGATCGTGTTTAACCCCAGTACATCGTTTGTAGCGTCATTGGTAGGGTTTGTCGAAAAGGTCGAACAGGGTGAGGCAGCAACACGGGCAACCGCTACGCCGGCTCGCATCACAGCTGCAGAAGCACCCTTTGAGAAAGATGCCTTCCCAAAGGCAAAAGGTCTTACGTTGCTCGTTTACATGCTATTGATTGCGCTGGCAACGCTCGTCACGGAAGATGGCGCAAGCATCGGTGCCGGCTTGTTGGTTGCCCAGGGGACGATGGCATACTTCCCCGCCATGCTGGCCTGTCTGATTGGCATTGTGGTGGGCGATGTACTGCTGTTTCTCGCCGGCCGGCACATCAGCGGCCCGATGTTGTCGCGACGCCCGTTTAGCTGGTTTTTCAGCAAAGACGCCATTGCAGGCGCCTCCAAGTGGCTCGAACGGCGCGGTGGTGCGGTGATTATTGCAAGTCGGTTTATTCCGGGTAGCAGATTGCCCACGTACGTAGCAGCCGGCTCCCTTGGGTTGCCGCTGTGGAAATTCCTGCTTTACTTCATCGTAGCCTCCATACTGTGGACGCCGATGCTCGTTTGGCTTGCCGTTATTTTTGGCGAACAACTGCTTACCCGATTTTTGGATGTGTATGAGACCTACGCGCTGTGGGTTTTCCTTGGCTTACTTGTTGGCATCTGGGGACTCATGAAGCTCGTTGTGCCCCTGTTCAGCCACGAGGGCCGGCGATCGCTTGTGGGTGCCTGGCGCCGGCGGCGGAATTGGGAGTTTTGGCCCATGTGGTTGTTCTATCCACCGATTGTGCTATACGTGTTGTACCTCGGCATCCGCTACCGATCGTTTACATTATTTACCGCTTCCAATCCGGGTATAGCGTTGGGCGGACTTGTTGGGGAGTCCAAAGCAAACATTCTCACCCAACTGAATGGCAACAGCGAGTATGTTGCACAGTTTGCAGCCATCAATACAGGTGGTGCAACGGCAGATCGGGTTGCTGCGGTGCGCGCCTTTATGGAGCAAGCCAATCTGTCCTATCCCATTATACTGAAGCCCGACACAGGCGAACGGGGCAAAGAAGTTACCAAGGTGCATAGCGAGGCGGAAATCCACGAGTATCTACAAAACCATCCATCGTTAGTTATTGCGCAAGCCTATGCGCCGGGGCAAGAATACGGTATTTTCTACTACCGCTATCCTGAAGCATCAACAGGAGAAATCTTCTCGATCACGGACAAGCAGTTTCCACGCGTGACGGGCAATGGCAAGCACAACCTGCGACGATTAATTGTGGATGATGAGCGGGCGGTATGTATGGCACAGCATTATTTCAAAGCCAACCAGGAACGGTTGTTTGATGTGCCGGCAGCGGGAGAGGAAATTCAGTTGATCGATATCGGCACCCACAGCCGCGGTAGTGTATTTCTCGATGGTGCTGCCATCGAAACGCCGGCGTTGAGCGCCGCTATCGACCGGGTCAGCAAATCCTTTGACGGCTTCTACTTTGGCCGATTCGACATTCGCACTCCCTCGCTAGACGATTTCCAGCGTGGGGAGAACTTTAAGATCGTAGAACTAAATGGAGTCACGTCGGAAGCGACGCATATCTACGACCCCAAAAACAGTTTATTTAAAGCATACCGCATTCTGCGTGCGCAGTGGCGGATTGCTTTTGAAATTGGCGACCAGAACAGGACGCGTGGCTTCAAGCCGGCGTCACTCCGGGAGGTTCTTGGCCGCGTTCTCGGGCTTTCCTGAGGCTATTCATTTGCCGGCGAGCAGCAATAACACCCGCTGAAAAAAAACCGCAATATGATTTTGCTTCAAGACAGCTCTAAAAAACGCAAAATAGTATTTACACCGAACCCTGAATACCCACATCCCAGCACTACTGCGTATGGTCCAGTGATCCGCCAGAACGTAGTCGCTGATGGCATCTGCGTACTCATCCAAAAAATCGCGTTGTGTGGGTTCAAAAACCTCTACAATCGTTTTTTCTGAATAGAAGAAACGCACCATTTTCATAAAAACAGCGCCTGGCGCGGCATTCACTTCGTACGTACGGCGTGCAGACCGCGTTATTTCAACGAAACTGAATACCAGCAAGATAAAAGACACCAGGATGCTGGGCATCGAAATATCAACTACTGCTTGGGGGCCATGTTTGAAGTACAAATACAGGAGAGAACCAAAAACAAAAGCCAGCAACAGTAAATTTATAAACTTTATAAATCTATTCATGAGTCACCTAGTTTGTGGTGAACCACACGCCTTGCTGCGTAGATCTGAGCAGTTTCCAGGAGTCGAGCGCTTGCGCACCCTTGGCGGTGGCTATGTAGTGACGACGGGGTGGCCCCTTTTCGTCGGGTCGGGCTGGTTCTTTTTGTGAACTTACGTAGCCCTTCTGCTGCATACGGTTGAGCGTTACATAAACTGATCCTCGCTTCAAGAGTCCGTCCGACTGTTTTACCATCTCCAATCCATAGCCTTTTCGATGTGCGGTAAGAAAAGACAAGATGAAGGCTTCCCTGATCGTTAAGGATTTTACGGACTCCATTTTTCCATTAGCCGAGCATCATAGAGAATTATCAACGCTTTTTATAATTTCCCCTATACCAATGTAGGTGTAAATAGGGGCATTCAACCAAAGACTTGCACGTAAAATCACCTACACGCAAGTTACTTTAAATCCCCACACATATAGGAGCTTTAGCGTTGCGCCACCCCAGGCTACGCCGGCTCCTTGTTTAATTGAGGTACACATTATGGATGTTGTGACGTTGGGCGAAGCGATGGTGCTATTTGTCCCAGACAGAATTGGGCTGCTCCGATATGCCCATACCTTTAGCCGGTATGTTGCCGGCGCTGAGTCCAATCTGGCCGTAGGCATGGCCCGACTGGGGCACAACGTAGGCTGGATCAGCCGCGTAGGCGATGATGAGTTTGGGCAATACATCCAGGCATTTTTGCGCGGCGAGCAGGTTGATGTCTCACAAGTTAGCGTTGATGCTGAGGCGCCAACAGGGGTTTTCTTCAAAGAACGGCGCAGAAGTGACAGTACACGTGTGTACTATTATCGCAAAGGATCTGCAGCAAGTATGCTCCAGCCTGATGACCTGGACGCTTCATACATCGCAAAGGCGGGTTACCTGCATCTGACAGGTATTACACCGGCACTAAGTGACTCCTGCAAAGCAACCATTATGCGTGCATTACAACTGGCGCGCGAAGCTGATGTACCTGTTTCGTTCGACCCAAACCTGCGCCAAAAGCTATGGACAACGGAAGAAGCCCGGGCAGCCTATCTCGATATTCTCCCACACGTTTCGCTGCTATTGACAAGCGAAGAAGAAGCAGCGCTAATCACCGGCACCACAGATCACACAGAAACGGCGCGTCAGTTATTGGAGATGGGGCCCTCGCTTGTAGTGATCAAACTGGGTGCAAAAGGTGCGTTGGGTTTTACTTCGGAGGAGAAAGGTGTTTGCTCCCTGTCATTCCTGTAGATACGGTGGAGACGGTGGGGGCCGGCGATGCGTTTAATGCCGGCTTTTTATCAGGGCAGGTGCGCGGGTGGGACCTGGCAGCTTCGTTAAAGCTCGGGACCATCCTCGGCGCCCTCGCCACAACGGTGGAAGGTGATGTTGATGGGTTGCCCGACTGGGAAGAAATTCAACCGTATTTAGGCGGCGATCAGACAATTGAACGATAAATACATACATCACTTTTCCCTTTTAGCACATTGAACGACCAATCCGTACGCAGCCGCATTCAGGAAACCGGGATCATTGCGATTATCCGCGGTACCTTCGACGCTTCCCAGATCATTGACATGACGCAGACGCTGGCAGAAGGCGGCGTCAAAGCAATCGAGATCACCCTCAACACACCGGGGGCGCTGGCTTGCATCACAAAACTCAGAAATCTCCCTGGCTCGGACGCAGTGATAGGCGCCGGCACTGTCCGCACGGCCATGCAAACCCGGCAAGCCATCGATGCCGGCGCACAATTCATGGTATCCCCCAACCTGGATCTTGACAGCATTGCATTGTCTGCTGCTGCAGATGTACCACATTTGCCCGGCGTCTTCACAGGCTCTGAAGCACAGACCGCGCACGCAGCCGGCTGTGAAATGGTTAAACTCTTTCCAGCGCACATGCTGGGCCCTGCGTACCTGAAAGCACTCCGCGCACCACTTGATGACATTGGCTTTGTCCCTACAGGTGGCATCAATCCGCACAACGTAGGTGAGTACATCAAGGCAGGTGCGGTTGCTGTAGGTGTGGGCAGCGCCCTCGTGCAAGGCGCCGACATGCAGCTAGATGAATTGCTCAACCGGGCACAGCGGATGCGAACAGTGGTGGATATCGCCCGGCGGTGATGCGTTGCGTGACGAGTCGGGGGCGCAATACCTCACCAATGTCACCCTGAGCCATGCGAAGGGGCTCTGGATGCCAATTTCCGAACAACAGGCCAAGCAACCTTCAACAGCAAACCAATCCTTGGTTTGCCATCAGTTCACAAGCTGGAAACTGAACTGCAAATTTAGCCAGGCTTTGATAGGCTGGTCGTTGACCAGCGCCGGCGCAAAACGTGCAGCACGCAGGACACGCAACACTTCCTCATCGCACCCATACCCCAGCGACTGCGTGACTTCTTCGTCGATGACCACCCCGCTTTCATCAATCAAGACGCGCACCCCGACAATGCCTGATGCTCGAGCAGCGACGGCAGCCATCGGGTAACGCAGCTTGGTGCGCAGGCTTTCTACACCATCGATGACGCGGGGCAACGACGTTTCACCCGCACCTTGTGGCGTTGTGTCTGTCGATGCAGCGTTTTGCTGAGCCGGCGGATTTTCTTCAGCAGACACGCGCTGTTGTTCGCGCAAGCGCACAATGTTGGAGTTCTCTTCGATTGGTTTTTTCGACGACGGAATGCTCCATCGCTTCAAAACTCAGCGGACTTCTGACGCGCTCGCGCCCCTCTTCGAGGTAATAGCGTACGTTCGGGTCGATTTCTTCTTCAGGCTCGTCTGACGCAGCACGAGCCGGCGGGTGGCGTTGCAGCAGCCACAGCAGGTGATTCGGCAGCAGGTGATTCGGCAGCAGGTGATTCGGCAGCAGGTGATTCTGTAGCAGGTGTCTCCTTTGTTGGCGCCGTTGCGAGCGCCGGCGCTTCATCCTGAAAATCGAGGAGTTCGCGATCCAGCGAATCCCAATTCGGCGTGATCACAACGGGATACAATGAATCGATGGGTAAATCATTCATCGAAAACGCCGGAGGACCTACCAGGTATTGCGATGAATCCTGCGCTCCTGTTACACCGGCGTTATCGGCAAGCGCGGGCGGATGTGCCTGCTGCGAAAACCAAAAAACGGCAGCCGAGGCAATAGCAACAATGGCAAGCGTTGCGCCCATTACTTTCTTCCATGTACCTCCTTCCACATGATGTACAGGATCATGGGCGGGCGGAAGTGCCGGCCGGTCGTTTCCTTTGCCAAACAGGGTACGTCCAACGGTCAACGTCGCGATAAACTTCTCAGCCGACTCAAACCGTTCTTGCGGATCTTTCGACAACGCCTTTTGAATCGCCCATGCAATATGAGCCGGCACATCAGCACGCAGCGACGATACAGGTTTGGGCTGCGTCATGTTGTGATGGAAAACGTAGCCAACCGGCGAATCCGACTTGAACGGCTCTTTACCCGTGAGCATGGCGTACAGAATCAGCCCAAGGTTGTAGATGTCAGACTGCTGGGTCAGCTTCTCGCCACGGGTTTGCTCAGGACTCATGAACTTGGGCGTCCCGATCATCATTTCGCCGGTGATGGAATTTAATCCATCAACATCCCGCGCAATCCCGAAGTCCAGAATTTTGACGTTGCACATGAACAGCGGCGCCCCGGGCTCTGCCAGAACCATAATATTGTCTGGCTTGAGATCACGGTGAACCAGGCCGGCATTGTGTATGGTATCAAGCGCTTTGCCAATCTGGTAGGCAATGCGGATGGCAACTTCGATGTTTAATCCCTTCGGATACTGCTTGAGCAAGTTGCTTAGCGTTTGCCCCTCGAGGTATTCCATCGCCATGTACAGCATCCGCGATTCAGCTTCGCCGGCATCGAGAATTTGTACCGCATGCGGGTGTTGGATACGACAGGCTAACTCAATTTCCCGAAGAAAGCGAACACGATACTGTTCATCCTCCTGAAACTGGGGATGGATGATTTTGAGTGCAATGGGACGCTTGGTATAGACGTGCTCAGCCTTGTAGACTTTGCCCATTGCGCCCTGCCCAATACGGGCAATGACGCGATAGCGATTATCTACGAGGGTGTTCTGCATGGCTCTATCTTATCCAGAAAGACGCGGGGGGAAAGCCGCAATGGGGGGGAGTGCACCTATAACTGCGCAAAACGGTTTTTGTACCCGACAGCCGGCAGGAAAAAAGAATGGAAGCAGACAGGGTAACCTGCTATTCGCCCGAATGGATTGCTGTTGGTACGTCTTGCTCTCAGACACACCCCGCCGATTCTGCTACGCTGAATCGACATCCCTCTCAAGAGGGGAAAGATGTAAGATAGTGTTTTCTTCATTAGGGCGTGTAGACAAGCGCTGATTTTTTCTATTCACCGTCTTTCTCAAGACAATTGAAAACATGGATCCCATCCAATTATCCTCTTTAGAGAGACGACTAAGACGCTATCGTTTGAGTCGGGGTGTGTACCCCCTAAAACAAAAAAGGCCGCGCAGCAATTGCACGGCCATTATTTGTGTGGGTCGAAGGCGGATTACTCTACTTTTGCAGTGTAGTGCAGCTCCGTGACACAACTGGCAGCTTTGCTGACCTCGATAATAATAGGCACATCTTCCGCATCAGCAAGATTGGTCCACCCTGTGGGCCCGAATACATGTTCTTTCGTCGAAGACCGATTCAAGTCGTTGTAGTTGGGATCTCCAAACGGTGGATCATCTCGCTCTTTTGCGTGAAACTTGACCGAAAAGGTGTTATCTGTTGTCCGATTTGCAAGAAATGTAATCTCTTCATTGATTGACGAAGATTCGCCATCATTCAGCGAGATGGTTTTGGAGTGCTCCCCTTCAACCTTGCTGCCATTTTTAACTGTTGCCTCAAACTCAAAGTCACCAGGGCCGGCATCACAATCTCTGATCACTTTGTATTTATCCAGCGTGATCGTAATCGAATCCCGCGCCCTGGACGTGGAGCACTCCACCGCAGTGTAGGAGGTGGTATAACCAAGCTTGGCCAACTGATCATCTTTCAAATACTTGACCGTATAAGAAATAGGCACACCGGGATTTTCGCGAGAATAGACGGCGTTTTCTCCTGTGATGATTGGGACGAGGTCACCAGCCGTGCGGGCCTCTACCGCATTTGATGCAACAGAGGCATTTCCGCCGAGCGTAATAACCTCTACTGTGGCATCTGCAAGGATCTGTTCATAAAATGCCGTTATGTCCCCATCTACGTCTGCACCAGCTGCGTAACTGAATGCTGCTTCTACATCAGCCGACTTGTATGAGCTTGAGGTTTCCATGCGAAACATGATAATGCGTCCGTAGGTGACCGAGGCAATGTACGCCGGCGGCGCATCGCTATCGAAAGCTGCATTCACTTCATCCAGGGTTACATCCGGACCAAACACGTCTTCTGGCCGGCTGCCATTTTCCTGCACATACGAGGCGGTGTAGAAAGCCTGCTTGTAGGTTGCCATCACAACGTTCCGGGTGGACGACGTGGTGAATCCAAACTGCGAGCTTACGTCTCCCGTAGCCCACTCTACATTCAACCCGACATCCAGCGCCGCCTGTTCAGAGGAGAACGAAGACGTTACGCGGTTAAAAGAACTGGAAGCGTTGCGGTAGCCTTCCTGGAACGCGTTTGCATTCCACCACTCCAGCGCTGCATCAATTTCGTTCTGCACGTTGGCAAGATCGGGGTCTTCCACGATGCGGGTGCCATTGGTGCCGATACCCGGCAGGTCTAATCCTGATTTTTACAGGCGAACGGGAGAAAACCGCGCCGGCTCTGGCAGGCCATCCAGTAACGACTGGTTTGCTTCAACAAGCGCGCCCGGCCAAATCACATCCTGGGTGGGACGAAGGATAGCGATGTCTTCAAAATTGTTTTTCAGGTCAAACGTCGTACTCACGCACGTACGGTCATCGTTGCCGACAGGTGTTGTCTCTTCTTCTGTCGATAGCACATCGCGGGCCTGGTCTTGCGATTGCACGTTGAGCAATTCATCGGCGTTATAATTCAGGTTATTGGATAAAATCCCCTATCGATGCGCCTTCGGGGTTTTCTTCGTTTGCACCAGGGCCACTATCACAGCCGGCAACAAGCAGCAGGGTGAGGGCAGCGCAAAATAATGGTCGGAATAAAGACATGATATCAATCTACATCTGTTAATGATTACGTGGCTCCATTTTGGGGGCTCGTAATCAGAAACAGGAGACGTGAAGCGAAGTGATAATGCTTCATGCTTTCTTCACAAAGAGCGAGTCAGATTGATTTCGCTCCCAACATGACTCTGCACGCCTCACACAGCATTGTCGTGTCGAGGCTGGCATAAAGGTACCCTCATCAAAACCCATTACCCTATCGAGAGAGTCGGTCATGATTCATCATGGCAGGGGTGTGTCTACTGACCTGTATTCAAAACCGCTGGATTTTGCCATCCTGGTGGATACCCAATCAAGTTCTATCTCTATATCACAAATGAGTTAATGACCGAATTCATACCCGTTTTCATATTTGCAGACTGCTCCGCCTCTTGTCTTTCTGAACGTAAGTGAAGAATCTGATCATTTATTGAACACCCTTCAGTTTGCCCAACAGGTAGCGTGTTAACCAGATGCTTCGCGGAGCTCAGCATGACACGCCGGAAACGTCCAAAATGACTCGTAAGCGCACATTATTGATCAACGTGACATGGTGATATAGAGACAGAATCAAGTTGGGTATGACGGGAAGAGTCTGGTCTTTTGTTGTAACTGCAACATCAGGGTTGTTCGCAACCCTACATTCATTTTATTCCAGGTTGATTGGAAAAGACACATTATCACTTTCAGCTGCATTTCTTGTTTTAGTAGATGAACAAGGTCTGTTTAATGCAGGCTTTCCGTGACGTGTGTTCACCGATTGAACTATTAGGTGTATGGCTTGATACAAGTCGGATGGTAGGCAAATGGCGTATCCCAGTGAAACTACCTGGGAAATCCGGCATTCCCTTTCCATTCTTCGATGTTGAAATCGAGAACCCCTTAGCAGTCATGTCGGATAAACAGCGTCAGGTCACAGCGCTTCTTGCAGCGCTTGGTGAGAATAGTGAAGACGCCATGGGTGCGTTGCTGCCCCTGGTATACGAAGAAATGCGGATGCTTGCGCAGCGTCAACTGCGTGGTCAGCCGGCCAATCACACGCTGAATACTACAGCCCTTGTTCATGAAGCATACCTCAAGCTGGTCAACAAAGAAGCTGCTTCATGGCAAGACCGTGCGCATTTCCTTTCGGTAGCCGCGATCGCCATGCGGCAGATCTTGATCAACTACGCGCACAAGCGCCGCGCACAGAAGCGAGGTGGCGGCCAGGCCATGGCTACGTTCAATGAAGCCCTGATGGGTGGCGAATCAACCCGTGCTGATGAATTGATCGCACTGGATGAGGCCCTGGAACGCCTGAAAGCCATGAATGAACGGCAGAGTGAAGTGGTAACGTTTCGCTTCTTCGGGGGCCTCACCCACGAAGAAATTGCAGAAGTGCTTGGGGTATCGGTACCTACGGTCAGGCGCGACTGGCGTATTGCCAAAGCCTGGCTAGTCCGAGAACTCTCGCAGGAATCTTGATTTGACATGACGCCCGAACGCTGGAATATCGTACAGGAGATTTTTGAACAGGCCCTAAAGTTGGCGCCGGCAGCCCAAACTGCCTACCTGGCATCAGCCTGCAAGGACGACCCTGAGTTACTCAAAGAAGTAACGTCTCTGCTGCAGGCTGATCTGCAAGAGCACAGTATGCTCGCCGGCCACGCGCTGGACGCCGTGAATGTAGATGAGCTCTCCAATGTCCTTTCATTGGAAGGCAAAGAAATTGGCCCGTATCGCCTGATCAAACAGCTTGGTGAAGGCGGGATGGGCGTTGTCTATCTCGCTGAACGCGCGGATGGCGTCTTTGAACAGCAAGTCGCGTTAAAACTGATCAAGCGGGGCATGGATACAGATCGGATCGTCCGACGATTCGAAGCTGAACGTAACATCCTGGCGCGATTGCAGCATGACAACATCGCGCGGGTCTTTGATGGCGGTGTGACCGAAGATGGCTTACCCTACTTTGTGATGGAGTACGTAGATGGTGAGCCCATCGACACGTACTGCGACACCCAAAAAGTGTCTATCGACCAGCGGCTGGCCCTCTTTGTGACGGTGTGCAAAGCGGTCATGTATGCGCACGCCAACCTGGTTGTCCACCGGGACCTGAAGCCTGAGAATATTCTGGTCACCCGCGCGGGCAAAGTAAAGTTACTGGATTTTGGAATCGCCAAGGTCCTGGGACAGGAGGCTGATCACACACGTATCACACAGGAAGGCCGGCACATCCTCACGCCGGCGTATGCCTCACCCGAGCAGCGCAAGGGGGATACGATCAGCACCTCTTCCGATATTTATTCGCTCGGTGTCGTGCTCTACGAACTCCTCGCCGGCCAGCGGCCTTACGAAACGCCGATTGCCCTCGAGGCCACCAAAGAACCCGACCGCCCCTCAACCCTGATCGACCGCGCCATACGCAGCCAGGATGCGACAACAGCAGACACCATCAGCGCGGCGCGCAATACGCGCCCGGATAAACTCCGCCGATTGCTCAGCGGTGACCTGGATGTGATTTGTCTGAAGGCCTTACGGCCAGAACCGGAACGGCGCTATGGTTCGGTAGAAGCCTTTTCAGACGATATTGTCCGCCACCGCACTGGCCAACCCGTGCTTGCCCGGCCTGATACGGTTGGTTACAGGCTGCGTAAGTTTTTTGGCCGGCACCGCGCCGGCATCGCCCTCACCGCACTTGTACTGTTGACCATCTCATCCCTCGTGGGTTTTTATACGCAGCAACTTGCAGAAGAGCGCGATCGCGCCCAGCGCGAAGCAGACAAAGCCCAGCAGGTTGCCGCTTTTTTGCAGGAGATTTTTGAAGTATCCAACCCGTCAGCTTCCAAAGGAGAAACGGTCACCGCCAGAGAATTACTCGACAAAGGGGCCGCCCGGCTTGAAAGCGACCTTGCTTCGCAACCCGAAATCATGGCAACCATGTACGACGTCATCGGGATGGTGTACCGCGAACTGGGCCTGTACCCCAAAGCCGACTCGATGCACCGGCAGGCGCTTGTCAACAACCAACAGTTGTATGGCAATCAGAGTCTGGAAACCGCCAGTACGCTCAACCTGCTTGGCTACGTAAATCGCCGGCAGGGTGACTACGCCGGCGCTGATAGCATGTACCGCGGCGCCCTCGCTATCCAACGAGCACAGTTGGGTAACGAGCACGAAGACATCGCAGAAACCCTGGCTAACCTTGCTGTGGTGTTAAGACGCATGGGTAACCGGGAAGAAGCGGAAACAATGGTACGCGAGGCGCTCCAGCAGCGCATCAAGCTCCTGGGTCCTGAAGACCTGGAAGTTGGGGCAACAATGAATAACCTGGCCCTCATCCTCTCTCAGCGCGGTGCACTCGACGAGGCAGACACGCTATATGGTAACGTTATTGAGATTCTTAAAAAAACTGTAGGTGAAGCACATCCAGGTATGGCCTCTACACTAAACAACAGGGCATACGTTAAAGGTGAACTGGGGAATCCGGTTGCAGCAGATTCACTCTACCGCGCTGCGCTGGCAGTAAAAAAGAAGTTGTATGGCGAGGTTCACCCTTCCCATGTTGTTACGCTGAATAACATCGCAGCCCAACTCAATAAGCAGAAAAAACATGATGAGGCTGAGCAGTTTGTAGCGGAAGCCATGGCCATTGCTGAACAGGTGTACAACCGACCCCATCCTGATGTCTCTCATAGCCTTGGTCATCTTGCCAATATTAGCGAAGCGCGGGGAAAACTCGCTGAAGCGGAAGCATTCCACCGGGAAAGTATGCGCATTCAGCAAGCGGTCTATGGCGAACAGCACAGCCGTGTGGCTACCAGCATGTATGCCATCGCCGGCTTATTAGCAGCGCAAGGAAGGTACAGCGAAGCAGTACAGGTACAACGCGAAGGATTGGCAATGACCCAGGCATTAACGGAAGAAGAGAACCTGGCTGTCGCGCGTGACCTACAGGCGCTTGGTGGCATTTTGACTGATGCCGGCAACTTACCCGAAGCCCTGCCTTTGCTACGCGAAGCGCTGGAACTGCGCATAAAACTGCGCGGTGAAGTGCATGCCGAAGTTGCAGCCAGTCAGCAAAGATTGGGTGAGGCGCTGAGGAAAGCCGGCCGATTGGAAGACGCTGAGGCTTTGCTCACCCAAGCGCTGGCAACTGCAGAGGCTATTCCGGATGAAGGGCAAATCTATGAGGCAAGAAAAAGCCTGGACCTACTGCGCAACGCCCGCTGAAGGAAGAACCAGATCATAAACTTGCAACCTTAAACACGTAGTTGCTAGCCTTTCATCCCCGTTGTAGCCATCCCCTGGATAAACAGGCGCTGAAACATCAGAAAGATAATCAGGGTCGGCAAAGCGATTAACATCGAGCCGGCCATGAGCATCGTCCATTCTACGGTAAACTCATACCTGAACATTGCCATCCCCAAAGGCAAGGTAAACATATCGCTTGTGGTAGACATGATGACGGGCCACAAGAACTCATTCCAGTTGCCCTGAAAAATGTAAATCCCCAGTGCAACTAACGCCGGCCGCGACACAGGTAGAATTACTTTCCAGAAGGTCTCAAACGGTCCGCAACCATCCATCATCGCAGCCTCCTCCAATTCCCTGGGCAGTGATTCAAAAAACTGCTTCATCAGAAAAATACCAAAGACCTGTACCAGATGTGGTGCTATCAATCCTGGATACGTATTGATGAGCCCTGCTGCATTAAAAAGCATGAACTTTGGCACCATGGTGATGTGACCAGGGATCATCATGGATGCAATAAAAGCCATGAACAACACATTGCGCCCGCGGAATTTCATCCGTGCAAAAGCATACCCTGCAAGTGAATCAAAAAAGAGATTGGAGATGGTTACAATCGTCACAATCAGCACGCTGTTGAAGAGCCAACGGCCAAAGGGGATCTCGTTCCACAGCCGCTCATAATTTTCCAGGGTAGGCGGATCGGGAATGAGCTTGATAGGCCAACCGAATACGTCTCCATCGGGCTGAAAAGAGAGGGAAATCGACCAGATAAATGGCATTAGAAAGACCAACGCAGCAAGGGTCAGAAGCGTAAACGCTCCGATCTTGCGAAGAAGCTGTACAGATGCTATGCGTGAGAAAACCGGCGCCATATCAGTCAGGGTCCTCAATAAACTTGCGCTGGACCAGCGTAAAGAATAGAATCAGGAGAAACAGAAAAATCGACGCTGCTGCCGCGTAGCCAAACCTGAAATATTCGAAGGCGCTGGTGAAAATGAAATAGCTCATCGTAGTCGTTGCGTGCACGGGTCCCCCATTACTCATCACATATACCTGGTCGAATACCTGAAATGAACCAATCAACCCGAGGGTAGCAACGAAGAAAATGGTTGGCCGTAAACCAGGGACCGTCACATGCCAGAAGCGTTGCCACGCGCCGGCTCCATCTACCCTTGCTGCCTCATACAACGTTTTCGGGATTCCCTGAAGCCCGGCCAGAAACGCAATCATGAAATATCCCGACGTGGACCAGACATTAAGCGCCATAATGGAACCCAGTGCATAGCGGGGGGACCCAATCCAGTCGGGCCCTTCAATACCTACCATCGAGAGTAAATAATTGAGCAGACCTGACTTTGAGTAGATCCACAGAAAAATAACCGAGGTCACAACCGACGAAGTAATGGACGGGATGTAATAGGCCGTACGGAAAAACGTTTTCCCGGGAATGGCCTGATTTGCAGCTACGGCAAGAAGCAAGGCTAACCCTGTCTGAACAGGGACAACGCCAAGTGCATACACGATGGTATTTCTGGTTGCTATCCGGAAACACCTCATCGCCGGCAAGTTCTTTGAAGTTTTCCAGTCCGACAAAATTGGTAGTGGGCGCCAGTAGATGCCAATCAAAAAAGGCGAGTGAGAGGGCAAAGATGATTGGCCCAAACATAAAGACGGATAGCGCAATAAACGCCGGCAGAATAAACAGGTAAGCAGCCAACGCTTCCTGTTTTTCTCTCGAATATTTTTTCTTTTTAGATGCAGCAGGCATGGCGGGGTAACCGGGTTATCGTGTTAGCCGGTCTTCCAGCTGTTCAAGCGTCTCAAGAACAGGGGCATCCGTAAGAAAAATGGCTTGCAAGGCAGTCTGTGCTTCCGAGAAGATGCGTTGATCCTCTCCCAACTGCCACGGCCTTGCATGTGGAGCACTATCGATGAAAACCGATTTTACAGGGTCCTGCCGCATGGCTTTCTCAGTCACAACGGAATAACGCGGTGGCAACCCAACACCGGCTTCTGCCCAGGCAAGTTGGCCTTTTTTGCCTGTTAAATAGCTGAGCAGCTCCCAGGCTTCGGTTTTATAAGGGGATTCGCGGGGAATAACATAGCCAACAATGAAAGCGATAGAGGCCGGCGTCCCATTGTGCGGCAACATGGCCACCTGGTAAGGTGTCTCGGAGAACGTATCGCGAAGGAAATTATCAGCCCACAATCCCGATATGGCCATAGCCACTCGCTTGCGACCAAACGCATCCATATTCCATGCAGCCCCTACCTGGGTGGGCAGAATAGCGATGCCTTCGTCGTGCATCTCCTTGACGTAGGTAATAGCATCAACAACCGTGCTGTCAACAAACGCGAAATCGCCATTTTCATCAAAAAAGTCGCCTCCATTTTGCCATACAAGCGGCAAGAAAAAATCGAGGGACTCAGAAAAGGCTAACCCATACTGGTCTGTTACGCCGTCACCATCTCGGTCGAGCGTCAGTTTTCGCGCATATTCGCGCACTTCTTCCCAATTGGATGGCGGTTCGGTGAGTCCAATTTCAGCAAACAGCTCCGGATTGTAATACAGGGCAAGCGTCGAGTAATCTTTCGGAATGCCATACAGTTTCCCATCAACCCGAAAGGCGTCGAGCAGACTTGGTTCGATATCTTCGATGGCAAACGACGTATCCGCGGCAATCAGGCTATCAAGCGGTTGTAGCACATCGTAAGAAATGAGATTGGGTGCCCAAAACGCCTCAACCATAAACACGTCTGGCGCCGTCCCTGTACCCAGCATCAACTGGATTTTTTCATTGTAGTTTGCCGTAATCGGCTGGTATTCGATGCCGGTGCCTTCATTGGCACGCTCGTATTGATCGACAAGCTCCTGCACCAACGTCTCTTCTCCTGGAAAAGAAAGCCATCCTGATAGCCGGACATGATCACTTTTGTATGGCTGGCATGCCGCCAACCCCACAATCACACTGATGCACAAAGTGCTCATGACCAAAACGGATGGCGTATTCTTCATCAATCAGGAGGGTCTAACGAAACAGGGTGATAATCAAAGAGGTTGGCGCTTGCAGCGCTCACGGCGCCCAACAACGATGCATCCCGGCCAAGCGAAGATTTCTGAAAAGTGATTTGATCTGAAGAAGTGCTTAAAGCAGTCAGGCGGGCCTGAATGGCTGGCGAAAGGAGTTCCCAGCCAGCCTCAATTAGCGGACCCGCAAAGTAGAAGCGATGCAAGCCCAGGGTTTTACTAAGATTGTAGATAGCAAGACCAAGCGCCTGGCCGGCTTCATCGATCACGCGGCGGGCCAAAAGATCATTTTGCCGGGCACGTTCGAGTATCAATTGCAGCGTGGAATCATCATGATCCAACAAGCCACCAACATGCGACTGTGCCTGGTGCTCATCCGTCACAATTTGCTCGGCGTAAAGTGAATGTGCCTGTGCTTCTGTCCCATAAAACCGGAAGCCAACTCCACCGTCTTGCCAACCCGATTCATCGCGCAGCGATATCTGCCAGTTTTCCGGCTCCTCTTCGTCAACAGGCCATGCTTTAACGCGAATCCACTCAAGTGTCGCGTCTATTTTAATTTCGTAGGTTTTCCCCAGATCAATATCCATTGAGTAAAAAGCCAGCCACTCGTCGCCATCTCCTGACTGACGCATCAGACTTAATGTCTCACCACCGCGCAACTGGCTTCCATAAGCCAGCACGGCACAATACCAGTGCTCCGTATCCTGTACCTTGAAAAGCACACCACAGGTATCATAAATCCCCCGCGCTTTGGGCGTAACCCGGCCACAAATTTTGGCATTACCGAGGCTATCTCGCCACACCATGGCTTTTTCATGATCCTCACCAGACTTGCCAAAGCGCAACCCGCTCCTATCCGATTTTACATCATGGGTTGCTTCAACCTGATAGCCAGCCAATGCGCTATCAGTTTTGAAATCATCATTCACGAGCACTGCTGGAGCACCGGGCGCCTGAGCAACCGATTCGCTGGGTACGCTGCGGCGATCATTCTCATCAGCTGCAACAACACAGTAGTGGTAGATCTGCTCTGCCGGCGGATGATCGATGAAGTACGGACGTGATGCAATACCCACCTGGTGCTCAACATCCATCGGCACAGGGGTATCGACATGGCGATAAATGTGATACTGGCGTGGTTTATCCGTATCAACTTCCCAGGTAAGCTTGATGGCGCGGCTGAGCGATGCTGATTGTAAATTGCGTACAGATTCGACCTGCGCCTCTCTGCGCGAATGCAGGTTCATTTTGTATCGGTTTACGATACTGTAGCTGGAGGCGACGGTGCTGAGGCACCCGCGGCTACCGCAGGTACATGGATTTCCGTTTGGATCAATGATTAAACAAGCTATTTCGCCGGCATAACCGACGTCCCCCCGATGGAGCGCGCCATGCAAATGGATGCCCGCACCGATGTTGTCGCTCTGCAGCAACACAGACACAAATGATTCGCGCAGGTGGGTGTGTCCAAAATAGCGCTCGGCAAGTGCAACGGCATTGGCATCATTTTCTACGATGAATGGCCACTCAAATTCTTGCGCAGCTTTGGCGACAGACACCTTCTCCCATCCCAATTCGTTCGCCTCGACAATAAACCCATCTGCTTTAGATACTCTACCTGGCACAACCAGTCCGATACCCAGCACATTGCGGTCTGTTGTATTCCATTGCACCAGCATGCGATGCAATTGCTGAGCGCACTTTAACAAGAATTGCTCAGCATCCTGTAGTTCGGTCGGAATGGTAGCACGCGTGAGAATATGGCCCGACAAATCTGCCACCGCCAACGTAGTCAAGCGAGAACGGACATCGATAGCACCAACCAGGTTTAGCTCAGCTGCAATTTTGAGCATGACGGGCCGCCGGCCTCCCGTACTTTTCCCAAGGCTTATCTCCCGAACGAGGCGCTCTTCAACCAGTCGATTAACAATGTTGGATACGGCCCCACGCGTCAAACCAGTTAAACGCGTGAGATCTGCGCGAGAAACCGACTCACGGGTACGAATAAGATTCAGAATAAGCGATTGATTCCAGTCCCGAACGGTACTGTGATTATCACCCAGAATGCGGTCCTGGGGAACTGCGACGCTGTCTTTTTTTGCTGTAGATGCCATTGTGTCGACGTCCATCTGCATCGCTTTCCAATTCCTCAAGCAGTAAGGTTAAATTCTTGGTTACCTTCTGCAATCGTCAGGACAAACGACGCATTATCTTTGATGACGTTGAGCCTGAACCCAACTTCAGAATCCACTACGATAGAGTTTGAAGTTGGAATATATTCAAAAGACAACTTGTGGTTGCCGAAGGGCAGCCTTTTAATCCCATGGCGATCGGTGCGTGTAATCTGCCAGGTCACTTCGTTCTGCGGAAAATCGACTTCAAAACCGAGAATGGTTTCGATGAGCATGGCGATAGGACCGTTACCCGTCCATCCGGCAAACTCGGGCCGGCTGATGTTACCCCGACGATCTTCCTCTGGCGCATAGTTCTCCCAAAGGGTACCGGTTGCTTCAAACACAGAGGACAGGTTGTTGAGATGATTTTTCGCAAGCTTGACGGCGCGAGCGTGCTGACCTGTTTGCTCCAGCCCACGAACAGTGAGGTACACCAATGGCGGCCATACCGAACCCTGCCAGTAGTTTCCCCGCGGATGGTATAATTCATGGTCAGCTGACAAACTCGGCAACGCATGTGGGCGCCAGAATTCTTCAGGATTGAATATCCGCTCAGCGGCACGATGCGCCTGTTCTTCTGAAGCAATACCTGCGACGAGCGGCCAGTAGGACGCAGGCGTCTTTACGCGCACGTGATTCCCATCCTGATCCAGATCGAAATAGAATCCAGCCTCTTCATTCCACAGCTTCTCATTGACGTACGTGGCGAGCGCTTCATAATCAGTCCGATACATAGCAGCGGTCCCGCGATCTCCCACCTCTTCTGCCAGGTATGCAATCATGTTAGCATTGAGTGCCTGCTGTACGGTCATACAGAGCCAGACGTGATCATAGCTCAGATGCACATCCATACCGCCGGCATCATATGCGCGGGGCGTGTTGTCCATGCCTGAACTAAGAGACGTTGTCCAATACCCGATGCCATCCGCATGGCGTCTGTTGGCTTTGAGCCATTCATAATAGCGGCAAAGCGCAGGTAGCACCTTGATTACCCGCTCTTTATTACCTGTCACTTTATAGAAGCCGGCCTCTGCCCACGCAAACAGGGGTGGATTGACATTCGAGAGATGCTCCCGCGGCCAATAATCCTCACCTGTTAGCTGGTTAATTTCGCGGCAAATAAATCCGTCTTCGTGCTGCTTGCTGTAAAAATTATCCAGCGTGCCATGCACCGGCAGATAGTCAGTAGCATAGCGCAGAAAGCCCATGATGAAGCAGGTATCCCACTGAAAAATGTTATTGCTGAAGCCCTCATCAACAAACTTCACAAAGCCACTTTCGTCAGGAGGGTCATACACTTTGGAAAAGACTATCGCCCACGTCTGCCAGTAAAGCGAAACCCAATCCGGGTCATCTTCGAGAAATGGTATCGGCAAAATTGCGCGTATTGACTCAGGGAGTGCCGGCGCCCTGTAATCCATATCAATCCCGCGCACATGCGCCTCAGGAATCCCTTCGCCCTCCATGTCGTGTGGGCCGGCTGGTATGTACTTGCCCGTAAGAACCGCCATCTACTTACTTCTATTGAAATACAAAGTTACACTTCTTCTTTACCCAAGCATCGCTCAGATTGTACTGAACACTACCAAAATACGGCCACAATTGACAAGAGGCAAAAAAATTTCTAACATATGGCCAATACTTTGGTTATTATTAATACAAAGTATATATTTTAGAATCCACTCCCTGTTTTGTATCGCCCTTTGACCACCGATGCAAACAAGGGTTGGGATTTTTGTGTTCTCACTTATCGCAGAAGGAGCAATTTATGCGTATTAAATTTTACTATGCCTCGCTTCTTGCCTTACTCCTCACTACAAGCTCTGCACTTGCTCAGGAAATAAGCCCGGACTTCCAATTGGTCTGGTCCTTAACCGACTCCACGCAAGGTGCTGAAGATGCCGCATGGCAGGAAGCCCTTGCAGGCGGCTGGGACGTGGATGGAGACGGAGTAGGCGAGTTCTTCACCAGCTTCGATGGAAGCGGTGACGAAAACCAAAACTACGTCCTCCGCGAATTTGAACCGACTGCTGACGGTTCATTCGAGGTGGTATGGGAGTATGTTGTTGAAGGGCAGACTTCACTCAGCGCGAACCAGCGTACCATCGCGCTTGGTGACGTAAACGGAAACGGTAGCAACGAACTCATCTTCGGCGTTACGCCGGCAGATGGTACAGAGCCCAACCTGCTTGTCTTCGAAGCAGCGGACGGTAGCTTCCCCGCGATGCCCACCGCTTCATTGATTACACCACGGCCAACCATGGACTACTTCATGGTGGACAGCACTGGAACTACACAGACTGGCTCGCAGCTCGAATGGTCATGGGAAGAAGCCTCAATCATTGATGACGTCGATGGCGACGGCAATATCGAATTTGTCGGAGCCGGCACGGGCGTAGTTGTCATGGAGTTTGGCGGCGACTGGGCAGATCCAAATGCGCCAGACGACGTCTTCTTCGAATTCCAGCAGCCCGCTTCAAGCGAAACCTTCATGAAAGGTATCCCTGATAACTTCGAGCCCAACTTCACCGCTGCTATCACAGCTGGTGACCTCGACGGCGACGGAGACAAAGACCTCGTGGGACAATTCCCGGGATGGCGTCACGTCTTCGATCAGGACAAAACGCTTACCAACCGTGAGCAGCCCCTGCGGATCTACGAAACCACGGGACCAAACACCTACGAAGTGACCGCGCGCCTGCGCCAGTCTACTTCTTCTGACCAGGCAGATGACCCGGTTTACACCGGCGTTGTACCAAATGGCTGGATGGGAGCCAACCGCGGTTCGGTTGCGCTGGACCTCAATGGCGACGGACGCGATGAAGTCTTCCACACCAACGTTGGCGGCTTTAACGGCCTCGGCGGCGCGCTGTGGATGATTTCTGTAGATGGCGACATCGCAAGCACGGACTCAACAGACATCTACCTGATTGCCAACTACCTCGACTACGTCACCGAAGGCGGCTCTGCTACGCATGACCTCGCTCATGGTGACCTTGATGCAGATGGCAACTACGAGTTCTACGTAGCTGACCTCGACGCGCGCAGCGTATGGCGCACCGAGTACAACGGCAGTGGTGACATCACCAGTGCTGAAAGCTACACCACAGATCGTATCTACCAGTGGGCAGAAGGCACACAGCCTAAAACCCTCGAAATCGGTCACGACATGGACGGAGACGGCCTCTACGAATTGATCATCCAGGGCCCAGCTGGTGCTGAAGGAGGCAACGTAGTAATCCTTGAAGCAACCGCACCTCCTGTCGAACCAGGCGCCTTGATGCTCGCAAGCGACTTTGAGCTTGTCTGGTCCTTGACCGATTCCACACAAGGCGCTGAAGATGCCGCATGGCAGGAAGCCCTCGCTGGCGGATGGGATGTGGATGGAGACGGCGTAGGCGAGTTCTTCACCAGTTTCGACGGAAGTGGTGATGAAGATCAGAACTACGTTCTCCGCGAGTTCGAGCCGACAGCAGACGGTTCATTCGAGGTGGTATGGGAATATACCGTCGATGGCCAGACTTCGCTCAGCGCGAACCAGCGTACCATCGCGCTTGGTGACGTAAACGGTAACGGCAGCAACGAACTCATCTTCGGCGTCACGCCGGCAGATGGTACAGAGCCTAACCTGCTTGTCTTCGAAGCAGCGGACGGTAGCTTCCCCGCGATGCCCACCGCTTCATTGATTACACCACGGCCAACCATGGACTACTTCATGGTGGACAGCACTGGAACTACACAGACTGGCTCGCAGCTCGAATGGTCATGGGAAGAAGCCTCAATCATTGATGACGTCGATGGCGATGGCAACACTGAGTTTGTCGGCGCTGGCACCGGCGTGGTTGTCATGGAGTTTGGCGGCGACTGGGCAGATCCTAACGCACCGGACGACGTCTTCTTCGAATTCCAGCAGCCGGCCTCAAGCGAAACCTTCATGAAAGGTATTCCTGATAACTTCGAGCCCAACTTCACCGCTGCTATCACAGCTGGTGACCTCGACGGGGACGGCGACAAAGACCTCGTGGGACAATTCCCGGGATGGCGTCACGTCTTCGATCAGGACAAAACGCTTACCAACC
>CBDHHF010000023.1:0-16604 GCA_965263205.1 Rhodothermales bacterium
CAAACAAGCGCTGCCAACAGCAGCAATAAACCGGATCGGGAAACGGCTTTGAATTGGTTCATAATCACACAGTACGTCCGCAGCGGGCGCGGATAAAACTGATTCTTTGAAATGATTAGCGTGTAGTAACTATTGAATCAAAGGCGTGTGATTTACAGCTTAAAAAGAATAGCGTTTAGTTGAAGGTCGTACCGTTAGGCATGCGTTGCGTTCCCTCAAAACAAATCCATAATGCAAGGAATGTACCGGATATTTTTGGGATTACGTGCTTCCGGGTTTTCGTGTTTTCGATTGGTTTGCCAAAGCATTTATCGGCTAAACTGAATTCAAATGTAGCGTTAACAAGTTCTGAACATCTGGGTGGTAGCATTGAGCATCATCAACCAATAACCCAGAAATGAACACATGAAAAACACGCGCAACCTTCAAGGCTTTTGCTTTGCATGCCTGCTTTTACTGGCCGCGCCGGCTTGTGACTCCACCTCCTCCAATGTAGAGGATGATGGTGGTTCCGTTGAATTATCAGCTGCGTTTGAAGCATTCGACAACGACAACGTAACCATCACGCTTGTAGGCTCCAACGTGGTTATCGAAAGTAACGGCATGCCCAACCACACGTCGCCCTATTGGTCAAACACAACCGAGCGGTCAGCCATCGACCCGATGGGCAATTTACTCGTTACGCCGGCTGCGGCAAGCAACCACCCACTCTTTTCAGAGCCCGTATCCACGACGTTTGAGCAGATGGCACCGGGCAACATCGACGACTTTAACGGTTCGTACGTCCTGACGGTACCGGCTAATCCCGAACTGGCCACCAACTCTTCTGCAACCGGACTTGGCCCAATAGGCATCGCCGTCAGCGGCGGGATGATTTATAACGACCAGGAAGGCCCAAACGTGCCGCTGGATAACGCCGTCGTATCGCTCGACTACAATGGTGCTCATACCGGTCCCCAGAGCTATCACTACCACCTTGAACCCATTGCATGGTCAGAAGATGACGACGCACTCATTGGTATCATGGCAGATGGCTTTTTTCTGTACGGCCGGCGCGAGCCAGATAACACCTATCCAACTGACCTCGACGAATCGGGCGGCCACGTAGGCGTCACGCCCCATAGCGACGAACCTGTGTACCACTACCATATTCAGAATACAACGTATCTGAATCAGTACTACATCCTCTTTCCAGGAGATTACCAGGGGTCACCCAATGCCATCAACTAGCGCCATTTTTCACTTCATTGTCCTGCTTGCCGTATTGGCTGCTACCAGCTTTTTTGCGGCAAGCAGGACCTCCCCTGATGCCGATACCCTGGCCGCCAATGCGGATCAACAGCCAATCACCATAGCAAACGACAGCCTGCACATAAAAAAACTGGGCGGCATCAAGTACCTGGCAGACACGCCGTTTACCGGGATTGAGGTTGCGTACTATGAAGATGGTCGGTTGGCGGCAGAAACACATTATGTGGACGGCCGGCGCAATGGGCCAACAACCCGATGGTTTCCCAATGGCGTCAAGAGCTTTGCATCCATGTACAAAGCAGACCAGCGACACGGATTAACGCAAACCTGGTGGTCAAATGGCACCTTACGCGCTTCCTCGAATTACATCGACGGCGTTGCACATGGCCTGCAACAGCAATGGTACAAAAGCGGCGCTTTGTTTAAAGCCCTGAACGTACGCCACGGCAAGTCGCATGGCTTACAACGGGCCTGGCGAGGAAAACGGCAAACTGTACGCCAACTACGAAGCTATTGACGGGCGTGTGTATGGCCTGAAGCGTGCGAACCTCTGCTTCGACCTAAACGACGAAACCATCCAAATCAGCATAGCAGATTCAAAATGAACCACAAATTTGTTACCCTGACCCTAATTTGGGGGCTATTGATGGGTGTTGGCTGCAATGCTCCCGAGCCGGCAACAACAACTTCCATGACATTGCCCTATTACAACGAGGCGAGCTTCTCACCCAAGTGGTACAATAAACCAACCTCGGTGCCGGCCGATTTCCACAGCATCCCAGCATTCACGCTTCAAGACCAGACAGGCCAAACCATCACAGAGGCCACATTCGAAAACAAAATCTACATCGCCAATTTTTTCTTCACCGCCTGTCCAGGTATTTGCCCGATGACCATGTCCAACATGAAACGACTACAGGCGGCTTTTGAGGAAGACGGTGACATTCTCCTGCTTTCCCATTCGGTAACGCCGGGGGAAGATGATATACCTGCGCTCCGGAAGTTTGCAGAAAAGACAAAAGCACTGAACAACAAATGGCACCTTGCGACCGGTTCGCGTGCTGAAATTTATAGCCTGGGTAAAAGCGCCTATTTTGCGGAAGAGGACCTCGGCACAACGGAAGCAGCAACTAGCCGCGAAGAAGCGTTCCTGCACACCGAAAGTTTTTTGCTAATCGACAAGCATCGCAGAATCAGGGGGGTATACAACGGGATGAATACCGCGTCGGTATCGCAGCTTATCGAAGATGTGGCTCGCTTGAAGGCCGAGCAAGTTGGGTAGCAGACAGGGTAAAGAAAGGCGTATTAGAGTCGGAAAAGATGTTTGCCGATTGATTTCAAATAAGGCTTTTCCAGATCGGACTCCAGATAGGACCAGCGCATGCGCACGATCTCTACAAACGCAAAAAGGATCCCTAGCAGTATGGCTAATACTTTAATCATCATATTCATTGATAACAAATTGCCTGCGGTTTAGCAAGGATAATGATGTGCAATTATTGCGTTAAGTCTGTACTCGCCTCTATTTGGGAAGTACTGCCAACAGGAGTCAACGTATATAACGCGAGCTTCTGCTGCCGGCCCCGCAGTTCGCATTGCCCAACAGACTGCACGTCTTTCCCCGGGTAGCTCTCCAGCAAACGTAACAGGTCGCCTGAAACCAGCAGATCAACCTCAAAATGGTTGCAGAGCCCCTGGATTCGAGCAGTGGCGTTTAGCACATCGCCGGTAAAGATGATTTCTTTTTTGAGCGCTCCAATTTCACCGGTTGTTACGGTGCCGATGTGAAAGCCGGCTTTGAAGTCAGGTACCAGGCCAAAATGCTCCTGGTACCAGTCTGCTTTTTTGTGCAAATCGGCTTTCATCGCGTAAAAACTTCGCAGGCAGTTCAGCTTTTTGAGTCCAACAGCAGCCGGCCACGATACCACCACTTCATCCCCCACGTACTGGTAAATTTCGCCCGCATAATCGACGATGCCATCCGATAAATCATTATAATACGCCCGCAGCAATTCATAATACCGCGCGTGCCCAATTTGCTCGGCAATCCGGGTAGAAGATTTCATATCCGAAAACATAAAAATCCTATGCTCTTCTTTCGGTTGATGGTATTTCCCGGTAAAGAAGTTTGTTAACACCCGGTGCCCCATGTACTCGCTGATTTCAGCGTAAAACAGCGAAAGCCCTGTCATGGTGGCCAATTGTGTAAACGTGCTTAAGTTTGTTTTGCTGGGCAAGAATCCCCACAATTTCTGCCATACCGCAGGATCGGTCAGACTGGTGTCCAATTCCATGCTCGCAGCAATTGGAAATGTGATGCACGTAACTACAAAAATGAGGACCAGGTAAAATCCTGTTTTGCCAAGAATTTTTCGTCCGAAACTCTTGTGCGCAAACCTGTTATTCAGATAAAACAGTTCAATGGTCCCAACCAACAAGCCTAGTATTGTAACTGAAAAAGTACCAAACAGGATGATGCCCAGGTCGGGCTTAATGGCCGTATCAGGCAGATTGCTGTAGTCCCCAACCATCGTAAAATCGAGCACCCAGAAAATGAGGCTCATCACAAACCAGATCAAGCCGAATGGGATGATTCGGCTTATGTTGAGTCTGGCTTTGGGTGAGAGTCTGTTTTTCATCATGCGCAATACTTCCTTCGTCAAGAACGTGTCGCAGAATCGTGGCTTCTACGGCTCCAAACACATAAGATGGGTACTGAAAGGATAAAGACAAACCAGAACGCCGGCATGAACCAGCTGAGAAAGGTATCCATCACAATACCCCACTGCGTCTCGGTGCCTTCGCGAAAAATGCCGCCCGGATTTTCACGCCAATCGATAAACGAAGCACTTGCACCCACAATAAACGCCATACTGATTGCAATGAACACGCTGCGCTGCAATGCAGCACGGAGTATACGATAGGTGTTTGAGCTTGTCATTGGACGGATTTGATGCATCGTATCAATGCAAGGCACGAATGGGTTTGTATAGATCGGTGCACCTGCGCCTGGCGTAACATCGCAATACCGACCATCATAAACCAGCACAGCATACTGATTCCCATAATAGCGCCCAGTACTTCGGGTGTCGTGATGGGTGCTAATATACCGGCAACTGCTGACAAGATACCAACCGCCCAAACGTATCCAGGAATGTATATGATGTTTCGCATAACAAGAGATACAAGCAAGAGCCACAAACTACCCACCACATCATGGTTGCAGTTCGTACGATACGTTACGCTTAAGAGATGAGACCGTCTTGTGGCCGGCTGCGTACAACAACCCTTTCAATCATCCAACCTGTCTTACCTGCGATGAAACTACGCGTCTTTCCTACCCTTCTCTGCTGCACTGTACTCCTGCTTAGTAGCTGCGATTCAAACAACTCCGAAGATTCTTGCCTAAACGTGGCTCCTGACGAAAACTACGTGCTTTCAGGCGTAACGATGACCACAAACTTCACCCCGGAAGTTAAATCTTACATGGTCCAAAATACCTGTGCGGAAGATATTTTGTTTGCCGTAGATGAAAACGTTCGCTGGCTGGACGTAGAAATTGATGAATTTGGCGGCGTTGAAGAGTCGGGCACGCTGGCTGCCGGCGCAACCATCCAGGTGGACATTGAAGTACGCTACGGATCAGATGACCCGGCCCGCCTTAACCAACTTGCACCCGGCATCTACCGCACAGAAATCCGCTTCAACGACACCGGCAATGACACCCGCGTGACGCAGGTAGCGGATTTGACGGTTACTGCGGCAAATTGAGTGTCGATTTTCGATTGCCGATTTTCGATTGGTTGAGGATTTGCACGATCCTACAGCCGCGTCATCCTTAGCCAGGCGAAGGATCTCTCAAGGTATGGCGCTCATCCTCACTCGCGTCATCCTGAGCGCAGCCGAAGGATCTGGGCGAGCACGCACCGTGGTTACAGCGCAAACCTCAACCATGGCACGAGGTCCCGCATCATGTCAGCGATAGCATGAAGGCCGGATCGCGCAAAAGGTGGTGATTCGATGAACGATCCTGTATCTTAATTCATCGTTTCCTACATCAATGTCACACACAACATGGAATCAATCTCCTTTACGGTCAACGGAGCGCCTCAAACCGTTGAAGTGGACGGCAATATGCCCATTCTCTGGGTCATTCGGGATGTTCTCGGCATGACAGGTACCAAGTTTGGCTGCGGCGGCGGCTTTTGTGGATCGTGTACGATTCACTTGAATGGCACAGCAACCCGCGCCTGTGTCACTCCCGTCTCAGCCGTAGCCGGCCAGGACATCACCACCATTGAAGGACTGTCTGAAGATGGTAGTCACCCGCTGCAAATTGCATGGGATGAACTGAACGTTGCCCAGTGCGGCTACTGTCAGGTCGGGCAGATCATGAACGCCGCCGCCTGGATGAAAGACAATCCGAATCCGAGTGATGCAGACATCGACACCATGCAATCGGGTAACCTTTGTCGTTGCGGTACTTACACGCGGATCCGTGCAGCTATTCACCGTGCAGCAGAATTGGGAGGCTAATCCATGTTTATATTCGAAAATGACAAGCCGCGGTGGATACAGGCAAGCAATGCAGCTACCAAGCCCGCATTCACCAATCTGTCGCGTCGGGCTTTCCTACAGCGTACCTCGATGGCGGCCAGTGCTACATTTGTATTAGGCTGGGCCTCCGGCTGCGCCCCGAAAAAGCAACCTATGCTCGATACGCGTGTGCCGGCCTCTGGTACGTACGAAGAAGCCGGCTTTAATCCCAACGTGTTTGTGGGCATCAACGACGCCGGCGATGTATTCATCGTATGCTCGCGCTCCGAAATGGGCCAGGGTATCCGCACGGGTATGCCGCCTGTGATAGCAGATGAATTGGAAGCCGACTGGGACCGCGTCCACGTGATCCAGGCTGATGGCGACCCCAAATACGGCGATCAGAATACCGATGGCTCGCGCAGTGTGCGCAACCACTTTACCGAATGGCGGCAGGCCGGCGCTACGGCAAAAGCCATGCTGATCAATGCCGCAGCGCAAACCTGGGGCGTGCCTGCTGAAGAGTGTGTAGCTGAGCAACATCATGTATCACATGAGGCAAGTGGCAACACAGCCGGCTACGGCGAATTAGCCGCAGTTGCAGCAACACTTGAAGTGCCAGCAGAGGTTGAACTCAAGTCGCGTGATGCATGGAAATATATCGGTAAACCCATGCGCGGCATCGACAACCGCGACATTGCGATGGGCAAAGCCGGCTTTGGTATCGACGCGAATGTGCCCGGCATGTTGTACGCATCAATCGAGCGCTGCCCCGTAATTGGCGGCCGGCTTGTCTCGTACAGCGATACAACCACACTGACAACGCCAGGCGTCCGCCAGGTCGTGCAACTTGAAGACGCCCCGCTTCCGCCGGCTTTCCGGGCCTTAGGCGGGCTCGCTGTCGTTGCCGAAAACACATGGGCTGCATTCCAGGGCCGCAAATCACTCGAAATCGAGTGGGACTTGGGACCGAATGCCTCATACAATTCCCCAGCCTACAAAACGACACTCGAAGAGAGTGCATCGAACCCAGGCCGTGAAATCCGTAACTATGGCGATATTACGCCGGCTTTTGAAACAGCTGAGCAAACGGTCGAAGCCATGTACTACGTGCCCATGCTGGCGCACGCCCCGATGGAGCCACCTAACGCACTCGCCTGGGTAAAAGAGGACGGTACGTGTGAAGTGTGGGCCCCAACCCAGGACCCACAAACAGCACGCGGCATGGTCGCTCAAGCGCTCGGCATGGAAGTAGACAACGTGATTATTCATGTCACGATGCTCGGCGGCGGCTTTGGTCGGAAGTCAAAACCTGACTATATCGTGGAAGCCGCGCTGATCTCGAAAGCTGTGCGTGCACCGATCAAATTAACCTGGTCGCGGGAAGATGATATCCATTTCGGCTACTTCCACGCTCCAAGCACGCAGTACCTGAAAGCATCGCTTGATGCAGACGGTACCCCAACGGGCTGGTTACACCGCACCACCTTCCCGAGCATCAGCGCTACGTTTGCACCCGGTGTAGATTACGCGTCAGCCGGCGAATTAGGCCTTGGATTCACCACCGTACCCTTCAGCATCCCGAATATGCGGTGTGAGAATGGGCCGGCAGCTGCGCATGTGCGCATCGGCTGGTTGCGCTCGGTCTCCAACATCCACCACGCGTTTGCGGTGGGTGCATTTGCCGGCGAAATGGCGTATGCCGCTGGGCGCGATGAAAAAGAGTACCTCCTCTCCCTCATCGGCCCAGACCGGAATCTGAATGACATGTTCGAAGGCGACGTGGGGCCGTACGGCGAAGACTTGAACAAACACCCGTACGAGACAGCACGACTTAAAGGCGTGGTTGAACTCGCTGCAGAAAAGGCCGGCTGGGGCAAAGACCTGCCCGAAGGTCACGCCATGGGCGTGGCTGCCCACTACAGCTTTGTAAGCTACGTGGCCATGGTGGTGCATGCCTCCGTCGAGAACAACCAGGTCCGCGTGCACCGGGTGGATTGCGCAGTAGATTGCGGGACGTACGTGAATCCTGACCGCGTGAAGTCGCAGATGGAAGGCGCGGCGGTCTTTGGCCTTTCGCTCGCCATGCACGGCAACATTACCGCCAAAGACGGCGCCATCGAGCAAAGTAACTTCCACGACTATCCCCTGCTTCGCTTAAACGAGACACCGGAAATTTACGTGCATCTTGTAGATTCTGAAGCGCCTCCTGGAGGTGTGGGTGAGCCAGGTGTGCCGCCCCTGGCGCCGGCGCTGGCAAATGCGCTGTTGAAGATTACCGGTAAGCCCGTGAGGGAATTGCCGGTGCGGTTGGCATAAATTGCGATATCCAAGTCGCATCTACCTTGCCAAGATCGAGACAAACACCTGTTAGTTTGCAATGGAAAGACAAAAAACCACTGGGGTATCGGCTCCAGTGGTTTTTTCTTGTATAGTCTGCCTAGTTATGATTTGACATAAGTGCTGGTAATCCATTCAGAATACGTTGCCGCATCAACCTAACTAAGTGCATCTAAACCAATATTTTCGATTCTATTTGAATATCAACAGGAATAATCCTAGCACAATACACAAGCCGCCTGAGACATAAATAGATTCATCTATTGGTCGGTATGTGGCTTCTTTGGCATCATCAATATATTTCTTCATGAACGAAGGTAACAGAAGAACTGGCAAACCAAAGACAAGCAACAATATCCCATAAATTGTATTTGCTTCCATCTCATTGTTGATCTATGCCCTTTTATTACATCATTAAAGGTTTCCAAGGTTACCGCATAGGCTGATTTGGTACAGAAGTACCATTGAGTTTGACAAAATTCTTGTTTTGCGAATGGATTTTAATTGCCTACCATCCTTACCGTTTCTCCTGCTATTTTTCAGTCCCTCCATTATAAATGCTCACGTAAGGTATACCCCTCCCACTCAGCTTGTCTATTAAACTTTTGGTGAAACAAATTACGGACAATAGTGTCAGTTATAACTGACAGGCCAAATGCACAGGTTACGACAACGAGCTCTCTTTGTGTATAAAACTGCAGAAGGAAATGAGCCCCTTACTGACTGGTTAAACAAACTCAAAGACCAAAGGGATCGCTCCAGAATTATCCGCAGGATTAACCGCATTGAGCAAGGCAATTTTGGCGATCACCGCCATATTGTAGGCGGCGAAGGCGTATCAGAATTACGACTAAACTTTGGACCAGGATACAGAGTGTATTTTGCAGAAGATGGACCTGTAGTCGTCTTGCTTTTATGCGCCGGCTCCAAGAAATCACAACGAAGCGACATTCGTAAAGCCCTTGCGTTATGGCAAGATTACAAAACACGACAAAACCATGACTAAATCCTATCGTAGTTGGGACACCGTGGCGCAATCGCTGCTTAGCGACCCCAAAGAGGCTCGTCTGTTTTTGATCGATGCACTCGAATCATATCAACAAGACGGTGATCAGGCTGCTTTTCTACAGTGCCTTCGCCAGGTTGTCGAAGCCCAAATGGGATTTACCGAACTGGCCCGACGTACCGGGAAATCGCGACAGCATTTGTATGCTGCCCTCTCGGCAACTGGCAATCCACGTCTGGATACGATGTTTGCAATTTTAAGTGCGGTCGGTGTGCTGCAGCAAAAAGCCGCCTGAGCTAATCAAAATTCTTCCCATACCGGAATAATCCCTGCCAGAGTGCGATATACGCGCCGAAATTAGCGTCAGCCTGCGATGTATTTGAAAGCATGGCGTAGCCTAGCTCCGTTTTGGGGTCGAGCCACAACATCGAGAAAATGCCGGCGTCACCGCCTGAGTGGCCAATCACTTTTGCCGGCACGCCGAGCTGATTTTTGTCGATGATCCAGAAGATGCCGTGATCAAGCGAAAACGCCTCTCCTTTAACATCTTTCGGTAGACTCGGTGACAACATGGATGTAACCGTACTTTCTGCCAATACAACGTGTCCATCATACATGCCTTTGTTAAGCACACCTTGCGCATACCGTGTCAGGTCTTCAATGCTTGCCACGAGGTCTCGCACTGGATAAATACCAACTGGCTGTCTCACAATCTCTTCAAAAGCATGGGGTGCTTCCATGCCATACAGTGACGCGCTTGTACTGTCGTCCGCTGCTGCATCGTACCAGGACACAGCCGGCAAACCCATCGGCTCAAATAAATGCTGCCGGGTAAAGGCGTCAAACGACATTCCGGATGCCTGCGCTACCACAAACGCTGCAGTTGCCGCGCCAATGTTTGTGTAATCGAAATAGGTACCCGGCTGATTGGCTGTAAAATTTTCTTCGCGGTACCACTCACCCGCTGGAGAAAGCTGGTTAAAGACAAACGTGTCCAGCGGAAGTCCATTTTTTGAAAATGCGTAATCGCCGGAAAGTTGCTCGCTGTATGCAATGGATGACGTGTGCGTAGCCAGCTGCCTGATGGTTATTGGCGTTTCGGGAAAGGAGGGGTTTCCCACCGGGAAAGGCAGATGGTTATTTATCGGATCGTCCATCGATAACAAACCCATGGCTTCGGCTTTGACAATGGCCATACCAATCGTGGTTTTAGAGATTGAAGCGATGATTTGGCGCGTCTTGGGTGTGTAGGGTAGCTGCGAATCGAGATTGGCATAGCCATATCCGTTGGTATACAGTACCTCGTCTTTGTTGAACACTGCAACTGCAAAGCCGGCAACCATGCCGTCGCCAATAATCGACTGCAGGGTGTTTTCCAGCTCAACTTCATCTATCGGTGGATGGCACGCGATGAACAGCAGGCTAACGAGTAATGCAGGAAGGGATGATGCTTTCATAAAGCTTGGTGGTATAACCATTGGGTAAACACTGTGCCTTAAAGACGAACCAATCCCTTCACATAGGACAGGCATAACCCACAACCACACGATTACCCATAATCAGACGCAATCGCTTAACGCCATCCCTTCGTTTGCCGATACCCCAAACACCTACCCAGCCACGCCACACGTCTAACCTATCCCAAAGCACTGTGAGCGCATTCGAGTTTGAAGATTTTAAAGGTGAGTGCCTGAAAGGCCAACCTGATCTGCCGCTTATTACCGACGCGATGAACCGTTTCAGACATGCCCGCGATACATTTCGCGGCAAGCAGCTGGATATTCTCGAGTTTCCTTATACAACGAATAAACACGCACGTCCCACCCAGGACAATGTATTTATGCGCTACCACCGCGAGGAGCAACGTTTCGAAATTAAGGTCTTCCACGTTGGTCATTACAACGTCAAGAAGTTGTTGGGACACTACGTTTTGCACGAGCATAAGCCTGAAAACAGATACGAGATGACCATAAGTTAGCATCCATGTGCGCCCAATGGTGTACAGCGCTTGCCGGGCTATTCCCTATCTATAAGATTAATGTTTTTTAATCTTTACTTATTTACGTGTCCGCCCGAACATGAAGAGGGGAAATATTTCCACACAGAAACCAGTGCCGTTTGCTAACCCTGCGTTCTCTATCAACAGCGACAATCTACTCCTCCCCCCTGCGCTCCCACACTACTATATCGACCGCACAGCTGTAATCTCCAGGTTAGCAAAAACGATTAGCACACCCGTACAAAAGGGAAAAACTTCGACAACCGTATTACAAGGCTTGCCGGGATCAGGCAAAAGCACTATTGCGGCTGCGCTCTGCCAACTGGATGAAGTCCAACTGGCATTCCCGGATGGTATAGCATGGCTGAATTTTGGCCAGAAGCCATACGATCTCACGGAGCAAATCAACAAACTCGGGCGGGCGCACCAACCGAATTGGGCTGAAGCAACTTCGAGCGAAGAGGCGCTGCAAGCGCTTAATCACTTGCTCGAAGATACAGCCATGCTAATTATCCTGGACGATGTACAAACGGTACAGCAAGCATTTCAAATCAAGCCATCTGGCCAGAAAGCGCGGTTACTGATTACCACACAAAACACGCGTATTGCAGAAGCCCTCAATGCACGCGTCGCAGACGCACCGCCTTTCAAAACTGAAGAAGCCGGCACGCTCATCAATGCATTTAAGGCGCTCAGCGAGGCTACCAATACCGTGCTCGCGAAACGCCTGAGGCACATGCCACACAACCTTGTGCTTGCGGCCTTGCTTATACAAAAAGGGCACAACATCGATGCATTGCTCGCGTCAATGGATGACCACACGCCAGAAACGCTGCAACAACACCTGGCATCGCTGCATCTTGAGCAGATGTCTGATGCCAGCCGGCAATTGAGCACTGCCCTTGGTATCCTCCCAACCCGCACTCCGCTGCCCATTTCGGCCATACATTTGCTGTGGCACAAGCTGGAGAATGCGTACGGAAAAGTAAACCACCTCGAGTTAATCGAAGAGCTGGTCGAATTAGACGTTATTCGCCGCAGAAATAACGGAAGCACCGTTACGTTGAACAACCTGTTGGCTGATCATGTGGAGGAGCATCACGATGATGAAATTGAGTCGTGGCATGAAGCCCTGCTCGCAGCATACAACCGCAATGACCTGCCATGGTCGGAGCTTCCCGACGATGGGTACCTCTACCGCTTCCTCTGTTATCACCTTGAAGCATCTGCACGGAGCGATGAGCTGCCCAATTTGCTGCTCTCATATGAATGGCTTCAGGCTAAACTAAACTTTACGGACCCAGAAGCCCTTTTTGAGGACTTCAATTACGTACGGCAAGATAAAACACTTCGCGTCATTCAAGAGGCCCTGCGTCTTTCAGCTCCTATTCTGGCTGCAGATACTTCACAGCTTGGTAACCAGATGATTGGCCGGCTGCAGGAGCTTGAAATTCCGGCAATTCGAGATCTCGTCGACGCCATCCGGATCACAGGCAAACCCGAGCCCGTCTGGCTCGACCCCATCAAGGTTAACCTGGATATCCCGGGCAGCTCACTGCTTCAAACGTACCGCGGCCACGAAGACGTTATCCATGCCATCGATATCGAACCTGATGGGCGCAATGCCATATCCGCTTCAAGCGATCGCACCCTCAAATTATGGGACCTGCGGACGGGCACCCAATTACGCACCTTCAAAGGCCACCGGGATCTTGTACATACGGTATCTTTCACGCCCAATGGTAAATACGCCGTGTCAGGTTCAGACGACTTGACCCTCAAAGTATGGGACATCGAGCAAGGCACCAATCTACACACGTACGCACTGCATGAAGACAAAATATTAGCAATTGTCCCGCTACCCGACAACAACGTATTGTCTTCCGATGAAGCTGGCCGCCTTATCATGTGGGATCTGTGGACGGGCGAAATCAAACAAACCTTTGATCCGCCAATTCATCGGATCTGGTCGATGGCTATATCGCCGGACAATCGGATGGTTTTTGTCGCCGGTGATGACCATGTCATTGGCTGTATTGACCTGAAGAAAAATCGCACGAGCAAAATCAGGCTTACCGCGCATGACGACTGGATTTGGTCGATAAAAATCACGCCTGATGGCCGGCACCTCGTCAGTGCCTCAGAAGACCAAACCGTCATTGTGTGGGACCTGTTTACCGGGCAGGTAGCGCGCGTGCTTACGGGGCACCAGGCCGGCGTACGCGCCATCGACCTTTCGCGCGATGGGCGGATTCTTGTGTCCGCTTCCGAAGACCAGTCGATGATTGTGTGGGATTTCGAGAAAGGCAAAATCCTGCGTACGTTCACCGGGCACGACGATTGGGTTTGGGATATGGGCGTCACGCCCGACGGCAAAGGCGTACTATCTGCTTCCGACGATTCTTCGCTCAAACTCTGGAGCCTCACGGGTCACACGTATCAGATTCAAAAAGAAGCGCATCAAAAAGGCGTGCGCGCGCTGGCCATCTCGCCAGATAATACGCAACTGCTTTCCGGCTCAGACGACACCTCACTCATGAAATGGCGGATCGATAGTGCATCGGTAGATGCAACGTTCCGCGGCCACACGGATTGGGTCTGGGATCTGGCCATATCGTCACGCGGCCATTTTGCGGTTTCAACCTCTTTTGATTGCTCGATCAACGTTTGGGACCTTCAAACCGAGTCACGCATGCACATTTTGAATGGGCATGACGACTGGGTGTGGTGCGCTGCCCTCGCCTGGAACGACCGCTTCCTCGTCACAGGATCAGAAGACAAAACGATTGGCATTTGGGATATCCAACATGGCCGGCTTGTCAAAAAGCTTCACGGCCATGCCGGTGGCGTGACATCGGTGGTAATCTCTAACGACAACCGACTGGTGATTTCAGCTTCACTCGATCATACGGTGCGGGTATGGAGCATCGAAGAAGGCCGGCTTTTGCATGTGCTCAAAGGCCATACCGGCCCCGTACGGGCACTCGTTATCTCCTCGCTCGATCAGCGGATTATTTCTTCATCCGACGACGGCACCATCCGCGTGTGGAATTTTAGCGTTGGATTTGAAAGCGGCTGCTTGAAAGGCCATACGGGTCCGGTACGACACCTGTCCCTCACGCCGATGGGCTACCATCTCATTTCAGCCGGCGAAGACCGGGTGATTCGGATTTGGGACCTGTCGCTGGACGAGTGTGTTTTTGAACTCCATGGCCATAAGAAAGACATAAGGCAAATTGCCGTCTCGCGTGATGGTCGCTACATCGCCTCAGCCGGCGACGACCATGCGTTGTTTTTGTGGGATATCGAAGAAGGCAAACGCGTCAGTAGCTTTTATGCGGACCATCCGCTTACCCGATGCATCTTCACCATCGATGGCCTCCGCGTAATAGCCGGCGACGCTGGCGGCGGCGTGCATTTCCTCAAAATTGATGAACTGGGGTTTGCAGGATAGATGGAGTGAGGAGGATTCACTTCGAAATTCGGAGTTCCTTGCTCGCTATTCAATATTTGAGGGGCCAAAGCCCCGAATAAAACTGGTTACGCCTTCTTCTTAAGTCTCACACCAAACACGCCATCCATTTTGTGTTTGTGCGGCAGGGTAGCCAGACACCCTTTCTGGTTTACAACCTTGGCCGGCAAGAGATCATCTGCACGTTCGATTTCAAAGTCCGAATGAGAAAGCCAGGAATTTATTCACCTGCAGCCTGTTCTCTTCAGGCGCAATGGTACACGTACTGTACACCAGATACCCACCTGGCTTAACCATCTTTGCTGACGCGGCAAGCAATTCCGCTTGCAGTTCTACAACTTTGGTGATGTCTTCTTTCTTCCGCGTCCAGCGCAGATCCGCCCGTTTAGAAAGTACACCCAAGGCCAGAACAGGGCGCGTCCAGGAGTACTTTATCTACTTGCTCGTTGCGGGTTGCATCGTCCGCAAGATCTGCTACGGTTCTGCTTGATCCACGCCGGCGTCATAGCGCTTCAACAACCTGTTCCAGTTTTTTCAGCCGATCCTCCTGGATATCAACGGCTTCCAGCGCTGCCTTTCCCCTGCATCAGCGCAGGCTGCGTAAATGGCTTTGCCCCCCGGAGCAGCACAGGCATCGAGAATTTGCTCTCCCGGCTTTGGATCGAGCAAACGAACAATGAGGCCAGAGCTTTCGTCCTGTACGGCGCACAGAGGCCGTCCCGCAGCAAGCCCTGCCGAACGAGCGGCTGCAAGTCGAGGCACACGGACAAAGTCTTCAAGGAAATGCGCCGGCTCCCAGGCGGCATCCGATTGCGTCCAGCTGCTGCCTTGAAGTCATCAATAGAAATTTTAGCAGTGTTGATACGTACAGAATAAACGGGCCGCGTGTTATTCCATTCGTAAGTAAATCTTCAATCGCATCGGGATAACGCTGCAGCCAGCGATAAACAAGCCAGTTGGGATGAGAAAAACGTACCCCTAAGTTCATTCGCCCTGAATCCGGGCCCGTGGTTTGGGCAGGTCGTCTCGATTCCGATCAATCGTACCGCAAAATGCCATTCACCAGCCCGCCGGCACCCTCCCGTACGGCACGCTTTAGCCAGTTCTACCGCCTCGTTGATAGATGCATGGGGGGGCGTACGCAAGAAACAGCAGATCGTAAGCTCCGAGACGCATAGATCTGTAACCACCAGCGGCTCCAGCTTTCTCGAACTCCCCTTTGTAAAAAGACTCAGATCAGGAAGTCGAGCCAGCGCTTCCAGCGGGTAATGCCGGCAACGTACTCTTTCACCTGTCGATGCTCCTGTGCCGAGCCAATGGGCATCGCCGCGTCGTCGTCAAAACCGGGACGACTTCGCATATTCTCCAACTGCAGCAGTTGCTGCAAGGCCAGTGCGCGGGAAGATTTGATTTGCTGCAGGGCTTCAAGGTTTATGCGGAGCATAGTGGACTCTACACTCATAATTTCAGGATTTTGCGACTCCGTGCGTTTTGTTTATTCGTCTTTAAAAGAAACGCGCTTGCCGGTTTCGGGCAGACTCGCGGGCAGCATCCAGAATGCGGGTCACCATGATATTGTTCTCCAGCGCAGAAAGATCGTGGGGTGCCGGCACGATGGTACCTTCTACAACAGCTTTTAAATAAGAAAGCGGATCAGCAGCGGCCCCAGTCAACGGCGCGGCGACAACATCTTCCCTTGGCGCATCAAGTGGTGCAATTTGCATCTCGCTACTATTCAAGGCAATGGCCAGTCCATCATCGCCATAGACCTCCATATCTTTCCGGTGATACGGCCAATTCCATGACGCCTGGATAATACCTTGTGCATTTTTGTACGTCACAAAGATATTGGTTTCATCATCGACGTTGCTGTACACGGGGTCAGATTTCAGTTGCTGCGTTACAGCCATCACCGATTCTGGCGTCTCGCCTTTGAGCAACCAGGTCATCAAGTTGGCACCGTAACAACCAAAGTCTGTGAGTGCACCGCCGCCATTTAG
>CBDHHF010000024.1:0-38853 GCA_965263205.1 Rhodothermales bacterium
AGGAGCAGGGATGAGCGCCATGATAGTCACGAATGAGGGAGAAGATCCGCAAGAGGGGCGTTTTCACAGTTTTTGAACAACGAAGGAGATGAATATCGAATATCGAGCCAGGGGTGTTCAGAAAAAATCTTTGTCCAATGTTGGCGCTCATGGCCATTCCAGCAAGAGATATACATCTTGTGCAGTAAGCAACTGCTCCCTGGTGTAGGTTGCGTACGTTCATTTCTTTTGCTTGCCCAAAAGAAACGAACCAAAGAAAAGGGCACCACCAAATAAAACGCGCGCTTTTATCTCCTTTCGCGCAGATCCTCCTGAATTTTATTCAGGAAAACGCTTCGATAAAAGCATCCAACGCACATCGCCACGCATTTGGTGGACATCCGCGCGCTGATTTGCTGAAAACGAATGCATCTTTGCTAGCTACTATTTTTCTGAACACCCCTGATATCGAGCAAGGAATGCTGAATATCGAAGTAGGCTTCCCCTTCATTATTCGATATTCCTGGTTCGGTGTTCGATATTCTTACAGATTCGCCATTCTATCCGCGTGCTCGGCCGTCCGCAGGGCATTGATCACGTCGTCCAGGTCGCCGTTTACGATTTTTTGAAGTGGGTAGTTTTTGGCATCGCCTTGCAGGCGGTGGTCTGTCACACGGTCCTGCGGCCAGTTGTAGGTGCGGATTTTACCGGAGCGGTCGCCAGAGCCAACCATGGATCGACGCGCCTCGCTTCGCTCAGCGTTGCGCTTGGCAATTTCGATTTCATAGAGTCGTGATCGGAGCACGCGCAGGGCTTTGTCTTTGTTTTTGTGCTGACTCTTCTCGTCCTGGCAGGTCACAACCAACCCGGTGGGGATGTGGGTAATACGGACAGCAGAGTCCGTCGTGTTAACCGACTGACCGCCGGGGCCACTGGATCGGTACACATCAATTTTCAGATCGTTGGCGTGGATGTCTACGTCTACCTCGTCTGCCTCAGGGAGCACAGCAACGGTGGCAGCTGACGTGTGAATGCGGCCGCTAGACTCCGTAGCCGGCACGCGCTGCACCCGATGCACGCCACTTTCATACTTCATCATCCCAAACGCATTGGCGCCTTTCAATTCAAAAATCACCTCTTTGAATCCGCCCTGCGTCCCGTGTGAAGTCTCCAGCAAGTCTACTTTCCAGCCATGTTTTTCAGCAAAGCGGTTGTACAGCCGGAAGAGGTCGCCTGCAAAGAGCGCGGCTTCGTCGCCACCGGTGCCGGCGCGAATTTCAACAATGGCATTTTTGGAGTCTTCGGGATCTTTAGGAATCAGGAGTAACTGCAGTGCCTCTTCCATACTCGGAATTTTGCCTTCCAGTGCATCCAACTCTTCTTTCGCCATTGCTATCAGATCTGCATCATCTTCTGCATCCAACATCTCTTTCAGATCGGCGAGTTCTTTCAGGGCATCCTCGTACTTCTCGATCGCTGCAACGACTTGTTTAAGATCTGTATGCTCTTTGCCCAAAGCGACCATCTGCTTCACATCCGTCGCAACCTCAGGCTGAGACATCAGGGACGTGACTTCTGCAAATCGCCTTTTGATTTCTTGCAAGGACTCAATATTGATCATAGATCGCTCCAGCTACGTTTTTCACCCGGATCTGGCCGGCATGACTTCAACAAATCAACCCGTTAACGCACAATTGGCTGACTTGTTGGTTCTTCCAACATGTTTTTCCTGTTTTCACGCTTTCACCAAAGAAAAGCGATGCGTGTAAGCCTCCCGCGTCCAGCGGCTAAACCTCATGAAAAAGACGCAATCCATTTGGATAGTTCTTGTCATTGCTTCGTTGAGCGCCCTCACAGCCATTGCGGTTGAGCGCAGTATTTTTGGTAGCTCAAACGATCAACTGGATCAACACATCCTCGCGCTACAACAACAGCTTGCCAAATCTCAGGCGCAACGTGACTCCCTCAACTTCTTGCTCGCCCAGCACCAGGACACCCTTCGTGCGCTTGTATCCCAGGAAAGCGGGCTGCTGGATAACCTGGATGCCTTGCGGTACCAGTTGTCGCGGCAAGACTCCCTAATCGAACATTTACGCACAGACGCACCAAACAATGACATCACCACTGATTCGCTACTGCACGATCTTAACAATATTGTGCGCACTCTCCACGCCCCTGCAGGCGCAGGAGATAACTCCGACTGACACGCGAACCACAGAAAATCTGGGTAACGAAGGACCGGAAGTGGTGGGTCGCGTGCCGGCTGACAGTGTTCGGATGGTTGTTTTGCCTGAAACAGGCGAAGTTGGCTTTATTGTACCTCAATCGATCGCCCTGCACTACCGCAACCTGGTGCTAGATCTGTTGCCGGCGCTTGAGCAGAAAATCCAACTCCTGGAAGATGCTTCTAAAAAACAACTCTCCCTCTCTGAAAACAGGCTCGAACAAATTGAGCACTTGATCGCCCAGCGCGACATGCTGCAGGAACAGGTCACCCTGTATGCTGCCGACGCAACCGCACTCAAAAGTCAGCTAGACGAAGTGAACAAAGCCCGCAAACGGGAAATCTGGAAAAAGAAGTTCTGGCGCAGTACCAACTATGTATTTATGGGGACAACGGCAGTTCTTACAGCCGTATTGATTGCCAAATAGTCTGAATCTCCGTAATGCTGTCCGTTCCCAGGCCGCGCCATTAACTGGCAACTAACTGGCAACCTTGCGCTTGATGGGTTGGCCAGCTTCACCCAGTTCATCACCCAGCACATCATCCAGTTCATCTACATCCGCCAGTTGCCCCGTTGCTATTGGAGGTGCTATAGCCGGCGCTGCTTCAGCTGCACCCAATACGCTTTGCACGTTGTCAATCAGCGTGCGAAGCCGTGCTTTTTGTCCGCGAACCCAAACGCCAAGCAGGGAACGAAATGCCGCCATTCCGACGGCTCCCCCTGTAATAACGAGCAACAGGTTGACGAGTACAGGTAGCCCCCCACCATCCAGCATAATACCCGCTGTCATCCCGCCAATCATGGCGCTGAACATGTATCCTATAAAAGCAAGACCTGCATACCCACGGCGTCCCTTCAGAATGGTATTTTCATCCTTCTCCCGGATAGAAACAAGAATTTGATCGAGCGTCGTATTCAGGTCTTTGATTTCTCGCGACCATACGCGTTCACGACCATCCAGCCGGCTTCGTCCTCTACTACCGGTGGTCTCGCGGATAGCCTCAACCACCTCATCCCACGTTTCATCTGAGTAATGCCCTTCAAGCACGCGAACCATGTTGATCGAAAATGGCCCGCCCAAGAGTCCTTTTTTAGAGGCCGTGTTCTCCAGTTCCATAGCTGCAGCGCGCAAACTTGAGGCATCTATGCCAAATTCAGCGGCAATCTCACCCACTTCTTGCAATGAAAGCCCCGAATGATTGCCGGCATGCCGGCCTTTCTGGATTTCGGTTGCACGCTGAATAAGCGCACCAATTTCCTTTTCGCTATATAATCGTTTGTCGTTGTCGCCCGATGCCATAATGGTTAACAGAAAGGTCTCGTGATTGTGTCTCTACATGGTCCTTGAAGCGTCTACGGGTAACGCTGAGGTCTGTTACAAATCGCTCGTTCGAACGCAAGGCGCACAATAACTTTTAGTAAAGCCGGCAACCCGGTGCACCTTTACGCAGTAAACGAACGGCAATTCATATTACCAAGTCAAAAAACGATTTATATGCCCAATATCCCGCTAAAAAGTGGACTCTTTTGTAATCGAACAACCAACCTTAGAAGTATAGCCGCTGTAGGCTATGACATGGATTACACCCTGATCCATTACGATGTAGCTGCCTGGGAGGAACGAGCCTACACCTACCTGAAAGAAGGTCTCAAGGCCCTGGGATGGCCTGTGGATCACCTCAAATTTGATTATGACATGGCCATGCAGGGGCTCATTATCGATCTGCAGGAAGGCAATGTCCTGAAGGCCAATCGGTTTGGCTATGTCCGCCGCGCCTACCACGGCACAAAACCACTCGACTTCAAAGCCCAACGCCAACTCTACAGAGGTACCCTTATTAATTTGGGAGAAGCGCGTTGGAAGTTCATGAACACGCAGTTCTCAATCTCTGAAATCTGCATGTACATGCAATTGGTAGAATTGCTCGACGAGGGGAAATTGCCACCATCGGTAGGGTATGAGCACCTGTATCGGTGGACCCGCCGGGTGCTTGATGAAGCACACCTTGAAGGCCTGCTCAAACAGGAAATCATCGCAGACCCCGACCGGTTTGTCGAACTCGACCCACAAATGCCCCTTGCGCTCCTCGACCAGCGCGAATCGGGCAAGAAAGTCATTTTGATTACCAACTCGGAATGGAGCTATGCCAGTCCGATGCTCACGTATGCGTTCGACCAGTTTTTGCCGGGTGACATGACCTGGAAAGACTTGTTTGCCTTCTCCATTTTCGGATCGCGCAAGCCAAGCTTTTTTGAAAGCAGATCGCCGGCGTTTGAGATTGTCGACGAGTCCGGGTTACTCCGCGAGCACAAAGGTCCCCTCAAACCAGGAGGCATGTACGTAGGAGCCAACGCCGCATTGGTGGAGGAATCGCTGGATTTGCCCGGAGAACGGATTCTATACGTAGGCGACCACATCTACTCGGATGTGCGGGTTAGTAAAAACCTGCATCGCTGGCGCACAGCACTCATTATGCGCGAACTCGAAGAAGAGATCGATGCCTTGCGTGATTTTGAGGCCAACCAGCAGGACCTTTCGATTCGCATGGCACAGAAAGAAGAAATGGAAGCCGCTTACTCTGCCATGCGACTCGATTTGCAGCGTATCCGGAAAGGGTATGGCCCGCATACCGACCGAAGCATGGAAGAAATTGAGCGCATGATGGTAGAGCTTAAACAAGAAATTGTGGCGCTCGATGAGACCATTGCCCCGCTGGCTTCAGCTGCTACCTCGCTCATGAACCCCAACTGGGGACTGCTGATGCAAGCCGGCAACGAAAAAAGCCACTTTGCCCGACAGGTTGAGCGATCAGCAGATCTCTATACGTCGCGCGTGTCGAACTTCTTACATTACACGCCTTTTGTATACCTCCGCTCATTCCGCGGCAGCCTCCCCCACAACCCAATCGACAGTTCTGATTACCAGGAGATTAGTCGAAGGACCAGCGATATTTATTGAGACCGGGTTGAAGGTTGTTGCAGCAGGCCTTTAGGGTTACCCGTAATTTATTTTTGCGAAGTGAGGGAAGCGAGGTACTCCCAGGCGAGTGCGCCCGTCCCGAGTACGCCGGCGTGATCCTGCAACCTTGATACAACAATGGGTACAGGCTCATTGGTTGGATATCGGAAGATGTGGCTGTTTACGTGCTTTTTCAGGGACTCGAGAAAATGAGGTGCCGCATTGCTGGCACCGCCACTAAGAATAATTTTCTCCGGCGCATACACGTGAATGGTGCTCACAAGCAGCCAGCCCAATTGCTCTGTCCAGACGTTGAGTTCGTCGGTGCACAACCGATCCCCCTGCTCCACTGCCTCGATGATCGATTTAAAATCGACAGCGCGAGGATCATTGAAATAAGCATCGCTGAGTACAGACGCTATCCCGCGAGCCAACCCTTCGCGTACGTTCATGGTTAATGCCGTCGCCGAGCAAAACATTTCGGCCGTGCCACGCGCATTGGTGATACAGAGCCGGCCGCCGGCTTGCTGGACGATGTGTCCCATCTGCGTTCCAAACTGCAAATGTGGATCACGCAAAATTTTGCCATCCAGCATCACCCCTGAGCCCACACCTGTACCAAGCGTAATTGTCACGGCCCACTTACAGTCCTGCGCCTGCCCAAAGGCAGCTTCCGCGTAGATGGAAATGCGACCATCATTGTCAGCAATGACAGGCACCCCAAGTCGCTGCTCCAATGCGTCAACAATCGGGTACCCTTCAAGCCCTTTCACTTTACCCGGCAAATACACCACCCCTTTGCGCGGATCCACCGCACCTGAAAACGCGAGACCAATGGCCTGGGGAGCATGCCCGTTTTCTTCGCTGATGCGCTCAACCTCAGCCACATAGGTTTTCACCAGCATATCGGGTACCATAGTATACCCGGATGGCTGAATCCCCGTAGCACTGACCTCCCCATCCCTACTCACAGCCCCACTCTTAAGCCGCGTCCCCCCAAGGTCAAACCCAATTACGTACTCGTTCATTTGGTTTAAGATTTAAAGTTGAAGGTTTAAGGTTGGCAAAATTGTGCCAGTCCAAAAACCTTCAACCTGTAACTTTCAACGTGCAACCCTACTGGTACAAGTGTGCGAGGCTCTTGCGGTAGGCTTCATAGAACCGGTCGAGTTGTTCGTCGGCGCTGGTGTTGCCTACAAACTGGTGGCTTGGGAGGAGCTCAGGTTTTACGCCACGGGCAAGTAGTTTTTCAGCAACGTCTACGCGGAGCATATTCATCAGCATGCCGCCCAGTACCGTAGAGGTTGGCCCCGTGCGCCATTCGAGGCCTTCCAGTTCGAGGAGGCAATCGCCCGGTGGGCAGTGGTTATTGAGCACCACGTCAGCAATGTCAATCAGTTTTTTGCCGGAAGAATGCGCCGGCTTTGAGTTCTCACAGTGCGGGCGCGATACAACGCCGATTACAGGCATCCCGCGTTTTTTTGCCCCCATTGCCATTTCAACAATCAACGGGCGAATGCCGCTTGTAGAAATAAGAATAAATGCATCGTGTGGGCCAAACTTGAAGCTCTGCAAAATTTCCTCTGCATAGCCTTCATACTTTTCCAAATACAAAGGACCACGCAATCCATTCATCCCAACGATGGACGCATGGTTTGAAACCGCCTGCTCCACGAGTGCATAGAAACCAACGAAGCCTCCCTGTCGCGGCGTAATTTCCTCGACCATCATACGAGAGTGTCCTGCACCAAAAAGGAATACAAGCCCTCCATTGGCAATACTCTCCGCACAAATCGATGCAGCAGCATCAATATTGTCCATTTCAGATTCCCTGAGATCATTTAACAGGGCCATCGTTTTTTCAAAATACTCTTGTCCAGCGCGCATGTCGTTTTTTGGTTGGATAAATTGATGCAGCGACCTGCTGCAAATGGCATGTCAATACCAGCACATATGCAGATGCCGGCGCCCGAATTTAACCTTGTGGCACCGCCAACGTCAAGCACTCAATAAACTCTTTACGTAGGCCTCATGTACAACACACCGTGCACATTTTTTGCCCCTGTTATCTTTTAAGGCTGCGCTGCGTATATATCTCTCCCGAAGCAATAAAAAATAAGCATGACCCTCCTTCTCCTTCTGCTGCTTGTTTGTAGCACACCGGTTTTCGCCCAGGAGTCTGACTCTACACATCGGTACGACGATGCTATACTCCAACCCTTTACCTATCGCATGGTAGGCCCGTTTCGTGGCGGACGCGTCACGGCTGTTGCCGGCACTGGCGGACATACCCCAACCTTGTTCATGGGCTCCACGGGAGGAGGCATCTGGAAATCGACAAACAACGGGCTGAGTTACAGCAACGTGAGCGATGCGTACTTTGAAGTCGGCTCAATCGGCGCAATTGCTGTAGCGCCCTCAGACTCCAATGTTGTCTACGTTGGAACGGGGTCAGCTGGTATTCGCAGCAATGTCTCTACTGGCCGGGGGGTCTACAAATCGCTCGACCAGGGTGCTACATGGATGTTTATGGGACTCCCTGAGGCCGGCCAGATTGGCGAAGTTGCTGTGCATCCCGATGAACCCGACATTCTGTTTGTGGCAGCTCTCGGCCACGTCTTTGGGCCCAATCCTGAACGCGGCGTCTTCCGCTCCATCGACGGTGGCAATTCATGGGAGCGCGTCCTCTACGTATCCGATAGCACGGGGGCCGCTTCAGTGGTGATCAATCCGGATAATCCGGATGAAATCTATGCTTCGATGTGGCGGGCTGAACGGAAACCGTGGACCATTATCAGTGGTGGCGTAGAAAGTGGTGTTTATAAATCGCTCGATGGTGGCGACACGTGGGCCCAACTCACTGACGGCTTACCGACCGGTGTCGTAGGGAAAATCGATCTAGTTATCTCACCGGTAAATACTGAGCGGGTTTACGCACTCATTGAAGCTCCGGACGGCCAGGGCGGACTCTACAGATCAGACGACAGCGGTGCTTCCTTTTCTTTTATTAACGACCAAAAAAGCCTGGTTTATCGACCATTTTATTATACCCATGTACATGCTGACCCGGTTGATGCTGATGTCGTGTATGTAAGCAATGAATCGTTTTATAAGTCAACCAACGGTGGTAAAACGTTTTTAAGTATACGCACACCTCATGGCGATCATCATGCGCTATGGATCAATCCTGATAACAATAGCTACTTATTCCAGGGTAACGACGGTGGGGCAACGGTGAGTTTAGATGGTGGTCAATCGTGGTCATCGATCAATAACCAGGCAACGGGTGAGTTTTATCATGTGGTAGTGGACAATCAGTATCCGTACAATCTGTACGGTGAGCAGCAGGACAACACAACCATCATGATTCCCAGCTTGCCACCAACCGCAAGCCGGCCCCTCGATCCACGCCAGCACTGGCGGGAAGTAGCCGGCTGTGAAACGGGACCCATTGCAGTCCATCCCGACAAGCCGCACATCATTTATGGTGGTTGCAAAGGACGTTTTAGCCGCTACAACCTGCAAAGCGGCCAGGAAAAGCAGTATTGGGTGTACCCGCACTTCAACTATGGCCATGCAGCGCGCGAAATGCCGTATCGCTTCCAGCGCACCGCACCCATTGAACTTTCGCCGCACAATCCTGACGTGATTTACCACGCCTCCCAATACGTACACAAAACAACCAATGAAGGGGTTAACTGGACCACCATTAGTCCGGACCTGACGGCCTTTGAACCGGACAAACAGGGCTTTTCGGGAGAGCCAATTACGCGGGACATTACAGGTGAAGAAATTTACAGTGCAATCTACCAGGTCCGAGAATCTATCCAGGAAGAAGGGGTTATCTGGACAGGCTCGAACGACGGTTTGCTGTTTGTGACCAGAGATGGCGGGGAATCGTGGGATAACATCACGCCCCCCTCCCTGCCCCCAGGAGGACGCGTGCAAACGATTGACCCGTCTCCGCACCGCGCCGGCAGTGCCTATGCAGCCATTTATCGCTACATGCTCGACGACTGGCAACCCTACATTTACCACACCGACGATTACGGCGAGAACTGGGACTTGCTGACCGACAGCACCAGCGGCATCCCTATGAACCACCCAACGCGTGTTGTACGCGAAGATCCCGAGCAGCCCGAGTTGTTGTATGCCGGCACCGAGTTTGGCCTGTTTGTCTCGTTCAACAATGGCCTCAACTGGCAATCCTTCCAGCAGAACTTGCCGGCGACCCCGGTTACCGATATCCGCTTCCAACAGGGCGACATGATTCTCTCGACGATGGGTCGCGCCTTTTGGATCATGGATGACCTTTCAGCACTCCGTGCGCTGACGCCCGAAATTGCCGGCGCAACCACGCACCTGTTCAAGCCGGCAGACAAACACCGATTAAGATGGTCAGCTGCCCGGGTGCGGTTTGACGGTGCGGCACCCGAGTACCCGGATTACGGAATCGCGCTGCACTACATCCTCGACGAGAAAAGTACAGCGCCGTTGCGGATGAATATTATCGGCCCTGACGGCGCTGTGGTACGTACGTTCACAAGCGACACAGTAGCCGTAGCCCCTGCCCCCTCGGATCAAGGCATGGTGCATCAGTATTTCGACGAACCACGTGCAGAATCTACATTGTCGAATCGGGCCGGGCTCAATCGATTTGTGTGGGATTTACGTCATTACGGGCCCGCAAGCCTTGATGCAGAGGGACGTAGTGAACGCGGCCCACTTGTTGAACCGGGACGCTATGAAGTGCAGTTACAACGTGGCGATGAACGTTTTGCACGCTCCTTCGAAATCATGCTTGATCCACGCGTTGCCGCTGATGATGTCACCCCTGCGGATGTCTCAGCACAGACCTTTTTGGCGCTTAAGATTCGCGACCAGCTCACCGCGTTGAGAAAAGCTGTGGCGCAAATCAGACAAGAACGGCTGGCCATAAAAAATAGCGACAATGCCGCCAACCAGGAATCTCGGCTTGCATCACTACAGACGCTGGAAGAAGCCCTCATCCAGACAAAAGAAGGGAAAGTAGGCGCACAACTCAAACCCAGGCTGATGCGTCAGTACACGTACCTGTACGGCATGCTTAGCGCTGCTGATCAGCGACCAGGAGAAGATGCGTATTTGCGACTGGCTGATCTTGAGTCGCAATTGAACGAACATTTGAACACGCTGCGCGACTTACTCGGCTCACCGCAAGCCGGCACCAGCGATTAACATCGCAACATGATGCATCGTGATTCCGTGTCCTTGTTCATCGAGAACACGGAATCACGATATACCCAATCACATCATTTTATCCTTCAACATCCAGTTGCTTGACCTCGCATTCAGGCTCCCAACCTTCAGCGTTGTCACAATCCGACAGGTACTTGACAGGTGCATTCAGGTTGTAGAACGTGAATGCCATTTTATCGGCCTGCTCCTGGATGATTTTGTACGTTGGCTTACCAGCGCCATGGCCGGCATTGGTTTCGATACGAATCAACGTAGGCTGATCACATTCAGCCTGCGCTTCCTGAAGGGCCGCGCCAAACTTGAACGAATGCGCCGGCACTACCCGATCATCGTGATCTCCCGTTGTCACCATCGTTGCTGGATAACACGTACCAGCCTCCAGGTTATGGTAAGGAGAGTAGCCTTTGAGGTATTCGAACATCTCAGGGCTCTCCTCAGCGGTACCATAGTCATAGGCCCAGCCAGCGCCGGCAGTAAACTTGTCGTACCGCAGCATATCGAGAACACCTACAGCCGGCAGCGCAACCTTCGCAAGATCGGGCCGCTGGGTCATGGTAGCGCCGACAAGCAGTCCACCATTTGAACCGCCGGAGATGGCGAGTTTTTCTGAAGAAGTATACCCTTCGTCGATGAGGTACTCAGCAGCAGCAATAAAATCGTCAAACACGTTTTGCTTCTGCATTTTGGTGCCGGCATTGTGCCACGCTTTACCATATTCCCCACCGCCACGTAAGTTAGGCACGGCATACACCCCGCCGTTCTCCAGCCAGATAATGTTCGTTGTGCTAAAACCTGGTGTCAGGCTGACATTGAAGCCACCATACCCGTAAAGCATGGCCGGATTGGAGCCGTCGAGCTTGATGCCTTTGCGATGGGTAATCATCATCGGCACGCGGGTGCCATCTTTCGAGGTATAAAATACCTGCTTTGACTCGTACCCCTCTGGATCAAACGAAACGCCATTCCGCTTGTATACAGCAGATGCGCCGGCTGAGACATCGTATGAAAAGATGGTACTCGGCGTGATGTAATCGACGTATGTGTAGTAGAGCAGGTCTTCTGCCCACTTGCCGCCAAAACCGTAAACAGAACCTTTGCCCGGTAACGCAACGTCACGAACCACAGTGCCATCCAGGTCTACCTGCTGTACTACCGATACTGCATCGCGCAAATACTCAGCAAAGAAGTGGCCGCCACCTGTGCTGATACTCAACGGCTCAGCAGCTTCAGGAATCACATCTTCCCACTGCTCAGGTACTGGATTAGACGCGTTGACTTTAACAAGTCGCTGATTTGGTGCATCCAGGTTGGTTACAATATAGAGCGTCTCGCCTTCAGCGTGCGCAACGTAGCTATCGCTGTCGAAGTTATCAACGACCGTAACTATGGGTGCATTGGGCTTAGATAAATCCTGTATATAAAGCTCATTGCCCGATGTAGAGGTTGCTGCAGAAATTGCCAACCACCGGTTGTTTTCAGTCACGCTCGCAAAAATGTACCTGCGCGGCGTCTCTTCGCCTCCAAAGATCAACTGATCAGTTGATTGCGGCGTACCAAGTTTGTGGTAGTACAGTTTATGGAATTCGGTTTTACCTGAAAGGTCACTGCCTTCATCGGGTTTATCGTATGAGCTGTAGTAAAAGCCCTCATTGCCCTTCCAGGCGATACCTGAAAACTTGATATCGACCAGCGTATCTTCAATCACAGCCATGTCTTCCGTATCGATTACAATGACCTTACGCCAGTCGGAGCCGCCTTCCGAAATAGAGTACGCAGCCAGGCTCCCATCTTCCGTAAACGAAATGCCGGCTAGTGCCGTGGTGCCATCTTCAGAAAAACTGTTCGGGTCGAGAAATACGGAAGGCTCGTTGTTGCCGCGTTGGCGGTAAATAACATATTGGTTCTGCAGGCCATCGTTTTTGTAGAAGTAGGTATAGTCCCCTTCTTTAAACGGCGCGCTGTACTTCTCGTAATTCCAGAGTTTTTCCAGCCGGCTTCGGATGGCCTCCCGGAAAGGAATTTCTTCAAGGTATCCGAAGGTCACTTCGTTCTGCCGGCCCACCCAATCGGTTGTCTCATCAGCCATATCATCTTCAAGCCACCGGTACTCATCTTCGACGGTTTCATCGTGATAGGTATCGGAGACCGGTATCTTTTCGGTTTCTGGATATGAAACCGGGATCGGATTATAATCTGCCATAGGTGCTTCATTATTCGCTGTACATCCTGCAAGAAGTACCAGGATTACACAGGACAAAAGGGATTTGTAAAACATGGGAATAAACGTTTAGGTGGGTAATGACCACAAGCGCTTGTACGCCTTGTCCGCAATTTAAATTGTAGCCAAAAAATTGACAGTCAATGCAGCACGCAAGGTCTCGGTCAACAGGTATTCTTCTGAGGGAAACCAACAACCACATGGTCAGTGGAGGCTGCGTGGATGTTGGTGCTGGGCCATCTTGCCTGGATTTAGCATCCGGCCCAATCGATATCTCTACGGCATGTGAGATGATTAGTTTAGGGCAAACGTTTATACCGTAATTTCAATCCTATTCCCTTCAGGATCGAGCACAACACTTTCATAGTAGCCATCTCCTGTTCGCCGAGGGCCATCCAGCACCCGGAAGCCGTCGTTTTTCAACCGGGTAGTCAATGCATCAACGCGCTGCATCGATCCCGTAGCAAAGGCCAGGTGAATGATGCCGGTATATTGCGCCTCGATATCATTCACGTTATTCGGGATCTCCGGCTTGTGCATCAGTTCGAGGCTTGCGCCGGTAGCAAATGTTAAGAAGTACGACTCAAAGTTCTTTTTGGGATTGGTGTACTTTGCGCCGGCCATCCCGTCAAAGTACGTTTCATAGAACTGCCGAAGCTGTTCCAGATGCTGCGTCCAGATGGCTATATGATCGATTCGCATGAGCTAGCGCGGAGTGGATTGATCTTAAAGCGAACCGATTGCTGATCAACAATCGGCCGATAAACAGCATACAAGAAACGCGCTCGATCCTGATTTCTTGTCCCCGATGCGCCATGCAGTGACACCTCGAAGCCAGAAATAGACCTGCGCCTTCTTGCAAGGGGGACTAATATAAGAAGTTGCGTAAGTACAAAAAAAGGGGAAGACGATAAAAGATGCTGCGCCGGAAGCAAAACAATAGCCAAAAGAGCATTTCACGTTGCTACAAGCTCCATAGGTACACTGCTGCACACAACCTGCATAACATGACTTCATCAGGAAAAGCCACGCGCATACAGGAATACTCGTGCCTTCTGATTTTGCAAAACATGTTTACTTACACCAGAAAACAGAGGCAACCAGGGATACACACTTAACAATTTCTTTCAAACAGGGCAATACTCCACTAACACGGCTCGGGTAACCTTCACCATTACCCACCAGCCCGAAAAGAGATACCCTTTGGCATTCAAGCTGCATTTCGCGACGCAGGGCCACATCGAGTCATCCGATACGCCCCAGCGTCCCGATCATGAATCGTGCCTCCGCTTGATGGAGGTAGATCCGCACCGTCCAGAAACCTGGCCGTTTATGCCAGGCGATGTTACAGCAGGTGCAGAAAGTGAGCTACAAGTAGCAGTCCGTGGACTTGCTGCTGACGTAGACCTCCCACTCACGATCCGCCATTCAAACTATTTCTCAAACGTGATGCGTCGTGCCTCAGCGGGCGACGCTCCCAAGCGCATTGTCCAAAAGCTGGAGAAATACCTTGAAGGCACACCCGATCACATTTGGGAGAACAGTTGGGTGCGTTTCCCTGCTGATGTGCTCAGCGGCTTTGCGCAAGATCAACTTACCCACGACCTGCAAGCCGACAAAACGCTTCAGAATGGACCTTTTCGCGCGGACGCAGATCGGTTCTTTCTCCAGCAGTATGGTCAAACGTGGCTTCGAATCCCAATTAGCTACCTGATAAAATTATCACTGGCACACGCTATTTCCGACGGCCCCACCCCTGAGCTCGTTGTGCGTGCCGGCAAAGCGCTACTGCCCCATTTCCTGAGCGATAACACGTCCCCGGAATCCTATTCTTTCCACGTTGCATCACTGCATCGTAAAAACGGCATGGGCGCCGGACTCGTACGTGAAATTGCGCGCCGGCACTTGCTTACACACGTACTTGTTCAATACGCCAACAGCGCGTTTCACCTACGCGATCATGGCCAGGAAGCCATGGTCTTTTCTTCGCCCTCACCTCCTCTTAGACAACGTTATCTCAACGACTGCATTTCCGATTCTTTCTACAGGGAATTGTTTATGAGTCCTTGCCTTTCGGGATGGGATCAGGGCGAGCATAAACACGCTTACATGCAAGTTTGCCACAAAACGCTGAGCAGGAGCCAGCTCAATACGGTGGCAAAATTAAAAGAAGCCGGCATCATCGTAAATAATCTTGTGGTGCTGCCCAACACATCCAGCACCAGTCTGGCAAATAACGGCATCCATATCAGCATGGGCAGCAAAAAGCTGACAGCATTACGCGCTGATCCCGACAGCGGATTTGACGCAGCCCATGAAAAATACATCGGCGACCTCGTCATCAAAATTGTGGAGCATTTTCTGCCCCTTTTTGTGGGCCGCTACAGTGCGTCACCACACCGCTTTGGGTTTGCTGATTTCCATCCCGAACGCGCACTCGGCTTTCTACCACACGAACTCGATTATACCCATCTCCGCATGTTGTGGCGTCGATGGAAAGGCAAAGCACAGATACGCTGCCTGAGCCAGCCCGTCACGCCGTTTGGACCCGAGTGGTTTGACAGTCTTTTTGGAAAACTCTTTCGCTTGAAAGGCGACTTCTTGCCCGATGTCAGGCTGGTGGATTACATGGTTGCTGTTTTGAGTACGGAAAACAGCCCGGCGCTAAATGGCATGCTCAACAACGATTGCCGGCTCAAAAACGATCTGCACGCACTGGGTGTCTTTGATCGGCAGATGTCCTTGTACCAGTTGTTCAAAATGCGCAACTACGACGCCATGGGGTACACCGGCTTTGAAGGCAGGTTTTACAGCCTTTTCCCCGATTTCCAACAAGACCTCAACGGCGCCACTAATTTACAATTGTTACTCACGACCCTCGCTTACAAGTACGCTATACAACAAACCTGCACCCACGACGACATCCCAGACACGCCGTTTATCGAGAGTGAGCGGCGCCAGATATTTTTCGCTTCCGCCATCGGAATTCCCACCTTCTATGTGCGGAGCGATACAGGCAATACGTTTCTGAAACGCATTTTGGCGCACACGCGCAGGACGCGTAAAAGCCGGCGGTATCCGGGCTACACCCGCGTCTACCTGTGTGAATACCAGCGCGCGTTGTTAAAACTCATCAAAACAGATGCTGCTGATCTCATACCCCTAATGGGACTTGAGGCAACCGTGAGCGATCTGACTGAACGGATCGATGCACCCGAAAAATCGGCGGCCTGGAGCAAGTTATCAGCCGGCATGATGGCTGACTCACGGAAGTCCAAACCCATGCAAATGCGGAGCCATAGCTACAACGAACTCGCAGAATCTTACTACCGGGAGACGCTACACCGCAACCATATGGCCGAAGCCTTTGCTATGCTCCGCGATGACATGCGTACCCTCAAACAACTTGGCGGGACGTTGTACAGCGAGGTCCAACAAACGGTATACGACCTGCTCGGTACGCGTACGCCACGCCAGTTTCTGGCCGAGATCGAATCGCGATTTGCGCACAACAACCTTACCCCGGCGGAATGGGAAACGCTGATCCACTTGCTACTGCTTGCTGAACACGTCGATGCGGCCACGCAAGATGCAAAAGCAAACATCCCCCCACCCACTTCCTCTTACCAGATAGATTTTAATCAGGCTTTACAAGCATGACCCATCAATATATTGAACGAAGTACACAGGCTGTACTCGATGAAAAGCTTTTTGGCGATCGGATTATTCGTTTCCTGTATTCCAGAGCGCGCGAATATGCGCCAGCGCTCATCAAAACCCTGACGGGTCCGGCTACTTCCAGCCTGATGGGCTACCTGAATTTCGACCTGCCACTAGCAGGCCACTTGCTTGGCAACCAGCGTTTTCTTCGCCGCTGTGGTGTCGATTTGAACGAATGCGTGGCACCAGCCACTGCCTTCAAAACGCCACGCGACATTTTTGAGCGCCAGATTCGGTACTGGGAATGCCGGCCGATGGATACCACACAAACAGCCATCTACAGCCCATGTGACGCGCGCGTTACCCTCGGCTCCATGCAGTCGGATGCCCAATTTTATATCAAAGACAAATTCTTCACGTTTGATGAAATGCTTGGCCAGGGCGGTGCCCAATGGAATAGCACATTCTCGGAGGGAGATTTTGCAATATTCCGGCTTACCCCCGACAAGTATCACTTCAATCACACGCCGGTATCGGGCACCGTTGTCGACCACTACACCGTAGCCGGCGCCTATCACTCATGCAATCCAACCGCTATGGTTGAAGTGGTCACACCGCTGTCCAAAAACAAACGCATCGTAACCATTTTTGACACCGATGTAGACGGAGGCAGCGGGATCGGCCATGTGTGCATGATTGAAATTGTTGCGCTGATGATTGGAGCAGTTGAGCAGCAATACGCTGATGAAGCGTACGACAATCCCCAGCCTGTTGCCAAAGGTCTTCAGGTAAAAGCCGGCCAGCCCAAAAGCCTCTATCGTCCGGGCAGCAGCACCACCGTACTCTTTTTTGAACCTGATCGCATCGCGTTTGCAGCAGACTTACTGGAAAACCAGCAGCGCGCTGACGTCAACAGCCGGTTTTCTACAGGCCTCGGCCATCCCCTGGTTGAGACTGACGTTCAGGTCCGTTCCACCATTGCCTTCCCCAAGTAACCCACTTTCTCCAATAACGATGAACCCGCTTGTATTAATTCTGATTATTGCCAGCTTCCTGGCCGTGCTATTCACATGGGCGTTCAACACGCTCCAGGGAGAACGCTGGCAATTTCTTGCAACTGTACCGCTTCGCAAAGGAGATGGCGCTGCATGGGATGGTCTCAACCTGACGTACTATGGTTTCTTCTGTGCTACCGCAACCGGCGTAGGCGCAGCCATCTTTTTGTTGCTGCTCCAGTCGTTGCAGGTATCGTTTGTTTCCACGCTCATCCTGGCCGGCGTGCTGTTGCTCACAGGTACGGTAGCTGCGCGTGCTGTTGCACGCATCGTGGAGAAAAAAATGCATACGTTTACGGTTTCGGGCGCATTCTTCGCCGGCTTTCTTGTTACCCCCATCGTATTGTTTGCCTTGAGTACGTTCTCACCGTCGCGTGCCTTGCCTGTTATTCCAGTGCTCGCAGCACTCATGATCAGTTATGCAATTGCTGAGAGCATCGGCCGGCTTGCCTGCATCAGTTTTGGCTGCTGCTACGGCAAACGGGTCATCGACATGCCGGCATGGGGGCAGAAGCTACTCAAGCGGTTTTCATTTACGTTTCGCGGGGAAACCAAGAAAATTGCTTATGAAGCCGGCTGGAAAGATGTATCGGTTGTCCCCATCCAGGCGATCACGTCATTGGTGTACGCCGGTGCCGGCCTTCTGGGCCTCTATCTGTTTTTCATCGAGCAGTTTGCCGCCGCGTTTCTTGTTACAACCATCGTAACCATCGGCTGGCGCTTCGTTTCGGAAATGTTGCGCGCAGATTACCGTGGCCAGGGTAAAATTTCGAAGTACCAGTGGTTTAGTCTGATTGCAATTGGTCTGGGCATTGGATTTACATTCGTGTTTGATAACGGCAGTGCGATATCGCCTGATGTAAACATGGGCCTCAATGGATTGTGGAATCCGATGGTCCTGCTCCTCTTGCAGGCACTTTGGATTGGGATTTTCCTATACATGGGTCGGAGTTCTATAACCGGCTCCTCCATTTCTTTCCACGTCCACAAAGATCTGGTATAACACCCATTACGAGTTAACATTTTGTTAATAACACGATAACATAATGATAACCAAACAGGGCGGTTAGGATGATTACAGAACCACGCTTTTTTCTTATTTAGTGGTCTGTTGAATGTGTGTACACCGACCCGGTTGATCAGGCTTTTTACGCCGCCCAGCAGAGCCAAACCGGCACATGCGCACCTCACGACAGCAGCCAGCGCGCGAACGTAGCTGGCCAGCCTCTCTTTACGACAATCCAGATAAAGTATCCCTAGCAAAATCCCATGACAAAAACCTGTTACAGAAACGGCAGAAGCCTGCTTGCTTCCATGCTCCTGTTGTTCTTTTGCATGCCTGCTACGGCCCAGATTTCTCTTGAGAAAATTGGTGGCTATGAGACAGGCATCTTCGATGAAGGTGCTGCTGAAATTAGCACGTACGACGCAGCAACTTATCGTCTGTATGTGACCAATGCAGACGAGAAAACAATCGATGTACTCGATCTGTCCGTGCCAACACATCCACAGTTGTTGTTTTCTATCGATATCGAAGCATATGGTGGAAGCGTCAACAGCATTGACATCTACGACGGCCGGCTTGCTGCAGCCATTGAGGCTGACAACGCACAGGAGCCTGGCAGCGTTGTGTTTTTCGACGGTGATGGTAACTACCTGAGCCAGGTAACAGTTGGTGCACTGCCAGACATGCTTACCTACACACCCAATGGCCGCTACGTGCTGGTTGCCAACGAAGGTGAACCAGATGACGATTACGTAGTGGATCCGGAAGGCTCTGTAAGCATTATCCGCGTACCACGCCGGCCTGGCAAAGAAGAAGTACGCACGCTGGGTTTCAGCGCGTACAACTACGCCAAACTCGACAACAGCATCCGCATCTTTGGCCCTGGTGCTTCAGTAGCGCAGGATCTCGAGCCTGAGTACATCGCAGTTTCTGACGATTCACGCTATGCCTATGTTGCCCTGCAGGAAAACAATGCACTGGCTATCATCGACATCAAACGCGCCAAAATTGTAGCGTTGAAAGGCCTCGGCTTCAAAGACCACAGCCTCTATGGCAATGGTATCGATGCAAGCAACAGAGACGATGCGATCAACATTGCCACGTGGCCTGTGTATGGCATCTATCATCCTGATGCAATTGATTACTACACCACGGGCGGCAAAGGCTTTATCATCTCTGCAAACGAAGGTGACTCACGCGACTACGATGGCTACTCGGAAGAAGAGCGCATCGGCGACCTGATGCTCGATCCTGATGCATTCCCGAATGCAGAGGAATTGCAGGAAGATGAAAACCTCGGCCGGCTGAAAATCACGCTCGCAAACGGCGACAAAAACGGCGATGGTTACTACGAGAAGCTGTTTGCTTACGGTGCACGCTCGTTCTCGATCTGGGATACGCGTGGCAACCAGGTGTACGACAGTGGCGACGAATTTGAGCAGATCACGGCTGACTTGATTCCTGATGATTTCAACTCAACCAACGACGAAAACGACTCGTTCGATAACCGGAGCGACGACAAAGGTCCGGAGCCAGAAGGCGTAGTTGTTGGCAAAGTTGATGGCACACCTTATGCGTTCATCGGTCTCGAGCGCGTAGGCGGTATCATGGTATACAATGTAGAGCGCGCGAGAAACCCACACTTCGTTCAGTACATCAACTCACGCGATTTCAGTGGTGATGCAGAAGCCGGCACTGCTGGTGACCTCGCACCTGAGGGGCTCGTATTCATCCCGGCACACGACAGCCCGAACGGCTATCCGCTGCTGGTTGTATCGTATGAAGTAAGTGGCTCAGTTGCCGTATTCCAGGTTAACAATGCACACGCAAGCGCTGCTGGCGATCTGGGTCGCGACATGCTCACCTTGCAAGGCGAAGAAGCCATGCCTGATGCATTCAGCCTCGCACCTGCATATCCGAACCCATTCAACCCAACAGCACAAATTGCATTCAACATGCCAGAAGCCAGCGAAGTACGCGTTGCCGTATACAACTCGCTTGGCCAGGAGGTACGTGTGCTCGCTCAGGGTGAAATGGCTGCTGGCCGCCATGAGGTGACCATCAACGCAGGTAACTTACCGAGCGGTGCCTACTTTGTGCGCATGCAAACGAAAGCCGGCGTATTCACACAGCGCATCACGCTGCTGAAGTAATACAGCCCGCACAAATTGTAAACTGTACAAATTGTAAACTGTACAAGGATGCAAAAAGCCTGGCCATCATTGGTCGGGCTTTTTGTGTTTCAAGCTTGTACATACACCTCTTTTTTCCGCACACGCAACCAGACGGATTGACCATTTCTTCGAGGAAATAAATTCTATCTGCTGATGCAAAGCCGCCCCCTCTTGCCCGGCATGCTACAGCGCACCTCCCCCCATTTGCACATCAAGGACGCGCACGTAACGCTGTCGCGATTCGCTCGCATTGACCCACACGTATTCTGACTCATACGTGACAGTATACACTCTGGCAAATACACACAATGTCCCTACGTTATTGCCATTATTACTTGCACTATGGAGATCCCAGTATCGCTTGAAATTCTTCTCGTTGAAGACAACGAATTACACCAGGAGCTAATCGTCCGCATGCTGGAGTTGGTTGGCTATTCTGCAGACGTTGTAAATAGTGGAGAAAAAGCCCTCGAGGCGATCCAGAAAAAGGATTATAGCCTTATCCTCATGGACCTGGCCATGCCACGTCTGGATGGATTTGCCACAACACAGCACATCCGCAACAATGACCTGCCTGACGATCCATACATCATTGCCGTTACGGCGCTGACGATGGACAATCCGAAGGAGGCCTGCCGCAAAGCCGGCATGGACGACGTGCTGCAAAAGCCCGTCCTCATCGACGACTTCCGCGCCGCACTCGCACGGTTCTACACAACCCAGTATTCTTGAAAAAGCAAAAGCCCCAAATCCCTGAGGATTTGGGGCTTTTGCTTTTTCGGGTTACAGGTTTCAGGTTACACGTTGAAGGTTTTTTGGGGTGACTCAAGTCTGCGCAAAAAAAGTAGTCGCACAGGACCCAAAACCGTCAACCTGCAACTTGTAACCTGCAACCGATCCAGCCCTAATTCACCAATATACCTTTTAAGGCAATTGACGGTTGTGAGCAGGACTGTTACATTGTGGGCCGGCTCTTTTTTGTTTACCACCACGTACACCGCCTCCTTATACATGCGCGCTGTACGAGCAAAAAGATCCTCACGCAGTGTTGTTACCAATCCAAAGCTTATACTATGCGTAGCCTTCGTCCTTTCGCTTCTTTCACCCTCCTTTTTGCCTTCCTGCTGACACTCAGCGCCTGTCAACCCACGTCTGATGCACCAGCAGAAGCACCTGCTGAAGCAACCATCGGCGTTACGCTGCTGACCATGACCCACCCCTTCTTCCAAAACCTGGCTACCGGCCTGGAAGATGGCGCAGCAGCCAACAACATGACCGTGACGGTCAACTCTGCAGAATTTGACGTAGCCCGGCAACGCAATCAGATTAGCGATTATATCGTCCAGGGTGTAAGTGCCATCGTGATGAGCCCGGCTGATTCAAAAGCCATTGGCACAGCCATCCAGGAAGCCAACGACGCCGGCATCCCTGTGTTCACTGTTGACATTGCTGCGCTTGCTGACAACGTCGAAGTGGTCACCCATATCGCTACAGACAACTACAGCGGCGGCCGGCTGGCAGCTGAAGCCGTACTCGAAGCACTTGGTGATGCAGGTGGCAAAGTTGCCATCATCGATCATCCTGAAGTGGAATCGGTCATCCTGCGCACACAGGGTTTTGCTGAAGTAATGGATGAATCAGGCAATGGCAACGTCGAAATTGTCGCCCAGTTGCCGGGTGGCGGCGTCAAGGACAAGGCATTTCGTGTTGCAGAGGACATTTTACAGGCACACCCGGACCTCGATATGATCTTTGCCATCAACGACGACACTGCACTCGGTGCTGTTGCGGCCATTGAAAAAGCCGGCAAGTCTGGTACTGTACAGGTGGTTGGTTTTGACGGCACGCTCGAAGCCCGTCGTGCCATCCGCGACGGTAAAATTTATGCAGATGTCATCCAGCATCCCCATACGCTGGGCACCATGTCAATCGACGCCATTGTCAAGTATATGAATGGTGAAGAACTGCCGGCACAGCAACTGATTCCTGCCACCCTCTACCGCCAGGCAGATGCTGCAGCAGATCCACTGATCGCAGAAGACGCCGCCAGCGAATAATCCATCCACGGCTTTTAGTGAGCTAACTTACCAGGTAGTATGGCGGATCAGCAAGAGGCAGTCCTCCTTTCAATGGCGGGCATCGAAAAGTCTTTCCCGGGCGTGAAAGCACTTAAGGGTGTGCAGCTAGACCTAAAAAAAGGTGAGGTCCATGCCGTTGTAGGTGAAAATGGCGCAGGGAAAAGCACGCTCATCAAAGTCCTCGCCGGCGTACACATACCAGATACGGGCGAAACCAAGATCGATGGGCAAACGATGCGCTTCACCTCGCCCCTCGATGCGCAGGAGGCGGGTATCGCCGTGATCTACCAGGAATTCAACCTGGTGCCGGCACTCACCGTGCGCGAAAACATTCTGCTCGGCCACGAATCCTCGAACTGGGGCTTTTTTGCCAAGAAAGAAGAAACTGAACAGGTTACTGCCCTCTTCGAGCGCATGAATGTGCGACTCGACACGGAGGCCATCTGCTCCGACCTTAGCGTTGCCCAGCAACAACTCGTGGAAATTGCAAAAGCCCTCTCCACGGGTGCGCGCATCATCGTAATGGATGAACCAAGCGCAACCCTTACCAATCAGGAAGTCGACAAGCTCTTTGCCATTATTCGCGACCTGCAAAGCCAGGGTATCGGCATCATCTACATCAGCCATCGCCTCGACGAAATCTTTGAGATTTCAGATCGCGTCACTGTCCTGCGGGATGGTGAGTATATCGGCACCAAGCCGGTGACGGAGGTTGATCGTGAGATGTTGATCGAAATGATGGTTGGGCGATCCATCGAAAACGAGTTTCCAAAACAGGCTGCACCGCAGGGTGAGATTCGCCTTGCCGTAAAGGACTTGGCACATGCGGCAGATGAACCCGGTGTATCCTTCCATGTGCGCGCCGGTGAGATCCTTGGACTCACCGGACTTGTAGGCGCCGGCAGAACGGAACTGGCGCGCCTTGTCTTTGGTGCCGATACAGCTGCACGCGGCACCATCGGCCTTGATGGCAACACCCTAAAAATTGACTCCCCCCTCGATGCCATCAAACATGGCATTTGCCTCCTTACGGAGGACAGGAAAGCGCAGGGCCTCGTACTTGGTCTTTCTTCGCGAGAAAACTTTGCGTTACCCAATATGGGCAATTGGTCAAATTGGGGCTTTATTGCCGGCCAAAACGAGCGGAGTCGGTTTGCCGGCTACATCGAAAGCCTGAAAATCAAGCTTTCCCACCAGGATCAGCTTGCACAAAATCTGTCGGGCGGCAACCAGCAAAAAGTATTGATTGCACGATGGCTCGAGTCCAATTCGGATGTCATTATTTTTGATGAACCCACCCGCGGCATCGACGTTGGCGCGAAATACGAAATTTACCTGCTGATGAACGAGCTTGCCGCTGCCGGCAAAGCCATCATTATGATTTCGTCTGAGCTCCCCGAAGTCCTCGGCATGAGCGATCGAATCCTCGTCATGCACGAAGGGCAAATCAGCGGTGAAATCACCGAAGTTGCCAACGCAACGCAGGAGCAGATTATGGCCCTTGCAGTTGGCGCTGAGGCAGTAAGTTGAACGTAAAGCTGAACGTATGCACGTTATCAACCCACCCGTTTTGATGAAAACATACCTGCTTCTCATTACGCTTGTATTGGCAGGCTGTGCAACACCTTACGACACAGAGCCGCCTCCCGCTCCAGAGTCAATGGATGACCTTGGTGTATTGGTATTTACAAAAATTGCCGGCTTTCGCCATCCCTCCATCGCAGACGGCGTTGTCGCCCTAAAAGAACTCGGCGCCACCCACAACTGGACGGTGATTGAAACACAAAACGGCGCGGCATTCAATCCGGACTACCTGCGTAATTTTGGCGTTGTGGTATGGCTTAGCACAACATGGGATGTGCTTGACACAACGCAACAACAAGCGTTTGAAGAGTACATGGAAGCAGGCGGTGGCTTTGTCGGGGTTCATGCCGCTGCAGATACTGAATACGACTGGCCCTGGTACGGCGAAACCCTCATTGGCACCTGGTTCACCAACCACCCAAACTTTCCAAATGTTAGAATGGCTGATGTGATTGTCGAGGACACCACCCATCCTGCGACTGCCCATCTGCCCCCCGTTTGGCAAAGAGAAGACGAGTGGTACAATTTTGCAAACAACCCAAGAGACAACCCCGATATCCGCGTTCTGGCATCGGTTGACGAAAACAGCTACGGCGTAACCGCCATGGGCGACCACCCGATAATCTGGAGCAGGGAAATTGGAGACAGCGGACGTGCGCTGTACACCGGTCTCGGACACACAGCTGAAAGTTTTCGAGAAGAAGCTTTTAGAACCCACCTGGTTGGCGCAATTCATTGGGCCGCCGGCCTGGAAGATTAGGGGCTCATTGTCGATTAGCCAGCAACTAAACCCATAAATTGATGAAATTGCTGCGGCTCTTTTCAAGCATCTTTGTTGTCTCAATCCTTGTGTGGATTGTGTACTGGCTGCTTATGGGACAGGACCTTAACCTGTTTGCCCGCCAGGTTTTGCCGCTCCCCATTATCGCGACAGTGGTCTTGAGCGCATTGATTGCAGGACTGCTGGCCGGCCTGCATCGGCTGGCTGCAGGCAAATGGATGGCCTCATTCCCGGGGCTTTTGTGGACTACCTGGACGTTTGTTACTGTCGGTTTTATACTGCTGCTGATTGCCACAACCGGATAATCTGTACATCATAACCTGTACATCAAGCAACCCTCACGCTCCTTATTTCTGAATCAAGATTTTTAGTATGGCTGGTTTAACCCTGAACAAAGTGCTTTCGGATTACGGCATGCTCATCGTGCTGATCCTGCTGTGTGTCTTCTATTCGGTAAGCACAATGACCGAACAGAACCCGCGCGGAGCTGATGGCGCTGAACAAGTAGCGCAAAGCATTGAAGGCGATTTTGAGACCTCAAGCTCGTTACTCATCGTTTCCAAGCTGAATGCAGAGCACCAATTGTTTGCCAGCCGGCTTGCTGAGCTGCTGGAGTCAAAAGGATACAGCCAGGTCGAAACAGTCCAGGGTGAACCACCAGCGGTACGGACAGCCCTCGCCAACTTCGATTCAACAGGGACAGCGTTCGACGCATTGCTGATGCCTCAGGATTACACAACCATTGTTGGCAATATCAAAAAAAGCGTCCCCTCCATGTCAGCTGCCCCCATTGTTGCACCACGCAGCTATCGGTGGCCAACTTTTCTGTTGGCAAATAACCTGCGGAACGTTGCAAATCAGATTGTGGTGATCGCCATTATCGCGGTCGGCATGACCATGGTTATCATCACTGCCGGCATCGACCTCTCTGTAGGTAGTTTGATTGCGCTCTCTGCTGTTGTTGCTGCCTGGATTATTCGGGAGATGGGCGGCGCAGATGCCTCATTTGCGGTCATGCTTTTTGCTTCGGTTACTGCCATTTTCATGGCTGGCCTGGTTGGCTTTGCATCGGGGATAACGATAACCAAATTTAAGGTCCCGCCGTTTATAGCAACCCTCGCGGTCATGCTTGTTGCCAGCGGATTTGCCTATATCATTTCCCGCGGTGAATCCATCTATGAAATCCCTGACTCCTACGTTTGGCTAGGCCGTGGTGCCGATCTGTTCTCGATCCCCAATGCCGTCATCCTGATGATTATCATCTACGTGTTGGCTCATATTCTGATGACCCGCACCACATTGGGGCGGTACATCTACGCCGTGGGTGGCAATCCGGAGGCTGCGCGATTATCGGGTATCAGGGTTAATCTTGTGCTGCTTTTTGTGTATACCGTGTGTGGGATGATGGCCGGCCTTGGTGGCATTGTCCAGGCTTCACAGCTCAAGAGCGGTGCCCCCACCTATGGCCTCCTCTACGAGTTGTATGTGATTGCAGCTGTTGTTGTCGGTGGCACCAGCCTACAGGGCGGTGAAGGCCGCATTATGGGTACGTTGATTGGCGCATTCATTATTGCTGTGATTCAGAATGGCATGAACCTGACAGGTGTGGAGAGCTACACGCAGAAAGTGGTACTGGGCTTTGTAATTTTATTGGCCGTACTGCTGGACATGCTCAAAAAACGAAATTGGGGCAAAAAGAAAGCAGCCTCACCCGCATAACGCGACACAGCAGGCGGGTAGTTGTGAAGTAGGCGTCGCGTTCCACCATTACGCTGAAGAACCGCAATTGTACACCCATAAGCGGTTCTTCCAAAAACTGGATCCGTTATGCCGCAGTTTGAACTGACGGGTATCGACCTGACCATGGTCGGTATTTACGTCATCTTTATCGTGGCGCTTGGCTTTTACTTTGCAAAGCGCACCAAGTCTGAAGAAGATTACTTCCTGGCCGGCCGCTCGCTCACCTGGTGGCTGATTGGTTTTTCCCTGCTCGCTTCCAACATGTCCTCAAGCAGCCTCATTGGGATGGCGAGTGAGGCGTATGGCCGGGGCATTGCGGTGTATAACTACGAATGGATGGCCGTGCCCATCCTGATCATCTTCATTGTTTTCTTCTTACCCTTTTACCTCAAAACGCGCATTTTTACGATGCCTGAATTCCTCGGGCGGCGTTTTGATGATCGGTCGAGGTACTGGTTTTCCGGCATTACCATCCTGGGTAATATTATTATCGATGTTGCGGCTGCGCTCTACGCCGGCGCCCTTGTGATCCAACTCATCTACCCGGAAATACCCATCTGGCAATCCGTTTCCGTACTGGCTATTCTTGCCGGCCTTTACACTGTTGCGGGCGGTCTTGCCGCGGTGGTCTACACCGATGCGGTACAGGCTGTACTCCTGCTCATCGGAGCAACCATGATCAGCGTCATCGCCTTTACCAAAGTTGGATCCTGGGAAGCGGTACAGGCTGTCACACCGCCTGAAATGTTGAGTGTTATTCGGCCGGCTACCGACCCGGTCATGCCGTGGCCCGGACTCATCACAGGCGTCTTTTTACTCGGTTTCTATTTCTGGACCAACAACCAGTTCATGGTGCAGCGCGTGCTGGGTGCGAAAGATTTAAACCACGGGCGCTGGGGAGCGCTCTTTGCCTGCTTCCTCAAGCTCCCTATCATCTTCATCATGGTACTCCCCGGTACGTTTGCACGCGTCCTCTACCCCAACCTGGAGCGCTCCGATCTGGCCTTTCCGACCATGATGTTTGACTCTGCTGCCTGAAGGCATCCGAGGACTCATCCTCATGGCGCTGATTGCTGCGATCATGTCAAGTGTGGACTCTACACTAAACTCTGCATCAACGCTCGTCACCATGGACTTCGTCAAAAAGCTGAAGCCCAAAGCGGACAATAAGACGTTGATCTGGATTGGTCGTGTTACTACGCTCATTTTCATGGTCTTCGCTGCCGCCTGGGCGCCGCAGGTTGTTAAGTTTCCCTCGATCTGGCAATACCTGCAGCAGGTGTTGGCGTATATCAGCCCGCCGGTTGTCGCGTGTTTTGTGATGGGTGTTTTCTGGAAACGAGCCAATCGGCACGGCGCCTTCTGGGGGCTCGTGGGTGGCCATTCGGCGGCCTTGCTCTTTTTCGTTTACGCAGAGCTCATGGATGGCATCATCTTGCAATCCAGCGCATTATCAGCAGCGCAGTTGGCGCTTGCGGAGGCCGGCACGCCGGTCCTCCATTTTCTCTACCTGCCGCCGTTGTTGCTAGCTGTTTCGATATACCATCATCATTGTTGTGAGTCTGGTCACACAGGCTGACGAAGAAATCCCGGAAGACCTGACCTGGAGTCCACGACTCTTCAAACAGGAAACCGAAGAAATGCGTGGCATGCCGTGGTATCAGAACTACAGAATTCTTTCTGTCATTCTTGTGGTGCTCACGATCATCTTCGTTTACTTGTTCAGGTAATCCCAATGGCTATACAACCGGAATGGTGGAAGACAGGTGTGATCTACCAGATCTACCCGCGCAGTTTCAAAGATTCGACGGGTAGCGGCATCGGCGACCTGGCCGGCATCATCGAGCAGTTGGACTACTTTACAGACCAACTGCCCGTTGATGTCATTTGGCTCTCTCCCTTCTACCCTTCCCCAATGGCCGACTTTGGGTACGATGTCTCGGACTACACCAACGTGCATCCACTCTTTGGCGATCTTGCGACATTCGACAGGCTTGTAGATGAGGTGCATAAACGGGACCTCAAAATCATCATAGATTTTGTCCCCAATCATTCTTCTGATCAGCACGCATGGTTTGCCGAATCAAGAAGCTCGCGCGACAATCCAAAGCGCGATTGGTACGTGTGGCAAGATGCAAAACCCGATGGAAGCCCCCCCAATAACTGGATTGGCGTTTTTGGCGGATCTATGTGGGAATGGGATGCCCACACTGAACAATATTACCTCCACTCCTTCTTGAAAGAGCAACCCGATTTAAACTGGCGCAACCCTGAGGTAAAAGCGGCAATGTTCGACGCCATGCGTTTTTGGCTCAACCGCGGCATTGATGGTTTCCGTATCGACGTAGCCCATCACTTGCTGAAAGACCCGATGCTACGCGACAATCCACCGGTTGATGCGCAAACCGTCTTGCGTCACAAAGCCATGGGTGAGTATGATTTGCAAGAGCACATCCATGATGTGGCACACCCCGACATTCATCCGCTTTTACGCGAATTTCGGGCACTGCTTGATTGCTACAGCGATACGCAACCGCGCTTTGCTGTTGGTGAAATCCACGATTTTAACTGGGAGAGTTGGGCAACGTACTACGGCGAAAACGAAGATGAGCTGCACATGCCGTTCAACTTCCTGACCCTCGCAGCGCCATGGACTGCTGAAGGCATACGCGATATTATAACCGCTATGGAAAATGCCATTCCTCAAACGGCCTGGCCAAACTATGTATTGGGCAATCACGACGAAAAACGGCTAGCAACACGCTATGGATCAGAAAATACCCGGTTGGCGGCCATGCTCTTGCTCACCCTTCGTGGCACACCCACGTTGTACTATGGCGACGAGATCGGTATGGAAGAAGCTGTGATTGCCCGCGAGCAACAGCAAGATCCCTGGGGATTGCGGGCGGAGGGACTCAGTCGGGATGGCTGCCGAACGCCAATGCAATGGAATGACAGAACCGGTGCCGGCTTCTCTACAGCAACAGCGCCATGGCTACCTGTACACGAGAACCGCACAACCGTAAGCGTCGCCGCACAAAAAGACGATCCCACTTCGCTGCTCAACCTGTATAAACAACTGCTTGTATCCCGAAAGCAACACCCTGCGCTGCACATCGGGCGGTACGTACCTTTTGATGGTGCGCCGGCAAATTGTTTAGGCTTCTACAGAATCCATGCATCGCAGTGTTTGCTGGTATTACTCAACTTTTCCGACGAAGCCAATACGTCCCCCCTGCCAGCCCCGGCAGACCTGCTGATTTCAACCCGGCCCACCCGAGAATCCGGCCGTGCACAAACAGAAATCACACTTGCACCAAGAGAGGGTATTGTATTTGACCTGGGTTCGTTTGTAGGCTAGGAACCTGTTGTGCCTCAAACTTCACCAGGTTCTCCTGGTCCCACCAGACCAGCTTCGCCCATGTTTGCCACCCAAATAACCCGCACGGCACCTGCTTGCCGAGCCTGTATCGTTTCCATTGTAGGCCTGATTGCGTTTTTGGCTTTGCAATCACCTGCTTTTGCCCAGTCAGGAGATGTGCTTACAATTCCCCGTCTGACGAGTCCGATTACACTTGACGGACCGAGTAATGAACCGGCGTGGGAAGCCATTGCGCCATGGATTCCATCCCAATATGAACCAGACAATGGTGCCCCACCCACGGAGCGCACAGAATTCCGCGTTGGCTACGACGATGACTACCTCTACCTGTCGTTGCGCGCGTACGATGATAACGCAGCCGGCATCCGGGCAAACACGTTTTATCGCGATCAACTCGCAGGCAGCGATCATTTTGAAATCATGATCGACACCTTCAACGACAATGAAACGGGGCTTATTTTCACCACTACACCAACCGGCACGCGAAACGATGCCGCCATTTTTAATGATGCATCCGGCGGCGGAATTGCCACAGGCGGGTGGATCAACGGTGACTTTAACACTTATTGGGACAATGCCACCGAAATAAACGAAGAGGGATGGTTCGCGGAGGTACGGATTCCCTTCTCCAGCCTCCGTTTCCAGCAAATCGATGGTACCGTCGTCATGGGTATCAATGTGAACCGCAAGGTTGCGCGCAAAACAGAACGCGTGGTATTCCCGGCAACCCCAACCGTAGCCGATTGGGCTTTTCTGAAACCCTCACTCGCCCAAAAAATCCGATTCGAAGGGGTGAAGCCCCACACCCCCCTCTACATCACACCCTACGCGCTGGGGGGCAGTGGTTTCCAGAACAACTTGAATGAAACGGCGAATGGCTACCAGAAAAACAACAGCAATACGTCGGATATCGGTGTAGACCTGAAATACGGCATTACCGATAACCTGACAGCCGACCTTACCGTGAATACAGACTTTGCACAGGTAGAGGCAGACAATCAGCAAGTCAATCTGACACGTTTTTCGCTTTTCTTCCCTGAAAAACGTCAGTTCTTCCAGGAACGGGCCGGCGTATTTGATTTCAGAACGGGCCGGCTCAGCCGGTTATTTCACAGCCGGCGCATCGGACTAACAGATGAAGGCACGCCTGTACCCCTTATCGGCGGCGCTCGCCTGGTGGGTAGGATTGGGAATTGGGATCTCGGCTTTATGGACATCCAAAGTGCACGAGCAGGTGACCTCCCATCGGAAAATTTTGGGGTGCTCAGGCTTCGTCGCAATGTGTTTAATCCCTATTCCTACGCCGGCGGTATGTTTACCAGCAGACTCGGCGAAGACGGCAGCAAAAATGTCGCATATGGCATTGATGGGGTATTCAGATTGTTTGGTGACGACTACCTCACACTCCAATGGGCACAATCGTTTGATGATGCCTCCACCAGCAGCCTAACCAATGGCCGGCTCACCGCTCAAATGGAACGCCGGACGCGGAATGGCTGGGGATACAGTAGTATTGTCGCCTGGGCCGGCGCCGATTACAATCCAGGCATTGGCTTCACCCAGCGCAACAATTTCACGTTGCTGGACAACTCGATTTCACATACCTGGATTTCAAGCGAAGATGCGCCTTTAATTTATCATCAGTTGTTCATGAACGGTGAGGCGTTTATACGAAACACCGACGGCACGGTCGAGTCGGCGGCGTTTGGGCCGGCATGGACATTCAGTCAGAAAAACGGCGGAGGCGGTGACATTCAGGCACAAATCCGCTATGAAGATTTAACCGTACCTTTTGTTTTGTCGAATGACGCGGAGGATCCGGTGAGTGTACCAGCTGGCAGCTATACATTTTTCAATGTGGATGCGTCCTATCATGTATCCCATACCAACCTCGTTCAGTTACGCCCCACAGTGGGAGCAGGCTCGTTTTTCGATGGCTGGCAATTTTCGCTAGGTGCACGCCCCGTTTGGTACGTTTCCAAATACCTGGAATTGGGGGGAAGCTACACATTTAACCACATTGATTTCCCCGAGCGAGGGGCTGCGTTTGACGTTCACGTCGCTCGTTTGCGTATCAAAACAGCCCTAAACACCAAACTTTCCACCAACGCATTCCTGCAATACAACAGTGTAACCCGATCCGTCTCAACAAATGTCCGTTTCAGATACAATTTCAGGGAAGGCAACGATTTGTGGATTGTGTATAATGAAAGCCTCAACACGGAGAGGCACCGCGTTTTGCCCATGCTTCCTATTACCGACAATCGTACTTTTTTGCTCAAATACACCCACACGTTCAGCCTCTAAATACAAACAAATAAATCCTGCAGATTGATCAGTTTGTGGTTGAAAGTTTAAAGTTACTGGTTGAAGGTTTTTGTCCCTGGCCACTCATTTCCCCTGGGTGTAGGAACCAGCGCGCTTATAGACTTATGTTGACGTGTTCTGAGATTTTTTCCTCAACCGGCAATAGTTTGGGACGATTTTAGCGGGAGATATTTCGTCCATCATCACAAGTATTCATCCTACCCGGTACAGCCAGGATTATGCGCACAAAAACCGTTGCTAGCAGCCCCTTGCTTGTTGTTTTGCTGATTGTCACCACGCTTGTGGCGTTTTCGCAAATGCCCTATGGTCTGGATGCGGCTGAGCCAATCGGTGCGTATCTCGATGGTGCATTTCCATCCGAGGCCCCGGATGAATCAACACGACTACCGCAACTCCTCTCTGAAACAGGTGCCTTCACTGACCTGGAAACGCTAACACCACGCGCCGGCTTCATTCCCTATACACTACGCCAGCCATTCTGGAGCGATGGGGCAGAGAAAACCAGGTGGGTAGCTATTCCAAACGACGGCACCCACGATTCGGCGGCTGAGCAAGTGACTTTTAGCGAAGAGGATGCCTGGACTTTTCCAGCGGGCACTGTCGCCATCAAACACTTTGAATTACCAACTGACTTCACGGACCCGGCTAAAACCAAACGTCTCGAAACCCGCTTCAACATCATTGCTGCAGATGGAATGATGTATGGGCTGACCTACAAATGGAATGACGAAGGCACGGATGCTACATTACTGGACGACGGCCTGAAAGAGTCTATTGCTGTCCGAACGCCAGATGGCATAGAAATTCGATCGTGGGAATACCCGGACCGACTGGATTGCCTCGCCTGTCACCAACGCGTTTCTGGACAAATTCTGGGCCCCAACACGCGCCAGCTCAATGGCGACATGTATTACGATGCAACGGATCGTACCGCCAACCAGTTGGCTACGTGGAATCATTTGGGCCTGTTTACAACACAGCTGGACGAAAAGGAATTCCCTGGTTATCTCACCTCGGCGTATCGTGACCGCGCAGATACAACCCTGGAGCACCGTGCACTCTCCTATCTGGATAGCAATTGCGCCTACTGCCACCGACCTGGCGGTACATTCACTGCGCAATTTGACGCGCGGCTTGCTGTGCCGCTTGCCAATTCGGGGATCATCAACGGATTTGCGCTCAATAATCTGGGCATCTTAGGCAGTGCTGTTGTAGTACCAGGTGATACAAGCCGATCGCTCATCTACCAGCGCATGAAAAGCCTGGAAAACCAGGTCGCTATGCCGCCTGTAGCTAAAGGCCGCGTGGATTCACTGGGGCTCGCATTAATCGGTGAGTGGATTGTAAGCCTTGGCTCTCAAACCTCAACTGATGAAAACGAGGCAATACCACAACGGGCGTATATCGAAAGCAGTTACCCTAATCCATTTCAGGAAAGTACAACCATCGCATTTGCCGTTGAACGCAGCGGACAGGTCGAAGTGAAGGTGTACGACACGCATGGCGTCGAAGTAAAGTCACTCCTGAGCCGTACTATGCCAGTTGGCAAGCACACCATCGACCTATCAAGCGACAACCTGGCGAGCGGTACCTATTTCATACACATCCAGACGAAGTCCGGCGTTGCTACGTATCCGGTGACAGTTGTGCGGTAAAGGTTAAAGGTTAAAGGTTAAAGGTTAAAGGTTAAAGGTGTTGAACACTTCGATATTCGAAATTCCTTGCTCGATATCAGGGGTGTTCAGAAAAATTTATTAATCCAATGCGTGGGGATATCCCATAAAACAAAACGCGTTTAATAGATGTGCCATACGGCCTTTTGATCGCGCTAAGACGCAATAGTTGACGTTACATTTCTATATTAAAGGTTGCGTACGTTCATTTCTTTTACCCGAAAACAAAACAGGGCCCCAAAAGAAACGAACCAAAGAAAAGGGCACCACCAAATAAAACGCACGCTTTTATCTCCTGTCGCGCATCCCATCCTGACCTTCGATCAGGAAAACGCTTCGATAAAAGCACCCACCGCACATCGCCACGCATTTGGTGGACATCCACACGCTGATTTGTTGAAAACAAATGCATCTCTGCTAGCTACTATTTTTCTGAACACCCCTGGCTCGATATTCGATATTCAAGAGGCTGCAAGCCCCACAGCGCTCTTTCGCAGGGTTCAGGATGAAATGTGTGATGCAAATCAACAATCTCCAATCAAAATTCAGAAATCTCCCCCCTCCTGCTGTATTAAAAGGTTAATTTACGAGTAGCTTCATAGCGTGGCATCATGCGCCAAAGGTCCATAGCACCATTTTACAGGAACAGGTATTCTTAGGGCGATCAGTAATAAACTCGCACACCTATATGGTGAATTCAATGGAAAACAACACAAACCAAGCTGAGCCCGTTGCAAGCAACGCTATGAACCGCCGTGCACTCCTGAAGAAGGCCGGTTGGGTATTGCCTGTAATCGCTGCCGCCCCGCTGATGAACACAGCTGCAGCTGCGAGTACAGTCAACTGTGCGGCACTCCTTGAGCGTCGCAACATGCACAGAAAGAATCACGACAAAGCCGCGTACGATGATATCCAGGCTAAACTGGATGCCAACGGTTGCCCTTGCTAATGCACCTAAACGCATAGCACGGAAAACCGCGTCTGTAGCTGAATTGAATGATTCAGAGAATTTTGGTCCACGTCGGCGTCGCCGGCGTGGGCTTTTTCTTTTTTACTGGATACCGGATCAAGTCCGGTATGACATGTTTGGCAATACTACAAGCAGCCCCAATCCAACCGTCATTCTGAATCAAGTTCAAGGCAGGCACCCAGCTTGACTGAGGATCCACCGGCATGCCGCTTTTTACCAGGGACTATTGCCATCCCGGTGGATGCCCAATCGAGTTGGGCATGACGAATAAGGGTGGCGGTGTACTATCAGGTTCTTTTCTGGGTACCGGATCAAGTCCGGTATGACATGTTTGGCAATACTACAAGCAGCCCCAGTCCAACCGTCATTCTGAATCAAGTTCAAGGCAGGCGCCCAGCTTGACTGAGGATCCACCGGCATGCCGCTTTTTACCAGGGACTATTGCCATCCCGGTGGATGCCCAATCGAGTTGGGCATGACGAATAAGGATGGCGATGTACTATCACGTTCTTTTCTGGGTACCGGATCAAGTCCGGTATGACATGTTTGGCAATACTACAAGCAGCCCCAATCCAACCGTCATTCTAAATCAAGTTCAAGGCAGGCACCCAGTTTGACTGAGGATCCACCGGCATGCCGCTTTTTACCAGGGACTATTGCCATCCCGGTGGATGCCCAATCGAGTTGAGCATGACGAATAAGGATGGCGGTGTACTATCACGTTCTTTTCTGGGTACCAGATCAAGTCCGGCATCAATCGAAAATCGACAATCGGCATTCGAAAATCCCTATTCTCCTACTCCAGTCCTAATGGAAAGCGCCAATGCACCGTACCGGGGCAAAACGGCATCTCAGGATACACCGCGCGTTTATTGGACTCCTTAGGGATTTGCGCCAGCCGTTCACGCAGCCCAAGACTGTCTGCAACAGCCATCCATTCCATCGCGATCGGATCACCTTTTTCCACATTTTCCTCTAAAGCAGCAAGGTCTCGCCCAATCCATCGATACAGTCCTTTCGTTTGTTTAGCTATAGCCAAACTGGCCACTTCAAAGTAGGGCCTTGGATCGTCGTAATGTGATACAAGACCGGCCCACAAAGAGTATGATTCTTCGCGGCCGGCAAGTGCAGACTTCCGAACATACTCCAGTCGTTTTTCGGTACTGTCTTTAGGAGTCCATGAAAAGCCATAAATGAACAGCGCATGCGGATGCCCCAAGTCTGCAGCCCGTTTCATCCAGTAGTGCGCCAATGAATCGTCTTTAGGCCAGTGTTCTTCTTCACCTGTATCGATGTCTTCAAGCAACATCCAGGATAACCGCATCATAGCATCCGTATTGCCTTCTTCAGCGGCTTGTTTTATGCCGACATAAAGCCTGTTCATCCAGGACCAGGCTATTTCCTCGCTTTCACCAGACCACTTGACGGGGTCCAGCGCAAGTCTTGTATCAATCACTCTGGGAATCTTTGCAGGGTGATACAACTGCGTTATCAATTCCAGGGCACACAAATCCCCCTTGTCAGCAGCCACTTCAGCAACACGGGCTGCTCTGCCGTAGTGCCCTTTCCGGGCCAATTCATTTGCTTCCTGGAAAAGTTCATCCGCCGGCTTTGATTCATCTACATACGCCGCCTCACATGCAAGAAACAGCATGACACAGCCAATCATCACCGCAGCAAGCGTACTCCACGACCCTTGCCACCGGCTCCGCTTTTCTGATGAGCCTGTAAGCCGGCGAATACGATCTACCAGCTTCCCATCTTGCATCGACAGCGACATCCGCCAGGCTATTTTCTGCTCTTCCAAAATGGTGAGTGCACGCACGTAGGTAAGCTTATCGTCGGTTGCTGCTACGGTATCTGCATCCGTACAATACTCGCGTTCAATGCGAAGCCGGCCCGAGATCCACCAGACTACCGGGTGGAAGAAAAACAGGGTTTCGAGGAGCGATTGCAGCCAGAGCACGAGGTAATCGTGCCGGCGTACGTGGATCAATTCGTGGGCCAGCACCGCTTCGATGTGCGCCGGCGCCATGCCGGTTAACATGCCGGCGGGTACAATTACCATCGGCTTCAGCCAGCCTACAATTAGCGGCTGGATTACCTGGTTTGTACTTCTGAAAGCAACGGGCTTTTTAAGCTCCAGCTGCGCATGAACTGTTGCAAATAGCTGTACAAGTGCTGCGTCTTCGATAGGCTGGGCATTGCGCTTCAGCCGCCAAATGGTAATCAGCCCGTCGAGCATGCGCAGCGAGGAAAACACGAGGCCAAAGAGCCAGAGTACGGCCAGGGCGTGCCGCCAGCGAAAGACGTCGTTTGATATCTTCGCTGGGACTGACTGCTCAACCTGGGGTGCTACCGCGACAGTTGGCGCTTCAACTGGCACTGCATTGACTGGGTGCTCGTCTGTAACCGTTGCCGCTTCTTCCTCAATCGGCATCTTCTGATACAGCTCCGTATTGGGTTGCGCGACGAATGGCTCTGCCACATGACGATGCGAGAAGTGTATTTGCACCGCTGTGCCAAGCGGCAGTAACAATAACAACAGCATAGCTCCGACGCACACGTTGTACCGCAATGGTGCATTGGCACGGGGAATCATGAACAAAGCAATTAGCACAACCAATCCAACGAGTGCGCCCTGCCACAAGAAGTGAAGGAGTGCCAGGCCAATGGTGTCCATCACCGGGTGCGCAAAGAAATCTAGTACTGCGGTCATAATTTTATTAGGGTTCTAGCCAAGGCTTTCTGGATACCGGATCAAGTCCGGCATGACGTGCGGGGGAAGGCACCCAGCTCATCAATCGACAATCGGCATTCGACAATCGGCATTCGACAATCGGCATTCGACAATCGGCATTCGACAATCGGCATTCGACAATCGGCATTCGACAATCGGCATTCCTTTACTCCAGTCCCAACGGATACCGCCAATGAACCGTCCCTGGACAAAAAGGCATTGGGGGATAGACAGAGCGGCTTGAAGAATCAGGCGGAATTTGTGCCAGGCGCGCACGCAGTTCGAGACTATCAGCTATCACCATCCATTCCCGCGTCCCTTCATTCCCTTTTTCGATAAGCTCCTCCATTTTACGCAGGTCTTTTCCAATCCAATCGTGCACACCTTTCGCTTTGTTATCGATTGCAATTCGTGCTACTTCGAAATAGGGCCGCGGATCATTGTATTTGGACGAATAAGCAGCCCAAGGCCGGTATGCATTATCATGCCCAGCTAATGCTACTTTTTTGAAGTATGCTCTGCGGGCCTCAGTGCTATCTTTGGGATAAACATTATTCCGTATGCAAGGAAGGCGTCTGTGTGTCCAAGCTCACCTGCCTTTTTCATCCAATATTTAGCCAGCGAGTCATTGCGAACCTCAGGTTTACTGTAATCATGATACCAGTCACTACCAAGCAGCGCGGCAAGCCGATACATTGCATTCTGGTTACCTTTTTCAGCCTCATGCTCTAATTGAGATAGGAACTTGGCCCCCCATTTCTTCGATATTCCTTCACTCTCACCAGACCATTTCACACGAGGCAGTGCCAGTTCGCGATTAACTCCTATCCCCCCTTTGCGGGGATAATAAAGCTCTGCCAACAATTCAATAGAACACAAATCGCCCTTCTCCGCAGCAACCTCAGCTACGCGCACAGCACGGCCATAATGTCCCTCACGTGCAAGCTCATTTGCTTCATGGAACAGTTCTTTCGCCGGCTTAGACTCATCCACATACGCCGCCTCGCAGGCCAGGAATAGTGTAATACAACCAATCATCACAGCGATGAGCGTGCTCCAGGAG
>CBDHHF010000025.1:0-607981 GCA_965263205.1 Rhodothermales bacterium
GACGAAACGTTCAGCAGCGAAGCCGGCCGCTCATTGTGGACCACGGAATCCTGGTACACACTGAACCGGATTCCATAAGCCCCCTGCCCAACACATTAAAAACCCTCTCTACTGCGATCTGTCTTTACTGCGATCTGCAATAGAGAGGGTTTTGTGTTTTCAGCGGCAGTGGAGATTTAACCCAAAGCGTCGAGTTTGTCATCTACAATCGAACAGGCAAACTTAAACAGGTATTGCGAAATTCCGTGATCGCTTACCGCTCCTTCATCAAAGCCACTCGAAGAATAGCTTACCCGGTCCAGTCCATCTTCGGGTGTCAGATCATCTATTTCGAGATGGGCCAGCGTCTGCTCAATCTGTTCTGCAGCCGCAGACATCAGCTGCTGGTTTGCTGCCATGCCATCTTCTTCCTCTGCCATTGCGGCGAGTCCGGATAACATGTGCCCACTGTCAAATTGCATCGCCGGCATCGTTGTATGCCGAAAGCCGAGCCAACGCGTCGGGATTTTGGTGACGATGTCGGTGTTGTTGATATGCAAGAAGGTCCGGTCTTTCAGCAACGACTTGTAGAAGTCGCAAAACGCCTCATTCCCAACGCGCGGTGAACCAAATGTATAGACCGCTGCTATCTTACGCCCTTCGTGGGCAAGCGCGCAAGCAGTAAGTTGCGCAATTGCCGCCCCCAGGCTGTGTCCGGTCACAAAAATCGGCCGGCCGGCTTGTGCTGCTTCCAATTCATCCAATGTGGATTGAAGGTCAACTTTAATGCTTTCGAACGCACGATTAAACCCTACATGCACCTCTCCTTTACCTTTGTCATCAAGGAAAGGCTGTTTGCGTAGATTCAGATCTGTCAGAAAATCACGCGGCTCTTTTGTGCCCCTAAAGCTGACCACGATGTGACTGTTTTTGACGGCAACAAAGCCCTGTGTGTCTGTCCGTTTGTTTTCAATCCAATGCACAGCATCGAAGCCCCAATCTGGTGCTGTCAACATTTTCTTTACGTATCCTCCCCGCATGTACGCCAACTGGCTGCATTCCGACATCCAGATTGCGTTGGCCTTGGTGTATGCGCTAGTGCCTGAGGCAAACGGAAACAGCATACTTGGAATAACATCATCCCGCCCATACCTGCGATGATTCATCACCTGTCCAACATCCCGTAACGACCGTGCACCGCTCCATCCTTTGATACGCCCCCACGCTGCACAACGAACGGGTTTGTCCGGGTCATCAATCGTCATGAGGGTCTCAATAACTTCATCCCCTTCTTTTACTTCTTCCAATTTGATGCTGAACAGGTCTGCATACTCCTGCGTCCATTTAAACACATCGAAATTGTCTTCGTTTTCCTTCAATGGGATGGGACCATCTGTGTTAACACAGTAGTGCTGATAGAGCCGGCGTACGGCCATTGCCTGGTCCGCTCCACTTGTCAGCATGCTGTCAAAAAGCAGCATCGACTCTGCCAGCTTACTAAAGTCTCGCTCCTCATAATACGCCTCCTCATAGTAGGGCACGGCAACTTCTTTTTTGTACTGCGCCAGCGCCAGTAAAAACTGTGCTTTATCTGCCTGTTCGCGATACAGTTTGACTAAATCAGAAATTGTAGACTGTGTTGGTGGGAGAAGTTCGTCGAACGTAGGAGACAATTCTGACAGCATAGCAGGAGTGGAAAAAGTAGTGGCAAAAGATGTATTGGAGAACGCAACACTGCCTAACGCAGCCGCTGCAGAGGTACCAAGGAATTTACGACGGGATAACTCGTACCTTCGCGAAGGTTTGTGGGGTAATTTCATGACAACTGGGTCGGTCTAATGGTAGGCAAATAGCGCACGATTTCTACACCGCGTTGGATTTAGACACACGCCTTCTAAGCCCGGACAAGCGCTATCGATCAATGCCCGTTACGCCTTATTTACCCGAGCTTCCCTATTAATCACAACAATCCTGACGAAAAAGGCTCAAAAACCTTCGTTGATCAATCCCACTACCACGAAATGTTTACAACGGCACATCATTAACCGACTGGATTTGTGACACGATGCGCCCCGTGTTGTCGATGATATACTTGGTGGGGAAATAGTCTACCCTGAAGTTTTTGGAGATGGGATTAGCGGGGTCGTCGTAGAGCAAGATGTAGTTGATGCCCTTGTTTTTGGCGATGCCTTCTAACGATTGCTGCATATTTGCAATTTTCCGCTGCCCTGTTTCTGAATCTGGCGTAATAAACCCACCCAAATCCAGTGCATCTTCCGCTACAGAGACAAATATCATGTCATTTCGGTCAGCGATCCGATTTTGGAAAGCAACAAAATCTGGAATTTCTGCAATACAAGGTGGGCAGCTCATCCCCCAAAAATCGAGTACCACGGTCTTTCCGTTGAGGCCGGCCAAATCGAATGTTGTTGAGTCTGTCAGGTTGCGGTATTCGCCGGCAAAAAGCACGGGTTCACCCTCCCCTCGTAGTACTGCCCGCCCCATCGATGCAAGCTGCATCTCAAAGCCTTGCCCGTCATACGTTTCAGGTAGTCGACGGTACCAGGTGGCTAACGAATCATCCGGCACCAGAAAACCCGACGTTTCGCGCGCAACAAATTGCAACGTTTCCTCAGCCTTATCAGCCTGCCCCTGATCAATTTGGAAATCTACAAGCGTGCGCGTCATTTGGAAGATCCGGGCTTTTTGCCAGCCCAGGCTCAAACTTACCCGCGCAGTGTCTTGTATGGCCTCCGCCAGTTGCACACGCGCCGCATCCAGCTTCCCAGACCTGACGCTGCGTTGGAATTCAACGTCTGGTGTATACGTTTTGATGCGATCCGTTTCCCGTACCATCGTTGTACGCCATGGAGATCCTTCCATTTTATGGAAGTGCGCTAACAATTCTGGCAACCGGGTATAAAGATCGTTCACGTGCTGCCACGTGGTATCTGAAAGTCCATAACAATACACAGGCCCAAGTGCTGAGATCCCTCTGCTCAAGACATAGGTATCTTCAGCGTCCATCCTGGATGTTAAGCGTTCCAATTCTTTCATGTAGGCGGGTAACGCATACCGGGATTGTACATAACACGAGGTAGCTTCGGAGGTCTGAAAATCTTTTGCGTGGTTGAGCATTAGCGACAGATACGAACCGCTAATCATAAAATTATAGTCAGGATAATACAGCCGGCTCTCTTCATCCCAGCGCTGCGCTGCCCAGGCCATCAGGCTATCCACGCCTTCAATGGTATTGCTTTGGAAGTTTTTGTCTTTGGTAATCCGTTTTAAAAATGCCCACTGCTCAGTGCCCATTTCATACAACGAAAACGGCGCATTGTCGTACTGCTGGCTGCCAAAACTGCTGACCGTATCCTGACGCACCATGCCGGCAACCGGATGTATATAGCGATCTTCCTGATGTTCTTCCCAATACCCAATCGTAGCCCCTACAGAATAGCGGTACTTTATGGGTGTATCTACAGGTAAGTCAACATCAATCCAAAACGTAGCATCTGGATTCCTCGATAGCTGGAGTGTCTTGTCAGCACGTTTCCAGTTGTTAAAATTACCCGCCACAAATACCGTTGCGTTACTCATCTTGGGGATTTTCACCTGAAACCTGACGGATACACAATCTCCTTCACAGGCATAAGGTGGGTCTTCTTTCATATCAGCCAACGCCTTGAATACATAGCCGGCCAAGACTGCCACAAATAGCGCCAGGGTACCCAACGTAATGTATTTGAGCAAAGGAATTTTAGCAGAAACCATAATAGGTCTACGAAAAGCTTAGTCGAGACAAAGCGGCCAGCTTGACTGCCAACACTTGACCGTCGACGCTTGACTGTCAACGCTTGATTGGAAACGGTAAACGCAGGAATGCAAAAAGGGATTTCAATGAGGGCGTTCAATTTCGATACGCAAACACCTTTCGTTAGGTTCATATAACGGGTTTTGTGTAACACATACGACATCCATCGCTCAAAAAAGTCAGGCGCGTACGATAACCCACCGCATTCGTTTGTTTTTGTGCTTTTCCGTATCGTTCCTCCACACTCACCCTACCCGAGGCTCGCTTTGTCTTTCCGTTCTTTTGCCTGCCTGGCTATTGCTACCCTCTACATGCTTGTGCCGGCCAACCGCGTAGCTGCCCAGGTAACCGAAGCGGATTCGATGGCCCTCATCACGTTATACAACAGAATGGGTGGCCCCGACTGGACAATCAAAACCGGATGGCTACAGGACCGTGTTGGGAATTGGTTTGGCATTTCTGTTGATGCAAACCGCGTTGCACGCATCGACCTGCCCAATAACAACCTCACCGGCAGCATCCCTGCAGCCATTGGGCAACTCACACATGTCGACACGCTGGCTTTCTCGGCGAATGAACTTACGGGCTCTATTCCTCCAGAGCTTGGAAATGTGGATAGTCTCAAATTTCTCTTGTTGCCCAATAACGAACTCACTGGTTCGATTCCCCCAGAGCTGGCACAACTTGCAGACCTGGAATTTATGGCGCTGGCCGGCAACCGACTCACAGGCGAACTACCGGCTGAATTGGGGCAACTCGACAATCTGACTTTCCTTGACCTTTTCCGTAATCTCCTCGAAGGCCCTATCCCCCCAGAATTGGGAGAGATGGAACGGCTGGAGACGCTATTTCTGACGTCAAACCGATTTACTGGCACCATTCCGGTCGAACTGGCGGCACTTGACAGCCTGCAGATTATGCATTTTGCCAGCAATCAGCTAGAAGGGTCTATTCCGCCAGAATTAGGTGTCATGCCGGCACTGCGTCTGTTCGACGTTTCGTTTAACAATCTGGTTGGTGAAATACCCGCATCATTAGGAGATTTGGGAAATCTGGAGGTCTTGTGGCTTTTTAACAATCAGCTTGTTGGTCCTTTACCCGAAGCACTTGGTAATCTGGCTAACTTGAAAACGTTCAACATCTCCAATAACAACTTTACCGGCAACATCCCCGAGTCGTTTGCCGGCATGGTTTCCCTCACTAATTTCAACTTCCGAAACACCGAAGTATGTGAACCAGCCGGCACGCCGTTACAAACATGGCTGGATGGCATCGGCACACTCACCGGTAACGGCATGGTGTGCGAATCAACAAGTACCACGTTGGAAAACGAACTACCTGAAACAGTCAGGCTAGCTCCACACTATCCCAATCCTGCACGTAATCTGGCATTTGTTCGATATGGCCTGCCCAGGGCAAGCAGTGTTACCTTGTCGCTATTTGACATACAAGGCCGGCTGGTACAACGACAAGAACTGGGCACCCGATCTCCTGGATGGCACGAAGCAATCCTGGAGTTAAATGCACTTGCACAAGGAACGTATTGGTACCAACTCCAGACGGCGCAAACGACGTTGACGCGCGGTATTGTTGTGCAATAATTTCACCGCTGATTTTTAGTCACATGCAGCACCTTCTAGACGACATAGCCCAATGCACCGTTTGCAGCGAACATTTACCGCTGGGCCCGCGGCCGGTTGTGCAGGCCTCGGCGACGAGTAAACTGGTGATCATCGGGCAGGCGCCTGGTTTGGCTGTGCACAAAAGTGGGATACCGTGGCAGGACAAAAGTGGCGATACGCTCAGGGCATGGCTCGACATGGACCATGCTACGTTTTATGATCCAGCTATCGTGGCGCTGGTACCGATGGGATTTTGCTATCCGGGTAAAGGCAAGTCGGGCGATTTACCGCCGCGGAAAGAGTGCGCCCCATTATGGCATGATGCCTTATTGCGTTGCATGCCCGATGTACAGCTTACACTACTCATCGGAAGTTATGCGCAGGGGTGCTACCTGGGTAAGCAGGCACACAAAACGCTCACTGAAACGGTGAGACATTTTAGCGACTATTTACCGCGTTTTTTCGTGCTTCCTCACCCTTCACCCAGAAATAACATCTGGCAGGCGAAGAACCCATGGTTTAAAGAAGATGTATTGCCGGCGTTGCAACAATATATCATCAACAGTGGATTATAATTGGACGCCTTTTCAATAGCCTGCAACTGTTACATTGTGAATTAACTTGTGTAGGTATCCGTATTCATCAAACCATCTTGTCCCATATCCCAACCTATGACGACTTTAGCCAGCGTTCAATTTCCCCGTCTACTGGCGATTCTATGCTGTCTCCTGATACTCGTCGGCTGCGATACAATTGAGCCACGGGAGATCCTGGAGCCAAATTTTATTGTTGCCCTGAGCATTACACAAAACCCAACAGGGTACGCACCACTGACCGCAGAGCTTCAGCTTCAAACCAGTACACCTGTTCAGGTTGAGATTATCATAGAAGGCCGAAAAGGCGTTCTGACGGATGTAAGACACCAGTTTGCGGAAACGGGGCAGCAGTTCACATTGCCGATCGCCGGACTTTATCCAGGCAGCAACGAAATTACCATACGCTTTAACGATCCATTGGGCTCAACGAGTCTGGGTGAGGTTCGCCGCATGGTCGTCACGCCTCCTCTTAGCGAGGACATGCCGGAGATTACAATCAATGCCGCCAACACCAGCGCAATGAAACCGGGCATGAATCTCGTCGGCTACTTTGGCCACAACGGTACGTTTCGCCCGATGAAACCCATGATCTTTGACGCCGGCGGCGATGTGCGGTGGCATCTCGACTTCACCAACCACCCCACCCTCAACGACCTCTTCTATGACAACGGCCCGGAGCGCCTTGCCAATGGTAACTTTTATTTTGGAGATCAGAGCTCAGAGCGTATCATAGAAATCGACCTACTCGGTAACATTGTGAACGACTGGGCCTTCCCTGGCTACGAGTTTCATCACAACGTGATCGAAAAGCCAAACGGCAACTTTCTCGTCACCGTCACCCGGCTGGATGCCCCAACGGTGGAAGACTACATCATTGAAATTGATCGAACCTCAGGTGACATTATCCGCGAATGGGATTTAAATCAATCGCTGGAGTATGGCCGGCGCGTTTGGGTGTCGCCGTTTGTCCCGCCCGATATCGACTGGTTTCATGGTAACGGCCTTGCGTATGACCCGTCAGATGACACAGTTATTATCTCCGGCCGCACACCAGGGACTATAAAATTGACCGCGACCAATGAAGTGGTCTGGATTGTATCGCCACATCTTGACTGGGGCACGGCCGGCAATGGGGTCGACATGAACACAAAGCTCCTCCAACCGCTTGACGCCAGCGGCCAACCCATCACAGATCAAGATGTGCTCGACGGGAACACAAACCATCCCGACTTTGAATGGGCCTGGTACCAGCACGCCCCCGAGCTCATGCCCGACGGCACGCTGCTGTTGTTCGACAACGGAGATCGGCGGAATTATTCGATGGACCAGCTGTACAGCCGCGCGGTAGGCTATCGGATTGATGAGACGAACATGACCATCCAGCAAGTCTGGGAGTACGGCAAAGACCGCGGTGAGGAAACGTACTCACAGATTGTATCGGATGTGGATTATCATGTAGAGGAGGACAACATCGTGTTTATGCCTGGCGCTGCCGGCAGAAACCAGGGCATGCCGTATGGTAAAGTGGTTGAGGTGGATTTCGACTCCAAAAACGTCGTTTTCGAAGCCACCATGACAGCACCAGAGGCTCAGTTTGGCATCACGTTCCACCGCGTCGAGCGGCTGCCGTTGTACCCGTAGGTTGCTGGTTGCTGGTTGCTGGTTGCTGGTTGCTGGTTGCTGGTTGCTGGTTGCTGGTAATGTAAACTTCGACATTCGGAGTTCCTTGCTCGATATTCGATATTCAAGCCCGGTGCTTGTCTAGCAGAGATTCTTCGCGGGGCTCAGAATGACAGAAGTTAAGGCCGGTGCCAGGCTAGCAGAGATCCTTCATATCGCTCAGGATGACGGGATTGGGGCTGATCAGCAATCCCCAATCAAAAATCCGCATTCAGCAATCAAGGTCCGCACTTGATTAGGCCCCACACTTTCCCCTATCCTGAGGCATCTAGCAACTTCTCAGGTAGTTTACGTACGAGTTAGCGTCCCCGTGAGCTGCCAACAACCTTATGCCGCAACCCAGTATTCAAGTATCCGGTCTGACGAAGGTCTACCGTAGTACCCTTTCGGCGGGTGTGAAAGCACTCGATGCCCTGGACCTGACGGTGGAAGCCGGCGAAATTTTTGGCCTGCTCGGGCCCAACGGCGCCGGCAAAACAACGCTGGTCAAAATTCTCCTGAGCGTCGTGCACCCTACGAGCGGGACAGCAAGCCTTTTTGGTGCGCCTGTCAACAACCCCGCTGCGCGTGCCCGCATTGGCTTTCTACCCGAAAACCACCGCTTCCCCGACTTCCTGACGCCAGCACAAATGCTCGACCTGTACGGCCGACTCGCCGATGTGCCGGCACACCTCCGAAAATCGCGGACCAACGAGTTACTCGGCCTGGTGAATATGGAAAAGTGGCGGGACGTGAAAATCAAAAAGTTTTCCAAAGGGAATGATGCAGCGGGTAGGCATTGCACAGGCCATGATGAATGACCCGGACCTGCTTTTCCTCGATGAACCCACGGACGGCGTTGACCCGATTGGCCGGCGTGAAATTCGCGATGTGCTTGCCATGCTCAGTGATCGTGGCAAAACGATCTTTCCTGAACTCGCACCTGCTCTCGGAAGTGGAGCAATTGTGTACAAGCGTGGCCATCCTCAACAAAGGAAAAAAAATACAGGAAGGTGCTGTTGATGACCTCACCCGGATCGAAACTCATTTCGACCTGATTACCACACCGATTTCAGAACAGTTGCTGGCAGAACTATCAGCTAATTTCACAATCAGTAAACTCGATCGTGCCGGCGAACTTTCAACGTACCGACTTGCACAAGCTGATCGCACTGCACTAAACCAAATCATCGACACCCTCCGGCAACACAACGTCGAAATCGACGAAGTACGCCCCATGCGGCAATCGCTGGAAGAGCGGTTTGTAGCTGAAGTCACCGTAGATAACTAGAGCCACCCCATGTTAGGTATCCTCCTGCTTACCCTGCGCGAACTGACCGCAAAAAAAATTACGCTAGGCCTATTTTTGATGAGCACCCTCATCTGGGTGTTGCTGAGCTTTGCTTTAAACCTGGACATTGTAGATGGGTCACTCGCAGGACTTCGCATATTTGGACAAGATACAGACCCCATACCTGACGGTGCCAATAGTCCCTTCGGTGGAGAAGATGCCCTGTTTAAGTTTGTGGTTAAAGCAGAGCAAGTTGTAGCCGGCGCAAGCTATTGGATTGGCATCCTGCTCTCGCTTTTTGCTACGGCACCACTCATCAACAACATGCTTGAGCGCGGGCGCATCGATTTATTGCTTTCAAAACCCATTAGCCAGCATCCAAATTGCTACTCAGTCACATCCTCGGTGTGCTGCTGGTTGTGCTTTTTGCTAGCCCTCTATCTTAATGGGTATGATCTGGCTGATAATGTCTTTTAAGTCAGGGCATCTGGAATGTGCAGTTTCTATACTGCAATTCTGATGGTTGTGTTGATGTTCGCCGTGATGTATAGCGTGGTTCTATTGCTCGGCGTTACCACACAAAGCACAGCGTTATCGCTTATTGTGACGTACGGCCTCATTTTTTGCTCGCTTATTTTTGCCGCAAAAGATCAGCTGACCATGCAGATCAATCCGCCCTGGCGACAGGTGTATGTAAGCCTGTATCACGTATTCCCCAACTTCGCCGAGGTCACAGAGTCTGTCGTGCAACTAGCGGGTGGTGAAGTCGTAGAGTCTTGGTATCCGCTTGTATCCTCCCTTTTGTTCGGCGCAGCAGTCTATGCGCTGGCCTTTTTCCAGTTTAATCGCAAAGATTTCTAACCTGCTTCAGGTACACCCATGACGCGCACTTCTTTTCCTTCCAAAATGCTGGCCCTGACGTTTGTCGCTGCCGGCCTCCTGTTCACAGCCTGTGAGCCGTATCAATTCCAGGCCCTCAAAGGCACCATCACAACCGAAGCCAAAAACGCCGCAGACGTATTGCCGGCGGATGTGATGTACGTTGCTATGATGAACACGCAGGACCTCAAAAACAACGAATACACGGACTTATTTGGCGACAACGGCATCGTCTTTAGTAATGTAGAAAGTGATGATCTTGCACAACTGCAAGACTTCATGAATGCAACGGGATTTGACCCGAACGACGATCTCCGAGAAATGTATGTTGCCGTATCGCCAAGATCGCAGAGCCAGCCAACATTTAGTATGGTAGCTTACGCGTCAAACGATCCTGCAGAACTTCAGGCGTATCTTGAAAACAACGCCGGCGATGATCTCAACAAAAGGAATTACAAAGGCATTGATGTTTTTGAAGCAGAAGATGGCACAAAACCAAGCCTGAGCTTCGTTAACGAAGAAATGATTATTGCAGCGGCGAACCCAGGTTTGCTCGAAGATATGATTGATCGTCTTCAGGGCGATGGCACACAAGCACTGGCATCAAACGAAAAGATGACCGAACTGATGACGCAAGCGTCAATAGGTGGCAGTGGTTGGTTTGTCGCGAAGAAACCAGAAATCAATACAAACATGCGCAGTGGCGGTAACGAAATTGAGCAAAGCGCGCAGCAAATATGGAATACGCTGGACTACGTGGTTGGTGCAGTCAACATCGAAAGCACTGGATTTGATAGCCAGATGTTTTTCTATCCGAACGAAGGCGTAGACGCCAAAGACATGGCAAGCCTGATGAATGGCATGATTGCCGTAGCCAAAGTACAACCTGAAATTCAACAGGAGTTTGTAGAAGTCCTTGATGATATGCGGGCAAAAGCCTCGGGCGACTACGTCGAGATGGATCTCTTCATCGAGAACAACATGATCCAAACCGTCAGCGACCGATAAGACCACATTGCATGGCTACCGCCATGGCCCTGGGTGTAAGATGCCGGCTTTGTGCTAGCGTACTACGCTCAGGGCTTTTGTTTGCACGCCACTTTCGGTAGTGAGGCGGTAGAAATACCGGCCAGCTGGCAAACCCTGCGTCACAACAGGCACCTCATAGCGCCCCGCCGGCTGCGTGGTATCAACAACCGACATCAATTGACGCCCCTGAACATCGAACACGTCTAGCCGAACTGGCGTGGTTGCAGCCAACTCGTAACCCACCGTTGTGACGTTCATCGCAGGGTTCGGATAGTTCTGCATCAAACGGAACGTGCCGGCTGCCGGCGTATCATCCACAGCGATGGGCAATGCACCGAGGAAGTTGAGCGTGTTAAACGAATCTCCAAGTACCGCGTGTGCTTCGCCGTATTCAAGGCCAAACCAACCTTGCAGAATCGTCTGATATACTGCGCGGAAGTCCACGTTGAACAGCGGATCGCCAAACTGATCCGTGGCAACCAAATCAGGCATCGCGCCATACATGCCACCTTGCAATTCATTGGCAATCACAAAAAGCGGTGCAGCGGTACTGTGATCAGTACCAAACGAACCATTTTCGAATACAGAACGGCCAAACTCGGAAAACGACATAATCAGGACGCGGTCCATGAGTTCAGCTGCTTCCAGATCTTCCACAAAAGACTTTACTGCCCCGCCAATTTCCTGCAGCAACTGGGTATGCAGCGGCTCTTGTTCAGCGTGTGTATCAAACCCACCAATCGAAACCACATAAACGCGTGCGCCCAGCTCACCTTTGATCAGGCGAGCAACGATAGACAGATCTGATGCTAGTGCTGTATCCGGGTAGTTTACCTGGTTGGTTGCATTACCGGCTGCGTCCTGAATCGCCGTTGCGTAACGGTACGAGTCGTTGATCACCTGGCGTGCGTAGCGCATTTCGTTGCCAAACGTGGTCTCGGGAATGCCGTCGAAGTCGAACGCAATCCCTTTGCCGGCCAACCGGTCAAATGCTTCAGGACTGGCAATTGACATCCCGGTATTTTTACCAACGCCGTTAAACAGGAAAGAAGAGCCACCTAGCTGTACCCCAAGCGGGAATGGAGAAGGCGGTTCGCCGAATGTCGGATACAACGTTTCCATCGTCCTGCCTGTCCAGCCATCCGTGATAAACGTATCACCATCTGAAGCAGACATCCAGATATCAGTCGACCGGAAATGCGACAGATTGGGACTCGGATACCCTACGCCTTCAACGATGGCTGTACGACCGTCTGCATAAAACGGATAGAGATCCGCCAACGCGTTGTTCAAACCACGCTCAGCATTCAACGAAATGGTATCTGCTTTTGCGATCGCCAGATTTGGGCGCTCGTTGTAATACGTGTCATTGTTGACCGGCACGATGGTATTTAATCCATCATTCCCACCATCCATTTGCAGCAATACCAGTACGCGATCGGTGTCGACGCCCTGCAATGAATTGAGCATGGAAGACTGGCCAAACGCGGTCATTGCCGTCTGTTGAAACATGAAACTGCCGCCAACAGAAGCTACGCCAAGGGCTTGCATAAACTGCCGGCGCGACCACTGCGCGTGCTGCTTTGCATGGGCTTCGCCGTGCTCTAGCCGGCTACCTTCCCGAAAATTTGTCGTTTTATTTTTGTCTGTATGCATGGTACTGCACAAAAAGAGATGACTGGATGACGGTTTTCGTGGTACTAGGGTGTGTCTGAAAATTCAGTTCTGCTTTGTTAGATCCTTCACATTCGCTCAGGATACGGCTTTGTCTCTGCCAATTTGGGATTTTTCAGACAAAGCCTAGTTCAGGTGGATCTCTGGAAGCTGGTAGAGATAGATGAGAAACCTGCGCACGCGGTCTATTGCACCGGGCTGGTTCAGGTCCCATTCATACCACGGGGTGCCTTCAAGCAGGCGTTTGGTCAGATCGAGCACATAGGCCGGGCCGTTGGCAAACTCGTCGGGTACAGGCTGGACGCCCCCCGAAAGATCGCCGGAAACCGGATCGATGAACAATTGCTCAACTTCTACCGGAGAGAAGTGCGCCGCAAGCGCCAGCGGAAGCCGGAACGCTGCGTGCGGATCTGCCGGGTCATGGATGCTGTTGGCCATCGCCAGCAGCGCGTCATCCGGTATATAAAAATTGGACACGTAGAATCCGAGGTACTGGAAACGGTCTGCAACACTCGACGTAGTCAACCACGTTCTATACCCGGGCCAGCCGGCTACGTTAGGCGGATTGAGGAGTGCCTGGCCGCTGTTTTTCACGCCGTATACCATATCCAGGAATGCGCGATCGCTCGATGCGGTCACGCCGGCTTCGACGACCATCCCTACGTACAGCTCAGATGGTGATTTAAACCGGCCACCAATCACATCTTCAGAGAAAAAGTGCTCACTGGCAAGCAACGCCTGCATGACGGGCGCGATGTCAAATCCGTTCGATTTGAATAGCGCGACCATCTGATCGACCACATCTTCATTTGGCGTGTGGTACACAAATTCCCGATACATCCGGCTGCAGATGTAATGGGCAATCTGGTCGGCGCGTTCTTCAAAAATGATATCGATTACCTGGTCGTATCCCCAGTTGCCTGTGCGACCAAATATGGTTTTGGAGCCGGCATCAAACAAGCCCGCTGCGAAGTTAACCGACAGCGTATCCAGATCAACTTTCCAACCGGTCAGTGCACGCGAAATTTCCTCGATATCTGACTGGGTATAGTTTTGGTTGCCGTCTTTGTCATTAATCCCCATTGTGAACAGCTCCAGCAATTCACGGGCATAATTTTCATTGGGCTCACCCACCTCGCTGAGAAAACCATCGAGGTAATACAGCATGGCCATATCCCGACCAATCGCGTTAATGAGGTCTTTGAAGTTGCCCAGTCCCTCATCTCGCAACAGCTCAACATACCGATACGCAACAGCGCTTACACCATGCGTGTCGTAATCGGTTACGAGCAAATTTGCCCAGAACATGGTCATTTTCTCACGTAGACCATTTTGCTGCATTTCGTGCAGTATGGTCACCTGCATATCCTCAAACCATCGGAAGTTTTTGTCGATGAATTCGAGTTGTTCTTCCAGCGGGGCACGCCAGTCTACCGGCGGCAAGCTTGCCCAATCGGGCTCGGGCGGTTTGGCCGCCGTTTGCGCTTCGGTAAAAAGTTGGGCGACAGCCTCGTTGGCCGGCATACCTGTGAAAGTCTGCATACGCGTCGGCGCGGCGCCATAATTTGCACGACGCAGCAAATGCGCGGCTTCACGGCGGCTTAGTGGCGTAGTACGCGGCGTCAGGTTGGCGTTTGCCAGAACCGGAGGCGGCGGCGCGATCGTTTTCGCGGCTGATGGTGCATCGGGTAATTCTGCGGACGCAGGACGCGGCGTAATAAGGCCACGCTCAACCATCAACCGTGCTATATGAGTCTTATAGACGGGATTAGAAGGCATAGAAATCGGAAAGTGCCTATGGAGATAAGTAAGTTGAGCCGGAACGTGCTCAGCTACTTATACTCCTGTTTTCCACAACGTTCTCGGAAGAGGGGCAAAAGATGTAAAGAGGGGCATAGCGCTGTTCAAGATGCCGGCCTGGTCTGCTGCCGGCGAATCCGCGCTACTTACTTAATCGTCCCGTAATGGCTCAGTTTCGGGAATTGGATGTTCCACTTAAATGAAAGCGCCGGCATCCCGAAGAATGCCGGCGCAATGCCACAAAACCTGGCCCTAAAACAAAACCTGGCAGTAAAACAAAACCTATTGGTCTTATTCAGTCAAATTAGTCCGGATCTGCTGTATTTCGGCATCGGTCAGTTCAAGTCCGTCTGTCAGATACGTTTCAAATGAACCGTACGTAGTATCTATCGCCGCCAATGCTGCTTCCAGATGCGAGGCATGCGCCCCAATCGACGGATGCAATGACGCAACCCCTTGCCCGTACGCATATTGCAATTCTTCGTACGTATGCAAATTGGTTGTCAGAAAATCATCCATGACTTCTGCATCGGATGCCCCAAGCGTTTTTAACAGCAGCGCTGAGGCAAATCCTCCCCGATCTTTACCGCCTTGACAGTGGAATACAAGGGGCAAACTGCTTGAATCAGCAAGGGTACGCATAAAATCGCCGTACACGTGTTTATAATCTAAAGCAAACTCAATGTACCGTTCTTCGCGTGCGTCCTGCACATCGATATCGAGTACCTTCAGTGTACTATCAACTTTGACGTAATCCCCTTCAATAAACCACCGACGAATTTGCGCATAGGTATCCTCATCGATCTGTACGTCCAGACTCTGCTTTGATCGGTCGATGGGAAAATTGAGTGCTTGTTCTACCGAGGAGATTTCACGATCCGGGTCTTCTTCAATTTCAGCTGCGTATCGGAAATCCACAATGGTTTTAACGCCAAGCCCTTCGAGTACGGCAACGTCTTTGGTCGATATTTCGTGCAGTGCGCCGCTCCGATACAGTAGCCCTTCTTTTAACCGTACAGGGCTTTTGGTGCTTAGCACAACAGGCCTAAAGTTAGGTGCCCCTTCAAGCATCTGGTTTATCGCTGTACCAGAACAGTCGGGTAATTCAATCCCGAGCGAATCCTGGCAAAACGAAGCTTCGGCCGCGTTGCTAAGCGGCGGTATACCTGACTCACACCCGATCAGTAAAGCTGTTACAGCCAGTGCAATAAGGCTCAGTTTGAAGTTTTTCATATGTATCCCAGCGTTTAGTACAGCAGCCGCGCACGCATACGCTCTAGCGTTTCTGCTTCGATCCCCATCACCTCGCTGAAGAAGCCTTCAACGGATCCGTGATTTTCTTCAATAGAAGCAAACATCGCTTCGATGTAAGCGGGATCTGAACGCAACAAGGGCCGGCGTACTTCCGCGGGCAGTTTTGCAAGTGCTGCATAGGGACGATCCTCGTCTTCGTCAGTCATCGCATACGCAGCCTCGTAGTCTACAACCTTTTCCGACATGGCGTAGTCAGCTACAATCACAGAACGCGGTACGCCTAGCGCTGACAACAACAAGGCAGCACCTGTACCTGCTCGGTCTTTTCCTGCTGAGCAATGGAAAAGAAGCGGCGTTTCGCCCGCAGCAAGCCGGCGAAACATGGTGGCGTACTTATCAGCGTGATCATACGCGATCTCGTGGTAGAGACCAATCATAACCTGGCGCATGGCTTCTGGCGTCACCCCTTTCTCCAAAAATTCAGAGAGGCTGCCGTCTTCGCCGCTATCAGCATACCCCCAGGCGATGATCTGCGGCGCCTTGCCTCCCCGCCAAACGGTAGCTTCGTAGGCACGCTCGTTGGAATCACGAAGGTCACAGACAACGGCAATATCCAGATCAGCCAGGTAGGTATAGTCAGGATCGGTGAGGCCGGCTAATACACCTGAGCGATACATTACGCCCCAGCGCGTGGTTTTACCACTTTCAGTCGGGTACCCGCCCAAATCACGAAAATTGCGACCACCTTCGAGCGGTAGTAACCGTTCTGCGACCCAATACCCCGATTCACTACCTACCGGTTGGATGTAGAAATAAGGTCTGGTGATCTCTTCAGGAATATTAACCTTCAGCGTGCCGTTTTCGTCCGATTCAGCGAGCAACTGCATTGAAGCATCCGCTTCTGGTGTGGCAGCCATGTATATGTTCACAGCTCCTTTTTCGGCATTCCAGGAAAGCATCAACTGGTTTTCGGCAACCCGTTCAACCTGGACATCATCTGGCTGAATAACAGGGCCCGCAAACACTGTAGTCAGAATGCCCAATGCGAACACACAAACTACACGTAATTGTAGGTAAATAGATAACATGGTAAGCCCTCAAGATTTTCGGCTATAAGACAAACTGGAAGAACACACAAACACCACCGCCCCAGGCAGGGCGGTGGTGCAAAAGATGTGTACAATCGATTAGAAGTTGACGCGGACACCAAAGAGGTAGCGACGACCAAAACCTTCAATTTCTGCCGGCCGGCTTACTCTACCCAGGTAACGCTTGCCAAGCTCATCCGTCAGGTTGTTGGCATCAGCAAAAATGGTCAACTGGCTGGAAACTGCATACCGAACAGACAGATCAAGGCGAGACTCGCTGTCCCAGTAGCCGTCAAAACGCTCGTCGTCGCTGTCCACTTCGTCCAGCCACGCGTCGCGCCACTGGTAGCTCAACCGCGCTGAAAGTCCATAGCGCTCGAAGAAAAGCGACAGGTTATAAACGGCATCCGAAGTACCAGGGAATGCTGTAGAACGAAACACGCCGGATGCACCCGTGGGAGTGGTGAAGTCGCTGGTCAGGAGCGTGGCATTCGCCTGCAGTCCCAGTCCACCCAGCGCGCCCGGGAGAAAGTCCCATTGCTGGAAATAGTCCAGCTCAACACCAAACACCTCGCCATCGGTACCGTTAGCAGGAGCAGCAAAGATGTACCCTGTCCGATCGATGGCGCCGTTGTCAAACGCATCGTCTTCGATGATGGTGGTGGTGGTGAATAGCGGGTCGTCGATCCATTTCCCGAATGCGGCAACAGATATCAAACCAGTACGTGGCAGATAGTACTCATACCGAGCATCTAGCCCCCACGAACGTTCTGACTTAATCTGTGGATTGCCACCAATGATCAGGCCATTGGTATCGTCAATGCTGGCACCTGGCCGGCGAGAGTTAAAATCAGCACGACTTACTGTGCTGGTACCCGCAAATCGCAGTTTTGAAGACTCACTCAGATCGATGTTTACATGCAGGCTCGGGAAGAGGAACAGCTCATCCGTAGATACCGAAACAGGCGTTGACACATCATCTACAACCTGGAAACCAGACGACTCATACTGGGCGCTTTCCAGGCGAGCCCCTGCGAGCACACTACCAAATCCGGTTTCCCAGGTGTTCATTACGTAGCCGGCAAAAATCGCCTCCTCTACGTCAAAACGGGAATCGTCCGGGATGATACTGGCAGGATCATAGAGGCCGGCGGCTTCCAGTTCAACCAGCCGGGCTGCTAACTCGTCTTCGAGACCATAGATATCGAATCGCTGCACATCATAACGGCTGCCAAACGGAAACTCTCCTTCCAGTTGTTCATCAAGCAAGAACTGCGAGTAGTCGATTGGCGAAGCCTCGATAGCTTCGAGCAGGGGCCCAACAGGTACCGTAGCAACGGCAAACTGGTAGCCGGCTTTGTCGCGGATATCAAACTTACCGCCAAACTTAATCGTGGATGGCGTACCAAACAGATCAAGGGAACGACGTAGATCTAACTGACCGCTGTAGGCATCTGCATCTTCATCGCCATCTACAATCAGGCCCAATTCAACCTCGGGTCCTACCTGGTCGATCGAGGTCAGCGCATTGCCCATGTCGTCTGTCAATTGAACGTCAGGCTGATCGATATCGGAAAAATCGTACGCAACATTCACGAACGGGAAGGCATCAATCAGGAAGAACAGAGGCAGGTCCAGTTCTGCGTTTGTTTTGGTGTAGCTTGCGCGGTAGTCGGCTGTCCAGCCACCAAAACGGCTGGTACCACCTACAATGTTATTCCACGTGCTGTTACGGTAGTAACCTGGTCCGAGTAATTGGCGCATAGGAACAGCTTGCAATTGTCCCTGGTCGGGCGTGTTGTTGCCCTCCATGAAGCCAGCACCGTCGTCCAGGGTAAAGACATACTGATTTCGCTGCTCATTGTCGTTGAATTCAACAAACGTCGACGTTGCAAACAACTCATGATCACCACTCGGACGAAAATCCAAACGACCACTGAATGCATTGTTGGTACGCTCCAGGTAATACACCCGGAAATCGGCAGTTGTAGGAAAGAGCCCATCGCCCGGACCAAGCTCATAGTCGCTTTCGATGTTATCAGTAACCTGATTTCTTCTATAACGAGAAGCCGTAGCCGTGACACCAAACTTGCTGCCCCACGTGTTGGATACCTGTGCAAAAGTGTTGTATTGTAAATCGTTACCCAGTTCAAAGTAACCGGGAGCAGCTTCCGCTGCAACGCGGAAACCCGGGCGATCAAAAGCTGACGCCGTGATAACATTGATCCGGCCGGCAACTGATTCAGCAGGCAGATCCGGAGAAATGGCTTTGGTTACTTCAATGGTCTGAATGATCGGCGCCGGAATCTCATCAAAGCGAACAATGCGGCCTTCAGATCCGATTACATTTACACCATCAAAGGCGAGTGTTGTCCACCGACGCGGGGCGCCGCGAAGGTTGATGTACCGTGCTTGCCCCTGGTCTCGCTGGACCGCAATGCCAGGTACGCGAGAAAGTGCAGCAGCAGCATTTTGATCGGGGAATTTCCCAACCATATCAGATGCTACAACATTGACCACAACAGGAGCGGCTTTCTGATAAGAAATTGCTGCAGCCTGTGAACCCACGATAGGTGATGCTGAAACAACCACTGCATCAAGTCCGACGGCAATCAACGACAGTGACGTCGCGAGGTTGGTGGTTTCGTCAGCCGCTACGGTTACAGATTCGCGGACGGCGTTACGACCGATGTATTGTACGACAATTTCATACGTACCTGCAGGTACGCCTTCAATGCGGAACCGTCCGTTGCGATCAGCCGCCGCTCCACGTCCAACAGCTTCTACGTAAGCAGTAGCCCCGGGAAGCGGGTTGCCTTCTTCTGCGTCCGTGACAACACCGGCTATTACGCCGCGGTCAGACTGCGCCTGAGTGGTTGGGATAAAGACAAATGCAAAAAGTGCAAACGTAAGGAATGCACCGACACGTTTAACGTGCAACAGGGACTGGCCCTGCGTATTTGAATATGACATTGGTGTGCAAAAAGACTGTGGTAGGTAATTCGGCGGGAAGACCCGATCTACACAGACTTTCCATTGTCAGGCGTGCGTATACCGCAGCACCAATGTGCGACACCCAACGCGGGATGTGTTTACGCAGTCGGCATTGATGCAGGCGCTTAACACGAGGGGTTTAAACGCAAAAACGTTGGGCAGGCTAATCAGGCTGGCAATTGGCTGGCGCGTCGTCTAAAACGTGCCACGCTGCGCAGCTTCAGGTCTCCGAATGACTAAAAGTAGCCGCTCAAAAACCCGTTCGATCGCGCCTGCCGTAAAGAAACCATTACTCTAGCGTTAACAAAAGCGTTTTAATTTGCCTAAAATCGACACATTTCACTCGTTTTGTCGAATTTCATCCTGCACACTATAGAGTTTCAATTCGCGCATGGACCAGGGTGCCTCCTCGGCGGCAGCGTGTTGCGTAATGCGGACAAACCGTGCCGTAGCCGGCGCAAAAGCAATCGTTACATCCGCCTGTTGCCCTTCACCTTGCGCTACAGGAGAGCTCCAGGTTTCGCCGTCGAGTGAGGTCTGCACGCTATACTCACGCGGATAGGTTTGGAGCGGTGGTGGCGCATCAGCACCTCCACCACGCCATACGGAAGGGGATACGAACTGGATTTGCGCAAGAGAAATAGGCTCTGGCATTTCAATCTGAAACCACATCCCGGGTGCCTGCGCCTCACCCGTTGACCATCCTTCAAACGACAACGCACCAATTGGAGAAGCCGACCCACCTACGCGGCTGTCCGCCGTATGACTTGCGCTCACTTTCCATGCCTTGCGATCAAAGCGCAGTGGAGCCGGCACCGAAGCTTTGAGGGTTTCATACGTATAGGGTGTCGTTTTATCCGCCGTCGCGGCGCGTACACGTGCAACGGACTCCGGTGTCACCATTTCTGCTTCATTGGACAGGTTTGTCCGGATAAAGGAAGCAACAGACGCGATCCATTCATCCGTTTGCTCAGGCATCCCAAGCATAATACCGCCCGGATATGATATACCGTCAATTGGACCACTGATGCCGTGCAGCAGGGTTTTAATGACATAGTCCTCGTGCCCGTACACGTGGACAGAATTGGCCAGCGGTGGTGCCATAAACTGGCCATTGCCCACATCCATACCCGTACCGTTGTTGCCGTGGCATTGCACACAGAGGTCATTAAAAATGTCAGCACCATCTTGCAGTCGCTGCTGTTCTACGGCAGAAAGTTGTGGACCACCTCTTCTGCCATAATTTAGTGGATTGAGGATTTTGTCGCCAACAAATTGCACGCCGGCAGCCGGGTTTGCTGCCATCGCCTGTTCAATAGCTTCTGTTTTGTTTGATGGATCCAGCACCTTCATGGTCAACATGGCCTGAATGGCGACATCGGCATTTTCATCGGAAGCAAGGCGCTCGTACATCGCATCAAAACTGCGATCACCTTTTTTGTAGAGCGACTCACTTACACGCAAAGCCTGGATCTGCATAGTGGGCGGTGCATTGAGCAATAGCGTATGGACAAGATCTGCATCGAGGGCGCTGAGTCCTTCGAGGGTCCACAACGCGTGATACTGTGCATAGGGATTTTCGCTGTTGCGCACCATGGCCTCAAGTGCCGGCACCACCGACTTATCCTGTTCCAACACAAGCAGGCGCTGGGCAGCATCTCGCCAGGTCCCGTTGGGATGTGCGAGGTGATGCACCCACTGCGCCGGTGTTTCGCTGTGCATTTGTGGACGCGTTGCATCGCGCGGCGTGCCTTTATGAGTAATCCGCCAGATACGGCCGTGCCCAAATGCTTTGTCCAACTCATATTGTTTGACCTTTGCCCGCAAGAACGTCCCATCCTGCACCCAGTTACCCTGCTGGATGATGCCACGGTACATGTCAACGATATAAACTGAACCATCGGGTGCCGTTGCGATATCTACCGGACGAAATAGCGGATCTGTTGAACGCACAAATTCGGAAGAATCAGCCTGGTAGTAGTTATGGAGTTGGGTAAGGCCTTCGGTATTTACGGGTTCAATCCGCCGCACAATACGGCCAACAGGTTCGCCATACAGGTAGTGTCCCGCGAGGTCAGCCGGCATGCGATGCCCGCGTACAATGTCATTGCCGGCTGATCCGGTTACTTGATTTAGCGTACCGTCTTCGCGAGAAGCAACGGGGCCCGGCTGGTAATCCCCTACGCCGGCGATGCCATAAGGCACCTTGAACCCATCAGCATAAGGCGCATCGATATCAAAATTGCCGTAGACAATCGGAAACTGGAAATACGAAGGCAAGCCGCTGGCACCGCCCTGAAACCACATCTTTCCTTCATTGTCCTGCGTCACCCCCCACTGCGCGCGATTCGACCCGGTTGGCTCTTTCTGGATACCGTTCGGTGTCCATCGAATCCTGAAATTGTTGTACGTGCTGTACAGCCAGTTATCCATCCCCCAGTACAGGAAAGATTGCTGATGCTCGACGTTGCCCGACTTGCCATAATTTGTGGTAAACAATTCTTTTTTATCAGCCTGGCCATCGCCATCTACATCGGTAAACAGGTACACTTCGTCTTCATTCGACTCCATCGAAAGGATGCTATTTTTCCCAAACGGCATCACAAACCGTGGAAAGATCAGGCTATCAACAAAAACGTGATGTGTTTCATAGACGCCGTCATCATCCAGGTCTTCGTGCATTGAGATGCGGCTCAGTGGCTCCAGTTCATCGGTAGCGTCGATATCTTGCATGTAGGTCCGTAGTTCCAGCACAAACATGCGCCCGTTACCGTCAAACGCAATGGCCGCCGGCTCCTTGATGACCGGCTCGGTCAACACCGGCTCTATCTGGTAGCCTGGTGGCAATAAGAAATGTGTTTGCGCATCTTCAACAGACATCGGCCGAATGGGGATTGCCGGCGATATGGTGTCTTCCACGGCAACGAGCAATTGCCCCATGGCATCATGGTGGACCGATTGCTCGCCCATCAATAAAATTGGATCGATCGGCTCAGGTTGAGCAACCGGTGCAGGTGTGAGTTGCTGCGAAGCAGGCGAGCAGGAAAAACCAATGAGTAGGCAAACGCAGATGGTGGTAAACAGCAAGATTCTGCTGCTGTAGCTAACACGGAGCATAAAGGCGACCACTGAGATTGGGGTGCAAAGACGTATCTATCAAAGTACGTATTTCACACCTTGCTCTTCAAGTGATCAGCGAGGCGAATTGCGAGCGCCAGCAGCGTCAGTGTAGGGTTTGCTGCACCAGCTGTGGTAAATGTGGACGAGCCGGCGACATGCAGGTTGTGGATGCCATGCACGGTGCTGTTTGCATCCAACACCCCTTGCTTTGGATCATCGTGCATACGCGTTGTACCCATGTGATGAAATCCACCACCAAGAAACGAAGGCCAGTTGTGGTCATCATCAAACAGCCAATCCAGCAGTTGAATCCGGCCGATATCCAGCCGCCCCATTTCTTGCCCGAGCAATTCATAAAAGATGCGCATCGACCGCTTGTCGAGCTCGCACAATTGCCAGTGCAGATTTGCCAGTGGCATCCCCATGGCGTCTACGTCCTCGCTCAACTCCACACGAGAATGCGGATTCGGCGCCTGTTCAGCACGCGACTCCAATTTGAATGCTTTGTATCCCTCGGGTGGTGCATCAGGAAAAACCAGCGGCCGCCGGCCGCCATCTTCCATTTCCCATACCCGTTTACGTTCAGTGAACCGCTCAAAAAAGCTCGTCAGCTTTTTGTCAAACATGCCCGGACGCAACGAAGCCGTCCCATTGAGAATTTGATGTTTCTCCTGTACCAGGTCCGTCAGCGCCAATTCACCACCGGGTAATAGCCCACCACCCATACGACCCAGATACATTTTCATCGGGCTCTGCTCGCGGAGGAGAAGTTGTGCGCCGCCCATTTCAAAATGCTCCATAAAAAAGCGGCCCACGAGGTCGTTGTCATTACCAACGCCGGCTTTATTCTGCTTATTGGAGGCCAGCAGCAACCGTGCGTTTTGAATGGCGCCGCACGCAAGCACGTAATGTTTTGCCTTCACCCGGTGCGTTTTGCCATTGAGCGTTTGCACCTCAATTTCTTCAACCGATGAAACCGTATCGTTGGCTTTCACCTCGGTTGCCCGCGCATGGGTCAGCAACTGAATGTTATCCGCCTTTTCGATCGGCTCACGGTATTTCACGCCGAAACGCGTAGGTGGACTAAACTGCCACATTTTGGTCCAGAACACTTCACCATCCAGCGGCAGACGCTCAAATCCCTCAAGCGTTGCTTCATAGTGGACAGCGTCGTATTCATAAGGCCCTAGCTCGACGTACGGATGGCTGCGCGCGTAGAAGGGATCGAGCGCTTCTTTCTTGAACGGCCAGCCACTGTACGGAATCCAGTCGCGTTTTTCAAAGTCGATGGGGTCGAGCGGTGAGCACCAGCCGGCCCAGTGTCCGGTGGTCCCCCCAAAATAATGTAGCCGCGCAAACTCAAGCGGTACCTGGTACGGCGCACCTAAACTCTCGCCGCGATAAAACTGCTGCATTTCGAAAGACGGATCAAATCCGCCACCTTCGAGCAGTACAACGGAATGCGGTGTATCCTTCCATTCCATCGCCATACAAATGCCGGCAGCACCAGCGCCGACGATACATAAATCAGCTTCAACAAGCGTATTGTCTTCGAGTGTCCGGGCATCCGTATGCATCAGAAGGTACCAGCAGTTCGTGGCAAGTCAGGCGTAGAGAGCGACTAAACGCCAAATTGCTCCAGGTGAAAATTCAGGTGTTTGTAGCATCCCCAGCCCAACTCAGCATCGGTCATGGTACCAAACAACGCGTGTTTGTGTGCACGACGCTCCGCCTCGGTAAGCGCGCCAAGCTGGTTTATAGCTGCCAGCAACTTCGCCTTCTCGTCTTCAAATACGCGCTCATCCTCTATCAGATATTGCGGATGCGTCCGCGCACTTCGAGGATAAGGCACATCGTTAAACACGGCTTTTCGAATGGGGCCTTTGAGGAGTTTGACAAAAAACGGGGTGCCAACCAGGGGCTTCCCATTCATCACTTCCTGGACCTCGGCGCAGTGGGCCATCATTTGGGCAACGGTCATCTTTCCCCAGGCCGGCTTACTTTCAGGCGTCAGCTGATTAATACGGTCGATGCATGACTGTCGTACAGATTCGTCGAGTAAAGATTTAATGGTCATGACATGCTCAGCTTGTTAGTAATCGCCTTTCAGTATAGGAGGTACAGATAACATTCGCTTAGGTCCGACTCGCCTGAATCAGTAATTAATAAAAACCTCATCCTTGCTACTAAATCTTCAAAGAACGAACTTCTAGAGATAATTTGAAGGCATTATCGATTTCCCCAGCCACCAATTGACTACGGTCATGTATACAAAATCGCTCCCCGTATTTGCATCTACCCTGCTTCTCGTCCTGGTTTTTACTTCGTTTTTCGGATCAGAAACCGCTGCACAATCGCAAGAGCGGCTACAGGTCCTCTTCCTTGGTGACAAAGGCCACCACCAGCCGGCCAAGCGGATGTTGCAGATCTACCCGTACATGGCTGAGCGAGGCATTCACCTCGTATATACAGATGACGTGACTGAACTTAATCGGGAAAACCTGGCGCACTACCATGCGCTGATGTTCTTTGGCAACAGTCCGGTGATCTCCAAATCACAGGAAGCGGCACTGCTGGATTTTGTGGCAAATGGCAAAGGCCTGGTCACGTTGCACGCGGGTATCGCGATGTTTGGTAACTCAGATGCCTATACAAACCTTGTCGGCGGTACATTTAAAAGTCATGGCGTGGGTACGTTCACGGTAAACCACATCCGCCCAAACCACCCAGCCATTGCCGGCGTTGATCCGTTCACGAGTTGGGATGAGACCTATATCCACATGCGGCACAATCCAGACAAAGTGGTGCTGGCAGTACATGAAGAAGATGGGCGACGAGAACCCTGGACCTGGGTTCGAGAGCACGGTGAAGGTCGCGTATTTTATACGGCATGGGGGCACGACGAGCGTACCTGGTCGCAAACCGGCTTCCACAAACTTGTTGAACGCGGCCTGCGCTGGGCTGCTGGCGATTGGGCACTCGAAGCAGACTGGTCGCCTGATGCGCTCACCTACGCACAAGATGGCGAAATGCCAAACTACCCGGCCGGCCTGGGTTGGGGCGTCACGGAAGAACCATTCACCGATATCCAGCACCCGCTTTCGCCCGAAGCATCGATGCACCAAACCTTCGTCGAGCCCGGCTTCAGCATGCACCTCTTTGCTGCTGAACCCGACCTCGTAAATCCGATTGACATGACATGGGATGAACGCGGCCGGCTGTGGGTTGTCGAAACGCTGGATTACCCCAACACTTTCACCCCCGACCGCAAAGGACAGGACCGCATCAAAATCCTGGAAGACACAAACGGCGACGGGCGAGCCGACAACATCACCATTTTTGCGGAAGGCCTAAATATTCCTACCAGCCTCGTTCTCGCAAACGGCGGCGTCATCGTTGCCCAGGCGCCGGACATGTTGTTTCTGAAAGATACCGATGGCGACGACAAAGCAGATGTGCAAGAAGTGCTTTTTTCGGGCTGGGGGATTGCAGATACACACGCCGGCCCCAGCAACCTCCGCTACGGATTTGACAACCAGATCTGGGGCGCCGTTGGCTACTCAGCCTTCAATGGATCAGTACACAACCAGGACTCCCTGCGATTTGGCCAGGCCCTCTTCCGCTTTGCGCCAAATGCGACGTCCATCGAACACATGGCAACCTTCAACAACAATACGTGGGGCCTCACGCTTTCTGAGGATGGATACGTCTTTGGGTCAACAGCCAACGGCAATCCCGTTTTACACGCAGCCATACCGGAGCAATACTACCAGCGTTTGCTGGAAAAAAGAAAGCCGCACGTACTCGCAAGCATCGCAGACGACGCATCCTTTTTCCCAATCGCCCCCAAGGTGCGGCAAGTAGACTGGCACGGTAAGTACACAGCCGGCTCTGGCTATGAACTCTACACCGCCCGCGCTTTTCCATCTTCATACTGGAATCGCATTGGCTTCATCGGCGGCCCAACCGGGCATTTGCTTGGCAAGTTTATACACGAACCCGATGGCAGCGGCTTCAAAGCGCACAACGACTGGAACATGGTTGCCAGCAGGGATGAGTGGTTTTCACCCATACAAATGCGTGTGGGCCCCGACGGCGCGCTTTGGATTATCGACTGGTACAACCTGATCATACAGCACAACCCAACGCCTCCGGGGTTTGAAATGGGTCAGGGCAATGCGTACGAAAGCGAACTCCGTGACAAACAACACAGCCGTATTTATCGGATCGTGTATGATAATGCACCTGAAATGCAGCCGATGGATCTTGTGGATGCCACACCGGCAGAGCTTGTAGCCACGCTCAAAAACGACAACATGTTTTGGCGCATGATGGCCCAGCGCCTGCTTGTCGAACGTGGCCAAACGGATGTCCTTCCAGACCTGTATGCTCTCGTTGAAGACGTGCGAACCGACCAAACCGGACTCAATGCCGGCGCCATCCATGCGTTATGGACGCTACATGGATTAGGCGTACTCGACGGCACAAACACCCGGGCTCTGGCTGTGGCAACACAGGCACTTCATCACCCATCTGCCGGCGTGCAGCGAGCGGCAATCATGGTGCTGCCGCGTACCCATCACCTGCTTGATGCCATGCTTCAGGCCGGCATGTTACCCGACCCGGCAGTACCCGATGGCATGAGCTACACCGTAGGAATCGGCCAAATGGATACCGCAGATCCGCGTCTTCGTCTGGCAGCATTGCTTGCAGTCGCTGATATGCCCTACTCGGAGCATGCCGGCAACGCCGTGGCCGATTTGATTAGCGTGCCGGATAACATGAATGACGAGCACATTCGTACGGCAGCAATGGCCGCCGGCATCCAACACGGTGAGGCTTTCCTGTCGCGCGCCATGAACATCGAAGCATCCAGCGACTCCACGTACACGCAACACCTAAACGAAGTGCTGGACACCGTGTCCGCACGCGTATCGGCAGCCAGGAATGAATAGCGCGAGGGACGTTGTAGATTCGACTGCTACTCCGCATCCCAAACTCCCATCGTCACCCACCGTCATCTCCAGCTTGACTGGAGATCCCAGGCCAGGCAATCGCCCCCGGGCCAAACGGTCATCCCGGTGGATACCCAATCAAGTTCTGTATCTATATCACAATTAACATCATCGGTTCAAAAGGGACACCGCGCCCGTTTTTTCCCGCTACGTCATGCCGGACTTGATCCGGTATCCAGAGAACGATTGGGAAAATTAGCCCTTTTAAAGATGTCTGGATGCTGGATCAAGTCCAGAATGACGGTTTGCTTAGTTGTGATATAGAGCCAGAATCAAGTTGGGCATGACGTATGAACAACAAACCCGGAAGCACGAAAACCTGGAAGCACGAAAACCCGGAAGCACAGAAAACGAAAAAGGCGCTGACCGTAGGGAAACCAATTCCCAACCGGCCAGCGCCTTGCCTTAATTAATCCGCGTTCGTTTACCGCACAATTGTCATGCGGCGTACTGCAGTACCAAGTGGTGTGGTCAGGCGACAGATATACATACCGCTTGCCAAACCGCTGGCATTGAAGGTTACGGTGTGTTTGCCAGGCGCCATACTGCCCTGTGCAAGCACTTCAACCTGCCGGCCAGTCATGTCGTAGACCGCCACATTGGCGCGCATGGTTGTTGGTAACTCAAATTCAATGCGTGTGCTGCCGGCAAACGGATTAGGATAGTTTTGCTGGAGCGAGAACTTGACGAGGTTTTCGTCTCCCACACCAACAGAGCCTTCGCCATTGTCACCGCCGCCACCATCTCCGCCGTCACCGCCATCTCCACCGCCGCCGTCACCGCCATCTCCGCCGCCACCGTCTCCACCACCACCATCTCCTCCGCCACCGTCACCACCATCTCCTCCGCCACCGTCACCACCATCTCCACCACCACCGTCGCCGCCGTCTCCCAAACCACCATCACCAGCATCTGGATCCCCATCATCATTCGACGTGCCTTCAATAAAGGCAAACGCCCCGAAGTTGCCGCCAAACACAGCAGAGGTCGTATCAACGTCAAGTTCAAGCCAGTTGCGTAGCACAGAGCTGTACACCTTCCGGAAATCAGTGGTATGTACCACGTTACCGCCACCTGTTGTGTTGCTCAAATCAGACTCTTCACCGTAGAAGCCGCCTGCAACACCATTACCCATGATGATCACAGGTGCGGCTGCGCCGTGGTCGGTACCGTTCGAGCTGTTCTCGCCGATACGCCGACCAAATTCCGAGAAGGTCATCATCAACACGCGCTCAGCATCGCCGGTAGCCTGCAGGTCATCATAGAATGCCCGCATGGCACCACCGAGTTTTTCCATCAACTGCCCATGGCGTGTTTCCTGGTTTGTATGGGTATCAAAACCACCCAGCCCAACCAGGTAAATGTGGGTTTTCATCCCACCTTTAATCATCCGGGCAACCTGCGAGATCGTATCCGACAACTCGTTGTTGTTTGGATAGTCAACGCTATTCGAGACACCTGACATGGCATCACTGATAATGCTGGCATACTCGTAAGAGTCATTACTAATTGTCCGGGCAAAAGCCAATTCCTGGCCATAAATCGAACCCGGCACATCCTGCTCGTCATAAATGCTGCCGCCATCTGCAAGACGAGCAAAAATGGAGTCGCTCAGGATGTTCATGCCCATCGGGCCAACCGGCCCCTGCATGAGTACCGAAGACGACTTACCAAGCTGCACAACCAGCGGATAGTCGGGCGGATTCAGTGCATAGTTGGGATGTGTTTCACCCATTGTACGACCAATCCAGCCTGTATTCAGGTAGTCGTCTGCGCCACTCCCGGTTGCCCAAATATCAGTAGACCGAAAGTGTGACAGTGTTGGGTCGGGGTATCCAACACCATGAATAATACCGAGATTACCGTCTCCCCAAACATCTTCAAACCCACTGAGTGCGGGATGCAGACCAAAGTCGTTGTTCAACTTGACCGTGTCATTCGAAGAAATTGAAATACTTGGACGGTTCCGGTAGTACAGGTCATTGGAAATGGGGACCACAGTATTGAGACCGTCATTTCCACCAGTGAGTTGGATGAGTACGAGGATGCGGTCCGTTTCGATGTCGCGGAGGGAAGAGAACATCGAGTGGTTCGCATAAGCAGAAATAGAAGTATTACCCATCATAAAGCTTGCCGCAGCACCGCCTACGCCCATTCTGAGCATAAAATCGCGGCGGCTCCAGGCCTGATGGTCAGCAGCATGTGCTTTGCCATCAGAAGCGAGCTTCCTAGTCGGGAGGTACGGGGATGCAATTTACGCATTGATTTATATCCGTGTATGATTGGCTTAATTGTGTGACGTCGGTTCAGGCCGGCTACAGTTTACCCATGAGCAGCGGGTACAGCGCGTGGTGTGCCTGGTCCGAATCAGATCAGTTGGAATTCGGGAAGCTGAGTTAGATAGGTCATGTAGCCACGAAGTCGGGCATTGGCAACCTGCTCTTCGATATTCCATTCGTAGTCGGGCATACCGTCGAGCAATACTTCCGTCAGTTCAGCGTAATCGTTCTCGCTCAGCGTTTGTGGTAAAAAGAAGTCTGCCAACTCCCGCGATAGCGCGTAGGGATCGTTGGGATTTGACATCTGTTTTGCGAGCGGGATAAGATTAGCGGAGGGGTAGTCGCCAGATCCATTGATCATTTCACTGACGTAATTCCAGCGGAGGGGGAGCGTACCCGTTGAGAGCCAGGATTGATAGCCTGGCCAGCCGGCTACATTTGGCGGATCGAACAGCTTCTGTCCGAGGCGATCTGCATTTTCATACAATTCAATTTCGCCCGTCTGATCCAGCGTCAGGCCGGCTTCTGCTACAAATCCATTGAGCAGTTCAACCGGACTTTTGTACCGCGCGCCCATAAACGCTTCTTCAAAGAAGTGCTCACTGGCAAAAAGTGTGCGGAGTACAGGTGCCAACTCGAGGTTATTAGCCAGCATGATAGACGCCATTTCGCCAACGATGTCTGGGTCTTCGACAGCATGTACAAAGAAGCGGTAAATTTCGCCACACACGTGATGTGCAATGGCCGACGTACGTTCTTCAAAAATGATATCGATGGCTTCATCGTATCCGAACTGTCCGGTTTGACCAAAAATAGTTTTGGTCCCGAAATCGTATCGCTTGTCATCGACATAATGACTGAGCGTAGATTCGTTGATGCGGAGTCCGGTAAAACAACGCGCCAATTCAGCGATGTCGTTTTGCGTGTAGTTTTCCTGGCCGTTTTCGTTCAGGATGCCCATGGTGAAAAGCTCAAGCAATTCACGGGCGTAGTTTTCGTTCGGGCCGGCGTCTTTGTTCTTGATCGAGTCAAGATAGATAAGCATCGCCGGGGTAATCCCGATTTCATGCGTAAAGTCTTTGAAGTTACCCAGCGCGTGTTTACGCAGCACGTCCAGATACTGAAACATGTATGAGGACAGGTTATAGGCCTTTGCCGCCGTCACGAAGTGATTGCTCCAGAAGAAGGCCATTTTTTCGCGCAGCCCTGCGGCGCGCATTTCATCAAACCAGCTGAAGATGACGTCTTTTTTGTACGTCCCATCATTCGACCCGTTGGGGTACCACGAAGGTGGCGCCGGCCGGGGTGTGTTGATGGCTGTATCGACAATCTGGTTTGCTGCAGTGACTGGATCAAGCGAGAGCACTTGATCAATTTCTGGTTTGGTTACCCCAATGGACGTGCGGCGCAACAAATGTGCGGCTCTCTTTGCATTCCAGGGTTTCTGATTGGAAGGGTTGTAAGGTTCGAGGCCGGCCTTCACTTTCAGGGTTGTAAAGGATTGGCGCTCTTGTTCGGGGCGGGGTGCAAGTTTGGTCAAGAATCCCCGCCGACTTATCTGTTCTGTAGTACCCATGGTCTCACAAAAACGATAAAGGGATTATGATGATCGCAGAGAAGGGGGGCAATACATCTTGGTAGGGGGGATAAAAAGCCCTTAAACAACAACTGGGCCAAGAACAGGAAATGCCCCTAAATGAGCAAAATTGAAGTTTGCGCAGCGCCGGCACACCGATTCAGCTACAAAAGGCCGGCGATTATCACTTTGATATCTTGATTAGAGAACGAGATAATGGTGGTTCGTTAAGACCTGCTTAAGTATTGCGCATGCCACCGTAAGGTCTTTTATTTATGAGGTGTAGACAACCAGCCTGAAAAACCTGGCACTCGTCCACACTATAATCTTATATCGGATTTTTGTTGATTCTTTTTAAACCATACCCCTTCCTCCGGGACACACAGCGCTAATAACTGCGCATACGATTATACTTTTCAGTTGTCCGGCAGGGATTTTGTACCTGCGCGTGCTACGCAAGCAGCGTCAAATTGAACGACATATCCACGAACGATAAATTAAGCTAGATCACCCGACCGAAGAGGCTACATGTCCAGCGAAAAGAGAAAAAAACCATCCGACTCGGCAGCAGCCAAGAAAACTGCCCGGAAGAAAGAACCGAAGCCAGGACAACGTTTTTGGTTTGAAGTCTTCTCCCTGTGGTTCATGAACGAGATTGTCTTCATTATCCTCCCCATCGTTGTCATCTTGCTCATTGACATCGCATTCAGCACACAAATTCAAACTGTCCTCCTCCTCCCTGAATGGAGCTTTGCGGCCATTGTTCTTTATGGTGTATCCATCAGTAACACCATCGAGTTAAAAGCTAAGTATCACAACGATTTCTCTCCACGCCTGTTTACAGGCACCAAGGCACTCACCATTCTGTTGATTGGCGCAGTAATTACCCTTACCCTCGCGGTACTCCGGGAAAACGGTGTAGAAATCAGTGGGCAATTTGTATTCATCGCACAAATTGTTCTTTTTGCGCACGCGCTTCTCAGCGTCCTGTTTGTCGTATTCGCTCGTCAAGAGCAGTTGTGGCTGCCCCAACGCTATCCTGAGCGGTTCACCGATCAGGAGTTGATGCAGTACATTGTACATCTGACCAAAGATGCCGACCAGACGCTCGGCCGGCTACGTTTTGCACTCGAAGAGACAGGATTCAACAGTTCCAAAATTCACCCGCGCGACGAAGCCTATTTCTCTTTCTTTATCGATGAGATCGAGAAGTCCATCGGCCAAATCAAAGACCGCTGGGTGCCTGCAAAAGGACAGCAGGTTGATGCAGTGCGTCCAGATCGACCACAACTCCCGCCTGTGCAAGAAGTGCGGCGCGAAATGGCAGGTTGATAAGCCGGCGCAAATTGATAAGCCGGCACAAAGCCCAACACTATCACAAGCTTTACAGAAGAGAGCACGGCATCAGCCGCTGCTCTCTTTTATTTGCACCCAAGTTGGAGTTGGATATTGGAGAAGCAGATTTAGACGAAAAAAGATGCCCTCGAGATGTTGCAAAAAAAGTATGGGCAAAAAAATGCGGCCCCTGTATGTTAACCACCATTATACATACAGAAGAGGCCGCATTCCTTCATAGCATTATAGCTGATCGTAATACACACTTTGCGGCGTGTATACACACGAAACCTACAATTTTTGTATAAAAAAGTCGACTTTTTTACTAGATCACAAAAAAAAGCGCTTTTTAAATCGACCAAACTAGCTCTTTAGAACCTTTTCCACTTTTTCCCAATAGCGCCGACTGAGTTTTAGCTCTTTTCCGGACTTGAGTAAAATGATATAATCGCCGTGAAAGTAGGGTTTCAGTTCGCTGATGCTGTCGATACAGACAATACTCGAACGGTGGATCCGGACAAACTTTGTGGGATCGAGTTTTTGCAGGATGCCACTCATCGTTTCACGTAGCAGATGCGACTTTCCGCCGGCATGAATCGCTACATAATCGCCGGCAGCTTCTATCCATTCCACATCCTCCACGCGCAAAAAGTACATCGACTGCCGGCTCTTGATCATAATCCGCTGCAGGTACGTCGCTGTTGCGTCCGCAGTCGGCGCAGGCGCGGTTTCCTCGCCGGCCACGAGCGCGGCCAATCGGGCACCAAGTTCGCCAACTTGTTGCTGTCGAATCATCCCGCGTACGCGTTCCAGCGCTTGCTCAAACCGATCGTCATCAAAAGGCTTGAGTAAGTAATCAAGCGCCTGTGCTTCAAAGGCTTTCAGCGCGTATTGGTCATACGCCGTCACAAAAATGACAACAGGCATATTTTCTGGCCCGATGGTTTCAATCACCTCAAAGCCATTCATGGCCGGCATCTGGATATCCAAAAATACCAGGTCTGGTGCCATTGTGTTGATGGCTTCCACGGCCTCCTCGCCATTCTCACACGCCGCCAACACTTCAATGTCATCATGGTTGTCAAGTAAGAGTTGCAGCGTATCCCGAGCGAGGCCCTCGTCGTCAACTACAACCGCACGTATTTTAGACATACTGTATCGTTCGTTTGTGGATGCTGCGTTTTAAGTATCTATCGTATGTTGCACCGGAATGGTAAGCTGCACGAGGAGTCCCCCGGTCGCAACATTACTGAGCGCAACGCGCTGATTTTCGCCATACAGGCGTTCCAATCGTTCGATTGAGTTGGATAGACCGACACCTCTTCGGGCAGTGTTAATGTTTTCGATACCCGGCCCGTCATCCTGCACATCAAGAACGAGTTGGTCGCCTTCAATGGTGGCGCGAATGATAATCTGCCCGCCATTGCTATGGGGTGCAATCCCGTGATGGATGGCATTTTCAACCAGCGGTTGGAGGATCAGGTTGGGCACATACATATCGAGGGCAGCAACATCCACTTCCCGCTGCACAACAAGACGGTCCTGGAAGCGAATTTTTTCGATTTCGAGGTAGCGTTCCAGAAAATCGAGTTCTTCTTCCAGCTTGATTTGCTGCGTCCCCTGATTTTCGAGAGCGAGCCGTAAGAAATCGCCGAGCCGGCCCAGCATTTTCACAGCCGTGCTGTTTTCATTTTTGCGTACCAGTGCCGCGACAGAATGCAGCGTGTTAAACAAAAAGTGTGGATTCAACTGCATTTTAAGCGCGCGCAAGTTGGCCTGCGCAAGCTGTAACTCTAATTGCGCCGCCTGCCGCTCTTGCTGGATGTAGCGCGTGTAGTAATCAAATGCATTGTAAAACCCAAGAACGGTCCAAAATGCAAGCGCATTTACGTGCATTCGAGACGTGAAATGTACTTCGTACAATGCCATATTCATGGTATCGTGCAAGCCCGTCATGCGAAAAAGCACAAGATTAATCAGCGCGTGCACCGCAAGGAAGATGAGCATAGCCGGTATATACACCGTGGGAATCATCGTCTTCCAGGACGCCTGATTAACCGGAAATCGCTGGGCCAGTTTGATTATGAGCGGCGTAAAAATGGCCCACGCATACCACCACGGCAGTGTACTTACTATCCCATACAACCACGCTACGGGCTGCGCTGTCACAATCAAATTCAGGTGATAATAACTGAGTGCCGTCAAGGCTGGAATTGACCAGAGGGCAAAGTAAAGCGTCCATTTGCGCCACTTGGGCCAATTCCAGGGTACTACGGGGAGAGAAATTGCCGCATCCATATCAGGCAGACCTATTGATTATACTGCTTTAAACAGGAGTGAAGAGATCCACAGCCGGCCCACGCGCCGCAGCACGTGGACCTACTATGTTTTCCGTACAAATTGAGCTAAACAAATTGAGCCAAACAAATCAAGCCAAACAACTGGAGCTCTCTTGTGCATCACATGTCACGTTGTACTACACGTTGGCGTCATTAGATACACCAGATGCAAGCACCATTGACGTACGTTATGCGTCCAGGCTGCTTAATAAAGCTCAGGGTCAGAAGCGTAAAATACGTTCAACCTTCAACCAGCAACCTTTAACGGTGAACAGACGAATCCAAAGGAATTCGTCTGTTCACTAACCCAACTCAGTTGACCATCATCTCTTCGAGGCGAGACAGGCTACTGTCGAGGGCATCGCGGAGAATCCAAGCCTGCCGGCTGCTGCTGTTGGTAGACTCAATCTCACGCAGTGCCTTAATAAGCGGGCGCTTTGCTTCACTTGGTACCGATGGCAAAGCAATCACAGATGTCGCCGCAACTTCATAAATGGCTGCGCATGCTGCTTTTTGTCCATGGTTGAAAAGGGGCACCCCTTTTTCAATCGCCAGGCGAATGATACCCGATGCATCGGTAGAGGCAGACTCTCCCGTGTTTGGCAGCAGAACAGCATCAATCACATGGATAACACCGTTGGCGGCTTCGATGTCGGTTGAAACCACGTTAGAGGCATTGACCTGGAAGGCATTATTGCCATACTTGACCTGGACGCGCTCGTTGAGCAGCGTGTTTACGCGGCCGCGGCGGAAGAAGTCTTCAGCATAGTAACGGCCTTCAACAACGTGGTATTTCAGGATGTCTACCAGCTGTGATCTGTTTTCAGGCTTTAGCAATGATTCCACTGTTCCTGCAGGCAGCTTGGCAAACGCGTCATCGGTTGGCGCAAATACCGTGAAGGGGCCTTTGCCAGAGAGCGCATCAGCGAGGCCGGCTGTCTTGACGGCAGCGAGCAGTGTGTTGAACACCTTGGCATCTTGCGCCACTTCGGGAATCAGCTTCGTTTCAGGAATCAGTACTTCATCAATTACATGAATAATGCCGTTACTGGCGCGAATGTCCGTAGCCGTGACGCGGGCATTGTCGAGAAAGAGTTGTCCATCTTCAATAGCAATTTCAACACGCTGACCATTGATTGTGGCTGCATTTCTCAAGCCAGCCACCTCTTCTGCCCGGACACGGTCTTTTACAACGTGGTAGGTCAGTATGCTAACAAGCTGGTCGCGATTTTCAGGCTTTAGCAGCGACTCCACAGTGCCTTTTGGCAATTTTGCAAACGCCTCATCGGTAGGAGCAAATACAGTGAAAGGGCCTTTGCCTTTCAGCGTGCTAACCAGATCGGCTTCACCGAGGGCAGCCGCGAGGGTTTTGAAGCTGCCGGCAGCTACGGCTGTTTCTACAATATCAGAGCGGTGTTGTGCGAGCGCCGCTGTACTCGACAGGCTAATGAGCAGCATGAATGTAGCTGCGTAGCGGAGGAAGGTTACTTTTTTCATCGTTCTTAGGATTAGATTTCCAATTACGGGAAGACACATTGTTGAGCTTAGGGTAACGGAATTCTGCGGCGAGCGACATGGCTTTGCGATAAGCGGCAATACAGCGAGATAAGTTGCGGCACGTATCCGATGAGTCGTAAAACGGTTTCAGGGATAGGCTCGACATAATTCCTCCAGGCAACACATCTAGCCACTTGATGACACGCAATCAGGAGTACAGCATTAGGCAACATTTTTTAAGAATTGGCGGCAATCTGGTGGCTTGTTGCAGAATAGTATGGCATATATCCCCGGCGCAGCACCCCCAAAACACGCCGAAACTGTATCCTAAAATTTTGCAAAAACTATTGAAAATATTGACTTTCTTATAGTTTTTCTTAAAGTATTACTTTAAATTGGCACTCTTCATCAACAACCATCTCTCGTAAAAGTACGAGTAAAGCTATGAGCACGCGAAGAATGAGCGCGATCATGTTCTGCAAGCGACCCACCAGGACACTCCTGTGGTCGGCATTTCTTGTTTGTACTTTGTTGATTGCAGGGAGCCTGAAACCCCGACAGGCAACCGCCCAGGCCATGCCAGTAGATGCACGCCTGGTCCATATCATCAACTATTCTGCTGGCGTTGTAAAAGCGCAGTGGATCCCATATGGACGGCGCTGGGCTATCCAGGGGACAACCCTGAAACTTGAAAACGAAATTCGCGCTGTGGTTGGCGAGATCAACCCAAGCGGTAGAAAAAGAAAGCAGAATGCCTGCTGGACCAACCCACCCGATGTATACACGGATGTTTTCCGCCTGGTGTTTGATCCCCTTGAGATCGGCCGGCACTATGACGTGAAGCTGGACTTCTACGGTGGTTTTGACGTCAACATCCTCGCCCCATCCCTCGATCGGGCGTACGAGGAAACCGTACGACTGGCCAACGAAACGTACCCATATGTTCGTCAGCAAGCCGTCCGCGACATTTTTATCACGAACATCGAGAAAGAACTCGAAGGCATCTTTGACAACGACGACGTGATCCTGCTCAGAAACCTGACGGACGGATCATGTCAGATTGTTGAAGAAGAAGAGACGGTTGTCCCCGTTGTCGATTTTGACTCTATTATCCTGAGTGAAATAGCGGATATCGTACTCAAAGAAGTACGTAGTAGCCGGCGCACCTCCATGCTTGACGAAATGGAAGATGCCAACCGGCAGTTGCTGGACAACAACGTGTTCACCAGCCTGCACGGTAGTCTGAAAGAAGAAGAGCAGCGGAGTTACGGTTTCCTGGAATACGGTGATGCAGATGTCCTGCGCAACTCCATGGCGTCGAATGATATTCCTTCTGAAGATGTCATTGCCCGTCTTTATGCAACTGGTCGCGCCTGCCGCACAGATACCAACTGGGATTCGGATCAGTGTGAAATGCTCAACGAGATTGTTGACCGGGCGTACGAATACGTGAAAGAGTCCTCCCTGCAACTCGACGACTACGGTGCAGTACGCTCCCGCATGCTGGCACAGTTAGGAGAAATGATGTCGGACCTCTACACGCCGGTGGCAAACACGCGGATCAACGCAATGAAATGGGATGATGCACACGCAACCTCAGATCGCGTCCGTATTGGTACATCAATCGGCCTCGGTACAGCAGCACTGAACCTCACGCCGCGGCAGTTCTCAGAATTCGACATCAACGATGCGGAGTCATTTGCGGTCTTCTCCCTCAAATTCTACCCGTTTGCGGTGGATAAGAAGCTACCCAAACCGTACTTCGGTCGCGAACTCTTCTCCCGGCTCTCCCTGGTGACGGGTGTATTGATCAAGCGCCAAATGGAATTTGAAGGCGAACCGCTTAAAGGGGTTGCCGGCGGTTTGTACCCGCTCGTTGGCGGCGGCTTCGATATCACAAAGCACATCACACTCCAGGTGGGTGCTGTATTCTTCCGCCAACCAAGCTTCCTGGCCAGCGACAACACCTCAGAGTTCAAAGCCGCACCTTCCATCTCACTCGGATTTGATTTTGATGGCATCAACAGATTGCGGGATGCGCTACGCGGGGATAACGACAGAATTCCGTACGCACAGCCGTAGCGGACACCTCGATCTGAATAAGCCAGAAACATCTGCTTTTAAAGGGCAGTTTGCATGACATTGCAAGCTGCCCTTTTCTTATCTGATCGCTTGCAGCTTCTATTATAACCCTTTTTGATCAGCCGGCCCCGATGAGGCATTGCGCCTCATACCATAATCTCTTTTCACGTATTTTATCTGATGCTGCTGATTTAACGAACACCCGTATCGCTACATCAGTATGGCGCACAAGTCCGCAACCTTGTTGACGCTGTAATGATTCTTAAATAGCTTCAGGTGTCCCCCAATTTCATTTTCCCTGGGATCAATGAGTATAACTGTCGAACAAAAAACGCACGTCATCAATCTGCTCAAAAAAAAGTATGTGGATTGGGATGGGTTTGATCACCAGGCTTTCCGGCGCGATCAGATCAACTACAAGCGTTCCGCTGTAAAGAAAGCGGTGTCGCTCCTGAGCGAAAGCAAGCTGGCACAGTTGCTCGTCACCCGGGATACAGAAGCGTTTATCGAGCGCCTCGAACGCGTTGGGAAAGCCAATAAGTTGCTTAAAAGCACTGACGCGAGCAATGGCGATTTGGAAATTCTGTACGTCCCAACACTCGACAAACCGGTCTTTTGCGCGCAGGTCTATCACCTCTTGCACGGTACAGAGCCTGTCGTCGAACGACTGGCCTCGTACCTCGATTATATCGAAGCGCATGAATTGCCTAATACGTGGTCGTTTCCGACCTATTTGCTGCAATTCTGCTATCCGGGAACGGAACTGCTTGTCTTGCCAAAACCGACCGAGTGGTTTTTAAAATACATTGGGCTGTCGCCGACACTTGGAAAACCAACACCCGATACGTATTCAGCGATTCGTGAGTTTGCACACAGCTTGAAATACGCATTGTCGTCATACAGGCCGCAGGATATGATTGATATCCAGAGCGCCATCCAGGTATGTAGCGAAATGAGTGAGCCGGCGTTGCATGCTCTGAGCGGATTAGACGATGAGCGCGAGCCATCGATGCCCGGTGATTTTGAGGATCCGTTCAAGGCATCAGATGCAGGCGATGGCAGTTGGCCGCAAGGTCCGGCGTACGATTCGGACGCAACCATGCTTCACATCTCAGACATAAGCGACGAATCCCATACCGAGGTTCGCGTTACGCCTGAAGCCCCTTCTTTTCCAACTAATTTAACGCCAACCGATGGATCGGGCGTGGGCAGTCAATTACCGGATCAGTTTAAACAATTTGTCACTGCATACATGGTATCGCCGGCTGGCGTTGCGCGCGCAGCCGCCTATGCAAAAGCCCGTGAACAGGCAGAGCAGAACTTTGCCCACCTGATTGCCGAACACGAACTCGGCGAAACAGTAACCGACCGGGTTTTCCTGCACCTTCTGCCGCACGCAGACACACCGGATAACCAGAGCAAAGGCGCCTGGATTCACCCGATCCATGAAGCGGCTGAGCAACTACTGGGCCGGCTCGAAGTGCAGTTCAGCAGCCAGCCCGAAGTACGGGAACAGGTAGGCCAGGTACTGCTCGAATTCATACGCCACTGTGTATACAAGTCCAACGCCCTCGATCGTTCATCAGAAGCTCTTGCCCGACTCGATTCGCTTGCGTTGATGGATATCAGTTCCATCACGCCAATTTTACACGCGCTTAAACCTACACAGTACATGCTGCTACACCAGCCAGCTATCAAAATGCTACAGCTGTACGGTGGGGTAGGAAGTTCAACCAATTTGACGGCGTTGCCAGAACTGAACCAGGCAGGCTTGCAATTCATCAAGCACCTGCGCAACGAAACGCAGACTGACGCCATCCCTAGCGTACATGACACCGATCTGTTTGACATTTTTGTCAACTGGTACCAGGAAAACAACGGGAACGGTTCGCAAAGTACGGAGGGCGCACCAGCGACACCTTACCGGGAAGAGCCGGCGCACATGAACACAAACGGCAGCACAGCGCCAGCGCCAGAGCCAACACCAATCGATGCGCAACCCATTGCAGCAGCGCCTGCATACACCTCCGACTACAGGAGAAACGAAGAACGCGAAAAGGCTTCAGAAACCATTAAGGCCATCCTTGAGCCGGTAGAATCAACTTCAGGGACTTCTTACTCACTGGAAGACTGCGCCAAAGAAACCGGGTTTGGCATTGAAACGCTGCAGCAGTGGTTAAACACGCTGGAACGGAAGCGGCAAATCATTTTTTACGGACCATCGGGTACTGGCAAAACCTATATGGCCCAACAGCTTGCCAAAGGCTTAACCAATGGCACCGACGGTATTGTGCAGCTTGTCCAGTTCCACGCCGGCTATACCTACGATAAATTTATCGGTACCGGGCAAAAACCGGGAGACTTCCACAAGTTCTGCACCAAGGCGGCGCAACGCACCGGCCCCAGTGTGCTGATCATCGACGAAATTAACCGTGCCGACCTTGGTGCCGTTTTTGGTGAGTTGCTCGCACAGCTGGATCGTGAAACGGATCACTCATTGCTCATCAAACAACAGGCTTTCTCGGTACCCAGTAACGTCTTTATCATTGGCACCATGGTACCAGGCAACCCGGTGGGACTTTTCAGCGACTCTGTTGCTCGCCGGCGCTTTGCGATGATTCCACTACTCCCCAATTACGACGCGCTCAAACATTTCCATCGCGACACCGACTTCCAGGTCGAAGGGCTTGTTCGTACACTAAACCAGATCAACTCGCTGGTCGAAAACCCACGGTACTTGATAGGGATTACCTATTTCTTACGCAAAGACCTGTCGCAGCACATCGAAGAAATTTGGCGATTCGAGGTTGAACCTTGTATTGAAGAGGCGTTCTACAACGATGTCGAAAAAGTTGAGTCCTTCAGGTGGAATAAAATGCGGAGACGGCTTACTCGGTAGTAGTTGAAGATTACAGGTTGAAGGTTCTTGATCCCTTGCCATTGTGGTTTTATTAGCGTGGCTTACAAATAATCCATCAAATTTCACGTGGTGACACGCGAATGGATGTGTTTTTAGAGGGATTTTTCCTCTTTGTGCGCCGGCTTCTCTTCTTTGAAGAAAGATCCAGAATCCGAGCAGCACCAGGAGTGCCATTGCGGCGGGCAGACGACCAGAAGAGCCGCCAGGGCTCCATATCCATTGCGTTTGCGTCCAGTAACGTATTGAACAGCCAACCAGATGCCTGCGCACCAATCAACAGTCCAATACCAGAGCGCACCATCACCAAAAACCCTTGTGCCTGCCCCCGCATGTCGGGCGTGACCTGGCGGTCGATGAAGATCTGACCAGCGATATACACAAAGTCGAAGCAGATCCCATGGAGCAGAATTCCGGCAATGATCATCCAAATAATGCCATCAGGCGTTGAACCGGCAAACAGCACAAACCGGGTAACCCACGCCATAAATCCAAACAAAATCATTTTCTTCACGCCCAACCTGATCAGAATCACCGGCATGAAGAACATAAAAATGACTTCGGTCATTTGGCCAAACGACATGGTAAAAGCCGGCGACGCAATGCCGGCGGCGTTGATGTAAACAGGTGCGTACGCGTAGTAGGTGGAAAGCGGGATGGAAATGAGCAGTTCGCACAAAATAAATACAATGAATGGCCGCGTATTAAGCTGTTTAAGCGCATCAAGCCCTAGAATATCGCGAAGGGTATTCCCGCCGTGTTTTGCACGTGGTGGTGTGTGAGGCAGCGTAAAACAATAGATCCCCATCACCATCGACGCAACAGAAGCAATGCGTATGGGCAATACCGTTTCGTCGGCTTGTAGCACTGCGCTAACCAGGACGCCGGCAACAATCCAGCCCATGGATCCAAAGACACGTACGATAGGGAATTGCTTTTCTGGCGAGTCGATGTGATGAAAAGCAAGGGTACTCGCCAAACCGAGCGTAGGAAAAAAGCAAATGGTATGGAGCAAAAGCAGAAATATAAACAGCCCACCCGAAGAGCCGTCGACAAATGAGGCTGCACCAATTGCAAAACTCCCCAGTACGTTGAGCACCCCGAGCACTTTTTCTGTCGGAAAATATCGATCTGCGAGCCGCCCCAGCAGGAAAGGCGAAATCAATGCAGAAAGTGGACCGATGGTATACGCCCAATGGATTACTTCAGATAGCCCAATGGCATCCATGTAGTTACCAACCGTAACATACCAGGAGCCAAAAATAAAAAACTGCAGGAAAAACATGAGGCTCAGCCTGCTGGCGAGCCGTGGTGACAATCCACTAAGGGTAAAAGGCGATCGTTGCAAATTTTTTGGTTTCTTTTTGACGCTTAACGTGTTGGTCCTGACTCTCGATGGCACGTATCTTCCGACAGCCTCCTGTCCTGACGCCCCGATGCATAGGCCATGCGGTTCTCACGATCATCCTACGCCCTCAAGCTCCTCACCGCACATGCAAATTACGATTGCATATGGCCGCGAAGGCCTCACCATCGATCTCCCTGATGACACAGACATTATTCAGTCAACGCCTATGCAGGGGTTACCCGATGAGGTAACCGCAATCAAGGACGCACTGCGCAACCCGATTGACATGCAGCCGCTTGTTGATTGCGTAAAGCCGGGTGACCGTGTGGTGGTAACACACAGCGACATTACACGGCCAGTCCCCAACGACCGGATCTTGCCGGTTTTGTTAGCCGAGTTAGCATCTGCCGGCGTACGCAGGGAAGATATCACTTTATTGAATGCATTGGGTACCCATCGTCAGCAAACAACTGATGAACTTCGCATGATGCTCGGGGATGCCATCGTAGACAACTACCACTGCGCCCAGCACAATTCCTTCGACGACGCCAACCTGGTTTCGCTCGGTCACACATCGCTGGGCAACCCGGTGCGTATCAATAAACAATTACTCGAAGCTGACTACCGGGTCTACACAGGCTTTATTGAGCCACATTTTTTTGCCGGCTTCAGCGGCGGCCCCAAAGCCGTACTCCCTGCCCTTTCAGGATCAGAGAGTGTATTATCCAACCACGGACGCGAAATGATCGCAGACGAACGTTCAACGTGGGGCAACATCGCGGGCAACCCGATTTGGGAAGAGATGCGGGAGGTGGCAATGAAAACCATGCCGGCGTTCCTGGTTAACGTGACCATCAACCCGGCGCACGAAATCACGGGGGTCTTCGCCGGCAACTTGCTCAAATCTCACGAAATTGGACGCGAGTTTATCCGCAAGAATGTCATGGTGGGGTAGAGGCACCCTACGACATCATCATTACCAACAACAACGGCTACCCGCTCGATCAGAATTTGTACCAGACGGTCAAAGGGATGAGCGCAGCAAACCGCGTACTGAAACCGGGCGGTGCCATCATTATGTGTGCAGCCTGTGTGGATGGCCTCCCCGATCACGGACGATACGCCGAATTGCTCGAATTGGGTGGTTCGCCACAGGGTGTGCTCGACATGATAGCGCAGCCAGGTTTTGGTGAGCAAGATCAGTGGCAGGTACAGATCCAGGCGCAAATCCAGGTTAACGCAGACGTCTACATTTACAGCGATGGCCTCTCAGACGATCAAATAAATCGCGCGCTGCTCAAGCCTTGCCGGGACATCAATCAAACAGTCGATCAGTTACGCGAGAAATACGGCAAAGATGCGCGGATTTGCGTGATGCCAGATGGGCCGGCTTCGATTGCGTATGTAATGTGAGGTAACCTGGTGAAATGATGCGTTACTCCGCATCGTAGTCAGCCAATAGCGTTAGCGCCAAATCACGCTCCAGTACGCGGTAAGCGGGTGCATAGACCGCCATGTAGACATCTGAGTGGTGCATCGCCGGGAAGCCGGCTGCTTGCTGGGTGTTAAAAAAGTCGCTGATTTCATCTGTAGTGAATCCAGGAGACGCCTGCGTTGCGTAGTCAGCTAAAGCCTCTCCCCAGTGCGCCAGTTGATCTGGATCTTCCATCATATGCTCCCACGTTCCTTTCATCACCGCAAAAAGAGGCTCTGGCGCGCCCCCAAGCGCTTTGTACGGCCGCAAGTTGAGCCGCACAACACTGCTATCGGGCGAGATATATTCAAGCAAAGACTCGTTTTCATCCGCCTCGATGCTATTCAACTCTTCAATCATATAGTTGAATATCAGGCTGTCCGCTACACCAAGATGGCGATTCCCCATGGCTGCCTGGTGAAACAACTTGTACCAATCCTGCAGCTGCATTTCGGGGTATGTATGGTACTGGGTATCCACTAATGATTGAAATGCTGTTGGTTCAGGGTTAAGCGGAGACGAACGTCTTTCGCAAGCAACAACGAGCACCAGAAAGCATGCAGCCAGCAAGGGGTATTGGCGCATTGGAGTAGAAACAGTAAAAGGGTGGGAGAACCGTAAAACGGTGGAAAACGATTTAGAGCAGGATTATACCTTCTATTTTTGCTGCAGAGGTGTACATCGCGATCACCTCGTCGCTGGAATGTACAACAATATTAGCCGTTACGCTGGCATAATTGCCCTTGCTCGATTCACGTACAGTGACCGGGAAATTGTGAAACAATCGCTCTACTTCAGCAAGATTGTCCCGGGGTACAATGAATTTGAATATGTAGGGACTGGGCCATTCTACCCCATCATCCAGTAGTTGCTGGAATCGCGCCCACCATTGTTTATTCTCCTGCGAAGCCTTTCCACTCATATTTCATCTGCTTTCGTTTATACACAAAAAAACGAATCGCCGCGATTCTGGTTTCGTGACCGCCTTGTTATCCACAACAACTGAGCACAAATACCCGCTTTATCTCACATATCGACCTATACTAAGGGCTGTATAAAAGGGAACAGTAAACCCTGACGATTCCATTTGTAAACAAACTTGTAAACAAATATGGAGCTTAACTTAGGTATTGGATAATTAGTCCGATAAATACAACTGACCACCACAGGACAACCTAATCCACGGCAGAGTACAATTCGTCATTTTGGCAACTTTAGCCCAGGCAGTCCCATGTTAGGTTCCGACTTATTCTCACATGCAAGCGTTGGCCATTATATGGCACAGCTTGCTCAGCATACAGCGCAAGAAGCGCATTCAACAATAGAACAAGACCAGGTACAGGCTTCGGTCAGTGCCCTGAACGCTCCGGGTGCGTCGAAAGATTACGATCGCCCCGTAGAATCTTCAGCAGAGGGTCGCGATCTGGATTCGGTAGGCAGCGAAAAGATCCAACCAAAGAGGTAGGACCTGATGGCAAAGCTTACACGCCAGAAGAAGAGAAGGAAATTGAGGAATTGGAAGATCGCGACGCTGAAGTCAAACGGCACGAACAAGCTCATTTCCAGGCAGGCGGCAAATACGCAAGCACGCCGAAGTATGAATACCAGACTGGCCCAGATGGCAAACGCTATGCCATAGGTGGCAGTGTGGACATTGATATGAGCGAGGTTCCAGATGATCCGCAGGCTACCCTCGAAAAGGCTCGCGTGATTAAACGCGCGGCACTCGCACCAGAAGATCCTTCTGTACAGGACCGCAAGGTTGCTCGTGAAGCAGATCAGATGGCTGCACGGGCCCAGCGCGAACTCAGCGAACAAGCCTCCAGTGGTGCAAATCCTGAAGTTCATGGTGCAGCAGCAACATCTGAAAAAGAATCAGCGAAAACGCTGGAAGACATTGCTGCAGGCGTAACAACCGTGCATACCGAATCTCTGGAAATTGACCCGCAAGAACAAGCAGTCCATGATGATGTACAGCGCTTCAGAACGTCGCGTCTACAAATGCAACAGCAGACAGAAACGCTTGCTTCTCCTGTACAGCACAGCTTCTTCCGAGGCCAGGGCCTGTCGTTTGATCACTACGTGTAAGCGTACGCCCTCAAAAGCGGAAGGAAATATTTTCCAGTGCCCGCGTTCATTTAAGGTGGGATTTCTTGAAGAAAGCCTCTTTTTCAGTGAAAAAAGAGGCTTTTTCTATTGGGATGGGTTTTTGATAAAACAAGGGATCAACCCTTGTCGACGATCGTGACGCTATGACCTTACCCATTCCGAATTCAACACCAGAGTACGATACGCTCCGCGATGCCGCGGAAACGTTTGGCTTTCACAATGAAGCTGCCTTAATTGCCCAGAAAGCCAATGAGCAGGAGGAGCAGTTCTCGCTGCTTATCCTCGGCCAGCGCGGTGCAGGCAAATCCACCGTGATTAACATGCTGCTCGGGCGCAACATCGCAACCATTGATGCGCCGAACAACTGGACCAACATCTTCCAGCGCGCAGAAGATAAACGTGAATACGCCGAGATTCACACCAATCTTGAACATGAGCCTATCCGTCGCATGCCGATTGCGCAGGCGCAGGCGTTGGCAAGAAACCAAAAAAACCTGTCGCCTAACCATTCCACGCATATTCAACGCATCTACTGGCACCTCAATGCGCCGGCGATGCCCAAAAACATGGCCATCTCGGAAATGCCAGACGTTGGCATAGATGACATGCAGGAATCGCTCTGGCACGCCGACGGCGTCATCCTGGTATTTCGTGCTGACCAGGTAAATGAAGAAGCGTCGATGGACCTGGCAAAATCATTCAAAAGCCGGCTCACCTTGCCCGTCACATCGATGGGGGTTGTCACGCACATGGAATCCATTCCACGCAAACGATGGATTCAGGTACTGCAACTTGCACGTACAACCGTAGGGCAATACCTCGACGTTGTTGTACCATGCAGCAAAGACCCCGATGAGCTCGACGTGGTACTGGAAGGCTCAAATGCGTTGCTACATCGCGAAATTAGAAATCGCTTTTTCTCCAGTGCGCCGTCGCTTAAAAGGCAGAATCAGGTGCTTTTTGCCACCGCAATGCGCGACACACTGGCAAACCAGTTTGAAAGCTATGTAGACCGGGTACTTAACAACCGCTGGATCCATCAGCAATTCAAGGTACAGGTTGATGAAAAGCTGCAAGCCGTGGCCTCTGAAGTGCAGGTTAAAATTCATCGCTTTGTAGATGAGCAAAAACACATCGCCCTTGCACGAGCAGCTGCACTTGACGGGTTCAACAAGGATAAACGGCAACATCCTGCAAACGGCAAAAAATCTCCCTCAGCAACATTCGGCAAAGACGTATACCAGTATATTTTTAACGCAACACAGCACCTCTTCGCCGGCCTGACGTTCGATAACGAAATCACCAACGATCTAAAAATCCGCCCAACGATCCCGACACAAAGCACTAAAACTGATGCGGATTTGCCGGCTATTTCGTTTCGCTTGCCAAAGGTACCTGTCAATTACCTCGCGCAGCTCTGCGGCGAGATAGAAAGTGACATCCTTCCCTTGCCGGCTCCGACACCTCGTAAAGTCACAGCCTGGGCCGACGGTGGCGAGCAAGAAGACCTGCTCGGTCTAGAACTCGAAAAACAAGGATTACAGGCATCACAACCGAGCGTGAAGCAGCCATTTTTGATCCAGAGCAAGGCCTTGATAGCACACCGGTAGCTGCAGATCAATGGGTCACGGCCAACGAATGGCTCCCTGGTATCGCCATGAAAGCGGAAGAAGAGCTCAACCTCTGGCTCAATGAAACGCTGCAGCAACTCAAACAAAACCTGAACAGGTCTGCTGAGCAAACATTTCGTTCAATTCATGGCTATCTGCCCAATGAAGTACCCGTGGTACTGATGCCGCTTGAGCAAACATACAGCTACCTGAACAACCTGCCGTCACAGATTCCTACACCACATTTGCCAGGCGATTCACTTTCTCCCGTACTGTTCCTCTGCAGAATGCAGGAGCCGGAGTTTATCGATCTTTGGAACCGCCAGTTGATCCAGCGCTGCTTTGACTACGTGATTCCACGCATGGAGCGGCAGTTGATCCAGGACATCGAGTACGCACGCGACGAAATGACCGAGCAATGGCAAGGCTCTAAAGAATCCATCCATAAGCGGATTGATATCGTTTGGAAAAAATATGGCCGGCGCCTCGCGATGAAGAGCGCTGTCAAATGGTCGATTCCCTGGGTATCTACCCTGATGCGGGACCGCCTCATGGACCCTGTTCAGCACCTCACGCGCACACGACTCAATATCCGTGCGCCTTACGAATACCCGGTTTCGTTCTTCTTGCACGAGAACAGCGACGAATTCCTGCAGCCTATCGACCGGCCCGTGGATCGTCCGATGACACCCGATCAGTACATTGTGGATCTGATTCAAAAAAAAATCAGAAAATCTGCAAAACATATCTGGCGCAACAAAAAACCAATCATGATTTCGCTGCCGCTCCGTAAAAAGGTGCGCCGGCGTACAACACAAGCGCTGGGCATCCTCTTTGGATTCTCGTTACTGTGGATCATGATGTTCGGCACCAGCAACGTAAGCCTCATTGCCTTCTCCGTCATTGCCCTACCGTACATCGGTGTTACGGGCATGATGATCAAACGATTGATCGATCGGATGTACGAGTCAGGCAGCGCCATCCAAACCGAGCGGATCTACAAACAAATCCAGCACATGGTAGAAGAGCGATTGGATAACTTACGCCGGCACATCAACGGCGAAATCAGAAACGACGAGTTGTGGGACGAGGTGATGGACGATCTGAAAAGCCAGGAGTCGCCGGCCCAGGCCTCGTATTTGCCTTACCGAGAATTGATTAAACGCGTCGAAGTGATGCAGGGACGCCTCGCGCCGGCACAAGAAGACGCAAGTTGACGGTTTCTTCGTTTATCGTTGCACGCTTTGTTGTTAGATTGTTTGTGCAAGGCATTATCATCTAATGCCGGCCAACAAATCAGCTCAACATCAGCATCGATATACATACAATGGGAAAACGTTTACGCGTAGGGGTGATTACAGGTGGTGGAGATTGCCCGGGGCTCAATGCCGTTATTCGGGCCGTTGCTAAAAGCCTGATTGTACAACACAACGCCGAAGTACTTGGGTTTGAAGACGGCTTCCAGGGACTAATCGAAGAACGAATTCGCCCACTGGATTACCAGGATGTCAGCGGTATCTTAACGCGTGGCGGTACCATTCTCGGCACAAGCAATAAAGCCAACCCGTTCAGCTACTACCGCCGTGGAGATGCGGACGTATCTTCACAGGTTGTAAAATTTGTCCGTACACTGGGCCTCGACGGCCTCGTGGTGATTGGCGGCGACGGTACCATGTCGATTTCGCACCGGCTGCAGCAGCTCGGTATCAACATCGTTGGTGTTCCGAAAACCATTGACAACGACCTGGTATCCACAGAACGAACGTTCGGATTCGATTCAGCGGTAGCGGTAGCAACAGAGGCCATCGACCGCTTGCATACAACAGCCCAAAGTCATCACCGGGTGATGATTTTGGAAACCATGGGGCGCTACGCCGGCTGGATTGCACTGTACGCAGGGGTAGCCGGTGGCGCCGATGTGATTCTTGTACCAGAGTTTGAATACGAGATCGACGAAATTGTACGCGTTTGCAAAGAGCGCGAAGTAGGCGGGCAGAAGTTTACCATTATTGTCGTTGCTGAAGGAAGCAAGCCTGTTGGCGGCTCCATGGTAGTTCGCGAGTTGATCGAAGACAGCCCGGATCCTATTCGGCTAGGTGGCATCGGCAACGTGCTGGAAAACCAGTTGGAAGTGCATCTCCGAAGCGAAATCCGAACAACGATTCTTGGCCATACACAGCGCGGCGGTACACCAACGCCTTTTGACCGCAATCTGGCTACAGCGTTTGGTGCTTACGCGGCGGCTATGGTTGCAGCCGGCGAGTACGGCAGAATGGTAGCGCTCCAACAAAACCGGCTTACAACCGTAGCCCTTGAGGAGATTGCCGGCAAAGTGCGCACCATCCCGAAAGACGCTGCAATGCTGATAACGGCAATGGCTGTTGGGACCTCTTTTGGTGTATCTAATTTTGACAGCCGTTTTCTCGGTACCGAGATGTCGGCAGCAGTCACCTGATCAACCTGATTCTTACTGCGATAAACCATGCATGTATTCCTGACTGGCGCAACGGGGTTTGTAGGCTCCTATGTTCTCGAAGCCCTGATTGACGCCGGCCATACGGTGCGCTGCCTCATGCGCGACACCAACGTCCCCCTGAAAATCACCCATGATGGTATCGAAAAGGTTAAAGGGGATGTCACAAAGCCAAAAACGCTAACCGGACTGATGCGTGGCTGTGATGCGGTGATTCACCTGGTGGGCATCATCCAGGAAAATTCGCGTGCGGGTGTCACGTTCAAAACCATGCACCTTGACGCAACCAAACACGTGGTCGATGAAGCGAGAGATTCAGAAATTGACTGCTTCATCCAGATGAGTGCCAATGGCGCGCGTTCCGAGGGCGTTTCAGCATACCAGACTACCAAATGGCAGGCAGAGCAGTATGTCAAAAAAGCCGGCTTTGGTCACTGGACCATTTTCCGGCCCTCCGTCATTTTCGGGGCACCGATGCCCGGGCAGCCTGAATTCACGTCGCAACTAACCGAGACGCTCATCCTCGCGTTTCCCATCCTCCCTGTGTTTGGCGATGGCGCCTATCAGATGCAGCCCGTTGCGGTAACAGACGTGGCAAATGCGTTTGTGCAGGCTTTGACGCTACCGGCTGCCAACGAACAAACGTATCCCGTTGCCGGGCCTGTAGCATATGCGTACACGGAAATCCTGGATATCCTTGCGGAAGGGGCTGGCATCTCACCCAAACCACAGCTAAAACAACCACTGTGGCTTGTACGGCCGATGATTCACACGGTCGGCAAACTCGGCGTATTACCCATCACACCCGATCAATTTGAAATGCTGGTTGAAGGCAATACGTGCGACCCAACGGCTTTCTATCGCGACTTTGATCTCCAGCGCGTACCATTTACCGCTGCCAACTTGCGGTATCTCCAAAAGGGTAGCAAAGCAACGGCCTAGAGCCGGCGTGCCCGTATTTTTGCCTATCAAGGCACCAGCAAGCATCTAAATCAGCTTTCCTGAGAACATCACGCGTGCTTTGGGAGTTTGGGATAGACGTTCTTGGTCACGTCTTCCATCGACGTGGCAACTGACCCACACTTACCAAGAAAAAGACACGCAACGTGTTGCGATGGATTTGAACAATCTCGACAAGAAGGCCCTTTATAAAGAAAAGAAGCACGTTGCCATTGCCGGCAACATTGGTGCAGGCAAAAGTTCACTGACGCAAATCACCAGTGACTACTTTGGCTGGAACTCCTATTATGAGCGCGTAGACGACAACCCCTACCTCGAAGACTTCTACAAGGATATGCGGCGCTGGTCGTTCAACTTGCAGATCTTCTTCCTGTCGAGCCGCTTTAACCAGCAACAAGCCATAGAAAACAGCCCTTTTTCGGTTGCGCAAGATCGCTCCATCTACGAGGATGCAGAAATCTTTGCCCGCAACCTGTACGAAATGGACTTGATGTCCGGTCGTGACTACCAAAATTACACGGAACTCTTTCAGATCATGGTATCCTTTCTTCGGCCACCGGATCTACTTGTCTACCTGCGCGCATCTGTACCAACGCTCGTCCGCCATATTCAATCGCGCGGCCGAGATTTTGAAAACACAATTCGCATTGAGTACCTTGAGCGCCTCAATGTTTTGTATGATGAATGGATTGAACGATACACCGTCGGCCCGAAGCTCATCATTGATGTAGATTCATACGATTTTGTAAACAACCCAAACGACCGGAACGACATCGTGGGCCGGATTGAAAGCCGTTTATTCGGACTGTTTGCAGATTAGGGCGAGTGGACAATTCGATCATGCTCAAACCATACATGATTGCTTTGCGCCTCCCAATATTTTCTCTTCTGGCAACCCTGCTTTTGTTGGCATGCTGCACGCCGCGCGTGTTCGCGCAAGTTGCAGATACTACACAGGTCCCACCGCCGCGCGATTCTGTTGCAGTACCTATGCCAGATTCACTAGCGCTGCCACCGCCTAACGCCTCTGCCAAAGCGCCTATTCTCTTCCAAACCCCTGTTTCTTTTCTGGATCTAGACGCAGGAATCGTCATAAACGACTCGTTGCCAACAACCAGTCCTGCTCTTGGCCCGGCAGACTTACTCGCTGACTACAACGGTTCTTTTCTGTATGATTTTGGTGCATCCGGGTGGCCTGATGGCTGGAGCACCAACGGCATCGCTCCGCATAATGTAGCCTTGAGTTATAACGGCATCCCTTTCGACAACAGCACCACGGGAACGGCTGCTTACGAGCTGCTACCTTTTGCGTTACTACAACCGTTTCGATTACAGGCCGGTCGCTTTGGTGCCCCCATGACTGTGAACACGCGCTTGCGCAGCCTTGAGGCAAGCCGGCCTATTACAGAAATCCGCTACCGCCAATCGAACAACGGCCTCAAAAGCGTACTCGTTTTTCATAGCCAGCGCCGCAATATCCCGTTGCGGCAACGAATGGGCGTGCTTGGTATTTTACTGGCGTATGGCGGCCACGGCGCGAACGGTGAGTACCCGGGAAGTCGGCTCGAAGGCGCTCGACAATTGCTTACCCGGCTCCGTTACCAGCACCCGTGGGGATCCGTTGAGCTGATGAATCTCACAAACCGGCGGCGCCTGGGTGCCCATGCCGGCGTCGTCTTCGACGAAAACAACTTCGACACCATCTACGCCCGTTTTGGCGCGATGGTCACCAATCCCAATGCCCAGCGCCAATCGCTACGCAACGATCTCGCCCTGACGGCACGCACCAACATATTGCCCGACACGACGCGTCCTTTTACAGCCATGGGATACTGGACGGCAAACACGTTTCGCTATGTGAACGGCGACACACTACAGGCACGTACCAATCGGTTTGGCTACCAGTTATCACAGGCCATGCCCTTGGGTGATGCGGAGATAAACTTTGTACTTGAAGGCTGGCGGGAAAACCTTCGCAACAACAGCAATGCCTTGCCCGACTCGCTCGATCCGGTTCGGTCCGCCCTGCAACTGTCACTCAAAACCCAAATCCCGCTGGGGCCGGCGCAGCTTGATATCATACCCGCGTTTTATTTCAACAAAAACGACCAGTTTGAAGATAGCTTTTTGGGAGGCAGTAGCCGGCTCTCTTTTTCAAATGGTACACTCGGTGCCCACCTGCAGGCATCATACACTACACAAAATGGCTCATGGGTTCAGGATTACGGTTGGCAGGGTAGCATAGCGCCATTACGGGCAGCATCGCGAGTTGCCCAGATTGAGGCCGGCGCCTCGCTTGCTTTAGGACTGCTAACACTTGAAGGGAAAGTCTTCACGAACAACGCGGAGAACTACACCGACTTCTTTGCTCGTACCGCTTCTGATTCTATTGACGTACAGCTTTTTTCGGGTGATGTAAACTGGGTGGGTGTATCGGGTGAACTCGGCTTGCGCAAACATGCCCGGCGTGGGTTTTATCTCACCGTCAGCCCAACGCTTTACACACTGCAAAATTCCAATACGTCGTCTGCCCACTCCACGCTCGGCGCGAGTTTGCCCGAGTTGTATCTGCAAGGCCGGCTGGGCATGCGCTACGTGATTTTCAGGGGAGACTTAGACCTGGATTTGTATACACGGGCCCGCCTCTGGTCGCAATTCGACAGCCGTACCTTGCATGATGAAACAGGCGTGCTGGTGTTGCGCCCCATTGGCAGCCGCCCTGTGGATGCATCGGTGGCAATGGATGTCGTAATCGAAGCCGGTATCCGTACCGCCACCCTTTTCCTCTCTTTCGAGAACCTCCTCAGCAACCCGTCCCTCATCCCCGGCAACCTCCTCGTCCCCAACTATCCCCTCCCTGCCCAACGCTTCCGCTTCGGCGTCTACTGGCCTATACGGGACTAGGTTAAAGGTTGCAAGTTACTGGTTGCAGGTTCTCGCAATAGACCTAAAGCGCTCAGACAGCAATTCTGTAATTGCCATGTAATCAGAACCTCCAACTTGTAACCAAAAACCTGTAACCAGTAACTTGCAACCAATTAACCCGTACTAAAACGGGTTAATGCTTATCCGCTATGCAAGAAAGACACCTACCTGCTATTCGTTATCCGTCTGTTTATGAAAAGCAGGCGCTTGATGACATTTTGAAGTGGCGGACGCCCGAGTCTGACTGGTTTACGCGTACTTCAAATGGGCTGCAAAGCAGGTTAAATAGCCTTACAGAGTACTTGCGCAAGGTCCCTGGGGTAGATTGGACCATCGACAATGTTGTGACGGGGATGGTGACAATTACCAATGAGATTGCACAGGACATGGTGTGGCGCGATGCCATTTTTGAGGAATTTAGAGACGCCGGCCACCACCACGTCGAGGCGTTTCACCATATTCCCACGCTCGATCTGGCATCGATCGATGAGCGACTGGTCGGGCTTTCCACCAAATACAAAAGCCTTGCGGCTGTTGAGGGCGTAGCGACAGGATTTGCAGGGGCTGCCGGCATTTTACCCGATATCCTCGCACTGATCACGATGAACCTGCGTGCTGCAGGAGAATACGCCACCTATTGTGGTTTCGACATATCCCAGAAAGATGAGCGCTTGTTTGCCTTGCACATTCTCGATGTTGCTGCCAAACCAAAATCCGAACTAGGACCAGCCCTCCAACGCGAATTGCACCACGCTCCCAACACCGTGGCTCGCCGCAAAACCCTCAATACCTTACGACAAATCACCGTTAGCGGCACTGTCAAAACTGTTGCAAAATCGATAGCGATGCGGGTTACCAAAAGTAAACTGGCCCAGGTGATGCCCGTAGCTGGCGCCGTGGTAGCCGGCGGCTTCAATGGCCTGTACACACATACTGTATGTGATGTCGCTTACCACCTGTACCGCGAGCGATTTCTCTTCGACAAATACGGCCAACAGCGCCGCGCAGCACGCTAAACAGTCCTTCTTCGCATCCTTTGTAACAAAGTCGTTTCAAAAAGAAGATTCCTTATTGCGGAACTTGCACATATAACATACATATGTTATCATATGTATACACATCGCGCAGATATATACCTGCGGCCTTCTTCATCACTTTACGCAAGCTGCAATGATTGAACCTCTAGTTTTGACAGAAAAACAAACCGCCCTTACGGATAGCCAATGGGACGCCATCAAAGATTTGTTTGATTGCCGCCGGAAGCGCAAACACTCGATCCGTGGCATTATCAACGCCATCCTTTACGTTGTACACAATGACATTCACTGGCGTATGCTCCCCAAAAGCTATGCACCATGGCAAACCGTTTACTACTATTTCGACAAATGGAGAAAAACAGGCGTATGGCAACGTGTGTTAACCGCGCTACCAAATGACATTCGGCAAAAAGCCCTCGCGTCTTCTTTTGTGTCTCCTTATCCCACGGTAGACCTCAAAATCTACCAGCAGACCCCACAACCCAGGCGCGCGCAAATTCACACCGTAGAAGCCGGCAGCAGCCTAACACCCGAACAGCGCCAGGCGCGCCGCTATGCATGGGTGCTGCGTGACTTTATCGGTTCTGATGATGATTCACCACACAACCAGGCGGCATAACTTGCTGACTTATAACCGCCTGGCATAAATCAATACGTTGCTTCGTTGTTTTGCGTGTAATAGGGGTGCGGCTTCCGCATCCCTATTGCTTTCTCTACGCACTGTATGCTTTCTCTACGCACTGTTCGGTTACCGTTTGGGGTCGGGTAACGTTGTTGCATGCTTCACCAGCTTGCAAACAAAAAAGCCATCGGTGTGATAGCTGGGCAGTATGCGCCGCGCGTGCTCCAGTTGTGGGGAAAAAGATTTGCCGGCCCATGCCATACAAGGCGCGGTTAGTTGATCAAACGGCAGCGATATCGGGACAACCTCAACCGCATCACCAAGCCGTTTAAGCATGGCAGAGACCACCCCTTCGTTCTCTTCAGGCGCAAACGAACAGGTTGAATACACCACCGTACCACCAGGACGCACCGCGTTCAGCGCAGAATAGAGCAGGCGTTTCTGTTTATGCACCATCTCCTTGATTTTACGCGGACTCCAGTAGGCATAGGTTTCAGGATCTGCTGTATGGAAGCGGCCTTCACTGGAGCATGGCGCATCGAGCAATACGCGATCAAAATACTCGGGGCGATTTTTCCAGACGGCACGCCCGTCTTTCAGAAAAGTCCGCACATGCTCTGCACCCTGGGCAGCCAAATTATCGCGGAGCTTGAAAAATCTTTTTTTTACAACCTCAACAGCAGCTAGCTCACCACTATGCTGCATCATGCAGGCCATTTGCAGGGTTTTGCTACCGGGCGCGGCCGCAAGGTCGAGCACGCGCTCTCCGGGTTGGGGATCGAGGACAAGCGGAGGGACCATGCTCGACTGGTTCTGCACATAAATGTTTTGATCAGTAAACAGCGAAGAGGTCAGTAATTGCTCGCGCGTGGTGTGTGATGTCCAGAACCCACCATCAAACCAGGATAAAGGTGTTGCCTCGATTTGTTCAGTACTGAGTTGCGCAAGGACTTCAGCTTTTGACGCTCGCAAGGTGTTCACACGAAAACTGGTGGCACGCGCAGACGAAAAAGCTGCTGTCACGGCATCATATTGTGCCGGCGGCACAATGGCCTGGAGTCGTTCAGTAAATTCTACGGGGATCATCTACACAAGCCAAACAAAAGCCAGAGAATTCTAAAAAATATGGATCCGCACAGGACGCTCGCAATAAAAGGAAGACATTGGTTAGCAAGTGCGCTGCTGGAATGTACGGATAGCACGTGCATTTTGTACCCAAGGTCTATATCTTGCGTGAATAAACGCTACAAGCGCGAGCTTCCTGGCACATCAAAGCTATTTTAGGCAAGCTACATAAGGAATGAGTAATCGACGCGGCGATAACGTCATAACGTGTTCATTTTGCGGCAGGTCCGCCCACGAGGTATCCTCCATGGTTGCGGGGCCCGACGTGTACATCTGCGATCGTTGCATCAACGATGCAGCCAGTATTGTACGTAGCGATATGTCCACGTATCAGGCAGAAACAACGCCCAGCACAACGGGACGCCGGAAAGCTTCGCTCCACGTGCAGTGTTCGCCCGTCGAAATCAAGGCTTCGCTTGATGAATATGTAATCGGCCAGGAACGCGCCAAGAAAGCACTCTCCATTGCCGTTTACAACCACTACAAACGCATCGACAACGAGAACTTCCTCCCCGACTATGCGGATGTAGAGCTCGAAAAATCGAATATCCTTCTTGTTGGCCCTACAGGCACAGGCAAAACGCTGCTCGCCAGAACGCTTGCACGCACACTGAACGTTCCGTTTTCAATATCCGACGCCACAGCGCTGACCGAAGCCGGCTATGTTGGTGAAGACGTCGAAAGCATCCTGGCTCATTTGTTACACGCAGCCGACTTCAACGTCGAGCGCGCCGAGCGCGGCATTATTTACATCGACGAAATCGACAAAATTGCGCGTAAAGCAGATAACGCATCCATCACCCGCGACGTATCGGGGGAAGGGGTGCAACAAGCGTTGCTAAAAATACTGGAAGGTACCATTGCCGGCGTCCCCCCCAAAGGTGGACGCAAGCACCCGGAGCAAAGCTTAATCAATATCGATACGCGCAATATCCTGTTCATTTGCGGCGGTGCATTTGATGGACTCTCCGAGATTATCTCACACCGGATGTCCACCAACACCATCGGATTTCTTACCGATTCTCAACGCAAACTCGATCGGGATGACCCGGAAATCTTCCAGCATATTGAGCCCAATGACTTGCTAAAGTTTGGACTCATTCCGGAAATGGTTGGCCGTATTCCTGTTGTTGCACCACTCAATGCACTCTCGGATGCAGCAATGAAAAGCATCTTGCTCAATCCCAGAAATGCGTTGCTCAAACAATATCAAAAATTGTTTGCAATGGATGGGGTCGATTTGATCATCGAAGACGATGCACTCGACGCCATCGTTACCAAAGCACGCAAACTTGGGACAGGCGCACGTGGACTTCGTTCTGTTATGGAAGACACCATGCTCGACATTATGTTCGACATGCATCACCACAACGACATTGGCACCTGCCGTATCTCCCACGACACCGTTGTAAAAGGTACTGCACCTGTTTTTGAGAAAAGAAAAGCTTCCGCCTGATCTCTTGTGGCCGATCTGTATTTGGCGTCATCATTGCCATTGCTACGTACAACCCGGGATATAGACGCAACCGAACGTTATCTTTCCAGGCAAAAACAGCCTCGTGACGCCTCGCTGTCCCCACAAACATGATCGCAAAGCGGCTTCTTATACCTTTATTGCTATTGACCAGCGTTCACTTTGCTGGTCAATTACCTGTCTATGCACAGGACGCTTTGTATCTCGTAAACAGCGAGACAACGGTTAGCAAAATCTCTTTCAAATTCCCCGAAGGCAACAGTCCTTTCGAGCCGGCAACCTTGTTGCCCCAGCTTGTCACCACTGCACCCACTTTTTGGGATCGTTTCAATGGGCTAAACCCGTTTCGACGCCAGCAAACCTATCCGTTCGATCCCATCGAACTCCAAAAAGATGTTGTGCGTCTACGGCAGTTCTACCAGCGTAACGGTTTCCCTACGCCGCGTGTACTGTACTCGGCGTCGCAATATGACGTAGAAGAAAACCAGATCCATGTGATCTTTGCCGTGTGGCAGGGTGAGCCACAATTTCTCGAAGCGATTCGCGTCATGGGCCCTGATAGCACAAACATCGTCGAACAGCTTCCAGATGGGCTACAATCCGATTGGCGTAAATTCAGCCGCTCCCTCTCTTCAAACACAGGAAAGCGATTCACTGTTGTGGAGCAGGTACGCATTCAGGACCTGATCTTGAAATGGTTTCAGAATCACGGATACGCCTTCGCCCGTGTAGAAGCACAATCGAACAACGAAGGCGCACGCCGCGACATCACGCTTACCTACCTCGTCGACGCCGGCCCCATGGGCTTTTTCTCTTCGATTGATGTTGAAGGTAATGAAACGGTTTCCAACCAGGTATTGCTCAGAGAGCTGCCATTTGAAATAGGTGAACGCTACTCTGTAACCAAGCTGCGTGAAGGCCAGCAACAACTTTTTGGTCTCAACCTGTTCAGGGTTGCGCTTGCCGACGTTCCCGAACAACCCGTAGACAGCACCGTGCAGGTGCGTCTCAGGGTCAACGAAGCGAATCGCCGATACCTTTCCGCTGAAACCGGGTATTCTCGACAGGAAGGCCTTGGCCTGGAAGGCGAGTGGACGCACAGGAATTTCCTGGGAAGTGCGCGTAATCTGTCAGTAAACTTGCGCGCCAACACGGGCCTGCTGGGCAATACCGGCTCGTTTACGGCAAGCAACGTTGTGGGTAAGCTGCCGGCCAGGCTGTTCAGAACATCCGTTTCACTTCGACAACCCTATCTCTTTACTACGCGTCTTTCGGGCATCTTTGCTCCCTTCATCGAATTCCAGAACGACCCCCAGTTGGCCGCCAGCAACGAATTCCTGGATATCAACCGAAGGGAATTCGGCTTAAATGCCACGCTGATTTATGAAGTCTTGCCGTTCCGGCCAATCAGTCTCCAGTACACCCTCAGCCAATCGTTGAGCCGGCTCGACCTGGCAAGCCTTAGCACGCTTTCACGCGACATCTACAGCAAAAGCGTATTGGCCGTCAGTGCCACGTTTGGCAAAACAGACAATTACTTGAATCCGCGTCAGGGCTTTTTATTCAAACCCGTATTAGAAACGGCTGGGCGGCTATTTTCTTCGGGTGTCCAGTATAATAAAGTAGGATTCGAAACAACGGGCTATATACCACTGAACCAAAAACTTATGCTGAGTGGCCGGCTGTTTGCCGGTAAACTCTGGACGTTCGGCGATAGCAACGAAGCGCTGGCAAATCGGATTTGTATTGAAGATGCAGCGCTGACCGGTGCAGCTACTGACCGATGCCTGCTTTATGAAAACCGGTTTGATCCCATTTTCTTCTATGCCGGCGGTGGCAATGACGTAAGGGGCTGGGATTTTCAGCTCCTCGGGCCCAAAATTGCACGCGCAGATACAAGCTTTGTGGATGGCGCAGTCGAAACTGATCCAACCACAGGCGACCCCATTTTCAACAATTTCTTCTACGAAAGAACCGGGGGCACGTCAAAGCTGATTGGCAACATCGAAGCCCGGATGCGTATCCCGGGATTCGGGCCGGCGTGGCAAGGCGCTACATTTTTTGACTTTGGCCAGGTGAGCAATGGGGCCATTCGGCTGCGTGATTTCAGGTACAACATTGGCGCCGGCCTGCGGTACCGAACTGTCGTTGGTTTTATCCGGGTTGACCTCGCATATAAACTTAACCCAACCAACGCCGACCTCACCAACCCGGAAGACGCGTTTCTTTTCGAAAACGGATTTACTTCCAGGCCGCCTGATGAAAAGTTCTTCCGGCGTTTTGGACTCCACATTAGCATCGGACAAGCATTCTAGTACTCGTATTTAAGCACTAAAATTTGAGCATCGTTCATTTTAACGACGGGCATTGAACACGAAGCTATACAAATATCTTGTTCGCCCCACCCTTGGCTTGCTTGGGGTGTGCTTGCTGCTGCTCTTTTTGTTGCATACCAGTTGGGGATTAACCCTCGTTGGCAAAACGGTGCTGAGGCAACTGGACATCTTTCCCGGTGCTACCCTTACGGTTGATAAAATATCCGGGAGCCCGTTTGGTAATCTCAGCGCAGCAGACATTGCGCTTAAAGCAGATAATGATTCGCTGCTGTTATCAATTGAGCAGGTTGATGTTGAATACAGTCTCCGCCAAATCCTCCGGGGCGAATACGTATTCCAAAACCTGGCCATTGCATCACCGCATGTCCGGATGACACAGGCAGATGATCACGCATGGGATGTGATTGGTGTGCTACCCGAGAGCGATACCACGTCGGTAACACCGTACGTACAGTTTGACAACCTTTCCATTACCAAAGGTACCATAGCTGCACACGCCTTTGCTACCGACGCTGACTCCACATACTACATCAGGGATCTCAACCTCTTGCTGTCGCCGCTTACTCTGGACGATGGCCTGACGCTTTCATTGGACCACCTGGCAGGAGAAATTTGGGTGCCCGACACCCACGAGCCTGTAGACGTATGGCTTGCGGCGCAATTTGACGGCACTGCCCTCGCATTGGATAGCCTTCAATTAAGCTCTTCCCGGAGTAATGTGACGGGAGATGGCAGGCTCTATCTGACTACTGCAGATTCGTTGCTTTACCAGAACACGTTATCGCTCACAGCCAATCCATTGTCGTTTGACGATGTACGCCTTTTTGCCCCTTCACTACAACCGGGTGCAGAAGTGGAAATGACGGTTGCCATTGATGGTGCGCCGGCAGACGGGATCAACAACCAACTGATCGCTGATGCTGACATACAGTTTTCGGATGGCGCAAGCATCGAGCTAGACGGCACGTGGAAGAAACGAGCAGGCAGCATCGGCGCCATTACACTTACCAGTAATATCAGCAGCCTCAATCCGGAGGTTTTAACAACTAACCCAAATCTTGCAGCAAACCTGAACGCAGCTTTCAACGCCTCATTTTCAGGTGAGTCGTTCAAAACCCTGGACGGGACCAGTATGCTTTCCCTGTTCGCATCCAGTTTTCAGTCGCATGCGCTGGATAGCTCTATCGTTCGTGCCGACTTCGAACGGGGGATCGCAACAATCGAAGCAACAACGGGCCTGACAGAAGCTACGCTTGGCATCACAGGAACGATTGCCCCGTTTGCAGCACAGCCGGCATACAATCTGACAGGTGATCTGGCCCGGCTTAACCTGCATCCCTTTGTACCAGATTCAACCATGGAAACCAATCTCAATGCGACCATGCAGTTGAACGGAGCTGGGTTCTCCTTAGAAGAAGTAGCGACTGAGCTTACCCTTACCTTCTTACCGTCCCGCATCAACGATTATCGGATTACGGAAGGCAACGTCACGGCCGAGCTAGCAGATGCACAGATAGCGCATACCCTCCAGCTCGACAGTCGGTCAGGTCGCATTACCTCAACAGGTGAAACCCGCCTTGGCACCACCGTTCGATTGGATAGCCTTAGCTTAGCATTGGATGCTGTTGATGTCGCGGCGCTACAAGGCGATACAACCAGGCGTGTCGTCACGGCAAACGCGTCACTCACTGGCAGCATCGATGAGACAGGAAACATTGAAGCTCAAATCGACGCTATCCTCCCGCATGTAGTGAACGACAATATTCTGATTAAAGAAGCCGTATTGTCAGGCTCCTGGGCAGATAACACCCTTACGTTGCAAACGCAAGGCGACGTAAACGAGGGGAAATTTGAGATCGCTGGAATGGCTCGGTTGGAGCAGGACAACTTAGCTTTCGAGATTACCGAAGCCAGTTTCTCAGATGTCGACATCGCTAAATTTACTGAAGATGAGAATAATACGCAGACATCCATACTGAATGGCTCGTTCTTCCTTGTTGGACAAGGCGACATCTTTGAAACGGGCTCTGTTTCCGGGCAGATCGAACTGCAACCATCCCAATTGAATCAACAGCGTATCGAAGGTGCCAGTGTATGGGTAGCATTACAATCCGACACGCTCAGTTTTGATCTTTCGCTGGACTTACCCGAAGGCACCTCCAGACTTGCCGGCCGCGTTGAGCCGTTAAAATCCATCGCAACCTTTCAACTTACGCAGGGCGAATTCAACGGCATCAACGTAGGTGCGCTGGCCGGCATCGACTCCCTTTCTACAGACCTCAACGGCACCTTGCTCATCACGGGCAAAGGGACGGCGCTAGAAAACATAAATGCACGCGCGGATCTTTTGCTGCGTCCCTCCCAAATCAATGCCTTGTCGGTGGATGAGAGCAGGACAACGATTGTCGTCTCGCAAGATGAAGGCACGCTAAACTCGAACGTGGTCTTCAACGAAGGTCGACTCGATGTAATCGCGGAGGCATTCAATGTATCAAGCCAACCTACTTTTCAGCTTAAAGCCAATGTAGAGGCGCTTGATGTAGCGGGATTGATCGGAGCCGACTCCATTGCATCGAAAATTAATGCCGAGTTTGATGGCGAGGGCTACTATGCCACACTCGACAGCATCGCCATCGAACCGCTCTACCTCACAGGGCAGTTGCGTGGTTATCCAAGCAACTATGGCGACATCATACTCGATTCACTCGACATCGACATGACGCTGGACAAAGGGCGATTAATGATGGACACGCTGCTCACGGTTTCCAATGTTGCGCGCGCTACAGGGAGCGGGGCCATCGTGTTATCCAGCAAAACGGACCTGCCCGAAGGTTTACGCAATTCTACCTTTGAAATGCGTACTTCGCTGCAGGACCTTACACCGCTTGAACCATTTCTAGGTGTATCGACGCTTACTGTAGAGACGGGTACGCTCAGAACCCGAGTACTCGGCCAGCCCGAAAATTTACGGACGGACACCCGCATCCAGGGAAGTGGATTTGTCTACAACACATTCCACCTTGGCTCGCTCAATGCTCGGGTTACCGGCGAGTTTGATGAAAACCAATCATTGTCCAATACCGACGTAACAGGCACTATCAGCGCGGTATCCATTCCCGGGTTTGTGTTTGAAGAGATTGAACTGGAAGTCAATTACGACAGCACAATTGTAGATTTTGAAACAAAAGGCCGGCTCGACAAAGACCGCAGGGTGGAAGTATTTGGGAATCTGGATCTGAATTCAGAAGCGCGCGCATTGGCGCTCGACAGTGTCAGACTCAATCTGGATGAAGATATATGGACGCTACAACAGCCTGCCCGATTCACGCTGGGCCCTGCCTATGCCGTGGATAACTTCCTCATGAAAAGCGGCACGCAGCACATCGAATTAAGCGGTGGTATTGATCTGGAAGGTGAACAGAATCTACTGCTCGACATCAAAAACTTTGGTGTAGGTACCGTAGCAGATTTACTGGGCTTCACCGGACTCGACGGCCCCGTCACCAGTCAACTTAATTTGACAGGCCCCGCAGCATCACCCATCCTGGACGGCTCGCTTGACATGGCCATTAAGGCTTTTGACAAAGACGCCGGTGATCTCTCCATCGAAGTCGAATACGACAGTTTAGCGCTAAATCTTAATGCGTCGCTGACCCAGACCGGAAAAAAAGTAGGCAGCGTAAACGGTGTGCTTCCAGTGGACCTCTCATTGACAACGCCAGAAGCCTCAACAACGGGCGCGGGCATCTCTCAAAATGTTGCAATGGAAGGCGGTGTTGACTTTGCCATCCAAGCAGATTCCATGGCGATTAACTGGATCTTACCCTTCATCGACCCATCGCTGCTTAATCGGCTTGAAGGGGCGCTTACGGCAGATATCAAAATCGAGGGGACTGCCCAAGACCCCACACTCGAAGGTGCCGGCCGGCTTGTTGATGGCCGCATTCGCTCGCCGCTACTCGGTGTGACGTACGAAGATTTTTCGTCTGACATCACTTTGAGCGACAACATCATTCAACTCACCAATGCATCCATGCGCTCAGGCGAAGGCTTTGTATCGGGTAACGGATCGATCGAACTAAGTGACCTTACCAGCGCCATCCTTGACATCGACCTGACTGCTTCAGAATTCCTGGCCATCGACACACGCGAGTACCGCGCTACTGCTTCTGGTAATATGGACCTGACAGGTACGCTGCAAGAGCCCGTATTAAACGGTGATGTGACTGTGTTGAGTGCAGATTTATTCTTGAATGAATCGACCTCTTCTGAGCTTGCCGATCTAAACGTCCAGCTTACCCGCGAAGACTTGCTCATGCTCGAGCGCAATTTCGGTATTCGGGCAAGTGCAGCGGATACAACCACGTTTGATTTCCTGGAAGCCCTCAAAATGGATGTGGAGATTCTCTTCGGTCGCGATGTTTGGATACGCTCGAAGAAAAATCCGGAGATGAACATGCAGTTTTCGGGCGAACTGGATGTCAGCAAAGAACCGTTCGATGAGTACATCGCCTTTGGGAATATTGAAATCATCCCAGACCGCAGCTACATCAACCAGTTTGGAAAGCGGTTCGACATCACGCTTGGCAGTCTGAACTTCAACGGGCCGGCTACCGATCCGGAAATCAACTTTGAAGCGCGCTACGAGGTGCCGGCACGTCGAAGCGATGAAAACGCTGTTACCATCTACCTTGATGCAGAAGGCAAAGTGGAAGAGCTCGACCTGACCCTGCGAGCAGAGCCGACGATGGAACTGACGGATATCCTCTCGTACATTGCCACAGGGCAACCGGCCAGTGAAGCCTTACAACTTGGTGGTATCAACTCACAGTCCCTCGCGTCAACAGGCGCAGGCTTTGCCATCAACCAGGGTGTGGGTCTATTGACAGGCGCTATCGAAACGCTGCTACAGGACTCTGGCCTGGAACTCGACGTCATCCAGATCGAACCGTCAGACAATGCACGGGGCGCCACCATCACAGCCGGCAAATATGTAACACCACGCATCTTCACCGCTGTCAGCCAACCGATTGGCGCAGCAGACAGCGATGGTACATCTACACGCGAAGAAAGCACCATTATCACCCTGGAATTGGAGCTGATCGACTCGCTGCTGCTGCGATTGCTTGGTGGCGAATCTGTACTGCAGATCAACTTGCTCTGGCACCATTCTTATTAAGAAAAGAACAAGCTCCGAAAGGGGGTATGATTTTCGATCCATAGTGTGTAACGACCCTCGAACCGACTCAATTCTTCGTTGCACGGATGTCTTCATCATCGCCCCATGGACACAAAGGCCCTGAACCTGCCTTTATTCTTGGCTACACGGCGCTTGAAATTACGCTGACAGTCTGTGGTGCCCTGCTATTTTTAGCATTTCTGTTCCTGATGCAGGGTATGCTAAACCCTCCAATAATTGCCGGTGCAGGAATTATTTTACTTTGGCCCGTACGTCATCACCGGACTGTTCAAGCCATTTTGCTCGCCGGCGGATTTTTGTTGGCCATCTGGTTTTTGCATAAGCTCCGGGCCATCCTTATACCTTTCGGGAGTATTTACCTCGTTGCTTACCTTTTCGACCCACTTGTGGCTTTTCTCTACCGCCGGCGCGGCATTGCGCGCGGTATCTCCTCGCTTGTTGTAACCTTGCTGCTCATCAGCCTGATTGGCCTCTTTGTCCTGTTGCTCGCGCCACACCTGATTGGCGAAATCGACGCACTGGGAACGCGCGCATTGATGAGCATTGAAGTGGTACATGAATGGTTACTGGCTTCTACGATGCTGGACGAATTGGTGGGTAGCGCCGGCCAGAAGGAGCAGCTCATTAGCCAGACCATGGCATCCATTCAAAGCTTCCTGAATTACCTCACAAGCAGCATCCCGCGCGGCCTGGAGCACCTGCTGTTCTCTGTCGGTTCCATCTTTGGGTTCATGACCATCATTGTGGTCACACCGGTCATCCTGTTTTACACGCTAAAGGATTACCGCATCATCAAAAACGGCATCAAGTACCTGCTGCCAACCATTGGAGGTAAACAGGATTACCTTACGCAGGCCGGCCAAATTGTGGGGCGCTACCTTCGGGGCCAGCTTACCATCAGCGCCATTACAGCCTGTATTGTGTCGGTAGCCTTAATGCTTGGCGACATCCCTTTTGCCCTGCTGATTGGCATATTAGCCGGCCTGCTCAACTTGATCCCCAGTCTCGGCGCCATCATCACATTGCTGACAGCCATTGGGATTGCACTCGTTTTTGGAGAACGAGGCCTGGTTGATGTCATCATCGTTGTAGCCGTCTTACTCGCCCAGGGACTCCTCGAACAGGCCATCCTCGTCCCCAAAATCCTCAGCCATCACGTAGGTTTGCACCCCGTCGTCATTCTACTTTCCCTGTTTGTCTTCGGGTTCTTTTTTGGTTTCTTCGGGCTCTTTATTGCCGTCCCACTTATGGCCCTTATCATTACGGCCTACGATGCGCTGAGGCAACAAACAACGCTCGACCTTTCCGGTTTTCTAGACCCTCCAATCGCGACGGTTGACCTGTTTCAGCATACGTCTGCACCCATAGAGAACCCACCGGATCTTGAACGCGTAACATTTTCCTTCCCCGATCAACGCAAAGAGCATGAGCCGTATAATCCTACGCACGCAGGCCTGGGAGAGGAATAAATCGCTTTGTCAAAAACCTACTTTGTAAACCGCCGATTCCACATCGGATATTCGATACTCGGCCGACAAATCAGGCGAAAGATTGTTGACCAACACTATGCGGAAGGGGTGTTTATCCTGGCTTTCGCAGCAGTGTTTTTCAGTCTATTGATTGCCAACTATCTCGGCTGGGCAATCATGCAAGATATCCTGACGAACCCGTCGAACACCATTACCAATCCAGAAGTGGTAACGATGGGATTCTGGATTGGACAGGTATCGCTGGCTTCGCTTTTCATCTTTGGCTGCTTTTTGGGCTTTAAGCCGGCGCTCAACGTAACCCATGAACCAAACCGTGGCCTGAGCATCAAGCAGGGCAGTACCTCAGTATTCATTCCTGCAGATGACATTACCTCAGCGACCCTCATCCCAGCCAGACGCTATCACCGGCATTACGCCAAGTACCTCGGCACACGCGCATTCTTTGTCAAGTTACCACCTGCCCTGATCCTTATTTCTACCTTATCCGGCCCTGTGTTGCTGGGTATCCATGAGGTCGACCAGAAAGAATTACTCGACGCATTGCAACCTCAATCGGAGAAAATCGTTTTTCCGAGCCTCAGTCCTATTGCATAGCACCACGCAGCATAGGCTTTCCCCCTAGGCATTCCTTTTTCGCAGCATGCGTTTTGATCTGGAGCAACGCGACCCTTCGTCGGAAGCCCGCGCTGGTATTGTACACACCGACCACGGCACTATTGAAACGCCCATCTTTATGCCCGTCGGCACCGTAGGAACGGTTAAAGGGGTTACGCCACAAGAACTCGACAGCGAAATTGCCGCGCAAATTATCCTTGGCAACACCTACCATCTCTACTTGCGTCCAGGCGCTGCGTTACTGGAGCAAGCCGGGGGGCTACACAAATTCATGCAGTGGAATCGCCCCATTCTTACCGATTCAGGGGGATTTCAGATCTACTCGCTCGCCAGCCGGCGCAAACTGACTGAAGAAGGCGCCCTTTTCCAGAGCCATATCGACGGCTCGCGCCACCAGTTTACTCCGGAGAATGTTGTAGACATGCAGCGATCCATCGGTTCTGACATCATGATGGTCCTCGATGAGTGCCCTGCGGCAGATGCCTCACTTGAATACGTTAAAAAGTCGCATGAACTCACCATGCGCTGGGCCGCCCGGTGCCAGAAACACGCAGCGGCCACCGAGGGCAACTATGGACACAAACAACACCTGTTTGCAATTGTGCAGGGTGGTGTATTTGAAGAAGTACGAAAAGACTCAGCACAGCGCCTCGTGGACATGGACTTCCCGGGGTATGCTATTGGCGGTCTTTCCGTGGGAGAGCCGGCACCGCAGATGTATGCCATGGTGGAAGTGGTCAATCAGTACTTGCCAGTAGAGAAGCCCCGGTATTTAATGGGGGTCGGTACGCCGGCAAACCTGCTAGAAAACGTTGCACGCGGCATCGACATGTTCGATTGCGTGATGCCTACGCGCAATGGCAGAAATGGAATGTTATTTACCACAGAGGGGATCATCAATATCCGCAATAAAAAATGGCAAGAGGATTTCTCTGTTATCGACCCCGGTCTGCATACGTACCACGCCCAAACCTTTAGCAAAGCATATTTGCGGCATCTTTTTGTTGCTAAAGAGTTGCTCGGGCTTCAAATTGCTTCGATTCAAAATCTTTCGTTCTACTTGTGGCTCATGAAAGGGGCGCGTAAAGCAATTATGGAAGGCCGCTTTATGTCCTGGAAAAATGAGATCCAACCACGCGTAAGCCGGCGCCTGTAGTCCAGCTTCTCCCTCCCTGTCTCCAACGCGCAAAACTTAACACTTCATCTGCTTAAGGATACCCATAGCGTGTCGAAATTTTATAGGCACCTAATCCGTAGAGACTGAAGTGAAAGAAAGACCTGCACACGATCCATTTGCAGACGTGGCGTCAGCCAGTGATGCGACGCTGGATGCGCTAAAAGCGGCTGAAGAGGCGCTGAAAGCGGTGAAAGCAGCGCACCCTGCGCCAGCGCGCCCCCGACTTTCAAATATTCAGTTTATGGGTACGATCAGCCACGAATTGCGTACCCCGCTGGCATCAATTCTCGGTTATACACAAATATTGTTTGACGAACTGGGCACCGTGTTGGCGCCCCATCACCGGGAATTCTTTCAGACGATTCTGACCAACGTCGAGCTCTCTCTCGAGCTAGTAACCGATTTACTCGATTTTGCACGACTCGACGCCGGCCAGCTTGCTATTCAGCCATCTCCTGTGGCGCTACAACCGCTCATAACACAGGTCATTGACCAACTCTACCCATTTGCCCTCGATAAAAAGATCACGCTGTCAGCAGATCTGAACGAAGAGATTTGCTACATCGCAGCCGATGAAGTACGGCTACGTCAGGTATTGATCAATCTCATCCTCAACGCCATCAAATACACCGAGGAAGGGAGTATTACGGTTCAGATCGTGGCCTCAACCCTCAACGAACAAGCGGCGTATACCATTGAAGTTATAGATACAGGCCGTGGTATCACCGAGGAATTCAAAGCCATCATGTTCGACAGGTACTCGCGCGATGAGCGTATGGTACGGCTCATCGAACAGGGCGCCGGCATTGGTTTGGCCGTAGCCCTCGAGTTTGTCCGCACGATGAATGGCGTGATTGAAGTAGACAGTTCCATCGAGGTCGGTACAACCTTCAGGCTAACGTTTGAACAGGCGCTACTTGACTACTTCAGCGACGACACAGTTTTTGAAGAAAACATCGCATTAGAAGACATTGACGTAGATGAGTTTAGCGATGAACTGGACCCGGACAATGTAGCGGATGTCGCAGATCCTACGCCGTTTACCGACTAATCTTACGCGTTCAACGTTAACCGGACGCGCCGGCGCGCAGAATACCTTACCTTAACCCCATCTGTTGTTTTGCTGTACCCGCACGTACATGGTTAAGGCCCTCGTTTCACGTATTATGCTATCGAGCCTGCGTAAAGGCTTTCGAAGAATCTGCTGGGTTGGTCCGTTACCCAACTTCGAGCATAACCTTCCGATTGTAGCATACGCCAACCATCACACTTTTTATGATGGCTACGTGATGTGGCTGCTTGCCAGAGAATTACTGGGGCGTGAAACCATGTTATGGATGGAAGACTGGGACCGCTTTCCCTTCTTTGCCGCTGTCGGTGCCTATCCCTTCCCCTTAGACGAACCCCGACGCCGGCTCTCGACGATCAGAAAAACAACCCGGCGGATGACGGCCGACCCCAACAGCTTCCTCATCTATTTTCCCGAAGGTGAGCTGCATCCGCCTGAAGCCGGCCTGCTACCCATCGACACCAACAATCTCAAACAACTTGATCGCATTTTCCCCGACAAATACTGGTGGCCTATTTCCATCCACATGACCAATCGGGGTGAAACGCTACCTACGTTGCTTCTTAGCGGTGGTACCCCACATTTGTCGGTGACGGGTCAGGAAAGCCAAAATCTGGAAAAAGGGCTGGCGTTTCTCAAGGAAGCCCCCCATGCATGTAGCCGGCTGCTCCTGGAAGGCAAAAAAAGCGATGATGAAAGCTGGAACATGCAATTCATGGCACGCTGGTTTTCTCGATATCTTTGAGCCCCGGGCAGATTTGCGTCAGGCAAGCTAATTTCGAGTATATTCATCGGATATCCGGGCCTTTCCACCCAAGCCTAACCTGCTATGAACGCGAAGCTCAGCGGCCTCATCGCCGCGCCCCATACCCCCATGCATCCCGATGGCAGCCTGAACCTATCTATGGTCAAAGCTCAGGCAGCTCTTCTCAAGAAAGAAGGCGTTAAGGGAGCGTTCATTTGTGGCACAACAGGCGAAGGCGCTTCGCTAACAATCGAAGAAAGGAAAGCAGCAACAGAAGCCTGGGCACAGGAACGCGACGAAAACTTTTCCCTGATTGTCCACGTCGGGCATAATGCTGTAGCCGAAGCAGTAGCACTCGCCCGACACGCTCAGGATGTTGGCGCTGATGCAACCGCAGCACTTGCGCCCGCCTATTTCAAGCCGGCTACCATAGATGCATTGGTCCAGCTTTGTGCAACCATCGCCGGCACGACGCCTAAACTCCCTTTTTACTATTACCACATCCCGTCTATGACCGGGGTGAACCTGTCGATGCCGGCGTTGCTCCGCGCAGCCGGGCCAATCATCCCCAATCTTGCTGGAATCAAGTTCTCCACAAGCGATCTGATGCAGTTCCGACGTTGCCTTTCGATGGAAAATAACCGTTACGGCATGTTTTTCGGATCGGATGAAATGTTACTCGGCGCGTTGGCCATGGGCGCTACGGGCGCTGTTGGTAGTACCTACAACTATGCGGCACCCAACTATGTCCGCATGATCAAAGCGTTCGAAAAAGGAGATTTTATAACGGCCAGAGCGTGCGCTGATCGGGCAATAGCCCTCGTTGAACTCCTCCTTCAATTTGGCGTGATGCAGGGTGGCAAAGCCCTCATGGAAATGCGAGGCATCCCATGCGGCCCCGTACGCAGCCCGCTTCAGCCCCTCACAATCGCACAAAAAACGCAGCTTTTCGAAGCAGCACAAAAGCTGGCCATCTTCTCAGATATCGCACTGGTGTCTCCCAAAAAATGAATGCGATGTCCAACCAACTCACAACAAGCCTGGGCACTGCAAATACCGTAGTGCTCGCCCTTTACCTGCTCCTGCTGGTAGCCATGGGCGTCTATTTTGCTCGCAAAAACACATCAGCACAAGACTATTTCCTTGCGGGCCAACGCATGCCCTGGTGGGCCGCCGGCCTGAGCATTTTTGCGACGATGCTGTCTGCCATCACCTACCTCTCCATACCAGCAACCGTTTACGCAACAGACTGGACGCGTTTTCTCCTCAACATGGGCATCCCGCTCGTTGCGCCGCTCGTCATCCTTTTCTTCCTGCCTTTCTACAGAACCCTGAACATCACCAGCGCCTACGAATACCTCGAGAAACGATTTGACGTATCACTTCGCTTGCTAGGCTCCCTTTCCTTCATTTTGTTTCAGCTAGGGCGTATGGGGATTGTGCTCCTGCTACCGGCCCTTGCGCTGAGCGCTGTAACTGGACTCAATCTGTTTCTCTGCATTGGGTTGATGGGCTTACTCAGCACGCTGTACACCGTCCTGGGCGGCATGGAAGCTGTCATCTGGACGGATGTGATCCAGGTTGTTGTGCTGGTAGGCGGGGCAATCGCTGCATTGTTTATCATCGCCGACGCGCTACCTGAAGGCATGGACCAGATTATCTCGACAGCCACCGCGCACGATAAGTTCAACGCTGTAAACCCCGGCTGGGACCTGGCAACAGATTCGCTTTTTGTTATAGTTGTGGGGATGGTCTTTGCTAACCTGTTGCCCTATACAACAGATCAGGCCGTTGTGCAACGCTATATGACTACAGCTTCGGAAAAGGAAGCACAGCGCGCTGTATGGACAGGCGCCTTGATAGCGGTGCCGGCTTCCATTTTGTTCTTTTTCCTGGGCACAGCGCTGTTTGCCTTCTATCAGCACTTCCCCGAGAATCTTGTATCGCTGGCCAAACCCGACCAGTTGCTTCCCTGGTTTATTATTCAGGAAATGCCGGCTGGCCTGGCCGGCCTGGTGATTGCCGGCGTATTTGCTGCAGCAATGTCCAGCCTCGATTCTTCCATGCATGCCATTTCCACAGCAATAACCACCGATTTTGTCAAACGCTTTAATCGTACCCGCACCGACATAAACTGGCTTCGTCTCGCCCGGCTGATTACCGTTGCACTTGGTATACTCGGTACCGGCAGCGCCATGCTCATTGCCACTCTCGATCTTGGTTTGATGTGGCGTATTTTCCTGGATATCACCGGACTCTTCCTGGGCACCCTCGGTGGCTTATTTTCTCTTGGCGTTTTCACCACACGCACATCGTCCAAGCATGCCTGGATTGGCGCATTGCTGTCTTTGGTGTGCCTTGCCTATGTGACCTTTGCCACGTCGTTAAATGGTTTGCTTTTCGGCGCGATTGGCACCCTGGTGTGCTTCTTTTCCGGCTGGATCAGTAGCTACGTTGTCCCATCAACCACACGGCCGCACGTAGCCGGGCTCACCGTTTTCAGCAAAACAACCACACACACGCCGATCCCCCATGGTTAAGCCGCGACGGCGTCTTCTCTTCGGGCAGGATCTCCAATATGGAGAAAAAGAAACAAGCCTTGCGTAACCAGCAAGTTGGTTACCAGGAAAAACGTGGCTTCTTCAATGGGAAGCCCAAACAAGTGCCAGCCGGTTGTGTACTGCTCCGCGATGTACCAGATACCGAGCTTCAGTGCAAACCAGTCAGCCACCCACAAATACAGCGTGGGGATTATTGTACTCCAGAACCAGAGTTTGCGCTCAGCCCAAATCCAATTCCCAGCATAAGCCCACTGGCCGGCAAGGACAGGCAACGCCCAGACAAGAATCAACCCCATGTACAATCCCGAATCGTGGGCAAAATGAAATATACCAGCGATTGCTAGCGACAAATAAATAAGTCCACCAACAATACGCGGTGTATTGGATGGGCCGGCAAAAGCGTGTGTGGTCTTGCGGTGCAGCAAGACATATAAAAACAACCCTGTCAGGATGGGCTGCAATAGGAAGAACATGTATTCCTCAACGGGTACATAGCCAATCGTGGCCATGACTCGATCGGGCCCATATCCCCATACACCACGATACACCAGGTAATTGTCCCAGGCTGTGGTGTATACCAACGCGATGCCTGCCACAGCAAACATCCACTTGAGCGCGTACGGCTTTGGTGAGTCAGGAGCGGAACGGCGATAAAGCCAACCCAGCACGAGAATGATGGGAAGAATAAAAACAAGATGAAACTGAAGGTACGTCATGTTTTGAGCGTTCAGTGGGTAAATGGATACATTGTGCAAACACATCAATCCAGTCGAATTGCCGTGTTTGCTGTTGAACGTTGCAGGTTACAGGTTGAAGGTTTTGGGCCTTTTACCATGGATTTTGCTTAACGTCGACTACACGCGTTTACGTTCGAGGTCTTTGAGTACAACGCCGGCAGCATTTCTGCCGGAGGCACCCATAATACCACCACCGGGATGGGTACTGGCACCGGTGAGATACAAGCCTTTGATGTTTGAGCGATAACCTGCCATGCCCAACTGTGGGCGCAGCGCAAACATTTGATCTATGCTCATTTCCAGATGCATAACATTGCCGCGAAACAACCCTAATTCGCGTTCCAGGTACAGCGGATGCTGAAATAACGAGCCAACTACCGAGTCGCGGGTACCGGGTGCATACGCTTCAAAGGTATCCAGCAACCGGTCGGCAACCTCGTCCGCACGATCATCCCAGTTGCCTTCAGCAAGCTCATAAGGATAATACTGCCCCCAAAGCCACAGCACTTCGCCGCCTTCGGGAGCCAGGGTATCATCAACGGCGCTGAAAGTCATTGCCACGATGGGAGGATCTTCAGCGGGTTTGCCGGCGAGGTAATCGCCGTATGCAGCATTAACCTGCCGGCGGTCACGGCAAATTAACTGCAACGCTGTGCGCGCCTCAATGCCCGGACTCGCTTTGTAGCGAACTGGTTTATCTAACGCAAGCCGCAAGATAGCACCAAAACCATTACCTACCCGGAGTCGGTTGATACCTTTAGGATGATGGGTTTCATCGAGCAATTTCCCAAAGGTCTCAAGAATATGCGCTCCCGACACTACGGCGCGCGAAGTGTAGATTTCGTTGTTTGCCCGGATGCCGGCAGCACGACCGTGTTTAACCAGAATCTCCTCCACCGGCGCATTGACAAAAATTTGACCACCGTGTGCTTCAATAAAGCGCCCCAGCGCCTGTGTTAACATACCCGACCCACCACGAGGCCGTGCAATGCCACCTACATGGTAAAGTGCTTGCCATAAAACAAAAGGACCGGTAATCGGCTCTGTTGGTGGCGGACCAGATTGAGCGGCCATCCACACAAGCATCGCTTTAAGCTTCTCTTCGCTAAAGTAGTCGTCTACAACATCGCCGTAAGGCTTCAGAATTTTCTGCAGTGCTTCTTGCCACGTTGATCCTGGCGTGCGCCCCTTCATCATCATCCGCCCCATCTGAAGCGGCCCGGGTGTACTCAAAAACATTTCGCGTACAGACTCCCCAAACGGACGCCATTCTTCAACAAAGTGCCGGTAGGCTTCGCCTTCTCCCGGAAATTTTGCATCGATGCTAGCCGCAGTTTTGTCCACGTCCCGGTAAATAAATAACGCATCATCGTCTGGGAAGGGCGCAAAAAACAATGGATCTAACTCCAGATATTCAAGGCCATATTTCTCCAGTTCAAGCTCTTCGATAATTGGCGTCAAGCGAATCAGAATGTGGGCACTACCACCGAGATCAAACTGATAGCCGGGTACCAGTTCTTTGGTGGATACGGCACCGCCAATGATATCCCGACGCTCAAATACCCCAACGCGGTATCCCGTTTTGGCAAGATATGCTGCTGTGATAAGCGCGTTGTGGCCGGCGCCAACGACAATAACGTCAAAATCCATATAATCCTCTTTTTGCCCCCCAAAATGACTCTTAAAACAACACAATCTACGACCAATAAGCAGATATGAACTTTTCAATTCCGCCAAACATATAATTGAAAACCAAATTTCGATCATATGTCAAAATTAGTCGAACACAGCCTTTTAACGACCAAGCAAGCTGCACAACTCATCGATGTACATGAGTCTTCCGTTAAGCGGTGGTGCAAAGAAGGAAAGATTCCCTGTGATGTCACTGAGGGCGGACATCGCAGAATTACCCTGCACGAACTCCTTGATTTTGCAGAATCGCGTGACCTGCACTGTTCACTGAGCAATTTCCTGCCAGACGTACAGCTCATATGGCGTGGGTTGCGCAATGCGCAAAATAAGAAGAATTATGACATCCTATTCAATAAGGGATACACGTGGCTTCGCGAAGAGAACCAGCAATTGTTTTCAGATTTGGTTAAATTTTGTCTGGAACAGGGCATCTCCTTCAGCGAGTTGTTTGATGAGTTGATATCGCGTGCGTTGCGACAAATGGGTGTTGATTGGAAAGCGAATGTACTCGATATAGGGACAGAACATCATATGACCGAAATGGTCCGTGATATTCTACATGAAATCCGTCTCTCCCCTGTTGCACCCCGTGTGGGATCCAAAAAGGCAAGCAAAACCACCCCAACGGCAAATCCACGTCCCGTGGCTGTTGTTGGCTGCAACGCCGGAAACCTGCACGATCTGGGTGCCCATGCCATTCGGATTATTCTCGAAGAAAGAGGTTGGAGAGCAATTTATGTAGGTGCTAATGTGCCCGCGGACGATTTAGCCAAACTGCAAGCTAGGCATAAAGCGGCGTTGGTGTGTATCTCGTTTGTCTCGGCCAGCATGATCAATGAAGCCGAGCGTTTCATTGAGATATTGAGTCGATTCTACGACCCGGGCCACCCTTACCACCTGGCTATTGGCGGATACGATTTTCCACCCAATGCCGGATTGCAATTAGAGCGGCCTCCTTTCATAGAAATCAACACCTACAGATCAACCAATGCGTTTACGCAATGGCTCGATCAGTACGCGACATCTGTAACTTCATAGCGTTATTTGGTAGCCCTTTTTATGAAGCAATCCCCAAAAAGTCTATCTGTCAATGCGTGGGCCACTCGTTGGCCCCTTATTGTTCTATTCATTTTCACTGCTCTGGCAGGCATTGGATATGCGACCTTTGGCAGGCATCCGCAGCTATTACAACACACGCCGCAATTTGCAGCGTTTTTCGGCATTTCGTTCACGTTCTTTGCGCAGACGCACATTCTGCTCACCGCACTCGTGCTATGCACCTATCTAACCTACCGCGTGCAATTGCGCTGGCTGGGTGGATTTGCAGCAATTTACCTCATTAGCCTTGGTAGTGAACTTACTGGCACAGCAACCGGCTTGCCATTTGGTCCTTATTTTTACACGGATTTGCTAGGCCCCAAATGGCTCGATCTTGTCCCGGTACTCATCCCGTTGAGCTGGTTCACCATGGCGCTGCCTTCTTATTTCCTGGCCTACATCACCTTCCCCAGTAGAAAGCAGTTTTTGCAACGCATTGGTTTTGGCGGTCTGTTGCTTACCCTCTGGGATCTAGCGCTAGACCCTGCCATGAGTTACCTAACTCCTTACTGGCAGTGGGGAGAAACAGGTGCATATTATGGCATGCCATGGATCAACCTGTTCGGCTGGTTGGTGACAGGTATTGTGCTGATGAGCGCCCTCTACGCATTGAAAGCTGACAACTGGATGCCGCGTCTCTCGGCTTCCTGGGTGGTTAAGTATTACCTCCTCGTACTCATGCTGCCTATGGTGATGGTCCTTGCAGCCGGCCTCTGGCTCAGCGCGGCATTTACCGCCGTTTCTATGGGACTCTGTGCACTCTACATCAACCACAAAGCCACGCGTTTCCCCGGTGCCAACGACGATGATCCCAAGCCGCTCCATGAAGCGCTTGAAACGGAGGAATTGAATGACTATTTCATGCACCACTCCCGATCATTCTCTTTTGCCGCACGCTTTTTTTCTACCGAGCAACACCGCCTGGTAACGCGCCTGTATGCATTCTGCCGGACAACGGATGACATTGCAGACATTTACGGCGTGCGCAATGGCAAAGAAGAAGCGCTAAAACAACTTGAAGAGTGGGAGCGCCGGGTGCATCTGTCGTATCAGGGTATTCCTTCGAATATCACGTGGCTTGATGAGCTCATGGCCCGTTCGGTCCAATCGGGCGTTCCGTATCAAATTATTAGTGACCTTATCGAAGGGGTGCGCTCGGATCTGGACAAAGTGGAGCTTCAGACCATGGAGCAGCTCGACCGCTACACGTATTGCGTTGCTTCTGTTGTAGGAATCTGGCTGTGCTACCTCTTCGGTGTTCGCGAACAGGAAGTGCTGGACCGTGCAGCGGCGCTGGGCCGGGCAATGCAGGTAACAAACATCATGCGTGACGTGGGCGAAGACTTGCGCATGCACCGCCTGTATCTGCCGGCTGAATTGATGCAACGCCACGGCGTAAGCAAAGACGAACTGCTGGCGATGGAAGCCGGCACCCTGCGGCCTACCGAAGCCTACAAAATCCTCGTCGAAGATCTGCTTGAACGAGCTGAAGCCGATTACAATTTTGCATTCCGCGGCCTGAGTGCAATCCCTGCCTCTTTTGCACGCGCTGCTGCTGTGGCGTCAGAAGTTTATCGCGGCATCCACCGTTCCATACGCCGAAACAAGTACAACAACTTCCAACGCAGAGCTTACACGCGTTGGTACGAGAAAATTTACCTGGCTTCTCGCGCCCTTCACCGCCTCAGAAAAACACAAAAAAGACCGTTTATCCCGGCAAACCAATCACTGCCTGTAGCTAACAAAAACATGCGCAATGGCAAGCAAATGCCTTTTTCAATCATAGGCGTTGTTTTGCTGTGCGTCCAGAGCATATTCCCAATGCATTCGTTTGCCTCCGGATACCCGGGACAAGTAGCTATCCCAATTGCAACGCACCAGGAGATGGTATTGATGGATACGTCTGTAATCGAGGAGTTGCGCGAAAAGTACATCGGCGCAGTCGAGGACGAAGCACTTATTGGCCAGGCTATTTCGCTCATTGATAACGTCGATGACAAAACGCCGGCCATCGAAGCCTATGAAGCAGCATTTGTTGTGCTGCGCGCCAAACACGCGTTCTGGCCGCTGAAGAAAATGAAATATCTCCGGTCCGGTTTGCCAAAGCTTGACGCCCTCGTGGCCAGCCACCCGGTTGAAGTTGAAATTCGGTACTTGCGGCTCCTGAGCTGCTACTACCTTCCCCGCTTCCTTGGCAGAGATGAAACGGTCGACCAGGACTTCAAAGCATTGGCCGACCTGCTTCCCAATGCCCAGGCCGCATACCCTTCCCGTCTGTACTACGACATGGTGCAGTTTGTAGCAACCAACAGCGACTTGAGCCTCGAAGAACGCGCCGAATTGCGCGTTATTCTTGATGAAGCCCCCCGAATGTCTACTGCCTCCAGGTAACCTTTGGCGGTATCCCTTGCAGAGGGTTCTGTTACTGTTATTGACCTAGAAAGTACATACCCATGATTGCTTCCCATGATATAGATAATGGCGGTGGCAAAAAAGCCATCGTTATCGGCGCCGGCTTTGGTGGCCTGGCAATTGCTAACAGGCTACAGTCTGCCGGCATGCAGGTAACCCTGCTCGAAAAGCGCCCGAAAGTTGGTGGACGCGCCTACCAGTTTGAAGAGAAAGGCTACTTGTTCGACATGGGGCCCAGCCTCATTACAGCGCCGGCACTGATCGACGACATCTTTCAACAAGCCGGCCGGTCAGCCTCCGAATTTTTCAGCCTCATGCCACTAGATCCTTACTACCGGGTCTACTTTCACGATGGCACGTACATCGACTACTCAGGCGACACCGAAAAAATGAAAGCCCAGATGCGGCAGTTCAACCCGGGCGACGCTGAACGGTACGAGGACTTCATGCAGGCCATCGCGCCGATTTATGACGAGGTGATCACCAAAAAACTTGGTGCTCAACCGTTTGACACACCGGGCTCCATGCTGCGCTTTACACCACGTGCACTGCAGTTGAAAGCATTTCTGCCGGTGACAGCGTACGTCAATCGGTATTTCAAAGATTTCCGCCACCGGTTTATGTTCAGCTTCCATCCGCTGTTCATTGGTGGCCATCCCTTCCGCGCCCCATCCATCTACTTGATGATTCCGTTCCTCGAACGAACTGAAGGGGTATGGTTTACCAAAGGCGGCATGTACACGGTTGTGGATGCGTTGAAGCGACTGTTCATTGAGCAGGGAGGACAGCTACAAACGGAAGCTGAAGTTTCCCAAATTGTGGTTGAGAATGGCAAAACCACAGGTGTAGAAGTTAATGGTGAGTACAAGCCGGCTGACGTTGTCGTCTCCAATGCCGATTTTGCCCACACGTACAAACACCTGATCGACGCACGCTGGCGTAAAAAATGGAGCGACAAGAAGCTGGATAAAATCAAGTACAGCATGAGTTGCTTCCTCCTCTATCTCGGTGTTAAAAAACAATTCCCCGAGTTAGAGCACCATACGCTGATTCTTAGTGAACGATACAAAGGCCTTGTCGATGACATTTTCGACAATACAGCGTTGCCTGACGATTTTAGCATGTACGTACATGCACCAACGAAATCCGACCCGGACATGGCGCCACCAGGATGTGAAAGCATTTATATCCTGATCCCGGTATCCAACCTGACCTCCGAAACCGACTGGAATAAAGAGCGCACGGCGTTTACCGACAAAGTGCTCGACTTCCTCGAAGCATGGGGGATGGACGGGTTGAAGGATAACCTTGAAGTCCTGAAAATCTTTACCCCGCTCGAATTTGAAAGCGAACTTAATGCCTATCAGGGCAACGCATTCGCAATTGAGCCGAAATTGACCCAGACAGCGTATTTCCGTCCCCATAACCGTAGCGAAGACGTGGAAGGCCTCTACTTCGTCGGTGCCGGCACCCACCCGGGCGCAGGCGTACCAGGCGTAATCCTGTCCGCCGAAGCAACTGCCGGGTGTGTTATGGAAGATCTCGATATCGCTGCATCGGTCTTGACTTAACCCATAGCGTGTGCAGCAGGGTATGCTGCGCATTCCTCCAGCTACAACGCAAAAAACACACTGAGGCAGCCTGTTTCAGTGTGTTTTTTTTGCCTGTTCTGAAAGGTAAAGCACGTATTTTTTCAACCAAACGCCGGCCTGAACCGAAGCCGCTACGCTTCGTATCAGCCAAAGATTCTCAGTTAAAACTCCCACCCATGGCGCGTACATTTGATGTTCCGATTTTTTACCGGAGTCCGTTTATCACCCAGGTTAAAGAAGCCCGGCGTGTGCAGGACCCGCGTAAAAAAGACTTCACTCCATCTACCCTGGACTTTGGGCCCATTCGATTCCACATTGCACGGCATTTTGGCTTTTGTTATGGCGTAGAACAGGCTGTCGATATTGCCTATCGAGCACTTGAAGAAAATGAAGGCAAGCGGATTTTTCTTTTGTCGGAGATGATCCACAATCCACACGTAAATCGCGATCTCCAGGAGCGGGGGATGCAGTTTCTGCGGACGACCTCCGGCGAACAACTCATTCCTTTCGATACGCTGACACCCGAAGATGTGGTACTCATTCCTGCCTTTGGTGCCTCGGTAGAAATTGAAGCCGATTTAAAAGCCCGTGGGATCGACACCATCAGCTACAATACCACATGTCCGTTTGTAGAGAAAGTCTGGAAGCGTAGCAGCCAACTGGGTAACAAAGACTATGCAATCGTGGTGCACGGCAAGCGATACCATGAAGAAACGCGTGCGACGTTCTCACATGCCCGCCAGAAAGCACCCGTAGTTGTTGTTCTCAATATGGAAGAGGCGCAGGATCTCGCCGATGTAATTACGGGAAAAAAAGACCGGGCATTTTTCTATGAGCGGTTTGCCGATAAATACACGGAAGGCTTTGATCCTGATGTTCATCTTTCCAGGATTGGTGTTGTCAATCAGACCACCATGCTTGCATCTGAAACTTCGGCAATAGCAGCGCTGCTGCGTCAGGCCATCGTTGAACGCTATGGCGACGACAACATCAAGGACCATTTTGCAGATACCAGCGATACGCTGTGTTATGCCACGAACGAAAATCAAAATGCAACCCAAGCCCTGATCGAAGCCGGCGGCGACCTCGCCATTGTGGTTGGCGGCTATAACTCATCGAATACCAGCCACCTGGTTGAACTGGCCGAAGAATATATGCCGGCCTACTTTGTTGATGGCGCGGATTCCATTACATCACCGCAACACATATCGCATTTCGACCTCCACAAAAAAGCGGTTGTAGAAACACACGATTGGCTCCCCAAAAAGCGCCCGATCGATGTTATCCTCACCGCCGGCGCCTCCTGCCCGGATGCACTACTCGATGAAGTAATGCGCAAGGTTTTATCCTGGTATCCAGACGCGCGCTCTGAAGAAGATGTGCTAAAGCCTTTTGTCGGCACTACACCGTAAACCGCACGCTACACCGTAAACCGCACAGGAATCCTGGCGCTATATCGGACCAGCCTAGCAGGATACTGTGCGGCTCAGGCGGGAGGCGGTGATCCTTCCTGTGTATTAGCGTCGTAAAATTGCAAAGCCAAAGTCGGGGCCCCATTCCTGCCCGAATGCCTGAGAAATCCAAAGCATTGCGAGTGTCTCCAGGTAAAAGGCTTGTGACAAGGCGCCGGCATCTGCAACATCAAACCCCAGTTCTTCTGCAAGCGCAGTAACGGTTGCCTTTGCAGCATCGTCATCACCGCAAATGAACATGGCAAGCCGGTTGTCGCCGGATACAATGGGCGACGCCATATTTTTAGCACCCGTGGTATTGAACGCTTTCACTACGTGCGCGCCGTTGGCCCAGGAAGCTATTTGCTCGGCACCGGAGCGCCCTAATTCTCCTTCAAAGGAAAACCCGGACCCTACCGGATTTGTACAATCGATCAAGATTTTGCCGGCCAGCGTACCAAGTGATCCAACAACTTCTTCTGTGGCCGGCCAAGGCGTTGCCAATACCACAATCGATGCCTGTGATACGGCTTCTACAGGCGTTTTAACCGATGCCCCGTCGATGGCTTCCAGTTCACTGACAGCCGCAGTACCAGCCCGACGCGAACCAAACACAACCGTATGACCGGCTGCCGCCCAGCGTCGACCTAATGCGCTGCCAACTCTGCCTGTACCAATGATTGCAATTTCCATAACTTTACTCTCAGCGTTATACGCCCAGCGCCTCGACAACCAACGCGGCGGCTGCGGCTCCTGAATATTGTTGTTGTCCAGTAATCAGATGACCATCGCGCACGGCGTGTGCCTTGAACGCGCTGTTTACAATGAAATTAGTCTGCGCGATCTTCTTCGCTTCACTTTCGATCCAGAACGGTTGAATTTTCTGGCCCACGTAGTTGTCTGCAAATGCTTCTTCAGCATCAGCAAAGCCGGTCCATGTTTTCCCTTCAACGAGTAACTGGCCATCGCTTAATTTGGCGTCTAATAGCAAGCAAGTAGCGTGACAAACCACGGCCAACACGTTGCCGGCTTCGTAGAATTGCGCCATTTTCGCCGCAAGTTTTTCGTTCTTGTGGAAGGTGTACATAGGTGCCTGACCGCCACAAAGAAAAATTGCGTCGTACGTATCCAGGTCCACTTCATCAAGCGCAAGCGAGTTTTCGACCAATGCCATGTGTGCCGGCGAATGTATGAAACCGAGGCTGATCAGATCTTCTGCAGAATAGCCACTTTCATCGCGAGGATCACTCCAGGAATCTCCGCGTAAAGCACCTCCATCAGGGCTCGCAATATCGATGTTATATCCCGCTTCAGCAAACACCCAGTAGGGATGCGTGAGTTCTGCCCACCAGAATCCTACCGGCCAGCCTGTTTGTGTTGCAGTGGTCGGATTTGAGGCAATCATCAGAATCCGACGCGCCTTCAGTGTATCTATAGTTTTGCTCATAATTGATCGTATTGTTTGATTTGCTATATTTTCGATCAATTATATATATTACGCAAGAACGCACCCAAAAGTAGCATACTATACTTTTAGTTAGATATGGCAGAATTCGCATTTAATGGAAGATCTTTTTCTTGCCCCGTAGAGCTTTCACTTAGCGTTATCCAGGGAAAGTGGAAAATCCTGATTCTGTGGCACCTGCGTAAGGATACGCTTCGTTACAGCGAGTTACGCAAAGCAGTCCCCAAGATCACGCACAAAATGCTTTCACAGCAACTGAAAGAGCTGGAAGCTGACGGCGTTATTCACCGTGAAGTGTACCCCGTTGTCCCCCCAAAAGTGGAATACTCACTCACGCCAGAAGGCATGACGTTGATACCCATGCTGACCGAGATGCAACAATGGGGCATGCGCTTCAAACAAACGCACCACATTCAGATCAACAGATGAGCAAACGCATGGTATGTATGCGCCTGATCTGTTTTCTCATGATCTTGGGCACCGCTTCCGGATGCAGCCTGTTTTCTACCCGAGAGCCCGAAGATCCGATTGACGAAGCCGGCACCTTTTTGCAGCCCGACACCCCCGAGCAAGTCGTTGAAAATATCCAGGCTGCGATTGCGGAACTCAACACACCAAATTACGGCCGGTCAATAAACACAAGCCTCGCCTTTACACCGACGGCTACAGCTGCAGCCCAAGACCCTTCAATCTGGCCAAACTGGAGCCAAATCGAGGAACAGCAATACTTCAGTACCATGGCTGCTGCTGCCGAGTTTGGCATTGGACACCTGTTGCAACTTAACGACGAAACCATTTCAATCATTTCCGAAGATCGCTACGACATCGATGCCTCATACACATTGACCATCAACCACAACCGTCCCGACGTGCCCACAACGGTTCAGGGCCGGCTCATCTGGGTGATTCGCCAGGGCGAAGATGGGCTCTGGAATTTGACGGAATGGACAGACCGGGAAGTGGGCAATACAGCCTCCTGGAGTACGTTAAAAGCTGAGTTCATTAAATAGCTCAAGGCTGTAGCGCAGCACATTCCTGAAGCGGCATGGCCTGCACATTTAGCATTGGCCACTGATTCGAAAACAATCCTGCTGCCACACCCTTTTCTACAGCTGCTTTTGCCCGATACTGCGATACATTCCACGAACGCCAGTCACCTGACGTCTTGGCTTCCCAGTTCTTAGCAACACTAAGCCCCAGCTTGCATCGATCGGCTGCTGATAATTCTGGCAACAATGTTACAATGACCGGAACGGCATCTGCGCTAAGCGAATGCAGGTACCGATGATCCAGCTCTTCGCCGGCAATGGCGCGCTGGATATTGGTTTTCGCGATCAATGCGTCGGGATTTAGCACATGCAACCCTAACACAACCACAGCGCCGGCGACAACCGTACCACGCAGGAACAGCAACACATCCTCCCTGATTGTCGTCCACACAAACCAGCCCAACACAAACGCCAGCCAAATCATGAACGCGCTAGCGTACAAACGAAGCGAAGTGAGTCCATAAGCATCGGTGTACAACCACATCCGCTGACCAGCCGACACCAGCATCACGAGCAACAGCGCGACTTGCACAACCACAAGTCCGTTAAATATCACCGTGTGTTCTTCTGCGGCAGGTTTAAACAATCTTTTTAAGAGCATCGACATACCGAGCGATATTGCAGCTACGATAATCAATTCAAAAAAGCCGTTCCTGGCGTAATCTGATAGCGTAATCCCTGCCGCAGCCTGAATGTAGGTCGCACCACCAAACAGGTAGCCGAGTTGCATGACCACAAATGTGATAAACATCAGGTTTACCAGGCCCAAAACAATCCCCACCTCCAACATCAGCAAATTGAACTGCTTCCCTTCCTGCTTTTTCTCCTGTGCGGTAATCACATCTGTTACCACGCCACGCAGGTATGTGCCGGCCAGCACGGTGTACAACGCAATAACGAATAAACGCGAAGGCAATGATACCACATCGATAGAAATCAGGCTCCCCATCAATGCACCAAAATCCGAGTCAGCAGAAGAAAGCAAGACACCAAACAATAGCAAGATGGGTGCTACGAGCAGTATACCGCGCACAACGGATCGTACTGTGTCTTTGTCCAGACCGGAAAACAGCATTTCCCAACGCACGTTGTTTTTTAAGAAGCGAGGATAGCCGAGCAACGCATGGAATCCAGTAGCTAGTAGTCCAGGAACGCGGCCAGCCACCCGATGCAACTGACGCGTCTGCATAACCAAACCAAGTACTGCACACAAACCTACGGTGGTAGCAAATTTGAGCATGCCGGCATCGCGCCCGGCAAAAGACAACGCCAATAAAGCCAATGGCAACAGCAACCAGCGCTCAAACTTAATCATCGGTGCCTCCCAGCGCCGAATAAGCCAAAACCCAACCATACCGATAGCGCCTACCCATAACATAGCGCCAACCCCCCAGGCAGTGCCTGCCAGCAACGATTCACCTGTTATTCCCAGCAGCAAAGCCCCAAAAAATAGTTCAATTCCCAGTTCTGATTTTTTGATAGTCATGATTATGATGATATGCTAGCGTTAAAGAGGGGCTCAACCAAAGTACTTTACAATACAAAGTTACTATTGTTGCAAAGCATACGATTTTTTATCAGATCCGTACTGATCTACAAAAAAAGACTACGAAACTTGCACCTGTGGTATGGGTAGCTGCTTGTATATTTATGTAAAGCGCGTTCTACTCAGCCCAGGCATATCCTCTTACGCAATGGACACGGCTTTACATTAGCGTAACATGCGTCGATATCAGGAAGACTATACGGGGCAGAAAATGAAAAAAGTGAATACAGCAGAACACAAGCGGCTTACCGATTCTGAATCGCGAAAAGCAGATTGGAAAAACTGGGGACCCTATGTCAGCGACAGAGCCTGGGGTACCGTCAGGGAAGATTATAGCGCTGATGGAGAAGCATGGGATTTCTTTCCACATGAGCACGCCAGAAGCCGTGCATACCGTTGGAATGAAGATGGTATTGGCGGATTCTGTAATCGCATGCAGAATGTTTGCCTGTCCGTTGCCTTATGGAATGGCAAAGACCCGATTCTGAAAGAGCGGCTCTTTGGACTTACAGGCAAAGAGGGCAACCACGGCGAAGACGTTAAAGAATACTATTTCTACCTGGACTCAACGCCGACGCATTCTTATGCCAAAATGCTCTACAAATACCCGCAGGTAGCTTTCCCCTACCAGCATCTGATTGATGCAAATGGCAAACTGGGGAAAACAGACCGTGAATATGAGCTGATTGACGCCCTCGAAGACGCCTTTAATGCGCAGCGGTACTTCGATGTGTATATCGAGTACGCCAAAGCCGACCAGGAAGATATCATTTGCAAAATCACGGCGATCAACAGGGGGCCAGAAGCCGCAGAATTACACATTTTGCCGCATGTATGGTATCGAAATACGTGGGCATGGGGGCACAACGACACCAAACCGACACTTGAAGACAGATCTACAAAAAGAACATCAGCCATCCGGGCAACGCACAGACATCTCGGTGAACGATGGTGGTACGTTGAATCCAGCGATACAACTACACCCCGACTGCTGTTTACCGATAACGACACGAATGCGGAACTCCTTTTCGGCGCCCCAAATGCATCGTCGTACGTAAAAGATGCGTTTCATGATGTTGTGGTGCACAATAAAGAAGGGGTCGTAAATGAAGCCGGCACCGGGACCAAAGCTGCAGCCCACCTTGCAACTGTGATCGAACCCGGCGCTTCCTACACCGTCTCTATCCGATTTGCTGATAAACCGCTTGCAGATCCATTTGGTGATTTTGAAGAAATTCTCGAAAAGCGGATTGACGAAGCAAACACGTTTTACCATCACGTCCAGAGCCCAAACCTCAACGAAGACGAACTGCGCGTGCAACGCCAGGCGTTTGCCGGCTTGATGTGGAGCAAACAATTCTATCATTACAGTTTGGAGAAATGGCTGGAAGGTGATCAAAACTTTCCGAAGCCGCCTGAAGCACGCAAAGCAGGTCGCAATGCCGACTGGCAGCACCTGTACAATCTCGATGTAATTTCGATGCCGGACAAGTGGGAGTACCCCTGGTATGCAGCCTGGGACCTCGCGTTTCACATGATACCGGTTGCCATGATTGATCCCGAGTGGGCAAAGCGGCAGTTAATTCTCATGACCCGGGAATGGTACATGCACCCGAATGGGCAATTGCCGGCGTATGAATGGCACTTTGGCGACGTTAACCCGCCCGTTCACGCCTGGGCTGCCTGGCGCGTTTACAAAATCACAGAGAAGATGACCGGGGAACCCGACACGGTTTTCCTCGAGAAAATCTTCCATAAAATGCTACTCAACTTCACCTGGTGGATCAACCGGAAAGATGACAGCGGCAACAACATTTTCCAGGGCGGATTTCTCGGACTCGACAACATTGGTGTCTTTGACCGAAGCAAATCGCTACCCTCTGGCGGCTATCTTGAGCAAGCCGACGGTACAGCCTGGATGGGCATGTTTTGCCTGAATATGTTAACCATCGCGCTGGAGTTAGCCAAAACGCGGCCGGCGTATGAAGATGTAGCAACCAAGTTCTTCGAACACTTTGTATACATCGCAAATGCGATCAACGCGCAGTATGAAGAGAACGGGCTGTGGCATGAAGAGAATGGCTTCTACTACGACGCGCTCAAAACGCCGAATGGACAGCATATTCCATTGATGATCCATTCGTTCGTTGGCCTTATTCCCATGTTTGCGGTAGAGACCATTGAACCCGAAGTGCTCGACCAGTTGCCGCGTTTCCGCCGGCGCATGGAATGGTTCATCAAGCATCGCAGCCACTTGATGAAGAACCTCACACTGCTCAACCCGCATGAAAACGAAGGGCGCTGCCTGCTCTCACTCGTAAATGAAAAGCAACTTCGCCGCATCCTGAAACGGATGCTCGACCAGGACCAGTTCCTGTCCGATTATGGATTGCGCGGGCTTTCCAAAGAGCACGAAAACAATCCGTTTGTTATCAACATCGACGGCAACATCCATTCAGTGGAGTACGAGCCAGCAGAATCAAAAACCTATCTCTTTGGCGGCAATTCGAACTGGCGAGGCCCGATCTGGTATCCAGTAAACTACCTGATGATTGAGTCGCTTCAGAAGTTTAATCACTACTACGGTGACGACTTCAAAGTTGAAATGCCGGCAGGGTCAGGCGACCAGAAAAACCTGTGGGACGTGGCCGCCGAAATTTCACACCGGCTTGTAAAGCTGTTTTTGCGCGATGAGTCAACGGGCCGTCGACCTGTTTATGGCGACACGGATTTCTTCCAGTTCGATCCGCACTGGCGCGACAATATCCTCTTTTATGAGTACTTCCACGGCGACAACGGAGCCGGCATTGGCGCGAGCCATCAAACGGGCTGGACCGCGTTGGTTGCGAAGCTGATCCAGCAGTCGGGTGGCCGGTGGAAGGCTCAACAAGAAATGAAACAGGATTCCAGCCCAAAAGAGTCAGTACCCACGGTATAAGCACACAAACTAAAAAGGGCGTGGTTTGCATATCTTTCAATACGTAAACCACGCCTACTTTTGCACTGCGATCACAGGAACAGGTTTTAGCGCATAAGCACAGCGCGCTCGGTGCGTTGCGTTGCACCTGAAACTATCCGAATGAAATAAACGCCGTTGGCAGCTCCAGCGCCATCCCACGTCATTTTGTGCTTGCCTGCAGTCAATATAGCGTTGTGCAAGGAGGCAACCTGGCGACCAAGTAAATCATACACTTCTACTGCCACGTGCTGACTTGAGGCGACATCCAGCTGCACATTAACCCGTGAAGCGAATGGATTGGGATAAGGTGCTGACACTGTAAACCCATCAGACAGACCTGCAGCAGATTCTGTGCTGACCGACACCTGACCGGCCGGAGGAAAAACGGGCCATAAAAATGTCATTCTGGCCGGCGCCAAACCGCAAATCCTCACCCGATGTGTAGTCCACATCCAACTCACCGCCAAAACCTCCAGTGACCACAACGTTGTGCAGCGAATCAACAGCAACTCCTTCGCCAACGCTCAAACCGGTGGATGGCAACGTAAACAGCGTACGATGGGCTCCCAGGCTATCATAACTGGCGACAAAAACGTCTGTACCACGGCTCGAGGAAATAATTACTTCTTCCAAACCAGGGTCAAAATCGACATTCCCGGTATAGGTCCCCGTGATATAACTCACTCCATCTTTGTCTGTAAACACATCGTTGGATAGACTCGTGCCACCATTAAACATGTTTGCATACCGAAGCACACCGTCAGCGTTGTAGCTTACAAGAAACGCGCTGCCGTTCGGATCAGCTTCCAACTCAGCCAGATCGCCATCCGCATCGCTATCTTCCGGATCAAAAGGCACAGTCCCCATGCTTTCACCCGACATGTAGATATTATCCGCAGCATCAATACCCAATGCTACCTCTTTTTCGATTTCTATCCGCCGCGATGTATTAAAGGTATAAACAAACCGGAATGCACCCGATGCATCATAGCTAACGAGAAACATGTCCGACAACGTATCAGCTACGCGCAGCTCTTTATCACCATCCTGGTTTGTATCGCGTGGATCGAATTCAACTTCACCTACAAAATAGCCGGCAATGTACACGTTTTCCTTTGAATCAACGGCAATGCCGGCACCATAATCCAGACTCGCCCCACCAAAACTGTAGGCATAGCGATATGCTCCGGTAGAGGTATAACTGGCCATAAAAACATCACCGTTTCCCGCATTCGGTAATACACCGGACGTGGTATCAGCTGGGCTAAAGTCCAGCGAAGTCACGAAGTGCCCAGTGACATAGATATTGCCGGTATCATCAAGCGTAACCGCATGCCCATTCCCGCTCGATACGTTTTCACCGCCGCGAGGTGATACCGCAAATTGCACTTCACCATTGCTGTTGTAGCCGGCGACATACAAGTGTCCGGAGGTCCCTAGTTCACGCATCGGATCTGGATCAAAGTCGAGGTACCCAAATGGCTGGTGGCCCGTGATCACAAAAAAACCGTCAGGTGCCACGGCGATATCACCTACGGTTTCATGGCTTGCCAAGGGACCGCTGATACTAAACGCAAACCGCATGTCGCCAACAGGATCATACGAGGCGATAAACACATCCGTGTTTAGATTCGACAAGATGCGTGTACCGGGTCCTGGATCAAAATCCAGCGTATCTCTAAAATTACCGACAAAGTATGCGTTGCCGGCAGCGTCCATACCGACCTCAACGCCCAACTCCACCGATGTACCGCCCATGCTATGCGCAAACTGCGCATTTCCCGCACGAACCGGAAGAATCATAAATAGAAGTAACAAGATGAGCCGACTAATTCCCAGGGAATCTACTAACAGATATTTCATTTTTTTGACGCAATGATTGATGAACGGGGTGCTCCAATTCACCTAGCGACAAAAATTCTGAATTGTGGTCACATCAAGTTCGTGACCATTGAAAGGCTCGATTTCATTTACGGGGAAGTGCGATTTCGAACATCGTTCCTGCTCCTGCTGTACTGGAAACGCTCATCTCTCCACCGTAGCCCATGGTCACGATGTCATAGGCCAGTGAAAGGCCAAGCCCCGTTCCTTTGCCCGTAGGCTTGGTTGAATAGAAGGGCTCGAATATTTTTTGGGTGACCTCAAATGGCATACCTGGACCGTTGTCGTGCAATCGAATCAGCACAGCATCAGCGCGTAACACGGTTTCTACGATGATTTCTGGTTGATATGCATCATCTTCACCAGCATTCTTTTTGTCACACACTGCATAGATTGCGTTGTCGAACAAGTTGACGAGGACCCGGCCCAATTCCTGTGGCGCCAGCGCATACGTTCCAATGCGCTCATCAAGCTGCTGTTGCACTGTGATGTCGCATGCATTGGAGGTCTGTTTTACACCATAAAACGCAAGCTCAACCATCTCCCGTACAAACTCGTTCACATCCGTATCGATGCGTTCTTGCCGTGTGGCGTTAGCATGTTCGAGCATACTCTGCACAATGCCGTCAGCGCGGTGGCTGTGCTCGTTGACTTTTTGTGCATTAAAAGACAGATCGTTAATGATAGACTCAAACGTCTCCGCCATATCGCCTACGGTTGCCTCTTTGCCTTCGTGGATTTCAGAAATCAGCTCTTCTGAAAGCTCAACATTGAGTTTGGAGAAGTTGATAATGAAATTGAGCGGGTTACGGATTTCATGGGCAACGCCGGCGGTGAGTTGCCCAAGCGATGCCATTTTCTCCGAGTGAATCAGCTTTTGCTGGGCGTTTTTCAGATCGTGATGAACCGTCTGCAAGTCGGCATGCGCCACACTTTTTTGCCGGTATAACCGATACGCAAAGGCAGCCAATCCAAGCAGCAAGAAAGAGGCAATCAGCATAAGCAGCATCAAACGCTGCTGGCCGGCGCGATCACGCTCAAGTCCATCGATTTTCAACTGCTGCTCTTGCGACTGAAACTGGGTCCGCAACGCAGCCAGTACCGCTTCATTTTCTTTATTGAACAGGGAATCATTGGCCGCTTTGTATGCCTTGTGGGCTTCGAGCGCCTCTCTGTATTCACCAAAGCCTTCATGCAGTAAATACAGCTCCCAGTATCCCTTCTTTTTCAGCGGATCAGCCTGAATTTCTTCGGCAATCGCCAAACCGCGATGTAAAGATTCGAGCGCTTCTTCATAGTGAGCCTGCCGGCGGTATAGTTGGCCGGCATCAATTTGCACAGCCGCCAGCCCTTCCTGCTCTCCTAAATTCTCATACAACGTCCGGGCATCTTCGTAGCTCGACAAAGCCCGGTCCACATCCCTGTTTTGCATGTACGCCTGCCCGAGGTCATTTAAAATGCGGGCTTCAGCAGAGCTGTCACCAAATGCGCGGTATACATCCAGCGATGCATTATACAGCGAAATGGCTTCGCGCTGGTCGCGTTGCTCGAGGTGGATCGCAGCAAGATTGGCGCGCGCATTTGCGCTACATTTGGCCTGACCTGTTTCCTGACACACCGCAATCGAGCGGGTGTGGTAATCTATGGCAACTTCTTTCTCACCAATCAGATCGTAAAAGATGCCAATGTTGCATAGCGCTGCGCCGACGCCTACGTAGTCCCTATAAGTCTCGTGCAATTCCAGCGCGTCCATATAAAAACCCAGCGCCTCTTCAAACCCACCTTGCAAATCGTAGATAACGCCAACATCTAGAAAAATTTTACCAACGCCGGCAAAGTCGCCGGCCAGTTCATAAAATCCCATCGCATCCGCGTACAGGTCCAGCGCACCCTCAAGATCTCCATACTGATAACGTACCCGACCCAATTTATGTAGCAGATAGGCCTGTCCAGCATTGTCCTTTTCTGCTTCCAACACGTCGAGCGCCTGTTGAAACGCATCTTCCGCAGCATCGAGTGCGCCATCATTCAGATGCAGGGCACCACTAAGCATGTCTACTTTGGCGCTTACCGGTTCATTTTGGGCAAGATATGCTTGCTGCCGCAGAAATCCGTACTGAACGCGAGCAGAATCTACCATGCCCTGAATCAGATAAGCCTGTCCGATGCCATAGTGTAAATCTGCCAATTGCAACACAGTTGGATCTGCACTTGCTATCGTATAAAGTTCTTCTGCATACCGGATTGCCTGTTGCGGGTCTGTCCGCGCCAGCATGACCACAAGCTGTCTGTAAATTTCAACTTTATCGAGGCCGGCAGCTGCCTCGAGACGCGTTTCCAGGCTATCCCGCACTGATTGCGCCTGTACGGTCATTGCAAGCAGTATTTGCAAAACTATGATAGCAGAAAATCGAAGCATGCTGTGCGGTTTGAGGCTTTGCCAGCAGTTGTTTGGCAAACCACAGGAAGAAACAATTGTGCGGATAACATAACTCAAAGCGCGCACAAATTAACAAATACGACAAGATTCAGCTAATTCTTATTTAAGGCCCCATCCGCAACACGCCGCCTGGTGATGCATTACGGAACTATGCCTTAATAAAGCAGCTTGCCTATATTGCTACCTCTCACCCTCAGGAGGTCAGTACATGATGTATCGCCGGCTTATGCCCGATGCCACCTGGCGCTCCCCCGTTGCTCCAACCAGCACCCCAGTACGATGCTTAAGTCAAATACAACCTTGTTTTCCATGCCACGCGCAGCAACTTGCTTCAGCGTCATGCTGCTACTCTCGACCATTCTGTTTGCGCCAATCGAAACCCAGGCCCAACAGTTTGAAGAGTCTACCTACCAGGCTTTGCAATACAGAAGTATTGGCCCTTACCGCGGAGGACGCTCTGCAGCCGTCGCGGGGGTTGCCGGCAAACCGATGTTATACTACTTCGGCGCAACAGGCGGTGGCGTGTGGAAAACCATGGATGGCGGACAATCCTGGCAGAATATTTCTGATGGATACTTTGGTGGCTCAATTGGTGCGGTAGCTGTTAGCGAATGGGACAACAATGTCATTTATGTTGGTGGCGGCGAAAAAACCGTACGCGGAAATGTCTCCCATGGCTACGGCATGTGGAAGTCCATCGACGCCGGCAAAACGTGGAAAGCTACCGGATTGGATGATTCATATCACATCCCAAGAATCCGTATTCATCCCAAAAACCCAGACCTGGTGTATGCCGCGGTCATGGGCAACCTGTACAGAGATACAGAAGAGCGAGGCGTATACCGCAGCAAAGACGGTGGCGAAACGTGGGAGCGTATTTTGTTTGCCAATGCCGGCGCCGGCGCGGTAGACCTAATCCTCGACCCCTCAAACCCGCGCGTACTCTACGCCAGCACCTGGAAAATTCGGCGTACGCCTTACAGCCTCTCAAGTGGCGGCGAAGGCTCAGCGCTCTGGAAATCTACGGATGGCGGCGACACCTGGGAGAATCTCAATGAAAAAGAAGGGATGCCGGAAGGTACCATGGGGATTATCGGGGTGACTGTTTCGCCGGCAAACCCCGAACGCGTTTGGGCCATTATCGAAAACAAAGACGGCGGCGTATTTAGATCTGAAGATGGTGGTGAAACGTGGCGCCGCATCAACAGCGACCGTAATTTGCGCCAGCGTGCCTGGTATTACACCCGTATTTATGCCGACCCGGTGAATGAAGACAAAGTATACGTAGCCAACGTACAGTTTTGGCGGTCCAAAGATGGCGGCTCTTCGTTCGAAAGCATCCGCACCCCCCACGGCGACCACCATGACCTCTGGATTGCACCCGAAGATACCGACCGTATGGTTGTAGGCGATGACGGCGGCGCACAAGTAACGTACAGCGGCGGCGTGAATTGGTCGACATATCATAACCAGCCAACCTCACAGTTCTACCGCGTCACAACGGACAACCATTTCCCGTATCGCATCCTTGGTGCACAACAGGATAACTCTACCGTCCGTATTCCGAGCAGGACAAGCGGCCGCAGCATTACAGATCAGGACTGGACGTCAACGGCCGGCGGCGAAAGTGGCTTCCTCGCACCACATCCGGACAACCCGGAAATCGTGTATGGAGGGTCGTATGGTGGGTACCTGCAACGATTTAATCACACAACCCGAGAATCGCGCACCATTAATGTGTGGCCCGATAACCCGATGGGTGCCGGCGCAGAAGCAATGCGGTACAGATTCCAATGGAACTACCCAATTTTCTTCTCACCGCACAACCCCGATGTACTCTATACAACAGGCAACCAGGTTTTCAAAACCACAAACGAAGGGCAAACCTGGGAAGCAATCAGCCCCGACCTTACCCGGAACGACCCTTCCACCCTTGGTTCATCGGGTGGCCCAATCACAAAGGACAACACAAGCGTGGAGTACTACGCTACTATTTTCTCGGCACTAGAGTCTTACCATGAGCCTGGTGTCATGTGGGTTGGCTCCGATGATGGGTTGATACATATCACGCGTGACGGTGGTGAGAACTGGGAGAACATCACCCCGAACAATCGCATTATGCCCGAGTGGATGCTAATCAACAGCATCGAAATCGACCCATTCAATCCGGGTGGTTTGTACGTCGCAGCTACGATGTACAAACATGGCGACTTTGCGCCTTATCTGTACAAAACAGAAGACTACGGAAAGTCCTGGCGCAAAATCACAAACGGCATTGAAGCAGAGCACTTTACGCGGGTGATTCGCGCAGATCCGAAACGCGCCGGCTTGTTGTATGCCGGCACGGAAAGCGGCATGTATATTTCGTTTGATGATGGCGCCAACTGGCAACCCTTCCAGCTCAACCTTCCTATTGTACCGATCACCGACCTGGCACTCAAAGATGATGACCTCGTGGTTGCCACCCAGGGCAGATCGTTCTGGGTTGTTGACGACCTGACGCCACTCCACCAACTCACGGATGACATTGCATCTGCTGATCTGTGGCTATTCAATCCCCGGCCGGCATACCGCTGGCGCGGTGGGGATGGCGAAGTCGCCGGCGCAGGACAAAACCCACCCAATGGCGTCGTGCTGCGGTACAATTTATCAGACGCGATGGCAAATGCAGAAGATGCGAGTCTGCACATTATGAACAGCAATGATGAGCTCATCCGCACCTATACCGCCTCCGACGACGACGTACCGCTGGCAGCCGGCATGAACCAGTTTGTTTGGGACATGATGTACCCCGAAGCGGAAGGGTTTGAAGGTATGATTATGTGGGCCGGCAATCTTAGCGGCCCCAAAGCTGTACCTGGTATGTACAAAGCGCGACTCGTGGTGGGCAGCGACTCCATGACCACCAGTTTCGAAATCAAAAAAGACCCGAGGATGAGCGCATCGGTAGCCGATTTGCAACTGCGACACGATTACGTGGCAGATGCCAACGCAACCCTTACAGAAACCCATCGGGCGATCAAGCGCATCCGCGACATACGCACACAGGTGGATAACATCATGACCCGTGCTGCGGACTATGACAATGCTGACGACCTGGAGACATCTGGAAAAGCGATGCTCGAAAAGATGACGACTATCGAAGAGACACTCTATCAGACCAAAAACCAGAGCCGCCAGGATCCGCTCAACTTCCCGATCCGACTCAACAACAAGCTGGCTGCCGTTAAGGGCACAGTTCAGCAGGGCGAGTATCGCCCAACGGATCAGCAGGTTGGCGTAAAAGAAGAACTGACCGCAAAAATTGAGGCAGAGCTAGAAAAGCTACGGGTGATACTCGAACAAGAGTTGCCGGCTTTTAATGATACTGTTCGCGATTTGCAGTTGCCGGCGGTCTTTGTTGAACAGAAGAAAAAACCAGCGATGTAGTTTGGAGCGTTTCAACAAACACACCATAGCCGTACAGCGAACGGCACGATTCTACACCATCGGAGAAGCAAACAATAACACAGAAGAGTTGTGGTTTGTCCTTCATGGCTACGGTCAGCTCGGCAACTATTTCATCCGCCACTTCGAGGCGATTGACGATGGCAAACGACTGATCGTAGCCCCCGAGGCGCTATCGCGGTTCTACGTCGGCGGCGAGTTTAAACGGGTCGGCGCTACGTGGATGACAAAGGTGGAGCGCGAGCAAGAAATTGAGGATTACCTGCAGTACCTGGACGGTGTAGCAGACCAGGTATACAGCTGGTTTCCGGGCACACCACCGCCCATTACCGTGCTGGGATTCTCACAAGGCGCTTCAACCGCTTCGCGCTGGGTTACGCTCGGCAAGCTGCCGGCTACGCGCCTGATTTTGTGGGCCGGCAACATCGCCCACGACCTGGACATGAATCAATATGCGCCCGTGTTGAATGCAATGAATCCAGTCTTCGTGGTTGGGGATAACGACTACTACATCACACCAGAGCGGCTCGCGCAGGAAAAGGCTAAAATGGAGGCGAGCAACCTGAAGATCACGTACGTCCCTTTTGAAGGAGAACACAGGCTCTACAAAGACGTGCTGGTGTCGCTTGTAAACTGAATCGCTATACCCATTGCAGCGCTACAGTTTATAGCTATTGCACAACGATTGTTGTAGATACAGACCGCAAAGGACTTGATTTTTGTTCTCCTAATACATTCATACTCAGGTACACAGTAACTGTCGACATACCAGACTGCATAGCGCGTAATTCCAATACGGAAACACCTTCTATGTTTACCGTAGCAATAGCACTATTCTCTACTGCTACACTATCAATATTCGCAGCTCGCCTGTTCGTTTGTGGACACCCATATCGTCCCCCTTCACGCTCTGCAATATATACAGTGTTCATCAAGTCATAGCGATAACGCTCTCCCGCATTCAGCACAACGGGATTCTCAATACGTGGCCCAGATCCCCAGAAGACAACAGTATCCGAATCCCCACTGCATGGATTAAGATTGTCACACCCTGAAGTAAAAAGCAGCGTTACAAATAAAAACACTAACCGGTACATATTCATAATTTGCTATCACGTAGCCAATAAATCATTTGAGCATGCACTTCTTTTCATATGAGTTGTAGTTTCGTCTCGGTTGCATAGGCGATGTCTGGCCATTTCAGATGATCAACGAAAATCATAGACCTGGATTTGCCGCTGGCTTGCTCCTATAACGGCTCCCAGCAATCCACCACCAAGCCCAAAAATCCCACCGACAACAAACATACTTTCTGGGCAAGCTGCAAACACGCCGTCACCATCTGTTGCGCCAGGACAACCCGATCCTTTTGCAACAACATATGCGCTTGAAAAACCAAAGATAAAACCGGTTGCGGCCCCGGCATTAAATCCACGCCGGCCATTACCCAACCGGCTCTCCAACCGAACGCGCCTGATTTGATCTGTTGCGATAACGTAATCTTCTAAATCCCCCAACTGCCCTATTCTTCTACCCAAAAAACGGGTAGAATCGTCAACCACTTCAAGTGTAGCAGCCCAATAGGTCTCACCAGAAAGCAGCACTACTTTTGCACTTGTCGATGCGGCCTGCACATTAAGTACATCAATGTTGGTCGAATCAGTAACCACAAAATACTCCGGAGTAGCACATCCGGAGAGCAACACAACCAGGCAAAACACTAACCGACATCTGTGATCAGTAATCATATCTAATATTTCAAGGAGGCTATCTCTTACTATTCCTAACAGGGAGCTTTACCTTCACAAAATTGCCGCAGACAACTCACTGAAAGTAACTTGTGAGTTTAGGTCGTATAGACAATTCGGTATGTAACCAAACGGGGCCCTCAGCATAGTGAATGCGCTGTTCGAAGCCAATCAATGTGATCACTTCTTGCATTACACAAACGGGGCTTTGCCAGGATTTTCCAAGGACACCCTCAACCATTCAGCAAAACTTTAAAGCATCCAGGTTACCAACTCAGGGAAAAGAATGATCAACAACAGGCCAATGAGTTGGATGATAATAAAGGGTATAGCCCCTCGATAGATGTCTCCCGTGGTAAGCGTAGGCGGCGCAACACCGCGCAGGTAAAACAAGGCAAAGCCAAACGGAGGTGTGAGAAAAGAGGTTTGGAGATTCATGCCGATCATGACACCAAACCATACCAGATCGATACCCAGGACAGAAGCTGCCGGCACAATCAGAGGCAGGATGATAAACGCAATCTCGAAGAAATCGATAAAGAACCCGAGTACAAAAATCACCAGGTTGGCAACAACCAGCAACCCAATCACGCCACCGGGTAAATTTGTGAGCAGATCTTCAATCCAGAAGTCGCCATAAAGCCCGCGAAATACCAGGGCAAAGGCGGTTGACCCAATCAACAGAAACAACACCATCGACGTCAAACGCGTCGTAGCGTCCACCGAATCAACCAATGCTTTCAGCGTCAGACGCTTATTGATTGCGGCGAGTATCATTGCGCCTACAGCACCCAATGCGCCTGCCTCTGTTGGCGTTGCAATGCCGGCAAATATACTTCCCAGCACCACAAGTATTAGTACAAGCGGTGGTAGCATCACCAGCAAAACCCGTTTTAACAGTTCTCTTTTCGACAACAACCTTTCTTCAGGGGGCAAAGCCGGCGCTTCTTCCGGGCGCAAGACGGCAACAACCATGGTGTACCCTGCATACAGCACCGCCAGCATAATCCCCGGCACGAGCGCACCTTTAAATAAATCACCCACCGAAATCCCCAATTGATCTGCAAGCACTACAAGCACAACGCTGGGTGGGATAATCTGCCCGAGGGTGCCCGAAGCAGAAATCACACCCGCAGCGAGCCGGCCCGAATACCCATAGCGCAACATGACAGGCAGCGAAATCATGCCCATCGCCACCACAGACGCCCCCACAACACCGGTCGCAGCAGCCAGCAGCGCACCGACAAACACCACGGCGAGCGCGAGGCCGCCGCGCATGGTGCCAAACAACTGCCCAATGGTTTGTAACAGATCTTCAGCCAGACGCGACTTCTCAAGCAGCGTCCCCATGAAGATGAAAAACGGGATAGCCAGCAGCACATAATTGGACATCACGCCAAACGTGCGATCGGGAAGGGCAAGGAGGAGATTCCAATCAAACAAGCCGGCTTCCACACCAATAAACGCAAAAAACAGCGCCGTCCCACCAAGAGCAAAGGCAACCGGGTAACCAAGAAAAATGAGTGCGAGTGCAGCCACAAACATGAGTGGCCCAAGGAGATCCGGATTCATGCAGCACCTCCTGATGTTGTTGTCGCATCAGCAGCAGGAGATGCCGGCGCGCGTAAAATGGCTACCTGGCGAACGGTCATCGAAATACCCTGCAAGATCAGCAACACAAACGCAACGGGTATAATCGACTTGATGGGATAGCGCGGCAAGCCGCCGGGATCGGGCGACATTTCCATCACGGCCCAGGAGTTTACAACCGAGGGCCACGACATGACAAGCATCAGGATGCAGAATGGGAAGAGAAAAAGTAGCGTCCCAAGCAAATTAATCCAGGCTTTTCCTCGCGCAGAAAGCCGGCCATAGAATACATCAACACGTACGTGTTTATCGTGCTTGAGCGTATAGGCTGCACCAAGCAGAAACAGCACACTGAACAAATACCATTGGAGCTCGATGTAGGTATTGGAGCTCATGCCCCAGCCGGTAAACCGATCGATGTAGCGGGCAAGCGCATTATACGCCCCGATAAGCACCATCACCAAAGCAAGCCAATAGACAAGTTTGCCTATTCGCTCGTTCAAGCGATCAATGTGAGAAGCTATACGAAGCCACAACTGCATGTATTCCTGGCGGGTTGGTGGAGCAGATGCTGTGTGCATCCACAATCAGCGTAATTTAATACGCGCTGATACCAAGTCCAACCAGCAGGAAAGAACAGGCAGAAGCATCGATTCAAACCGGCAAACGCCTTACTTTTGTGCGGCGCGGACTTTCTCGATCTGTGTCCAGACATCTTCAGCCTGGGCAGAAATGGTTGCAAACAATTTGATATCGCCAGACCGCTGTGCATCGCGGGCTTTTTCGAGCAGCTGGTTGTACTGCTTTTCAAGCTTCTTCGTTGGGTTCTTTTTGAACAAACTCAGCATGTATATCGATCAGTTATAATTTCTGGCAGTAAAATCCGGTGGCAAGTACCCCCGGCTAATTGTAGTACACGGCAAAGGGGATTTGTACCTCTTTGAAATGCACCGTTTTTTTCAAATACATCGACCCTCAATTCTAGCAATTAAACCATGTCTGAAGCGCCAAATCACGCGGACTACTCCTCTGGTACCATAAAGAAATACTACCTGGGTACCATTGAAATAACGTACAAGGTGTATTGGCAGGAATAAGGTTCTCTGTATAATGGATTCAAGATCACACGCCGCAGAAGGCGTGATTGAAAATTGCATATCTACGATATAGGGACGGAGGACACTGGAGGGGTAGAGCCTCCGTCCCTGCACTTCTCTCCAAATAAAAGACCTCTCCTAATCTTAAGATGATAGCACGGACCTCTGGTCGGTGCTTTTTTCATTTATGGCAATTTGGTCTGTATTTGTGCTTACACCTCTCCGGGAGTAGTAGTAATTGCCCCCGCAAGCGTAGCAGAATGCATTCCTGGAAGCATAGAATTCCTCCGATACACCCGTATTATTAATACAAGATTTCACGTCGGATGAGGCGTGTCATTTTGAACACTTCTCTTTTATAGGGACGGAGGCCATCTGGAGGGGTAGCGCCTTCGTCCCTCACTTCTTTTTACGCTTCGCGGAGTTTTGAATGTCGATTTTCGAATGTCGATTTGATGAGGGATAGCACAATTCCCCAATCATGTCACCCTGAGCCATGCAAAGGGTCTCTTAAGGCCGGCTTCCGAGGATTTCACAAGTAGTGCTCTTTACTATAACGGCATAGCAAACTTGATCCGCCGCCAGGGAGGCATGCAGCATGGTTAGTGGTCCGTCATGCCCAACTTGATTCGGTCTGTATATCACCATTAACATCATCGGTTCAAAAGGGACACCGTGCCCGTTTTTTCCCGCTACGTCATGCCGGACTTGATCCGGTATCCAGAGAACGCTTGGGCAAATTAGCCCGTTTAAAGATGTCTGGATTCTGGATCAAGTCCAGAATGACGGTTTGCCTAGTTGTGATATAGAGACAGAACTGGATTGGGCATCCACCAGGCTGGCACAAGCTAAAAGCATGGGCAACCCCGGTGCGTGTCCAGTGGCAACGAATCCACCGATCGCCTTGACTGTGGACCCCCAGTCGAGCTGGGGATGACGAGGAGGTAATTATGCGCCCTAACTAACGCAAGGCAACATACATTTACACTTCCACCCTCTCCGGGAGTAGTAGCAATTGCCCCCGCAAGCGTAGCAGAATGCATTCCTGGAAGCATAGAATTCCTTCGATACACCCGTATTATACATACAAGATTTCACGTCGGATGAGGCGTGTCATTTTGAACACTTCTCTTTTATAGGGACGGAGGCCATCTGGAGGGGTAGCGCCTTCGTCCCTCACTTCTTTTTACGCTTCGCGGAGTTTTGAATGTCGATTTTCGATTGCCGAATGTCGATTTGATGAGGGATAGCGCAATTCCCCAATCATGTCACCCTGAGCCGTGCGAAGGGTCGCTCAAAGTCAACTACCAAGCTACAAAAGCCGATTCCATTGAGTACACCACATTAACACAAACGAATTGCTGAACTTGTAAAGCAAAAGGACAAAAAACCTTTAACCTGCAACTTGCAACCTTGAACCCAATCCCATCCATGGGATTGCCCTAGCACCCAGGTACCATTCAACCATGCCTCTGCAGGGCCACAACTTTGGTTTTCCAGCGGTATATCCAAAGTCAGATTGCTCCGTATAATACACTAAACAACATGCCGGGTGAGGCGTGTCGTTTTGCTCACATCTAAGAAAGGGGACGAAGGCCATCTGGAGGGGTATAGCCTTCGTCCCTCATCTCTTCTACTGCCACACAGCGTGTCTGGCAGTATTTTTTTTGGCTACTCTTTAGCATGGCAACAGATTAACCATCAGATTAGATAAGTTTTTGCTAAAGAGTTTTGTCAGGTCTCCGATATATGGTTTAGGCACATCTCTCAAGAGGACGGAGGCCACAACGGTGGGGTAGGCCTCCGTCCCGCACTTCTCTCTATCAACGTCATCGCTCTCGAAGGCTCTAGTATGTAAGGGTATAAACACCTGGACAGTTGTAAAAAGGCTGCTGTTCAGGCTGATTACCGTATCGGCAAGGCAATTTGAGACATTAGCCCGTCTTTAATCACTTTTTTTCAACGTTTCCACAAAGGCCGGCTGCTGTTCGTCGTTCCTTATTTTAGCATCTCAAATTGATACATTGCTACACTTTTTTTAGCAACTTCTGACAAGCCCGTTTCGCCCCCTACATTTCATTTTTTCCAAAACCCGCATTTCAGTCCAAAAAGCCACATTTTCCCCAAAGCCCCAGCCAGGCGCTAGCGTCAAAAAAATTTGGCATCCTAAATGAATGGCTATTAGCAGATTCAGGTTGTACTAATTTCACCTGGTGCGTAAGTAGGCTGTCTTTAACCTTTGTTCTTTTTGTGTCAGCCAAAAAAATTACGCCACGTCCATCGGATGGAGTGAATCTGGTAGTACTTCCTCAAACGGATCGACAAAAAGAGCCCGACGTTCTTTGTAGTTTTGTCACCCAGGCGATGCCTAAACGCGCCCAACCGAGCTGCTGCATGTCCCCCACAGTACCCCTGCAGCGGCCATAAATAGGCCGGCGTGTATTCGGATCAACGAAGCGCAAATCAACAGCTTAAGATACCCCAGTCCAATAAGCCGTTAACGAGCAGTCAAATGCGCCAAAGGTGCAGCCCCGCTGTGCCTAATGTAGAAGTGAGATTCGAGATGGCCGAGGTAAATTACAAGCGTTCAAATAAAGATACGCCTACCGCCGCAACGGTAGATTCTTTGAGAAACTGATATTCCCAAATTGCTGCTAATACCGGGGGGCAAGCAGCAATAGTAGAGGACCGGCCGGGACCTAGTCCTGGCCGGACTTCGCCACTATTGACTCCTCTGGTATAGGTAACAGCCCGTCTGCTTCAAAGAAGCGCGCGCATGTTACAGAAGACAGCACCAACATTGCTGCTTTAATCGGGGGGCAAGCGGCAATGGTAGAGGACCGGCCGGGACCTAGTCCTGGCCGGACTTCAACCCGATACATCACAGAAAGAATTCCCTGGCGCTTTTGAACACGCGCCGTTCGAGTTTGCTGCTAATACCGGGGGGCAAGCAGCAAAACTAGAGGACCGGCCAGGACCTAGTCCTGGCCGGACTTCGACCTCAGAGGTCCTCGAATATATAAAAAGATTTAGAGATTCCAATATTGCTGCTAATACCGGGGGGCAAGCAGCAATTCAAAAGCCAACCAGCATCTGCTGGTTGGCTTTTACTTTTTCATCTAAGGGGTAGTTTGTATGTTGTGTCTTCTTGCGCGCGCAAGACCACCCTGGCACCAAATCCGGTATAAACAAACCGTCAGATGAAAAAAAGCATCAGAACCCTGAAGTACCTGAGCGTTTTCAGCCTGCCTTTCACCATGGCTATTGCACTCAGCTTTGCCGGCTGGTGGAGCTACCTCCCGTTTGTTTATGTTTTTGGACTCATTCCCAGCATAGAGCTATTCCTCAAACCACAGCCTAAAAACCTCTCTGCTGCAGAAGAGGCCATCGCAAAAGAAGACCGCTTTTTTGATTGGCTAATCTATCTCACCATCCCGGCCCAACTCTGCTTTTTAGTCTGGTACCTCTTCACCCTGCATACAGGCACGTTTGAAACCTACGAGTACGTTGGACTGGTACTCTCGATGGGCATTATGTGCGGGGTCTTTGGCATTAATGTCGGCCACGAACTGGGGCACAGAACCCGCACCCACGAGGTAACACTCGCGAAGGTCGCCCTGGCAACCTCGTTGTATATGCATTTTTACATTGAGCACAATCGGGGGCACCACAAACGGGTAGCTACCCATGACGACCCTGCCACAGCGCGATTTGGGGAAAATATTTTCTTTTTCTGGATGCGAAGCATTACGTTCAGTTTCCTCTCTGCCTGGGATATCGAAGCAACGCGACTCAAGAAGAAGAAAAAACCATGGCTTTCCATTCATAACGAGATGCTGCAATTCATGCTCATACAAGCCGGCATGCTCGTCGCTATTGCGCTCGTATTCAGCATCCAAACCATGGTATTCTTCGCCCTCGCAGCCCTCGTGGGTATCCTACTCCTGGAAACCGTCAATTACATTGAGCACTACGGTCTGCAGCGCAAGATGAAAGACAACGGGCGATTTGAACGCACCAGCCCACATCACTCCTGGAACTCCAACCATGTCATTGGCCGACTCATGTTGTTTGAGCTATCGCGCCACTCAGACCATCATTATGAAGCCAGCCGAAAGTATCAGATTCTTCGCCACCATGACGAAAGTCCACAGATGCCCACCGGATACCCCGGGATGATGGTTATGGCGTTGCTCCCTCCCGTCTGGTTCTACGTGATGCACCAGCAATTGGATAAGCTCGAACGCGCCGGCGCAACTGCGTAATGGTACGTATCAACCATCATCAGCGTCTTTCATAAACCGTTCGATACGCTTGCGTAACCCTTCCTCGTCATCACGGGCGCGTTGAACTGCCAATCGATCAGCAACCTCTTTTTCATAGCCTAGTTCACCGGGCTTGTAGAAATAGGTGCCTTGCATTTCGTTTGGCAAGTATTGCTGCGGCACATAATGATCGCGAAACGCATGCGGATACGCGTAGCCTTCTCCATGCCCCAGTCCCTTCTTATCCCGGCTCGCATCTTTCAAATGATTGGGTACATCGTGTGAAAGCTCTTCGCTGACAAAATGCAACGCATCGAAAAATGCCAGCGACGTGTTACTTTTGGGTGCCGTAGCGAGGTACAGGCAGCATTCAGCCAATAAAAAACGCCCCTCAGGCATTCCCACGTATTCAAATCCCTGGGCAGCCGCTGTTGCAATTTGAAGGGCACGTGGATCAGCCAATCCGATATCTTCAGCAGCAAAAATTAGCATCCGGCGCAAAATAAAACGCGGGTTTTCGCCGGCATACACCATCCGCGCCATCCAGTAAAGCGCCGCATCTGGATCCGAACCTCGCAGACTTTTGATAAACGCGCTGATGGTATCAAAGTGTGCATCCCCCTCTTTGTCATATAAAACCGCACGCTGCTGGATACTGTCCTCTGCTACCTCCAGGGAAATGGTGATTTCGCCGGCGGCATTTGGGGGTGTAGTTTCTACAGCAAGCTCCAGCGCATTAAGCAGTGAGCGCGCATCGCCATTTGCAGTCGAGACAAGGTGCGACAACGCCCTCGGATCAATCACCACATTGCGATCGCCATACCCACGTTCTTTGTCGCGAAGCGCCATTTCAACCACCTGAAAAAGATCTTCCTGCGTCAGTGTCCGCAACTCAAAAACTCGAGAGCGACTCACCAGCGCTTTGATAACTTCAAAGTAAGGGTTCTCGGTAGTTGCCCCAATGAGTACAACGGTCCCATTCTCTACATGTGGCAACAGCGCATCTTGCTGGGATTTGTTGAAGCGATGCACCTCATCAACAAACAATATGGTGCGTTGTTGATGCAGCGAAATGCGCTCTTTGGCTTTGTGGATAGCCTCTCGAATATCTTTCACGCCGGCCAATACAGCATTAAGCGCAAGAAAATGCGATGACGTTGTGTTGGCAATGATACGGGCCAGCGTTGTTTTACCGGTCCCGGGTGGTCCAAAGAAAATAAGCGAAGAAATCCGGTCAGCTTCTATCGAGCGCCGGAGTAGCTTGCCTTCTCCCAAAATGTGCTGCTGCCCAATAAACGTGTGCAACGAACGCGGTCGCATGCGATCAGCGAGCGGTGCATTTGACGCCCTGTACCGTTTGGCAGCTTCCTGAAAAAGATCGGACATTCCAGACTCGAGATATTCGCGGTGGTGATAGCGGCAGACACTATACAAAGAACACCCCGGCAACCTAATCGTCAAGCCTGGCCTTAAATTAGTTGCAATTCGTTGAGCACATCCTGAATGCCGGCCTCAAAGATTTTTGCGCCCCCCTGCGATGGATGCCGGATATACGTACATGGCACATCTATTTTTGAAAACGCATATTCCGCCTTGCGCCCAATCGAAAGCACCTTTTCAGGCTTTAATGCATCGACAATCTGCTTTAACGTCTCGGTATACACCATAACCTCCCGATTCCCCGGATTGCGGATAGACATCGGCTTATCGGGTTTGTAGGGATGAAAAGGCACGCTATTCCAGGTAAAAAATTTGGGAAAATAAGGACCAAGCACGCGCCAGTATATTTTTGCTGTGTATTCGCTGTGTGGCTTCTCAGCCAAACTGGTTGCGTCACCGTGGATAGGAAAACCTGGGTCGACCAGCATGGATTCGCTGACCAGCGGCACCCCGGAAAACCGGCAACCCCAGGGCCCCGGGGCTTCCGCCAGCAGAAAGATGCGCGGGCGTTCTTTATAACATGACAGGTAGTTTTTAAAATTTTGCCGGCGCGCCTCAATCGCGTGTGGTACATCAAATGCATCCGTGCGGTCGTTGTATGGATTAAACAACCCGTCACGCGATGGCATCGGGAAGATGTTTGCTTCGATGATATCCCAAACAGGTTGCAGCAGCATGCAGCGTGTACTGATTAAGAGAAAATAGCCAGGAGCGATCGGTAAATAGCCGGCCCGCCAGTATACATAAAAAACAGGATAACGCCCGTCAAAAACAAAACGGTTAGCCAGCTATTTTTCAGCCCTTTACCGACCCAGTCTGAACGCCCGTTCAGTAAAATCAGCACGAGCGCTACTACCGGCATCACCAGGGCACCATAAATGGAATTCAGTTTCTGTACCAGCTCAAAATCGTACAGCAATCCAATCATAGGGACCAGTGCGATCACGAGTAAATACGTCCGGTACGGCCGACCTTTGACATCAATTTTGCCTGCCGGCGCCTTCGATTTTTTCTGGGTGATTTGTAAATAGTCTGCAAACATATAAGGCACCGATTGCCACACACCCAGCAAACTGGTAAACATTGCCGCCCACGCGCCAACGAGAAAGACGCGCTGCCCGGTATCTCCCAGGGCCTCCCCCAACTGGCGCGACAGCGAAACAACCAGGGTAGCACTGGCCTGCCTGTCCAAATCGCTTTTACTCGCCGTGATGATAACGGCAAGACCAAAAATGGCTGTTACCGTGTATGCAACGGCAAGATCAAGCCGGCACGTGGCAAGTGCGGACACGCCCTCTCGCCCCTCTTCTCGAATCCAATATCCATAACTGAGAATGGTAAGCGTACCTCCTACACCCCCCATCAACGCCAATGTCCAGCCAATACCCTGATCTACACCATCAACCATGTGTACCGGGATTTCGGGTTTCACCATACCAATGGCTACTGCCGCCCAGTCGGGTTGCACCAGTACCGCCGTCACAACAACAAGTACAAACATAACCCCAACGCAGATACTCATCACGCCTTCAAACAACTTGAACGAACCCACCCAAACGAGACCCAAACCGAGCAAACTATGGATGATCCCAAAAAATATTTTGCCCTGTTCCGGATCATCAAAAAAAGGGAAGAGCGCATACGCTGCTACACCACAGGCGCTGATCAAAGAAGAGCCAACACCAAACGTCCACAACAGAAAATAGCTAATAAAGAAATACTGGGCTGGCCGGCCCAAACGCAGCAGTGCTCCTTCAAGCAGCGTTTGTCCCGTTGCCAACTGCCACCGCGCAAGTCCCTCGGTGATGACGTACTTGATAAAGGCACCCAGCACAACAGCCCACAATACAGCAACACCCAACTTGCTCCCTGCAAAAGCGCCGGCAGCCAGATCGCCGGCACCAACACCGGTTGCTGCAATCAATATCCCGGGGCCAATCGTTGCGAGGAGCAGGCGTTTGTTTTTCTGTTCAACCAATGTGGGTGTGACGTATAGGTGAAACGTTTACCAGGCGATCAGGCAGGAAAAGACGGTATTTAAATAAACACTTCGAGAAGCAAAAACCAAAAACGGTGACCGAGGTTTAACCGGGCTGCACTACCACCTTATTGCCCACCATACCTATGAACCGCGAACACCACAAGTGGTACAGTAACCATTTAGGCCGAGACATGGAATTGCTGCGTTTTGGACACGCCGGCACACCCATTCTCGCTTTTCCGTCGAGCCTTGGCCGCTTCTTCGAATGGGAAGATTTTGGCATGGTCGAAGCACTCGGCAACCAGTTGGCAAACGGTCACAACCAGTTAATCTGTGTTGATTCGGTAGACGCCGAAAGCCTGTATAACAAAAACGTTGATCCTTATACCCGTATCAAGCGCCACCAACAGTATGAGGGGTATATTACCAACGAAGTAATCCCGTACATCCACAGTACGGCAGGCCGGCAGTTTACAATAGCAGCCGGCGCAAGCTTCGGCGCGTACCATGCAACCAACATGGTATTAAAACGCCCCTGGGACTTTGGCAAATTGATTGCACTCAGCGGTGTATTCGATATCAAGTCGCAGCTCGACGGCTTCTATAACGATGACGTGTACTTCAGCAACCCCATTGATTACCTGCCCAACCTGGGGGACGAAAATACCCTGCATGCTATCCGGCAGAATCATATTATTCTAAACACAGCCGAACACGACCCCTGTAAAGATGCCAACCTGCACATGAGCTACCTGCTCCGGGAAAAAGGCATCAACCACACCCTGGATTTACGCGATGGTGTATTTGGACATGACTGGCCCTGGTGGCGCCAATTTATCCAACAACACATTGCCTGATATACCCGCACTATTTACCGCAGTGTAATTTACTACAGTGTAACTTACTGCAGTGCAACCCCTTGATTCAAGCACACCGATTTGTCGTTGTGAGCGTGTGCTATCTCACCCATACCTAACTTGTACCGTACCAGCATAAGCTCATGGCTCCCAAGAAAATCAAAAAAATTGGCGTACTCAGAGGCATGGAAACAACGTTTCCCGATGGCCTCATTCACCACATCAACGAGACCTATGGCTCGGACGGCATCCACGCTGAATTTGTACAACTGGACACCGTACAAATGGACAAAGATCCTGGATACGCTGTCATCCTAGACCGGATTTCCCACGAAGTACCTTTCTACAGATCATATTTGAAATGGGCTGCCTTAAAAGGCACCTATGTGGTCAACAATCCTTTCTGGTGGAGTGCAGATGATAAGTTCATCGACAACATTATCGCGGAAGCTGCAGAAGTGGCCGTTCCTCGAAGCGCAATCCTTCCTCACAAAGATCACCTGCCCAACACCACCGACAATTCCTACCGTAACCTGAACTATCCTGTTGACTGGGAGTCGCTGTTTGCCTACATCGAATTCCCGGCATTTATGAAGCCGCACGACGGCGGTGGCTGGCGCGGTGTAACCAAGGTGCACAACCGCGAGGAGTTTTTCAAAGCGTATGATGAATCTGGCGTGGATTGCATGATGCTGCAGGAAAACATCGACTTTGAAGACTACTTTCGCTGCTATGGCGTAGGGCAGTCGGACGTCCGCATTATGCGCTACAATCCCCTTGCTGATAACTCGCGAGCACGGTATGAAGAGGTCGATCCTTCGCCGGTAGCACCCAAAATGCTAGCACGCCTCAAGCGCGATGTACTGGCTATTTGCAAGGCTCTTGGATACGATTTCAACACTGTAGAATTTGCTGTTCGCGATGGGATCCCCATTGCCATTGATTTCATGAACCCAGCGCCTGACGCAGACTACCATTCGGTTGGTAAAGAAAATTATGAATGGGTGATTAAAACGGTTGGCAAGTTTCTGGTCAAAATGGCCAAAAAGACGCGCCGCAAAAAGCAGTTTTCTGCAAATGGCGTCCTGGAGCCTGCAGCAAAATAGCTGCAAACCCTTCGCTGCATCCCTCCACCTGCATAACCCATCGGCCACATGGCGCAGCACCTTCAACAGGCGATCCACGACTTCCATACGCTCATCGAAAAAAACTTCGGTGCAGCAGAGGAACAGCTCAAGTTGTTGCAACACCTGCAACACGAACGCAAAGTCACGTTTGGTGATCGCGCGATGGCACACAGCCTCCGTCCAACGTTCATGACAGAGGCGACCTACAATGTTGTACAGGATCGCGTCTACCTGATCAGGCAGGCGTTTCTGAGCATAGCCGCGCGGCATTTTAACGATGTGCAATTGCTCAAAACAGAGCTGGGAATGGAAGACTGGGAGCTTGAACTGGCTTCGATCCCAACAAAGGTGATTCGTCTGTCAGCACTATCGAGGATGGATTCTTTCCTCACAAAAGACTCGTTCAAATTTGTGGAGATCAATGGGGAGAATCCCGCCGGCATTGCGTACCTGCACGAACTGGGTGAAATCTACCGGTCACTCCCCATCTTCCAGCAGTTCGAGAAAATGCATCCGCTGCGATTTGTCTCGCCAATGGAGCACACCCTGGCAGCCCTGTCGTTTATCTACCACGAACAATTTGACGGCAAAGCTGAGCGCCCTTCGATAGCCATCGTTGATAAGCTCGATGTGCCAACCATTCACGAGTTCAACTTGCTACAGGCATACTGCGAGCGCATGGGTCATACGTGTGTCGTGGCCGACCCCAGATCGCTTACCTGTAGAGATGGGTGGATTTACGCCGGCGACCAACGAATCGATATTCTGTATCGCCGGCTACTCATTAATGAGTTCTATGAGATGAAGGAGGACTGCGCAGCCTTCCTCCAAGGGTACATGGCGCAAAAAACCTGCTACCTCAACACGTTCCGCACCAAGCTCGTCCACAAAAAAGCCATTTTCAGCTTCTTGACCGATGAGAAATACACGGACCAACTGACGACCGAGCAGCAGTCGGCCATACGCCAACATATTCCCTGGACCCGTATCTTGCGCCCTTCGCGCACCACGTTTCGCGGCCTCAAAATTGACCTCATGGAGTTTGTTAGAAACAACAAAGCGTACTTCGTTATCAAACCAAACGATGCCTACGGGGGCGACGGTGTAACACTCGGATTTGCCGTATCCCAACAAACATGGGACGAGGCTATTGAGCAGAGCACAACCGGTTGTTTTGTTGTCCAGGAAGTAGTCGATATCCACAAGGAGCCGTTTCTGGTCAAAACCGATACTGGCTGGGACATGGTGCCAACAATCATCGATCTGGATCCTTATCTGAATGGACCATTGATGGGCGGTTGCCTGACACGGACCTCAGCCACAAACCTGGCAAACGTTACAGCAGGCGGTGGCACACTGCCCATGTTCATTCTGCGTCATACATACGACGACAATAGCTTTCACCTCGCCGATTAAGGCGTGCTGATATTATGCGTGTAGCACTTATCGATCTTTATAATGGAGAACCCAATCTCGGCATCCAGGCCATCAAAAACCTGGTAACGCGATGGGGCACCCAGGTACTGGGCAACGGCTTTGCACTCGACCATTTCGAGACACGCAAAACCGGCGAAGTACCCGACCTGGACTATGACGCCTACCTGCTTTCGGGTGGCCCGGGCAGTCCTTTTGATGGCGAAGGTACGCAATGGGAAGCGGCTTATTTTGAGCTTGTAGATGCCATTTGGCGCCACAATAAACGATATCGCAAACAACAAGACAGCCAGCCCAAACATGCACTGTTCATCTGTCACTCATTCCAGATGATGTGCCGGCACTTCGGACTCGGCGATGTTATGCGTCGCAAATCTACATCGTTTGGCGTCTTTGCAACACACCAAACACCAGCCGGCAAAACGGACCCGCTCTTCGAAGGATTGCAAGACCCATTTTATGTAGCCGATTTTCGGGACTGGCAGGTCATCCAACCCAAACACGACCAACTCGAAGCTATGGGTGCCACCATTTTAGCGCTGGAGAAAGATCGACCGCACGTCCCAATGGAGCGTGCCATGATGGGCATTCGTATTTCGCCTGAGATGGTTGGCGTGCAGTTTCATCCCGAAGCTGATCCGGCCGGCATGCTGATTCACTTTCAAAAAGAGAATCGCCGGGCTGCGATCATTGAAGCACATGGGGAAGAAAAATTTGACCAAATCATCAGCCGGCTCGAAGACCCTGGCTTTTTGCTTCATACCTACCAGCGCGTAATTCCAAATTTCCTGGCAGATGCCGTGGCGGCGCAACAAGGCGCTCCGCAGGTAGTCTGACCGCAACACTTCTATATGACTCGACGCGAAATTCTTGCCCGCCACCGCGAAAGCCTCCGTGGCACGTTGCGGGCCTGCTATCTGCCTTCGCCTGCGCTAGGTATCAACAAGTCATTTTACGTATACGAACCACCCGGCTTTAACAAAAGAACGCCCCTGCCGTTGCTGTACCTCTTTCGCGGACACGAACGCGAGTGGGTAAACATCAACGAAGACAGCTCACGCCAACGCGCGACCGCTATCGAAGATATAGACAAAGCGATCGAGCTAGGCATGATACCACCTGTGCTCGCTGTGATGCCTGGTCTCAACAGCAGTAATAACCATGTGCCATCGCTGGGGGTTAACATGGCAGGGACATGGAAGCCTTCCATGCGTGGTTTGGGATCTGGGCGGTTTTGGGATTTTTTGACCGGTGAGCTCTTTCCTGCCATCAAAAAACGTTATCCAGCAGCAGGATCCCGACGCCTGGCAGCCGGCTTTTCACTGGGCGGCTTCACAACCAGCTTGCTTACCATCCGGTGTCCGGAGCTCTTCACACACGTTGGCATTTACGACGGCTTGTTTATGTGGCCGGGGCACGAAGACCCACGAAAGAAGCCACAAGGCCCTGGAAACGACACCGTCTGGACCAGCGGAGGCATCTTCGACCCTGCCTTTGGCAAACCGCGCAATCAGGAAGCGCTGGCATACTGGAATCCCACAGACACCTTGATGCAAACAAACGCCGACACGATCAAGTCAACCACATGGTGGGTAAGCTGTGCACCCGCTGACGGGCAACACGGCAACCACGATCGAGCCAGCTTTTATCATCAGTTGTTGAAAGACAAAGGGATAACGCAAAAGATGAATCGCGTGGTTTTTGACGAACAGGCCTCCCACAGCTGGCATTGGGCAGACAAATTCCTGCTACATTTTTTGGTCGAGGCACTGGCTGATTGCACTTAGAGGGTGCGCCGGTTAAACTCATCGATCAGCCGCTCCGCTTTGTCGCGGTGTTTACGTGCAATACGAAGTTGCACTTCTTCCTCAAAACTGCCCGGTATCGCCTTGAGTAAGTCTACCTTCTTGGGCCTTACACAGAGCTTGTCTTTGAAAACACCTTTTTTGAGTTCAACGTCTTCAATGGCAGCCGGCTCTATTTTGATCGTCTGCTCCTCTTCGCTGAATTCGCCCAAAAACGACGAGGACACATCGAATACAAGAAACTCATCTTCAAAATAGAGATAGCCCGACACTTCATTAAATCCTACATCAGGCAGTTTAAAAGGAATACTATTCATTTAGACGGATCAAGGGTTGAAAACAGCTGGAGGATACTATTTGTGCTTGCGCTATTTCGGGTTTGCGGGTTTTGAGCCACTAGAAGGAACCCTATTGTCTAAAACTAATCAGATGGCAGACACGATGCAGCTTTTTTTGCAACAATTTATGCAGGTTTTTTTATGTAGATGCATCTTTTCAATCCTGCTTCATCATACGCCGGTACGATGATCTGTTGAGCGAGATTCACACAAAAGCTCTGATACTCATGTTTTATTCCGCGTCTCCCATCCAGCGCATCTTTTCGACGGTATTGATCGCGATGGCTTTTGTGCTTTGTATGGCCGGCTGCAAAACAGCCAACGTGCCCCCATCGTCCTATCTGCTCACCGGCAACACCCATCAGCAGTGCCTGAATGTGTTGCGCGAGGGAGTAAAAGGCGACGAATTCTGGCCGTCCATCCATGCAGCAGAAGCCCTCATTAAAGAAGATTATGCGTTTGAGGCAACGCCTCTCTTGACCACCCGCATGGGCGCCGAGCGGGATCGACGCAAAATTGCCGGCTATGCCCGTGCCCTGGCCACAACGGATTACAATCAGAGCGTCGTAGCGCTGCAAGACATTTTATTGTCAGATGATCTAGAGGCGCGTATCCTGGCAGCCGAAGCCATGTTCAGGACTGGTATTATTGGTGATCCAGTCATTCTAGAGCAACTCACAGATCCATCAATCAACGGCCGGCTTCGCGTTTTTGCAGCGGCGGCACTCACGGTAAGTGACCTGGCCGATATGCGTGAAGTCATCCGAGAAGCCCTACGCGGCAATGACCCGGCAGCCCGGTATATCGCAGCTGATGTGATTCCAATTGTCGGCACACTCGAAGACGACGTTCCTACGTTAATCGACAAAAAAGACCTCGCCAACAGCGATTTCGAAAACCTGTATTTCGTGCGGGCACTCGCCATGTTTGGTCTGGCAAATGCGCGCAAAGAACTCCTCAGCTTTCTCAAACATCCCGACCCAACGATCCGGTCGCGAGCTGCGTTTGCAATTGCAGAAGCATGGTACGTGGAATCCAGTAACCAGTTGTTGCCACTACTGGAAGACCCTGCATTATCCGTACGTGTTCGGGCAGCTCAGGCATTGCTCACGTTAGCCAATCCCACATCAGCTTACCGTTTCCTGCGGAACAGGTAATCCCCTGCAAGCAACCTCCACAAATGCAGGACAAGCAGTAACTTTCGTTAGTGCCCAGCCGTAGCTCTTTTGTCCCTGAACTCAATCATGCCGCAAACGGAACACCTCCGTTTAACGCATCGCTAAAAACATAGGGGTAAGAAGCACTTGCACACGTCTTAGCAACAATGGGGACACCGTGCATACCATTTGCCCCCTCCCACCAAGTACACGGAAATCCATGAAGATCTTACGGCCTATCTTTGTCCTGTCCATTCTTTTTTTCAGTGGAAGCTTATTCAGCGGGTGTATCATTGGCGCCGACTCAAACAAAATAACCGGCGAAGGCCCATTAGAAACGCGCATCATTGAGGTCACAGACTTCAGTGGCATCGAGATGAGCATTCCCGGCGACCTGGTCATTACACAGGGCAATGTAGAAGGGATGAGCATATCGGCCCAATCCAACCTCTATCCCTTCATCAACATTTTTGTACGCGGTGAACGGCTCCGCATTGAAACCAATGATGACGTCTCCCTCGACCCAACAGAACCCATCGCTGTTTTGGTAGATGTACGGACCCTCGAGCTTTTGCGCTTTGCCGGCTCAGGCAATGTCGATATGGACAGCCTGACCACAACGGCATTCACCATCGACCTTACAGGTAGCGCTGACATGCAGTTCGATCAACTGACAACAGAGACGTTCGAGCTCTCGCTTGCGGGGTCAGGTACGCTAAATTTTGCCGGGACCGCTATCGATCAAGTAGTATCGATCGCTGGGTCGGGCGACATGGACGGGCGCAATTTTGAAAGCCAGACGGCTGACGTATCAATTAGCGGTAGTGGCTCGGCTATCGTAAATGTATCAGATGCGCTGAACGCCAGCATCGCCGGCAGTGGCAGTATACGCTATTGGGGCAACCCAACGGTTGAATCATCAGTGACCGGCTCAGGCAGCATTGCACCACTGGGCGAATAGCTTCCGGCGGCAGACTGGAATACCCTTTGGACTATGTATGGTAAATCACCAAAACTATTCAAAAAACGTAGTTCAAGGCCCATAGGTGACTGTTATGTTAATCAACAAGTCTTCAATTGTATACAATCAACGCCGCCCCGCTCCGTCCTTTGTTATTCTGCTGCTCGTGCTGATATATGCCCTGTTTACTTCGGGCTGCGCCGGCGTAAATCCGCTTTCAGAATATGATTTCTCGGAAGCCACGCTTGTTGTTGAAGCCCCGGTTGCGCCAAAGCCATCCATCGTAACCAACAGCGAATACGATATTCTGGACGTATTTGAGGGTTCTGCAGAGTCCATTTTTCGCGCAACAACGGCCGTGGTAAAAGAAACCCAGGCGCACAAAGCGCGGAAGCGGATTAAAAATGCAGCAGAAGAACTAGACGTATCGATGCTTGTTGCCGAGGGCATTGCTGATCGTGCTGAACACTATCTCGACTTTACCGCACCTAAAGCCGGCACGTACCCCGACCTGGTACTGCGACTTCACATCAACAAACACGGCCTATATTCGGGGCCGGCATTTGACGGACGCACAGAATTTTTCCTGGACGCGCACGTCGAATTGATCGACGACTATTCGGGCGAAGAATTGTGGGACAAAGACGTGAGTATTGTTGAGCCCGTATCCGACCACTTCCTCTTTAGCAACCTGTTCACCACAAAAGAGCTGTCAGATATGAGCGAAGAGGAAATGCAGGATGCGCTGTATCGCATTAGCGATTATACGGCAGATTATGTTGTGCGCGTACTCCGTAAAGAAATCCATCGCGCACAGCGCTAAGTTTTTTACAAAATTGGCAGCAAAAAAATACGGGGATATCGTTGGATATCCCCGTATCAGCTGCACACGTTGTACAGCAAGAATTACTACAGCTCAGGAATCAGGATAATCTGACCTGGGTAGATGAGATCAGGATCTTTGATCACTTCTCTGTTTGCTTCAAACAGCGCTTCCCACTTGTTGAAATCGCCATAAACTTCTTTCGCGATTTTAGAGAGCGAGTCACCACTTTGGATGGTGTAGTGGCGGAGCTCAGGCTCAGCGACGGTCAGCATGTCATTTACAGCTTCAACGCCTTTTACGTTGCCGGCCATCAGTACTGCTTTCTGCTTGGTAGCGAGTGAATCAGCTTCACCAGAAATGGTTACTGTTTCATCTGCGTACGCGATGTTCAAGCCTTCGATTTTGTCGCCAAACGCCATGGAAATGTGCTGCTGGATCTGCTCCTGCTCTTTGCCTTCGTCGACGTCCATGCCGAAGGCCTTTTTAAACATATCAAAAAGTCCCATAAGTAAATCTGATTACCTCAAGATGCTTGTTTAGTGTAAGGCTGGAAAATACCGCGTCAGCACCATGAGGCGTCACGCTTCCTGCCATTACTGATTTCTAGCGAGAAGATAGTGCCAAAGCCAATAAGGGAAAAATGTTTCTGCATTATATATGGATTAAACCTTATAAACGGGGTCAATCAAGCCGATTTGTATTATTATGCAACATTTAAATTAACCACGATTTGTATCATTATAAAACAAAACAGGCAATACTGGCGCATTTTGCAGCAGTTTAGCCACATGGCATACAGTTTGGAAAACAAGTGTACAGTTATCCCACACACTGAAAACCCAGTATTGTCAAATGGCAAAAATCACCACAATAGAAGGTATTGGAGACACGTTCGCTGCTAAATTCAGAAATGCCGGCGTAGGCTCTGTTGAGATGCTCCTTAAAAAAGGCGGCACCAGAAAAGGCCGGCAACAGCTCATTGAACTCACAGGACTCGATGCATCCCGCATGCTCAAATTTGTAAACCACGCCGACTTAATTCGCATCAAAGGCATCGGTGGCGAATATGCTGAGTTACTCGAAGCATCTGGCGTAGATACCGTCAAGGAATTAGCGCAACGGAATGCTATCAACCTACACGAGAAAATGAAATCCGTAAACGGGGAAAAGAAACTCGTTCGCCAGGTAGCTGCGCGCTCCCAGGTAGAGGAATGGATTCGACAGGCAAAACGATTACCTCGTGCTGTCCAGTACTGAGTGCAAAGACATCAATCTTTCTGACTGATGTCTTTGCCGTTAAAAGTTACAGGTTGAAGGTTCTTGACCTGTAACATTAAGTTTACCTTAACCTGGCTACTGTCCCCCGACGCTTTCGTTCTCAGCCAATGCTCGGCGAGAAGCGGAAGCGTCTTCTGTTTTGCGTAGGATGGCACAGGATGTGCAAATGCATCCATTTTCGCCCCGTTCAGATTGTCGAAAAAAGAAACTCTCCCTCCCCTTCCCTGTAGGAAAGAGCTTAAAATGGAAAGTATACGTGCTTTTCTGCTCGCTCAATCAATCACGCTTTAACGGGTCGGAGTGAAATGGAGTTTGTCGCGCTGGGGGATACAGAAGAAATAGGCGCCAGTTGTCTCTTCCTAAAAATCAACGAGACCGGAATCATCCTCGACGCAGGCGCTGATCCGGAGGAAGAAGGCGAAGCCAGTCTCCCTGACTTTGACATCCTGAAGAAAAAGCCAGGCTGTTACGTGGACCATGCGGTGATCACGCACGCACACCACGACCATATGGGCTCGCTGCCTATTTTGATTCGCGAATTCCCCCACGTGGTTGTGCACATGACGCCCGTGACGCGTCAGTTTGTTGAGTTTCTACTACCAGCATCCGCACGACTCCAACGCAAGAAACTCCGCGAGGGCTCCAGCTTTGCTGAACCACTCTTCAACGAAGAAGAGGTGGAAATGCAAAGCCACCTGTACCTCACGCATGAACTGGAGGAGTCGTTCACAATTTCCGGCATGCAAGATCCGGCAGAAATCCGTGGCAAACTCTTCAACGCCGGCCATGTACTAGGCGCTGCCGGCATCGAGATCACGTTTGAAGAAAACGGCAAACCGCGCCGCCTCTTCTACACAAGTGACACCAGCATTCGCCCTCAACACATCATCCCCGGCGGCGATTACCCGGAAGGCCCTGTCGACATTCTACTACTCGAATCGACTCTCGGCGCAGATCCAGATGCTGAACTCACAACCCGCAAACTGGAAGAAGAGCGGCTGCTCAAAAGCATGCAGCGTGTACTCGACAGAAACGGTACCATACTGATTCCTGTTTTCGCGCTTGGTCGTGCACAAGAAATCCTGGCAGTCATCGATCGATTCAAAAGCAGAAACCAGATCGACCCGGATATCCCGGTATATACAGCCGGCGGCATGCGAGCCGTTGCTGACCTCTACGACAAGTCGCGCCACACCACGCCGCGTATCGATCCGGAGTTTCAGGTCTTCGGCGTATCACAAAAAAGACTACCGCGCAGCAACAAAGCCACTCGAGAAGCGCTCAGCCGGCCGAGCATCCATGTGGTGAGCAGCGGTATGATGTTCGAGCGTACTATCTCCAACCGCCTCGCCCAAGAACTGGTTGAAGATGAAAAGAATGGTATCTTCCTTGTAGGATATGCCAAGGACGACTCTCCGGCGCGCCTTATTTTGGAGGCCGCACAAGATGGCAAAGGCAACGAGGTGGTCCTGGACCGCATGACAGGCCCCCAACCCATCAACTGCGACGTCGAGCGCTTCCGATTCAGCGGTCATAGCCACAGGCGTGAACTACTTCAAATTGTAGAGCGACTAAAGCCGGCCAAAATCATCCTCGTCCACGGCGAAACCGAAGCCCGCACATGGATGGCCGACAACATCCGCTACTACTATCCAGAGGCAGAAATCTACCTACCACAACACGGTGAAACCATCACGCTTTAGCGGGTAATCGCTTCAGAATCTCCAAATAGTTGTCCGCAACCATAGGCTGGGGATTCGAATTATTCGAATTGTTCACCGCAGCGCCGGCAGCGATTTCAGGGTACAAAGCTTCAGCAATGCCAAGCGTCGCAAACGGTGGTATTTGAACCAACGTCGTCAGCCTTTCGATTTCCTCAAGAAAAGCACGAGCCCCTTCCCCGGGCGACAGGGTTGCAGCCGGCGCAATAACATCATGCATCGCTGCGAGTCTGGACTCAATAAAAGGCGCGTGATACTGCATCACAGGAGCCAAAAGCATGGCATTCGCCATACCATGTGGGATGTCCCAAATCCCGCCAAGGGTTTCCGACAAACAATGTACACCGCCTACATCTGCATTACCGAAGGCCATCCCGGCAAGTGTCGAAGCCCGCATCACGGCAAATCGAGCTTCAGCATCAGTAACGTCATTTACTAAACGCGGCAAATAGGCAAAAATCAGCGCTATAGCTTTCTCCGCAAGTGCATCGGAGACTGGATTTTGCAGCGTGCCGGTATAGGCCTCGATGGCGTGGGTTAGTGCATCCATACCAGTATAGGCCACAAGATGCGCCGGTAACGTTTGCAACAAGTCTGGATCAACCAGCGCAACATCTGGAAACATTGCATCACCCTTGACACTCAGCTTACGCTGCTCCTTTTCATGTGAAATAACCGAGACCCAGGTTACTTCAGAACCGGTCCCGCACGTCGTAGGCAAAGCCAAAAAAGGGACCGTGGTATTTGAAAATCGATTTTTTCCCTCGTAATCCAAACAAGAGCCTGGATTTTTCAGGAGCATCGATACAGCCTTCGCAGCATCCAACACGCTACCACCTCCCAGCCCAACAACAATCTCAACACCTGCCTGCCGCGCCTCAGCGGCCATGGCATCAATGGTATGATGTCGCGGATTGGGCTCAACTTGATCCTGAACAACAACCGACACCCCGGCTGTCTCCAAAAGCTTTATTGCTTCTGCCGGCCAGGGTGTAGCGCGTAGCCCCTGATCCAGCACAAGTAAAACGCGCTGCGCACCAACAGTGCGCACCTCATCAGCCAATAAACGAAAAGCACCAGACGCAATGGTGACACGGGTTGGTAATCGGAAAGCCAAAACAGGATAAACGATGGGTGGGAAAAAGCTGCAAGAAAGGCAGTGACAGCGATCCCGAGACCTTACAGGTTAAAACTGAAAGCCAACATCCATACTAAAATCAAGAACGTTGAGTGAGCCGTAGTTATACCCGTAATGGTGGTTCGAACAGGAAACGTACCTGTATCTGCCCTGGCTCATGATAAAGATATTTCTGCTCACGTTCACAATCAGGCCAAGCGATACTTCTGCACCAAAATTGAGCCCTCGCTTTTCTGCAAAAAGTGGTAATGCAGCATTAGGGCCCTGCTGCAAATCGACACGATATGGAGCACCTGTGTGCGGATCGACTTTTTCGGTTTGCCGATAGAAATGCGCAGATAAACCTACGCCGGCCACCGGAAACACCCATGCACTCGGACTCGGCAGAGCGTACGTATAACTTGCTGTGAGTGGAAGCGACCTGAATTTCCAATCAGCCTTCACCTGATGCACGCGTTCCAGTACCTTGGGCATAGAAGTAGAGCGAAAATATTCAGCGCGAAGGTTAAACGCGTGGGGTCCACGCAGCGGAAAACTAACCGTGACAGCTTTTGAAGAGGTGCTAAAACTGACGCGGTAAGGCTCGCTGGTAGCCGGCGCAGGGGCCGTATCAAGAATGTAAACCGCGCGTTTCTGGGCGCAAATCCGCTTTGCGCAGAACATGCAAATTGCCAAAATGAGGCAACAACAAATGCAATGTGACGAACGTGGCGACATGTGCAGACCGACTACGATTTATGCTGTACATACGTATCCGACAGGTGTGGGGGCCAGACCAAGCACAGCTAACAAGGATAGTATCGGTATTACAATCGGTGCCTTAAGTCGAATACGAAAATAGTGCAGGCCCTAAATACAAATGCGGATCAATGGGGCCCGCGAAATGGGAAGCTCTTTCAGGATATTTATCTATCCTAAAATTGTCAAGTAACTTTGTATAACAAAATTGTAGTTATTTGCAATTACCGGGCCATACACCCGGTGAATCAGCAAAACAACAACAGTTTTTAGCGATGAAGTACTGCCAGCTCGTCTACCAGACCCCAAAGCTCAAGCGCTTCGTTGATTTCCGGGTCGATGGTGTTCACAATAGGATGCCACACCCCCCGTCCGTAGAGCTGGCGCGCCAGGAGTGCCTTGATGCGTGTCTCAAACGTGTTGCGCTGAGACGCTACATCAGTCATTGCATAGATGTCTGCATCCGGATTTACCCGCGATGGATCAGACGTAACCTCAACACCTTTGTCGCGAGCGAATTCCCAGAATGCGTCCCAAACATCTTCCCCGATTTTGTAGGAATCAATGAACTCATCTCTACGGGTACCCCAGGTATCGCGGAATGATTGCTCGTGGGTTTCAAACCACTCACGCGCAAAAAGCTGATCAAGCTGTCCGCCAATCACGGCGCTAGCTACAGCTGAAGACAAGGTATCCAGCGGCAAGATATAATCTGGCAGAATGCCGCCACCGCCATACACAACACGATTTTTAGAGGTAAAGTATTTGAGCGAGTCAGGCATATTCTCTGCATACTCATCGGCACTTAGCGAGCGGTGCTGGGCCTGCGGCTTTTGCGAGTAGTAATCTTCGATGTTGCCGTCTTCATACGGCGTCTGTATCAGCCGGCCCGACGGTGTGTAATAGCGCGAAACCGTCATCTGAAGCACGCTGCGGTCTGGTAGTTGGAACTGCGACTGCACGAGGCCTTTGCCAAAGGTACGCCGGCCCACAATCAATCCGCGATCGTGGTCCTGCAAGGCGCCAGCTACAATTTCGCTTGCTGAAGCAGAGTACTCGTTTACCAGCACAATCACCGGATACCCTTCGAGGGTACCGCCGTTGGTTGAGCGCACAATTTTATCGTACTGCGCGTTCCGGCCTTTGGTATAGACCAGTGTTTTATTACCGGGAATCAACTCGTCTGCAATTTTCTCAGCAGACTCCATGATGCCGCCACCGTTATACCGCAAGTCGATTATCAGGCGCTCCATGCCGGCCTGACGCAATTTGTCTGTATGCTCTTTGAACTCCTGGTAGGTCGTCATGGCAAACCGATCAACCCGCACGTAACCGGTCATATCATCCATCATGTACGAAGCATCGATGGTATAGAGTGGGATGCGGTCGCGGGTAATGGTAAAGTCGAGCGGACGCGGCGCGCGATTGCGGTATACGGTTACATCGACCTTCGTACCAATTTTGCCTTTGAGATTTTTCTGCACATCGCGCGAAGTAAATCCGATAGCGCTTGAATCGTTGATGGCAATAATTCTGTCGCCGGCCACCAGACCTACGTTATCGCTTGGCCCATTTGTGATGGTAGAAACAACCCGGATCGTATCATCAATCACCTCAAACAGAACTCCGATGCCTCCAAAAGAGCCTTTGTACGTTTCCTGCAGTTCGTCAATCTCCTCAGAAGAGATATAAATGGAATGAGGATCAAGCTCCTCGAGCATGCCAAGCACGGCACTTTCTACAATTTCTTTCGGATCCGCTTCCTCGACATACTGACGTTGAATAATAATGAACGCATTTTCGAGTTTTTGGAGTTGTTCATACGTGTCATTATCAGAAGAAAGCGCTGATTCCAGGTTTAGCCCCAGAACCAGGCCAATGGCCAAAATGAACAGACCAGAGACAGCGTGTGACTTTTTAAAAAGCTTCATATATCTGTTGTATAGACATCCTCAAAAAAGGACGAATGGCAATAAAGCGGATGCGTGTCCGGTTTATGGATCCTGTACATTCAAAATCGGGTAGAGGGATCCAATGTATGTCAAAGTATCACTACACAATGATTCGCCGCGCAGACACGATTTGTTACGTAACTATTCCGGCAGGAGAATCGACGCAAAAAACGCTTATCTACTACAATAGAGCAATCATCTGAATTTGGCAAGCGCATGCTAAATAATTGCACCGCTAAAATTCCGTTATAAAATCAGCCCCTAAAGCTAACGCATTGGACAGGTGCGACACTTCCAGATGGCTTCTCCTTTTAGTAAGGGAAACCCCTTTTTGTTACCAGGCAACTACCCGTACGTACATCAACGAACCATGAGGCATTAAATTGCCTTCATTCACCAGCTTTGACCAGGCTACATAAGCTAGCAATGGTTGAACTCCTTTTCAGTTTCGGGTCGGCGGCAAATAGCTGTGTAGCTTGAAAAGGAACAGCACTAGATAATGTACCCCAAGACGGATAATAACGCATGCGTCTGACCCATCTTAAAGATACATCCGGTTGCGTTATTCGGCGGGCATAAGGTATAACGCGCAACGTTAGTATCAGCAGGGCGCCACAATTTCTAAAGCGACTACCTATCAGTCTACACAAAAAGCAGACCGAACGGGAAAACGAGAGCAATTAATTTGGCCACAAATGGGCCGGGAAGGCATGTCTGTGTAGATATTCAGGCTGTTGTGCGCATCCCACCTCTTCAGCATCTACAGAATTAATCCAGACCGGCTGTAACCTTTTGCAAAATCGGCGCGTTTTTGCAGTAGAGTAACCAAAATGAGACAATCGATCCTATTGCGCGCGATTTGAGATCCTGGTTTGACCATTATTCAATTTGAACAACAAATGCATCGGTACCAAAACCGGGTATATGGATTTGCCTACCATTACCTGGGTAATCGAGAAGAAGCCGAAGACGTAACGCAAGAGGTTTTTATTCGATTATGGAAGCACCGGGAAAACATAGACGAGCAGCAGCCGCTCGGCTGGTTGTTGCGCGTAACGCGTAATGCATCTGTTGATGCCATACGCCGAAGGAAGACGTACACCAATGCCGTGTCAGTAAACACCGAGTTACTGGACTTTGCACACGGCGGCGATCCGCTTCCGGATACCAACACGGAGCGGTCAGACTTCCGAGCGCATTTGTTGAAGGCGGTTGAAACCCTGGGCGAACCCTACCGGAGCATTGTCATCCTCCGGGAGATCCAGGAATTGCGTTACCAGGAAATTTGTGAGGCCCTCGACCTCCCACTCTCAACGGTCAAAGTTTATTTGCACCGTGCTCGCAAGACACTTCGTAAACAACTGCAAGAGGTATTGCAACGTGAAAACGGATGACACAAACCCTGCAAAATGGCTGGATGAGCACCTGGAGGCTTTCCTCGATGGTGAACTGGATGCTGAGGAAGCGCAAAAATTTGAGCGCTTGCTCGAACAGGATGAGCAGTCCCAGCAGGCATTGCTGTGGGCGGTTAATATCCGAGATCAGTTGCGGGCGGTGCCAACACCCGAACCGCCTCAAGCCCTGCAAAAGAATATTTTACATGCGGTCCGCAAAGAAGCACGGGCAGATCAAAGAAACAGGTTCTTCTCAGCCTTTGGTGCACTCTTCACCTTTGAGCCGGCTCATATTTTACGCCCGGCGCTTGCAACCCTGACCTTGCTTGTTATTGCAACAACGCTCCTTTTTGTCCTCAACCGCCCCAATGTACCAGAACCCGAACCCGAGTCAATTTCCCAGGCAGAAATTGACCAGGCACTCGCCGAAGCCAAATGGGCCCTCGGCTATGTAAGCAAAACAGGCCGCATGACTGGCACCAGCATGCAAGATGCGCTGGCGCCCCTATTGAAAGAACAGACCAAAAAATAAGTATTGCCGTGAAGTATAGCCTTTCAATATTTGCTCTTATGATGCTCTTTGCCGGCTGGGGCCAGCAACAGCTGTATGGCCAGGCCAACCTGGACAACGACCCCGGTTATATCGATTTTTCCACAATGGAAGACCGCTTTGATGCTGTCCCTGATTTTCAGATCAACATTAAAGGCCAACTCATCAAACTGGTCGCCGAAGCATCACGCGAGGAAGATCCAGAATTTGCAGACCTGCTCCTGCGCTTGCGCGCTATCCAGGTCCGTACGTTCCCGATGCGAACCTCGCAGATCAGGGCCATGGAATTGCACTCTGAGTCCATTGGCGAAGAACTCGAAGATGCCGGCTGGGACACCGTTGTGCGACTCCGCGATTACGGCCAGTATGTTGATGTTTACGCCCTCGAAAACCCGGAATTTATCCTTGGCCTGATGATGATGGTTGTCGATACAGAAGCCAACGAAACCGTGCTCATCAATATCGTAGGCGACATCGCTGCTGACGAACTCGGGCGAATCGGCAGCAAATTTGACATCGCCCCACTCTCCACGATAATGGAAAACCGATAGATCACCCGGAAAGACACGCAACATTCCAGCTTCAGATTTCAGACCAGCGCAAGCCATCGATCATGAAACGTTCTTCTTCTTCTCAACATCACCTCGTAGTACTCCCACTGTTACTGCTTTTTGCACTAACAGCTACGGGATGCTCACTGACCAACGAAATCACCAACACCAAGCGTGAGATAGAACGCAACTCACGGATAGATGCACAAACGGGAATTGTGGTTTCGCTAGGCCCGGGCCTTTTTCAAACAACGGGGTTTGTGACAAAATTTATCGATGAGCGCGATGCCCAGTTGGCAAGCCGGCTCGCATACGGCATTCGGCGCGTCAAGGCCGGCGTTTATCCACTTTCCGGCCGGTCGAACCTCAACCAGGTGGACGTTCCGTCTCTCGATCGTTTCCAGAAAAGAGGCTGGCAGCCAGCTATCAAAGTCGAAGCTGATCGAGAAGTCGGCTGGATCATGTACCGCGAGCGGGGCAGCCGCGTCAAAGACATGTTTGTTGTCGTGCTCACCGAAGATGAAATGGTACTTGCGCGCATCCAGGGCAACTTAACAGAACTACTGGACGTTGCGCTCGACGAAATTGAAACTGAAGGCGAAAGTGATTTCTTCAACGACTGGTCGGACTGGGACTTTTAGGGTGAACATAAATTTGTTTTCGCTGTTGAAGGTTGCTGGTTTAAGGTTAAAGGTTCGTTTGGCTTGCCTTAAACTGGACACTAACACTGGCAATCTAGTAAACGCCCTGCACATTGGCTGTGCGGGCGTTTTTTGTTATGACGCCTATCGTTTTTTGCCGCTATCTGCGCGTTTCGTTACGAAATCAATACAGAAATCAGCATGATTCTGCTACGTTCTTCGTTCAGTTTATCCACTATCCCGCATCCCAATGAAAACCCTTTATCTAAGCCTAATACTGGGCTTACTTTTCGCATGCTACCCCAACCAATCGAGCTACGCACAAGACAAACCTAGCACCGAAATTGCAAAAAGCTTCCTCGACTTCTACTTCCAAGGCCAGGGCAAAGGCGTTGTTATTGCAGACATGCAGGTTTGTGCCGACGTGGTAAACGCCGCTTGCGTTGACCCGGTGGATCCATCCTTGCTTCTGGTGGGCATGAAATACAAAATCTGGATGGCTTTTGTTGTACCAGAAGGAGATGAAGTCGACTCGCTGTCGCTTCAATTCAGCAAAGACAACGAAACCAAATTTACGCGCGACCTCTCGGTAAAAGGCTCGATCCGTTATCGCACCTGGCGCAGCTTCAACCCGACTGACGCAGGTATTTGGACGGTAACCGTTCTAGATAATCGCGAAGTAGAACTGGAGGACCTTGGCAAACTGTCGTTGGTAGTTAGCGAATAAAGGTAACACAAGACTATACATAAAGCGGCTCCTGCCGGCACTACACAAGTGCCAGCAGGAGCCGCTTTTTTTGACCTGGTTTAAGCCAGTGCACCTGTGCAACTGATAAGATTCACATCGTATAATCCGAATGTATGCCCATTTTAAACGCACACACACTTTAACCGGGCATAACGATCGCCTGCGAAGTAAGCCATGAGTATCGACCAGCAACTCCTCTATCTGTTCAGCGGACTAGGTGCCGTGAATGGGTTGCTGCTGGCCGGCTACTTTCTGCTCATCAAAAAACCGCGCCGGCTCTCCGACTACTTCCTCGGTGGCCTGCTCCTGACACTCAGCGTGCGCATCTTAAAGTCGGTATTCCTGCACTTCAACCCCGGGCTGTACCAGCTCTTTATCCAAATTGGGTTGATGGCCTGTCTCTTTATTGGCCCGTTTCTCTACCTGTACGTGGTGAGCGCCACAAAAAAGCAGCACAACCTCAAAAGGACCTGGTGGCTTTACCTCATCCCGTTTGCATCGATCATAGGCTGGCTTGCCTACAAACACCCGTATTACGGCCCACCGTATAGTTGGAATCCGTATGTCCCGACCATCTACAATATCTGGCTACTCTGCATCCTCGCCTCAGCTTACCAAATCCGGGGTGTATTGCGCCGGCTTGTACAGCGCCGCCAATCGCTTTCTACTGAAGAAACGTGGCTGCTCAATGTCTTCTTTGGCGTCACGGTGATCTACATAGGCTATGCAACTGCCTCATACACATCGTATCTGGTCGGCGCCCTCTCGTTCTCCTTTATCATCTACATTTCGCTGTTGCTGCTTTTCTATCAGCACAACCGCAAACCTATCGCCCAGGACCCGCCCATCAAGTACAGCAACTCTCCATTGGGCGAAGAAGACGCAGCGGTACTCATGGCTAAACTGGATGCCATCATGAAAGAGCACCGATACTTTCTCGATCCTAAGTTAACCATAGCGAGCCTTAGCAAACACGTGGGCATCAGTAGCAAAGTGTTATCCCAGGCCATCAATCAGCGCAAGGGATACAATTACTCGCGCTACATTGCACACCTGCGCGTTGAAGAAGCCAAACGTTTGCTACACTCGCCGGCCCACCAGCATTTCAAAATTGCAGCGATTGCGTTCGAAAGTGGATTCAATAGCCTGTCCTCGTTTAACGCTGCATTCAAACAAGTGGCCGGAGTGACGGCGAAGGAGTTCAGAAAAGGGGAATGATTGTCGATTTTCGAATGCCGATTTTCGATTGCTTTTTCTGTATAGCGTTCGCCAGTCCCCACAAGTAAAAAAGCTCCGTTATATCAATATCCTTAATCCCCATCAATCAGCATTCGACACGAACATGGGCTCGCTCATGTGACTGATGAAATAAAATCGACATTCGAAAATCGGCATTCGGCACTCCATTACTCTGCCAGCATCCTGATTTTGGAAAGTTTGGTGGCTTTTTAGCCGTATCTAGCGGACAATCCCTGTGCTTGCAGGGTGTGTAAGTCTGACGGCTAAAAAGAGATCATCATGCATAAATTCCTTTCCAAAGCCCTTTTAGGGATACTGATTATTGCATTTGTTGCCCCAATCCTGACAACTGCCCAACCCCTCCTTTCTGAAGAGGATCAAATCCGCGAAACCATTGGCAAATACGACGTGGGGACTGCGTACAACCATGCCGACATGGTATTGGAGGCATTCATGCCGGGTGCTGATATGTTTCTCGAGAATAGAGACCAGGAGCTCTGGATCATGAAAATCGAAGAATACGCCGGCCGCATTGCCAATCAGGAAGCCGGCAAATTCAACGGGCGCATCACAAACATCCTGTCGATTGATCGCTTTGGTACCATTGCAACAGCCAAACTGGAAGTCATCATTCCAACGATGGGCAGGCGTTTTATCGACATGCTGCTGCTCAAGAAACTGGAGAATGGCTGGAAAATCATCAGCAAATCCGCTACAAGCAAACCAAGTCCAAGGCATGGCAAAAAAGTACTCATGGTGGTATCCAATGCGACACAACAAGGCAACTCGGATTTACCTGCAGGGAATAGTTTTGGTGAAATGGCGATTGCGTACGATGAATACTACAAAGCCGGCTACCACATTGACGTGGTGAGTCCGAAAGGTGGCCGAGTCCCGCTTGCGTACGTAAACCCGGCAGATAGCCTGCAAAGCCGCTACCTGTATCATGCCGACTTCATGTACGCGATGGCCAACACGCTAGCGCCGGCAGACATCGATCCGAATGCCTATCAGATTGTGCAATTCACTGGCGGCAGCGCACCTATTTTTGACATCCCCCAAAACAAGGCACTACAGGATATCGCCATGCACATCTATGAAAAAAACAACGGTGTCATTGCAGCTGTGTGTCATGGTACGGCCGCGTTGGTGAACCTGAAGATGAGCAATGGCAAGTACCTCGTGGATGGCAAAACCATTAACGGCGTGCCTGACGAACTTGAAAGCAAAGAACTTCCGCATTATGAGCAATACCCTTTTATCATTGAAGATTTGCTTGTCGAACGCGGAGGAATATTCAAGCACAGCCCAATACGTACGCCGCACATGGAGGTAGACGGCCGGCTCGTTACCGGTCAAAATTCGCTTTCTTCAGCCATGGTGACGCGCAAAAGCATTGAGGTCAGCCAGGCAGCGCAGGACGCCGGCTCTTGAGCTGTTTGTGAGATCGGGGTTAAATCCATCACGACCAGCGCAACACTGAACCCGAACTGAATGGCCGGACGTACTACCAGCAATCATAAACCGCAGGTGCGTCATGCTTACCACACAGCCATCTACATCGCAAACAGGACTAGCGAGACGATTCAAGTTGGTTCGCGTGTACGGCACTGTGGTGCGTATTTTTTTGAGTTATGGAGTGCTCAAGCTGGCCGGCTACATCCGGGGCCCCGAGTGGGTTGCAGCGCGCCGTCGTGTGCTACACCGGAAAAATGCGCGTCGCGTTGAACGCATGATTCTCGGGCTAAAAGGGTTGTTTATCAAAGTTGGGCAGCTCATCAGTATCCTGACCAATTTTTTACCAGAAGACTTTCGCATTGGCCTGGAGGGGTTACAAGATCGCATTCCAGCCCGACCCGTCGAAGAAATACAGCAACGGATCCAATCTGAGTTGGGCGCCCCGGTAGCTACCCTGTTCAAATCGTTCGATCCCGAAGCCGTTGCCAGCGCCTCCCTTGCGCAGGTACACCGCGCAACATTACACGATGGCCGGCAAGTCGCAGTAAAGGTGCAGCATCTCGACATCGAGGAGACAGCGCGCATGGACCTAAAAACGATCCGCAACCTGTTTGGCCTGATCGGGATGTTTTTGCGCGTGAAGGGACTTACTACGCAGTACGAGCAGTTGTCTGACATGATTTTGGACGAGCTCGACTTCACCAAAGAAGCTGCGCATATTCTGCGGATTACCGACAATCTCAAAGACCACCCCGGTGTTGCCTTCCCTGTTGTCGTAAATGACTACAGTAGCCATCGGGTATTGACCACAGAGTTTATCGACGGAATCAAAATCTCCAATACCGAGGCTTTAGCGGAAGCAGGCGTTGATCGTGCAGACCTCGCCCGACGCGTTGTGGAAGCGTACTGCCAAATGGTGTTTGAAGATGGCTTTTACCACGCAGATCCGCATCCGGGCAACATCTTTGTCAAACCCGACGGCACCATTGTGTTTATTGATTTTGGCGCTGTGGCTACGTTATCGCCGGCGATGAAGTCGGGTATCCCACAGATGCTTCTGGGTGTCATTCAGCAAAACCCTGAGCGCATCAAAAAGGCGATTAGCCAGATGGGCTTTGTTGCCTACAACCAGGACGACGAAACGGTTGACAATCTGATTGCCTCGATGTACGACCGGTTTATCGAGGACCTGGATCTGAGTGAAATCCAGCTCAATGACATCAATGCAAAATCAACGATGGATGCGAAGCTGGATATGTGGTCGGATATGCGCCGGCTCAACATTTCTATTCGCGACCTGATGAGCACCTTCCAGGTACCCAAAGACTGGATCTTGCTGGATCGTACCATCCTTTTGATCCTCGGCCTGTGCACCCATCTGCACCCCGAGATGAACCCGATGCAGATCCTCAAACCATACCTCGAGCGTACAGTACTGGGCCCGGATGGCGACTGGAAAACGTTCCTGAGCGATGCGGTTAAAGACGTAGCAAAGTCGGCCATTTCGATTCCCAACGAAATGCAGCGTTTGCTGGCGCGCGCCAACCGGGGTGAGTTGGAGGTGCAAATTACCGGCTTACAGAAAAGCACCAACTTACTTTACGCACTGGGTCACCAATTCCTGTTTGGCTTGCTTGCCCTGGGCTCAGCCGTGATGGCGTATACAGCACGCGTAGATGGCGATGAAACCGTGACAATGCTTGCAGGCATCGCCGCCGGCCTGTTCCTCTTATTTACCCTCAACTCTATACTACGAGCACGTCGTTGGCGCAAGCGTTAACTCAAAACTAGCACTCAATCTTTCCGACAGAACTTGGTGAAGGCGCGTTTTTTCCTTCTTGCCTTGCTGATATCTTTGTAGAATTGCGAAATGTAGTGCCGCGCCTGCTTGCGATATTTGGCACTGGTCATGTCCAGCGAATCGACAATTGCCTCTATCTCCTCTCTGTGCGCCATAAAAACATCAAAATGTGGTTGTAATTCTTCGATGGGCCGGCAATACCCCCGATACCGTCGTTCACGCACGGATTCCATCCGCAGATTGGGGGCCGGCGTTGCATACGGTGCATTCACCAGTCCAGACCAATCAAAATCATACGGGACCGGGATAGGCTTTGCTCGCCCGGGGACCTCAACCAGTTTAATGTTGTGTTGCGCAGTCACCGACCAATCCGTATTGCCAATCAGGTACTGGAAAATGGAAAGCAGCGCCATTTGGTCTGCATCTGTACTATCCTGATGAATCAAGGATGTTTTTGAAATCACACCCCCATTGCGGGCCGCCATGTCATCATCGTCTTCGATTAAGAAACCAAACCGTGTCCTGTCTTCATCGTCCTTCCCTTTTGCATACGTAAGTTCTAGCAATCGCACATTGAAGCTATAAGGCGTGATCACATTATAAATTTTATAGGCTAGATACTCGAGTATCACCCGTTCGTTGTACGCCTGCTCCCAGTCCTGGCAATGGGTAACCAGTTTTACTTTGTCGAGTCCTGCAAAAACCGTTTCCCTGACGGCCTTTTTCTTAAAGTTCAGGCGCAAAGGTGGGAAGTTGCAATGGTTTTTGTTTTTCCGAAAGTTGCCACGCACGCGTACTTGGATTTCCGCAATTTGCGCCGGCGGCTCAATGTGAACACTTGAATCTTCTATGTAAACCAGAGAGGCTGGATGTTCGGATGGCGAGTCACCCCGATCAGCAAACAACACATCAAAATCAGCAAATAACATGACAGGGAGCATGTCTTCTGCTGCAAAAATTGAGATCTGGGGTGGTGTAGACGCTTTCTGCGCAGCAGCATCTTCAAAAACAGAAGTAGCACACAGCACGATTACAAATAGTACACTGGCAAGCGGGCAATCAGAAATGCTGGGCATGGCATTTTCAGGCCAATGGGCAGAAAAAGGGAGATATTCACTAAAAAATGTACAGAAGAACAGTTTTGAATGTTACAAAACACATGTGTTAATCACAGCATTTTCCTAAAAAATGGTATGTAATCATGCCCAAAATTAATATTATAGACATGATACTCACAGTCGGCGTACTGCAGTTCGAGGGTGCGCAACCCACCTCTGAGTAATCCGTAACCACCTTTGATTTTATCACCAACCCATTAAAACCATGCGTAGCAAAGGTACTCTCGCCTTGCTGATTATTCTTCTGCTCGTCGGCCTTGGCGGATGTGCAGGTTGCAACACCTACAACGGGCTTGTTGCACAAGATGAAAACGTAGAACGCGTTTGGGGCGATGTACAGACGCAGTATCAGCGTCGGGCAGACCTTATCCCTAACCTAGTAAATACTGTAAAAGGCGCGGCAGAATTTGAGCGCGAAACGCTAGAATCTGTCACCAACGCAAGAGCCAACGCCACATCCATCAACCTGACGGCAGATGACCTGAGCGACCCTGCAAAAATGCAGGCATTCCAACAGGCACAGTCGCAGCTCACCGGTGCGTTGAGCCGCTTGCTCGCTGTAGCTGAGAATTACCCCCAATTACAAGCCACCCAGGCATTCCGCGACTTGCAGGTTCAACTGGAAGGCACGGAGAATCGTATCACGGTTGCGCGTCGCGACTACAATGGTGCAGTTCAGACGTACAACACCAACGTGCGACGTTTCCCAACCAATCTGGTTGCCGGCATGTTTGGCTTTGATCGCCGCGCCTCCTTTGAGGCAGATCCGGGCTCTGATCAAGCGCCTACGGTCGAATTTTAGTCTACTCAGACTACCCCTTGTTGTAACACATCCGCGCCGGCCACTGGCTGGCGCGGGTTGACACCTGCTTGCCCTACGATACGTTGAATACGCTCCGCTTACGTTTTCTTCTGTTTTTCCTGGTACTCCTGGTGCCCGGGCAGTTGCTCGCGCAGGGTTTTGACGTCATCGAACCCACAGGTAGATGGGTGACAGATCTTGGCGACATGCTAAGCAGCTCCGAGGAGCGCTGGTTGAGTCAAAAGCTGGATTCCTACGAAGACACCACCTCTACACAAATTGTCATCGTAACACTTCCCTCGCTGAATGGCGTGCCGGCTGTCGAATATGCCACAGCGCTTGGACGCAAATGGGGCGTTGGGCAACAGGGGCAGAACAATGGCGTGGTCATTCTGGCGTCCAGCCAAGACAGACGCATCTTCATCGCGCCCGGTTATGGCCTTGAGGGCGCTATTCCTGATGCCATTGCCAGTCGCATCATACAACGCATTATTGTCCCGAATTTCAGGCAAGGGCAGTTCTATACCGGGCTGGATGGCGCTGTAGATGCACTCATCGCTGCAGCAGAAGGTGAATACGATGCATTGCCCCAATCAAACCGTGAGCAACTTGATCCAGAAACGATCTTTATGCTCATTATGCTAGCCCTCTTTCTGTTTTCTATTTTTTCGAGAGGCGGTGGGAAAAGTGGCGGCAAGCGGTATCGTAGCCGGCGCGGCGACTTCCCTGTCATTCTTTGGGGTCCATCGTTTGGCGGCGGCAGTGGTGGTGGATTTGGCGGCTTCGGAGGCGGCAGTGCGGATTTGGTGGTGGCGGCTTTGGTGGCTTCGGAGGCGGCGGTGGTAGTTTTGGCGGCGGCGGCGCCGGCGGAGGCTGGTAATCATATCCTAACCAGTACCACAGGCATGGCTATTTGTATAATTGTTTGGAATTAAAAAACTTAACGCCTGTCCGCTTGTTAAAACTTCTCGCCAAAAGTTATATTTCCTTGTTATATTATGGATCGCTTAGCAGCACTGCTGGCCTTTTACGAAGAAGACCCTGATGATGCGTTTACGCGGTTTGCAATAGCCAGTGAATACCTTAAAAAGGACAATAAAGAAGCAGCGTTGACGTTTTTTGAACAGTTGGTTCAAGACAAGCCGACGTATGTTGGCACGTACTACCATCTTGGCAAGCTGCTAGAATCACTGAATCGCACACCTGACGCAATACACACGTACCAATCGGGCATTCGCGTAGCGAGCGAGCTACAGGATTTGCACGCGCGTGCAGAACTGCAAGACGCACTGCTAAGTGCACAGGGCATTGGCTTTGACGACGAATAGTGCCCTTCTAACCACTGCCCGCATTTATTGAACAACCTCCAAATTATCATGATTGCGCAACGCAGCCTTTTACGCCTCAGCTTTCTCTTATTTCTGGCTGTAAACATTTGCGCTGTAGATGTTAGCCTCGCACAAAGTGCGCAACGCTATACAGTAAAGAAAGGAGATACGTTGTATAGCATTGCCCGTACGCACGGCATTACCGTATCCGACCTGAAGAATCTCAACAGCCTGGACGGCAATACCATTTACGTGGGGCAAGATCTTGTTGTAAGCACCGCTGCAGCCCAACCACAGAATCCACTGCCTACATTGCCCGATCCGGTATTCCAGCCGGCTAGTGATCCCGTCATCCCAAGGGAAGTCATGGATGCGGAAGAAAAACCCGATCCAAGCGCCGGCACGTTCAAACCCATTACGCGCGCTAAACGCAGCTACGTTGTGCAGCCGGGCGACACCTACTACAGCATTGCCGTTGAATATGGCCTGCCGGCCTATGCCCTCTTTGCCATGAACGGCGGTAATTCCGATCCTTTGGAAGCAAACGATACCATTTGGATTCCAGATACCAGCCCCATTGCATCGTTTAATGAATCTGAAGGCCCACAAACGTACACGGTTAAAAAAGGCGATACACTTTACGGTATTGCGCGCCGCTCAGGAACCAACGTACGCGCTATTTCTGACCTAAACGAACTAAACTCGCCAAGCCTGCGCATCGGACAGGTCATCACGCTGCCGGCACCCGACCCGGTAAAAAAGCCGGCCAAGTCACAGAATATCCCTCCACTGTATGAAGTGGGCCCTGTCTCCCTTTATCCAGAAACCTTTGCAGGCCGCCTGACAGCAAGCGGCGACCCGTATGATCCGGCGCGTTTCACTGTCAGCCACCCCGAACTGGCCATCGATACGATTGTCCTCCTAACAAATCCGATTTCGGGCCGTAAGACGTTTGCAGAGGTAAATGACAGAGGACCTATCGACTCCCGCTACATCATGGATGTATCTGCCATCGTAGCGCGCGAACTCGGCCTGACCTTTGGTGAAGACGAAGAAATTCAGATTCGCGTTGTCGAATAAGCTGAAGCTCCGACGCGCAGTTTCTACACGCTCTTAATCACGTACAGAAACGGCTCAGGCCGTTTATCTGGTATCGATGACTGAAACCGTAAGCCAGCAAGATCCAGTTCCTTCAGAAGCGATCGAACGGACATATTTGTCTGTCACACGCACGGGTACCTATGGATTTTTGGCTGCAATACCACTTATCCTGCTGTACGAAACCATGATTATCTCGGCCAACGCCGGGCGCGTAGGCCAGGTACGGGTAAGCTCTGAGCTCTGGTTGAAGCAGTGGTTTCAGTTTATAGATGGCCCAACCACGCTGATCATGGGCGGTGTGTTGCTGGTTGTGGGCATCGGTATTATGATGTACGAGCGTAAAAAAGAAATCCCTATCCGACCATCCTATTTTCTCGGCATTGTCATAGAAAGTGGATTTTACGCGGTTATTGTGGCACTGCTGGTATCCCAGCTTGTGTGGTCACTTTTTGCCGCCTACGCGCCTACGATCTTAATGGCGGGGGCACAACTGGAACAGGAAAGTATATGGATGCAACTGGCGCTCTCCATTGGGGCCGGCATCTATGAAGAACTGTTATTCCGCGTTATACTAGTTGGTGGCCTCTATGCCATTTTGAAAGCTATTCTAGGCTTTAGAACAGCAGCTTACATCATCGCAGCAGTAGCCGGCGCCCTGTTATTCAGTGCCATCCATTACATCGGCGCACTCGGCGATGACTTCACGGCCCAGTCTTTTCTCTTTCGATTTTTCTTCGGCCTCGCACTCAATGTGATTTACCTCGTGCGTGGTTTTGGCGTCGCTGCATGGACCCACGCGTTATACGATGTAATGATCGTGACCAAGATGCTCGGGTAATTGCTGAAACCAGCCGCCGCCAGCATCGTGTACTAACAGTGACCCATCACACTCTCTTTCTACCACAACAACATGTTTAACACGTTTCGCACAGGGGCGCTGATGGCGTTTCTGATTGTTCTTTTTGCGCTTGTTGGGAATGCAATTGCCGGCACACAAGGTCTTGTAATCGCCTTTGTGGTTGCCGTGGCCATGAATTTTGCCAGCTACTGGTTTAGCGACAAGATTGTCCTTCGCATGTACAAAGCGCAAGAAGTGGGTCCGCAGGATGCACCAGAGTTGTATGAAATGGTCGACCGCCTGCGTCAGCGCGCCAACCTGCCCATGCCGGCGGTTTACATTATTCCGAACAACCAGCCTAATGCATTTGCGACGGGTCGAAATCCTGAAAACTCAGCGGTAGCTGTAACCAATGGCATTGTACGCCTGCTCAACAAAGAAGAACTTGAAGGCGTCATTGGCCACGAACTGGCACACATCAAAAACCGCGATATTCTGACGTCGTCTATTGCCGCTACCGTTGCCTCAGGCATCACGCTGTTGACTAGATTTGCCATGTTCTTCGGTGGAAGCAGAGACCGCGGGAATGCCCTGGTGAGTTTGCTAATGCTTTTCCTTGCTCCTTTCGCCGCGTTTCTAATCCAGATGGCTATTTCGCGTTCAAGGGAATACGTTGCAGATCGCGACGGCGCTGAAATTGCGCAAAACCCACGTGCACTGGCTAATGCGCTGGCTCGCCTGCAGCAAGGTGTAGAACACAATCCCATGCCGGCCACCGAAGCCACGGCCCACATGTTCATTGTAAGCCCAATTTTTGGAAAAGGTGGTTTAAAAAGCCTGTTTACCACGCACCCACCAGCCGAAGAACGCATCCAGCGCTTGCTAGCTATGGAGAAAGAGTGACGAGTGCGCACCCCACTTCGATATTCGGAGTTCCTTGCTCGATATTCGTTATTCGAGGGGCTGCAAGCCCCGAAGAGATCCTTCGCACGGCTCAGGATGACAAGCTTGTAGAATAGCAAAATTCCTCACCCACTCGAAAATCGGCATTCGACACTCGACAATCCCTAATGGTGATCGAGGATTTGGCCGTCGATGAGGGGAAATTTTTCGTTGATGAGCATGAATGGATTGCCGCTGCAAATGACGCGGTAGGTGCGGCTATTGAAGCGACCGTCTGAGCGGCTGCGTACAGCATCGGGTAACTCATCCATCTCTTCCCGGCCGTACCAGAGTACTTCGCGGCGGGTTTCGAGCTTGTTTTTGATGAGCACGCGTCCGATACCTTGCGGATGTACTTTCAAATCTTCGCGCACGGCTTCTGGCAATTGATCGTGTACCAGGAGCGAAACAGCATACGCGAACAGGCGCTTGCTGTATTTTCCTTCGAGTACTACCTGACGCGTAATCACAGGTGTGCCGGCATCCACTTCAAGCCATGGATGCCGATCCATCAATTCTCGCGTATCCTGCTCAAGTAGCTTCACCATCACCGGCTCCATCACATACGCTTCGATGAATTTGGTGACCGTACCGTCGATGGTGAGTAACGCGCGCTGGTAAGGCGTAAGCGTACGCAAGTTGATTTCGCGCAAGTGCGCCGGCTTTTCAACCTGCGCAACAAGCAAATCACCCAATGGATCAAAGCCGGCCCCGTTTACATCAGGGCTGATAGTAATGCGGCTTTCGTCCAGTCCTGCGGGGGCGCTATCGCCTGTGGTACTCATCCGTTTTCTGCTATTTTTTCCTGCACAACCTTCGCAATGTCTGCGAGGGTATCAAAGTAGTCCACGCTCATTTCGAAGGTCTCGAACTTGATGTCGTAGTGGTCTTCCAAAGAGGCAGCCAATTCAACAATGGTGATCGAATCAAGGATACCACCTGTGATCAGGGCCGTATTGTCCTCAAGTACTTCCATCTTCTTTGGCGGAATGAAGTCGCCGAGGTATTTCTTGGTTACAGCTTTGATCTCGTCAATATTCTGTGTTACCGCTTCACTCATTGTATTATCTAATCTTGATTGCTTAAAGAAAAGTGCTGCCTTTCCAGGTTCAGCCTGTTTTTCATTGGCTAATTGGACGTATCGGTTAATCCGAGTTGGAGCCGTGCGTCTTCCTCGACCAGGGTTTTGTACAAAGCGTCGGCTATCAATTTGTGACCGCGTTTGTTCAAGTGTGTATCCCATGGCGCCAGGTAAACAGCTTCTGCTTCTACGCCCTGGTATGCACCTTCAAGCGTAACAACATTGAAGCCAGATTCTTCCGCATAGCCTCTCAGAATAGGATGCCATTCCTCGTTGTAGCCGTCTACTTCTTCAGTACTCGGCACAAACAGACCGATAATCGGAATCTGCTGCGCGTCACTGAACGCACCCATTTTCTCGAAGCTGGTCTGGATAATTTTCTCGCCAAATGGATCGAGCCGGCGGCGCGCCTCCTGGTGCGTGATGTCTTTTGTCACCCCAGCTTCGGCAAAAATGTCGTTGAGGAAAACGTACGATACGTCGCGCTTGTCCTGCGCCAGCTTTTGCAACTGCATCAACAGCCGGCGCTTCTCGGTCGAGTGAATTGCGTAAATGATCACATCCGGCGAAAACTCGATCGCTTTGTTTTCCATCAAGTACAGCGTCTGCACCGGGCTGTAGCCACCAACAGCAAAACTGAGGACTTCATACTTGTCGTACGTTTGCCCTGCGTGCTGCTCGTTCAGCATTTGCTCGATAAGTGCAGGGAAGATTTCTTCGTCGTCAACGCCGGCACCCTGCTCGAATGACGCCCCCATAAAAGCAATCCTGAACGTACCAGGCTCCTTTTCTTTGGCGTACGACTTGTCACGCATGCCCCACTCATTTACCGTAAACGGCGCATCTTTGATGATGCCGCTGTACGATGGAATCAGTTCGTAAACCAGGACATCTTCGCCGGGCTGTACCGCGTCGGAGTTCATCGTCGCTTTCCAGTTATCAGGCTTTTCACCTTTGTCCGTCCACCAGATTTGCGACGTGTAACTGTTGCCATCAATCAGGCCTTCGTAATACCCGCGTTCAAGTACACCCTGGTCGCGGTCGTTGAGCCGGCTTTCTTTCAGCGATGCAATAAACGAAGCTGATTGCTCTCCAAAGTTGTTATTCACCCGTGGCAAACCAACCGCAACCAGCGCCAGGATCCCGATGCTTGTGCGCATCGCCACACTGTAGAAAGGCATTTTGTGCTCATCCCACAATAGACTCCATCCTTTGAAATCCATAAACAGATGGATAACAAGTAGCGCAAAAATGCCAAAAATCCCCAACATCAACCAGCCGTATTCAGCCATGCTTGCTGAGAAACCGACCATCATTACGGACCACCAGTCAGCAATCGACTCGCTGCTCCAGAACGACCAGAGTACACTCATGAAGATGAACATCCCCAAAATACGCCAGGCTTTACGCGATGCTTCAGCCCAGGACCAGCCAGTATCTTCGTCATCCTTCGGCGTCAGGTCTTTGGTGGTTTTTATGGTATTGATTACCACAAACATCCCGAGAATACCCCAATAGAGCCCATCGATGGCTTTTAACGGGAAAGCCCCTCGAAGCCAGAACCACTGATAAGAGTGCAAGAGCCAGGTCGCTACAAACACAAGCATGGTGCCCACTACGCGTGCGCGCATCATGCCCCACTTTCTGATTTTCATCACCAAAGGATAGTATAGCACCTTGGCCATGAAGTCTTTCCAGTAGATATTCAGCTTCCGCCAAACTTCGTTGAACTCGCCGGCAAGGAAGTAGTGATGATGCGTCTCAGGCAAGTTCATGCCAAAGAGGCACAAGATGCCAATAATCACGTGGAAAAGCCCTGAAACGCGCAGGTAGATGAGGTAGCTCGATACGATAAAGAGCACAACCTGTCCCAGACCCTGAATTTCTTCCGGTGTAGGTACAAGGTAGTAGTACACCGCGCGGTACAAAATCAGGTGCGTAACGCCCCGAAAAATCCAGAGCACTCCTTTCTGGTAAATTTTGTAGTCGTCTTCGTTGTAATACGTCTTCCGGAAGAGCTGGTAGTCAATTACGGGAAAGAGCGGAAACGCTACGTTGGGGAGCAAGAAAAAATACGCCAGGCGCTCCCAGAGCGTAGCCGGCTTCCGCTCGTGCCGCAGATCGTGCATGTAGATCACGAGCCTGAACATGAACATAGCGCCCAGAATCGGCAAAATGAGTTCAGACCACGACGTTGTGACCCAACCGCCACGTAATACAACAAGCCCTGCTACTGCCACCAAAACCAACGCCACACGGGCCCTAAACGGGATGGGTAAATGACACAATCCAATCAGCCCTAATCCTATCCCTATGAGCCAAAGACCGTTTACCCAACTAAAAACTGCAATAATTGCGGCTAACGAGAGGAAAACAAAGAAAGGGAGCCGCAGTGAAGGGGCCAAAATGGCGTGAACAATAAAACCGCCAAAAATAATGGGCAAAATGATGTGGAGCGCGCTGGCATCTTCAACATTAAATAATCTGATAGAGAAGATGACCACAGCCAGTTGTAAAACCAGCACCAGCAATTTGGAAAATTGAATATTGCTGGCGAGGAATGGAATGCCCATCCCTTTGGTCATACCGCCAGCGCTACCATCGCCCAGCTGTTCCGAAACAACTTTGGTATACTTTAACATAATGTAGATCTGTGCGACATTAATAACGGAGCCGGCACGAGGCCGGCTTTACCGTACATCCTGGAATATTGCAGGATATTTAGCGTCCGGCTACAGCCAGATTTAATTTTCTATGATCTGTAAAGCGACGAGCTTTCAGGTCGAACCGTGGCAGTGTACCTTGCGGTACTACCGTTAGCTGAACACGAAGGCCAAGTCCGTTTCGCAGCACCTTGACGATGTCTTTGGCTGTTTCTTCTGGATTTTCACCGCCAATCTCTACCCGAATTTCCATTTCATCCAGGTTCTTGTTGCGATAGACATCCACAGCAAACTCACCGACATCTTCAAAACGACGTACGATATTCTCGATGGCGCTTGGGAAAACGTTGATACCACGAACAATCAGCGCGTCATCGATACGGCCGATCACGCCGCCCTTAAGCCGGCGGAACGTGCGTTCGCTGCTCGTCTCCGTCGTGTCGATTGCCACACGGTCGCCCGTGCGGTATCGAATGACAGGCATGCCAAGCCGGCCCAGGTTTGTGATGATAAGCTCACCTTCATCTGCCGGGTTGCCGTCTTTGTCGACTACTTCAGCGATAAATTCTGCTTCATTTACAAAGAAAGAGCCGCTGTTTGCTGCTTCAAAACCCCAGGCACCAACTTCTGTAGCGCCGGCGTGGTCGCAGCAACGTGCGCCCCAAACCCGTTCAATGCGCTCTTTGGTGGCTGGCAAACTTGCACCAGGCTCACCGGCGTGAATGGTAATGCGAATGTTCGACTCAGACAGGTCAATTCCTTCCTGTTCAGCTACTTCAGCAAGGTGAAGCGCGTAGGTTGGCGTGCAAACCAGTACCGTCACGTCGTTTTTGAGCATGAACTTGATGCGCTGCAACGACGACATCCCACCACCAGGCAACGCCAAAGCACCAATGCGCTGTGCCCCCGCGTATGCGCTCCAGAAACCAATAAAAGGCCCAAAAGAGAATGCGAAGAAAATGCGGTCAGAGGGTGTTACACCAGCGCCGCGGTATACGGCAGCCCAGCAACGTGCCCACCAATCCCAGCTTTCCTCGGTATCGAGGCAGCGGAGCGGCTCCCCGTGGTACCCGAAGTCTGGTGAATCCGCGTGTAGAGTTCGAGCGGAAACGTCAGGTTGGTGCCATACGGTGGATTGTCCACCTGGTCGTGCACCAATTCCTGCTTCGTGGTAAAAGGCAGTTTGCGAAAATCTTCAAACGACTTGATATCGCTCGACGATGTTATACCGGCCGCGTTCAGCTTTTGCTGATAAAACGTGTTGTGTGTGAGGATTTTATCCAGCATAATCTGGAATTTCCTCAACTGGACTTCTTCTAGAGCGTGCCGGCCCAGCTTTTCAATAAATGGATCTAAATTACTAATCATTGCTATCTCACAATCGCTATCAAAAGTGCTTCATGTAGAAGATTTCGACGTTAAAGACTTTAGCCGCCTGCTACGGCACATGGCGTGGCATGGCAGACGGCGCGATTCACTCCCGGGGGTTTAGCTTACATCAGCCTCTATTGAAGATTCGTCAACACGATAGGGTTTAAGTTTGCCATCGATGTACATCTGGCGGAAATGCCGATGCCGGCGCTTGCCACTCGATGTTTTGGCCAGGGTGCCGGCTTTTACAAGCTCAATATCAGATACCGTGACACCCAGGCGAAGCAAAATCTGCTTGGTAATGTCGCCTGAAATTTCTTCCAGTTTGCGTGAAAGTGGTTCACGAACTTCCGAGACCACAACTACACGCTGCGTGCCGTGGGCCCCTTCGTCCACACCAAACACGACAAAACTGCCTGTACGCAGCCCTTCAACATCAAACAGTACAGGCTCAAAATCGCTTGGATCGTACTTTTTACCGCGCAATACAATGCGCTCTTTTTCGCGACCCACCCAGTACAGGTTGTTATTCCGCTTGTAGCCGATATCGCCAGTAAGCAGCAAGTCGCCAACCAGGGCCGCATCTGTGGATTCCTGGTCTTCTTTGTAATACAGCAAGCGCGATGGCGTACGAAGCGCAACGCGGCCAACGCGGCCTTCGGGCAACAATTCGTTGTCATCCGACAAAATTTCGATGCCCAGGGTTGGGTGTGGCTGCCCGCAGCTCACAATGGTGACGGCACCATCCTGGTCGGCCGGTACTTCTTCAGCGATGAAGTCGCCATAAAGCTTGCTCGGATCGAGGTGTTCTACCTGGTACGGCTCATCCATACCGGTGAAGGTGGCACCGCCCACGTTTTCAGCACAGCCGAAGTTCATTTTCAGCGCGCTTTCCTGCAGACCGTAATCTTTAAAACGCTCGTAGAATGCTACTACAGTATCGTAGTGGATTCTTTCAGCAGCATTCCAGAATGCTTTTACGTGGCTCAGGTCGAGCCCTTCGATCTGGCGATCGCGCGTGCGCTGCGCCGTGATGGCGTAGCCAAAGTTTGGTGACCACGTGAACGTGGAGCCTGTATCCTGCATGGCTTTGAGCCAGAGGTACGGCCGCTTCACAAATTCGTGTGGGCTAAAGAGGATCAGCGGAATGCCGGCTGTCATACACAACATAAAGTTGTTAATCAGCCCCATATCGTGGTACAGCGGCGTCCAGTTAAAGCAGATGTCCTCCCGGGTAATGCCGCATGCAGCTTCCATGCCGTCCAATGCTGCGAGGATACCTTCCTGGCTCCACACACAAACGCGCGGGAAACCCGTCGTACCAGAGGTCAACTGCATCGCACCAATGGCGTCTGATGCAGGATAAAAACGCTCGATGTCCCCACCTTCGCCCGGCAGCACAATTTCAGATTCGCCAAAGAGCAGTGTAACGCCTTCCAGTTCTGTTGTGAGTTCATCCCGCAAGTCGGTCATTGTATCAGCACAAAGCACCACGCGGGCGCCCGACTTTTTGACCGTATGTTTGAGGATTCTTGGCAAGTCGAGCATACTGCCCTGTACGGCCGGCGGCGCTACCAGGAGTGGGTTACCACCAAGTAATAGCACAGCCAGAATGGAACGGGCCGACAAATGGCCACTTGGTAGCACGATGACGCATACGTCACCAGGCTGAAATCCTTGTTTCTTAATTTGAGCAGCAATTTCGAGGGATTGGTTAAAGAACTGCTCGTAGCTGATCCATGACAGGGACGCTTTTGGATCGTAATAAGCAATCGCCTTGCTTTCAGGTGCTTCATCTAGCCGGCGATATAGCCTCTCTTGAAGGGAAGCGTTGTTCATATAATTAGAAGTGTGATCGTCAATAAGAAAAATCTATAACTGAAGTTTTCTATGGCGTAAGCAATAGCTTTCTAGATATCCGTCATCGCGCACCGCGCAGGCAGCAAAAAATGCTACCAAATTCATTTCTTGCTCATGACTTATTTCGAGCAAAACGAACGAAAGGGAGGTGAGGCATTAAATAGGCACATAAATTAATCCACCTCTTATGCGGAGAGTGCTCGACTCTGGAGGAGAAATTGTTCGATCTTAGGCGCGGATAACTGCTACTTTTGGCTTACGCATTCGTGTTGCAAGGAGCATCTATCAACACTATACAACATTCAAATCGAGGCAATATCTTTCCTTGCGTTATCGTCCTGCGGCCTTCAGATCTTAACCCTGCAATGATTGGTGCAGACCACGTTTTAAAGCAACATGCTGTGCGCAGATTTGCTAGCGATGTGTAGATTCCAGGACCTGATGAATGCGAGCGATAAGTGTATCAAGTGGAATAGGCCGACGCAGTTCAATCCATGTGAGATGGGCGTACTCGTTTTTTTGGCGTATCGCTTTGTATCGTCGGCGGCGATGGTGAAAAGTGAAAATCACCCACCAGAGAATGGAATCGCGACTCAGAAAGGACTTGCGGAATGTCTCGACGTTGCCTGAGAAGAGCTTTTCTTTTTTAAATACCCGCCGGCATGTACGGGTTATTGCGCGCCACAATACGCGCGGATAGCTGTAGTTCAACCAGATAACTACCTGTGCCCTGGGCCAGGAAATGTGGTGGGTGCGACTGTAGTTACCGTCAATCACCCAATCCTGGTGTGCGGTAACTTCGTCGGTAAGCATACTAAGAAAGGTAGGATCATCCCGCTCAACCCACCCCGGCAACCATTGCAACGCATCCAATTGGATATAATGAATATCCAGGGCATCCCGCAATTTTTGTGCAAGGGTGGATTTGCCGGCGCAGCTCGATCCTACTACCAGAATCCGGGGCATGGGTTAAGGCTAGCTGCCATTGCGGAGGCTCACAACCTCCACCTCAAAAATCATCACAGCGTTAGGCGGTACCGCACCCTGACCAAAAGAGCCATAGCCGAGCGATGGTGGAATCACCAGTTGCCGTTGTCCCCCTTCACGCATGCCCTGCAGCCCTTCTGTCCAGCCTTCAATCACATTTGTAGTGCCAATAATCACACGTATGGGAGTACGGCCCGCAATAAGAACCGAGCTATCAAAGATAAAGCCGTTCTCGAGCCAACCAGTGTAATCAACAAACAGGGTATCTCCTACAACGGCTTCGGCGCCATCACCGGCGACAAAGTCAAAATACTGCAAGCCTGTGGACGTGGTCGTATAGTCTGCATCTGCAACTTCACGAGGCAACGGGCCTTCTACAAATTCATCTGGATCCTCGTTGCTATCGCACGCAGCAAAAACAAACAGAGCGAGAAAGAAAGAAAATCCTGTTACGATCTTACGATTGATCATAATAGCGAAAGTTTGGTGAGGGTATAGTTCGTGTAACACCTTTGCAGGCTAGCATTCGCAGCGTCGATTACACCGAGCCGATTACACAGAGCCACACGGGTTGTTTCCCGTACTGGGTTTGGGGAAATGAAGCTACAAAAGCCGACAAAGGAATCGTAGGGCAAAATTACTGCGCCCCAAGCAATGCAATTTCGAAGGTAAGGGTTGAATTGGGCGGCACCAGTTCATTCCCCTCCTCTCCGTAACCAAGCGTTGGGGGGATTATCACTTGCCGAAGGCCACCAAGAAACATGCCACTGACCCCTTCATCAACGCCGGCAATGACCTCGCCAAATCCCAATGCAAACTGAAAAGATTGGCCACGGATAATCGAGCTATCAAAAATAGACTCATCTTCGAGCCAGGCGTGGTAGTCGATCAGCACAACATCACCAGAATCGGCAGAAACGCGTGCAGTATCGCCAATTACCAGGTCGTAATACTTTAACCCGGTTTCTGTTACAGTGTAGAGGGAATCGGCAACAAATTGGGGTTTGGGAGCGGGCAAGATAAGGGGCTCCGGTTCGCCGGAGTCACAACTGCTACATACAAGCAATAGTGCCACCAGCAGGGACGCAGGCTTCATAAGGTTTCCTCTGAGTAGTTCCTGATTGTAATCGCAACTGACGTGCCTAATTATGGTGGCGATGTGGATAAACACGCGTGCTTTCTCCCTAAATGCGCAATACGCAAAGATGATTCCAGAGAGGATTGAGGATTGAGGATTGAGGATTGAGGATTGAGGATTGAGGATTGAGGATTGAGGATTGAGGATTTGAGGATTGAGGATTGAGGATTGCGAGGATATGAAAGGTAATCCCTTCGAAATTCGGGGTTCCTTGTTCGATATTCATTATTCGAAGGGGCTGCAAGCCCCAAAGAGACCCTTCGCGGGGCTCAGGGTGACAGGATTGAAGCAGATCAGCATTCCCCAATCCGAAATCAACAATCAAAACAGTTCTTGCTGGCCGGTGCGGCGGAAGTGTTCGGTGCTGTGGCTGATGCGGCCCTGGTTGAGGCCGTATTGCTTCACGGTGTTGCGATGGAGTTGGCCGAGGATTTCCGCCCATTTGCCGGCACCACGCATGCGCCGGCCGAATTTCTTGTCGGTGAGCTCGTCACCTCGCAAATCGCGCAGCCGGTTGATGACGCGTTGTTTCCGGTCGGGAAACTCAGTCTCAAGCCAATCCAGGAAGAGGGGCTTCACTGCACCAGGCAGACGCAACATCACGTAGTGTGCCCAGGATGCGCCGGCATTGGCAGCAGCTTTGATGATTTCGGGCATTTCTTCGTCGGTCAGCCCCGGGACAATGGGCGCCACCATCACGCCTACCGGAATGCCGCGCGCCGCCAGCTTCTCAATGGCCTCAATCCGCCGCATGGGATGCGACGTCCGCGGCTCCATCACCCGCGTGACCTCCGGCTTCAGACTCGTAATGGAGATACTCACGCTGACCAGATTGCGCGACGCCAGTTCTTCCAGCAAATCGATATCGCGGGTTACCAGGTAGTTTTTGGTAATCAGTGCAACCGGATTACGGTGCCAGGCAAACACTTCGAGACACCCCCGCGTGAGCTTGAGTTCGCGTTCCGCCGGCTGGTAGCAATCTGTGTTGCCCGACATCATGACGGTCTGTGGTTGCCATGACTTCTTCTGAAAAGTTTTTGCCAGCAGCTTCGCGATGTCGTGTTTGACTACAATTTTGGTCTCAAAGTCGAGGCCGGCGGAGTATCCCAGGTACTCATGTGATGGCCGCGCATAGCAGTAGATACATCCATGCTCGCAGCCGCGATACGGATTGATGCTGTAGTCAAATGGGATGTCGGGGCTGTTATTTTTGGAGAGGACTGTTTTTGAGGTATCCGCGATGAACTCCGTCTTTACCTGACGGAGATCGGATGCATCAAGGGCGGCCGGGTCCTCGACGTGGTGATGTTTCAAGAATTGGTTGGCAGGATTCGAGGCCGCACCTCGCCCCCGCCGGCGGGGTATCGGATCGATTTCCATAGGATCAACAGAAGATTGAACATATGTTATGCACATATATCAAAAACGATCCTGAACGGCTTAATAAACCCATTAAAAACAGCTATCACGCCGAAGAAACACCTCGAACAGAAAACAGGATTTCTATCCGCAATCCGTATCGAAGCAACGACTTTATCATAACAATGCTCCTCATCTTTTCTTGTCTTTATCTCCCCGAAAATCGACAGGAAATCCCCCGAATGCCAACGCCTATTCACACGTTACCTCGGACAATGCCCTGAGGTACTGCTTATTCGTTTGCCATTCCATGAAATTTGCTCTTCCAGCGTTACTCTTTTTATGTGTTTTTGCGTTTTCAACTACTGCATTCGCACAAGAGTTTGCCGGCAACGCCGTGCAGCTCCCCACGCAATCAAACACCTTTATTCATAGCGACGGGACGTTTTTCCAAACTGGCAGCTTTATCGACTCGCCCGATTTTGATCTGGATGAGACGCCAGATTTCATGACCCGGGGCGGATCAGACATTTTCATCTCCAGTCATGCGGCAGATGGCTCGCTTAACTGGGTTGTCCAGGCCGGCGGTACGGCAGCATCTGAAACGGTAAACGAAGCCGGCGGCGGCACGATTGTCGGTGACGGTAAGCTCTACGTCGCGGGCACCTACGATACCGCTGCAGATTTTGATGGCGATGAGGTCGACGACATTACGGCCACAGCTCCGGCTACAAGCGGCTTGTTTATCGCACAGTATGAACTCGATGGCACCTTCAACTGGGTCAAACCTGTAGATGGCCTCGATGGCTTTGTTAACGGCCTTGTGTACTCAGCAAGTAGCAGCTTGCTGTACCTCGCAGCCACCCAATTGGATGAAGCCGGCAATACGGCTGGGACGGGCGTCATGCACGTGGCAGCGCTCGATGCAGATGGGATCGTGCAATGGGTATCCAGCACATCGATAGACGGTGAACCAACCACGGGTAACGTACAGGCCAACGACTTGTTAGTGGATGACCAAGACCAACTTTACCTCGCCGGCGCTTTCCGGGGCAATGTCGATTTTGATGGCGATGGACCACTGGATCCGGTTGCAGCAGGCTCCACCCAGTTTGGCCCGCAAGCCAGGGCGTTTGTTGCCCAATACAACCCAGCCGGCGCGATCAACTGGATCGACTACGCTGGCGGCACAGGCTCTTCTTTTGCGAACAGTATCGACCTTGACACAGCGGGCGACCTGTATGTAGCCGGTAGCTACGGATTGGGCAACGTGGTATTTGAAAACGCCGAGACAACCTACACAGGCCCAGAGCCGGCAGATAACATGTTTCTGGCCAGATACAACGCCACAGGTGTAGTCCAGTGGGCAACCTTTCCAAATGCCCTGGTGGACTTCTTCATTTTCTCCGGCGTCTATGGCAACGCTGTAGCGGTGTGTCCTGATGAAGAGATCGTCTACGTCGGTGGCTACCTCACGGGCTCGGTGGACTTCGACGGCAATGGCCAGTATGAAGTGAACACCTTCAGTTTCCCAGCTTACACAGCGGTATATACCAAAGACGGCATCAACGGCTCAAACTGGACCGGTGGCGCAGACGCGAGCGTCCACCAACTCATCACATCGGGTCCGGAGATGTTCAGGATGGTGGGTGATTTCAACAACAGCATCGACTTTGATGGCACAGGCGGTGAGCCGGCAATGGATGTATTTGGTGGCTCTGGCCGCGGGTATTTTGTGGCCGACTTCACAAGAATTGGCGATCCGATTCCCGTCGAACTGATTTCTTTTGAAGCAACAGCCAATGGCAACAGCGCCACGTTGCAATGGCATACAGCATCCGAAACCAACAACGCCGGCTTCGAGGTACTGCAAAACGGAGAGGCCATCACGTTTGTAGACAGGCGCCGGCACCACGAACGAGCCGCAAACTTATACGCACACCAGGTCAACAACCTGCCGGCTGGCAGCTACACCTTCCAGCTCAAACAAATCGATTTCGACGGCGCCTTTGAACTGAGCAACGAAGTGCAGTTGGACATTGACTTGAATACCGCCTATCAATTGGGCAAAGCCTTTCCCAATCCGTTCAACCCGCAGACAACATTCACCCTTTCTATTGCGCGTGAGCAAGCGGTTGAAATTACCCTGTTCGACATGCTGGGCCGGCAGGTGCAGACCGTACACAATGGCTTCCTCGAAGCAAATACACTGCACCGATTCACTATCGATGGTAGTGGCCTGGCGAGCGGTGCGTATTTCTATGCTATTCGCGGTCAACATTTTTCAACAAGTGCACACATCACCTTGATGCAGTAACCATTCACTGCAAATATTGTATCGCACAAGATTATAGCCCTGCTACCCCCGTCAAGAAACCGCGAAGGGTGGACCAAAACGGGGCATCCTGTGTATGAAGTAGCCTCTTTGAAGCGGTATAAACCATCACACCCAGCAGCGTATGGCTACTCCAGAAAAGCGAGACTATTTCGGCGCTAAATCCACCTTCGACACCGGAGCTGGTAGCGCGTACTACTACGACCTCAACGCCCTGATCAAGCAGGGTTTTACAGGCATTGAAAAACTGCCTTTCTCTATCAAAGTATTGCTCGAATCCGTCCTCCGTGAGTGTGACGGATTTTTGGTTACTAAAGAAGATGTAGAGCGGCTGGCTTCGTACAATCCGAAAGCCCCCTGCCAAAGAAGAAATTCCGTTCAAACCAGCACGCGTACTCCTGCAAGATTTCACGGGTGTACCTGCTGTTGTAGACCTCGCAGCCATGCGCTCTGCCATGGGCCGGCTCGGTGGTGATCCTAACGAAATTAACCCCGGCGTTCCCGTACACTTGATCATTGACCACTCGGTACAGGTTGATGCATTCGGCATGCAGGACGCGCTCCGGATCAACGCTGAAAAAGAATTTACCCGCAACCGGGAGCGCTACGAATTTCTGCGCTGGGGCCAACAGGCATTTGACAACTTCTCTGTTGTCCCGCCGGCCAGCGGCATTTGCCACCAGGTTAACCTGGAGTACGTAGCCCGCGGTGTGTGGACAAAAGAAGACGCGGATGGCGTCACCGTTTCTTATCCCGATACGCTGGTAGGTACAGATAGCCACACGACCATGATTAACGGTCTTGGTGTTGTTGGCTGGGGTGTCGGCGGTATTGAAGCTGAAGCAGTCATGCTGGGTCAGCCAATTTACATGCTGATGCCTGAAGTGATTGGCTTCCGCCTCAGCGGTGAGATGCCTGAAGGCGCTACCGCTACTGACCTTGTACTGAAGATTGTTCAGATCCTTCGCGAATACGGTGTGGTAGGTAAATTTGTTGAGTTCTTCGGACCTGGCCTGAGCAAACTTTCTGTACCCGATCGCGCTACCATTGCCAATATGGCGCCTGAGTATGGCGCTACGATGGGCTTCTTCCCAATCGATGACGAAACGCTGGCGTTCCTGCGCCGCACGGGCCGGCCGGAAGACCTCATCACCATGGTAGGCAATTACACCAAAGCACAGGGCCTCTTCCGGACCGACGACACACCAGACCCAGAATACCTGGATGTGCTGGAGTTAGACATGGGCACGGTTGTACCGAGCCTTTCCGGTCCAAAGCGTCCACAGGACCGCATCACGCTACCGGGCATGCAGGGCGACTTTGCGAAGTCACTCACAACGCCTCCGGGACCACGCGGCTTTGGCTTGAAAGAAGATGCGCTCGACAACACCGGCGCTTACAAAGATGACAAAGGCAATGCACTCGACATGAAACACGGCGATGTAGCCATCGCCGCCATCACGAGTTGCACCAACACCAGTAACCCGTCTGTAATGATCGGCGCCGGCCTCGTGGCCAAGAAAGCCATTGCGCGCGGCCTGAAAGTCAAACCTTACGTTAAAACAAGCCTCGCGCCGGGTTCCAAGGTAGTAACAGAGTACCTGCATGCAGCAGGCCTCCTGCCTTACCTCGACCAGCTTGGCTTCAACCTCGTAGGGTACGGATGTACCACGTGTATCGGCAACTCAGGTCCGCTTCCCGAGCCTGCCGCAAACGCGATTAGAGAAGGCGACCTGATCGTAGCCGGCGTACTCTCTGGCAACCGTAACTTTGAAGGCCGTATTCACCAGCTTGTCCAGGCTAACTTCCTCGCTTCACCGCCCCTCGTGGTAGCATTCGCGCTTGCAGGTACGGTGGATATCGACCTGAGCAAAGACGCCATTGGGCAGGACGAAGCCGGCAACGATGTGTACCTCAAAGACATCTGGCCAACAAACGCTGAAATTCAGGAAGCGGTAAACCAGTTCTTGACGCCAGAAATGTTCAAGCAGGAATACGACGGCATCGAGACCTCAAACGAAGACTGGAATAAAATCAAAATTCCAGAAGGCTCTATTTATGAATGGAATGCAGATTCAACCTACATCCAGGAGCCGCCCTTCTTCGTTGGCCTGACCCCGGAAACGCCAACCATCCAGTCGATCAACGACGCACGGGTACTTGCGGTACTCGGTGACTCTACAACAACCGACCACATTTCACCAGCCGGCGCCATCAAACCAGATGGTCCAGCAGGTAATTACCTGACTGGCAAAGGCGTTAAGTTTCTCGACTTCAACTCCTTCGGCTCGCGCCGTGGTAACCACGAAGTGATGATGCGCGGTACGTTTGCCAACATCCGCATCAAAAACAAACTGGTACCGGGCACCGAGGGCGGCATCACAAAGAACTTGATGTCGGGCGAAGTTGAGTCGATTTATGACGCGAGCATGAAATACCAGGAAGCCGGCACCCCGCTGGTTGTACTTGCTGGTAAAGACTACGGCATGGGCTCCAGCCGCGACTGGGCTGCCAAAGGCACCATCCTGCTCGGCGTTAAAGCTGTGATTGCTGAAAGCTTCGAACGTATTCACCGCTCTAACCTGATCGGCATGGGCGTGCTACCACTCCAGTTCGAAGAAGGCGATACGCCCACTTCACTCGGACTCGACGGCTCAGAATCCTTCAGCATCCCGGTTACTGATGATGTGGAGCCACGTCAGGCCATCCAGGTCACAGCGACCAAAGCAGACGGCTCAACCGTAAGCTTTGCAACTCGCTGCCGGCTCGATACCCCTGTTGAGGTAGATTATTACCGCAACGGCGGCATCCTGCACTACGTACTCCGGAATTTCCTGAATACATCGACTGTCGAAGCCTAGGCCATTACGGCAATTATCTAGTACGATGAACCCGCAGATGCATGATGCTTCTGCGGGTTTTTTTGTGGACTCGAGTGGGGAGTGGTTGAATTTCACTTCGAAATTCGGAATTCCTTGTTCGATATCAGGGGTATTCAGAAAAATCTTTATCCAATGTTGGCGCTCATAGCCATTCTAGAAAGAGATACGCATCTTGTATAGCAAGCAACTACTTCCTGGTGTAGGTTGCGTACGTTCATTTCTTTTGCTTGCCCAAAAGAAACGAACCAAAGAAAAGGGCACCACCAAATAAAACGCGCGCTTTTATCTCCTTTCGCGCAGATTCCTCCTGAATTTTATTCAGGAAAACGCTTCGATAAAAGCATCCACCACACATCGCCACGCATTTGGTGGACATCCGCGCGCTGATTTGCTTAATAACGAACTGCAATCTTTGCTAGTTACTATTTTTCTGAACCCCCTGTTCCTTGTTCGATATTCATTATTCGAGGGGCGCAAGCCCCGACGAGATCCACACTCTTTTTGCCTTAAGAATCTTCGAAGGAGTGGTTAGGGAATCCTTGTTCTCGTATCATTGCACAGATTATTCTCTGGAATCCAGAACAACCTTAAGCCATGGCATCACGTCGTCAGTTCATTAAAATCGGTTCGCTGGGCAGTATTGCATCCAGCATTTCGCTCTCAGCCTGCGCCAATCAGGAAGCACCGGCGGTCACTCCTGTGAAACCGGTGGTGATTTCTACATGGAACCATGGAATAGCGGCGAATGAGGGGGCGTGGGAGATTTTGTCAGCCGGCGGCGGTGCACTTGATGCCGTGGAAGCCGGGGTACGTGTCACAGAAAATGACCCGGATGTACACACCGTAGGCATTGGTGGCCGGCCTGATCGCGAAGGCAATGTAACCCTCGATGCCTGCATCATGAGTCCGAGTGGCGACTGCGGCTCAGTGGCCTTCTTGCAGCACATCAAAAATCCTATCTCGGTTGCACGCAAAGTGATGGAGGAGACGCCACATGTCATGCTTGCAGGAAAAGGTGCATTAGACTTCGCGCTTGCCCAAGGATTTGAAAAAGAAAACCTGCTTACCCCGGATGCAGAAGCAGCCTGGAAAAAGTGGCTGGAAGAAGCGCCGGAAGACGTGCGAGCAGAAATAAATGTGGAAAATCACGACACCATCGGCATGCTAGCACTGGATGAAAACGGCGATATGGCGGGTGCCTGTACCACAAGCGGCGCATCATGGAAACTGCATGGCCGGATTGGAGACTCACCGATTATAGGCGCCGGCCTGTTTGTGGACAATGAAGTGGGTGGAGCATGCGCTACAGGATGGGGCGAAGCTGTGATTCGCGTCGTTGGCTGTCACCTCGTCGTGGAGTTTATGCGGCAGGGCAACTCACCTGAAGAGGCGTGCCGGCTGGCCGTTGAACGCGTAATTAGCAAAAACCCGGATTACCGCGACATCCAGGTAGGCTTCCTTGCCCTCAACAAAAACGGTGATTTTGGCAGCTACTGCATTCAGCCCGGATTTGACTACGCCGTGTATGATAACAACGAAGGCAACCGCCTCATCGATGCCCAAAGCCGGCTCTAAGCTCAACCCGAAGGGCAGTCTAAAGCGCGCAGTACATAGTTTTCGGTCAATCGGGTGCTTTGCTGATGCATTCCTCTGCGACTGTAGTGTTGTCGCGTAAGCACAACGACCGCATCGAGTTCAGGCAAGATCAACACGTTGTTGCCTCCGTTTCCTGACATATACGGTGCGCTTAGTGGACCGCAGCCAGTCTGCCATGTCCTGCGCCAAAACTGGTAGCCATAGTCCTGAAACGGATTAGCTACAACGACAGGAGACGTTACACGCGCCACCCAGGCAGCAGGGATGACTTGCTGATTGCCCCACATCCCATCATTTAACACCATCAATCCTATTTTGGCAAGATCACGCGCGCGTAAGCTCAAGCCGCCTCCCGTCATAAATTCGCCCGTTGGCGAACGACTCCACTGCCAGGTGTCAATACCCAGCGGCTCGAAAAGGACGCGCTTGAAATAGGTATCCAACTTCTCACCCGTAACACGCTCAAGTACCTGCCCCATCAAAAAAGAGCCGGCGGTGCAATACGCAAACGCGCCTCGTCCGTTTTCATCGCGCTCGTACACTTCCCGAAGCGGAATATCTACAGCCCAACGCGACCAACTCCGCAATGGATACATGTTTTCTTCGTTCCCAGGACTCATCCCGTCATTGTCATTGCATGCCAGCGCAGAAGACATCGATAGCAGATCAGCCACGGTGATTTGTTGCTTGCGTGGTGCGTCATGTGCAAAGGGAGCAAGATCCGATAACAACGGAAAAACAGGCTGATCTTCAGTTAATAAGCCCTCCTCAATGGCAATACCAGCCACCAACGACACCAGTGATTTGGTCGCTGAACGCGTATTGTTTAACAGCAGCGCATCGCCATACCCAAAATATCCTTCGTAGACCAACGTGTCACTCTGCAATAGCAACACACTCGTAGTATTGGGGAATGAATCTGCCATGATCGCCTGCTCCATTTCGGCAAAGATAGCTTCTTGCGCGGTAGTTAGCGGCGCATCAGCTAGAGCGAGGCCAGGTACCTGGATTGGTGTGTTTTGTGCCTGTAAACAGCCCGTAGCAAACATGACCAGTAATACGAGCAGCAACTGAGGGAACCGCATGGCAATAAAGATTTGGGAATGGTGAGATCACAAGGTACATAACACTACGCTAAATCACCCCACCCGCCACCGCCGGGGGTTTCGATGCGCAAGCACTCGCCGGCTTTGAATCTTCGCGAAAATTTGGAGGGCAGCGGCACATGCTTCCCTTCCGTTGTAATCAACACGTTGCTACCGGTACTGCCGGCTTTTCCCCCCGCAAGACCAGCCGGCGCAATGGCGCGACGCTCGCTCAACATGGTGGCTGTGACATCGCGTAAAAAGAGGTATTCGCGCACCACTCCCCGACCGCCGCGATGCTGCCCCGCTCCCGCATCATCATCGCGGAGCGCATAGGTCTGCAATCGAAAAGGAAATGCCATCTCCAAAGCCTCTACAGGCGTATTGAGGGTATTCGACATATGGACATGGACACCATCCAAACCATCAGCATATGCCGTTGCCCCCATACCGCCGGCAATGGTTTCATAATAGGCGAAAGGCGTATCATCGGCTAACTGCCCGCCAATGGTCAGGTTGTTCATCGTTCCCTGCGAAGCCGCCGGCACCTTGTCAGGCAATGCCTGCGCTAACGCTCCAAACGCGGCATCAACAACGCGTTGGGACGTCTCGACATTCCCGCCAGCCACAGCGGCTGGTGGCTGGGCATGCACAACGCAACCTGGAGGCGCCTTGACATGCACCGACGAAAAACATCCACTGTTTACCGGGATATCTTCGCCAGCCAGGCTGATGACCACGTAATAACACGCAGATTGTGTAATACTCAGCACCGCATTGAGCGAGCTCTGATCAGCTACACCCGTTCCTTCAAAATCAAATGTGATAGCCTCGTCTTCGATGGATACGGATACACTGATAGGCACCCGGCTCGCTGGCAACCCGGCATCCAGCTCCAGATAATCTGTATAGCGATACACTCCGTTCGGCCAGGTTGCAATTGCTGCCTGTACCAACCGCTGGCTGTAGGCCTGTACATGAGCGGCATACGCATGGACCTCTTCAATACCAAATTGGGCTACCATTTCCACCAGACGCCGGCCACCTACGGCATGCGCTGCACGCTGCGCAGCGAGGTCACCTTTACGCTCCTCAGGCGTCCGCACATTACGCAGCACAAGACGGAGAAGATCTTCGTTCAATACGCCAGCGCGATACAATTTCACGGGCGGAATGATCAGGCCTTCCTGATAAATTTCGGTCGACAACGGAAGCGACCCGGGCGTCATGCCCCCAATGTCCGCATGGTGTGCACGGCTGGCGATAAAGAATGCAGGTCCGGTTGTATGGGAGTCCACAAAGACCGGTGAGACCAGGGTGACGTCTGGCAGGTGCGTCCCACCTCGAAGGGATCGTTGAGCATTACGACATCCCCAGCCTCCCACGTAGTGAATGCCTGAAGCGCAGCTTCCACGCTCGCCGGCATGGCCCCAAGATGCACCGGGATGTGTGCCGCTTGCGCAATCATGCGACCAACACCATCAAATACAGCGCAAGAAAAATCGAGGCGCTCCTTAATGTTTGGGGAGTAACTTGTACGCTGTAGCGTGACCCCCATTTCCTCCGAAACTCCAGCAAATCGGTGCTGATACAGCGTTAACAGTACAGGATCCATGATTCGAATTTTGTTTCCCATGTTTACAGCTTTTCCACTACCCACAAAAACACCCACATCGCGTGGTGCAAAATGTGGATAACTTGTGGAATTAACTTTGTTCTAATCTTCACCAACTCCCATTTGATTTTGAGTAAACCTTTGTTTTTGAACAAATTAGGCCATAAACACAACTTTAACATATGTTAGATGTGTGCCTGTGGAAATACCCCATTCTTTGTGGATAAGGTGTGCCTAATCGTGCATATCAGCTAAAGGCGCATGCGCCATGCGCCAAAGGTTGATGTTATTGCGCGCATCAACCTCTAGCCGCCACGATCCAGAAACGACAAGGGTTGTGTCGTATTGATATACAATTGCAGGCCCCAGCAACCGATGGCCGGGCTGCAACTTTGCACGATCATACAACGGCACACGATCTGCCTGAGTGGCATCAAACCAGACGGGTGCATGCCCTACCTTCGCCTCCATGGCGTTTTCATTACCCAACGGCTTGCTAGTCAGTTGCGGATCAGCTCCCGGCAGCCGGCCAACCACACGTAACGTGACTATTTCTACCCGCTCATCTTCAAGCGCATAACCATAACGCTGCTCGTGTAAAGCGTGAAACTGTTGCACTGAAGCGCGAACAACATCAAGCGGTACGCCACCATCACGTATCGCCTCCGTGGCAAATTCGGCAAGAAAACTGGCCTCTATTTCATACCCCTGCCCGCGGTACCGCATATCCAATGAAGCAGCAAGCGCAGCCGTTGGTTGACCAGGATCTTGCAATACATCAAGGACCTGCTCGCCCAACGCAATGAGGCCCTCCGACAGGACGTCTAATCTGTTACTCAGATCCCCATACAGTTGCAATATCGATCGCGATGACTCATACGTCACATCTGCCATCAACAAACCCAAAGCACTCAACACACCAGGATACTGCGGCACGAGGATATGCCGCATCCCGAGTGAGGTCGCCAATGCACAAGCATGCAGCGGACCAGCACCTCCAAATGGTATCAGGGTGTATTGCCTGGGATCGTATCCTTTCTCTACCGATACTTTTCGAACAGCGCGTTCCATCGTGGCATTGGCAACTTGGACAATACCAAGGGCTGCGCTTTCAATAGAAAGACCTAACGCATCAGCCACAACTGCAACTGCGCCACGCGCTAACTCCAGATCAAGTGTTAGTGTAGACGAGCCCCCCAGAAAAGCTCCTGCATCCAGCCGACCAAGCACGAGATTTGCATCCGTCACAGTGGGTACCTGCCCCCCTCTTCCGTAACATGCAGGACCGGGGAAAGAGCCAGCGCTCTCAGGCCCAACGCGCAGCACACCGCCGGCATCAACCCGCGCGATGCTACCACCACCCGCACCAACGGTATGGATTGCCGTTGAAGGAAAGCGCAGGGGCAAGTCTGCAATTTCACCTTCAGATGTGCGCGGCAACACACCAGGGCACAACGCTACATCGGTACTTGTCCCGCCCATATCGAAAGTCACGATGTTGGGCGCGACGCCATCCATTGCAGTACGCGCAACTTCAAAAGCGCCTACAATCCCACCAGCCGGCCCACTCAGTACCAACCGCGCTGCTTGCGCTGCTGCCTTTTCGAGCCCAATGGCCCCGCCACTGGATTGCATAACCCGCACAGGACGCGTTCCGAGTGCAGCGTTGAGCCGGCCAAGATATCGAGCAACCAGGGGCTGTACGTAGGCATTGATTACCGTTGCAGCGGTCCGTTCGTATTCGCGGTATTCTGGTAAAAGCTGACTGCTGATCGACAGATAAATTGCTGGTAGCTGTTCGCGCAAATATGCAGCTGCGGCCAGCTCATGAGCTGGATGCAAGAAAGAAAAAAGAAATACCAGCGCAACACTCTCTACGTTGCCCGCACGTAACGCTTCAACAACACCATCCAGCGTAGCAACATCAAGCGGCTCAACGACTGCACCGGCGGCATCAACGCGCTCACGGACCTCAAAGCGTAACGCTTCAGCAACCAGCGATGGCCTGCGCGTTTGCCCCAGTCGGTACAGGCGGGGCCGGTTCTGCCGGCCAATCGCGAGTACATCTGCAAATCCATCAGTGGTAAGCAAAGCCGTACGCGCACCACGATGCTCAAGTAACGCATTCGTAGCTACAGTGGTACCATGCACAACTGCTGCATTAGATGAGACACCAAGCTGTTCAATACCCGCAAGAATGCCCCGGCTTTGATCCTCCGGCGTCGTGGATACTTTTTGCACCACCAGTTTTCCGTCAACCAGCCAGACAAAATCGGTAAACGTGCCTCCCACATCGATCCCAACCAGCTCTACCGCCGCATCACGACCCACATTCATAAACAATCCTCATTCTTGGCTGACTCCCGTTGTAATGATAACATCCTGTGCCTCGCTATACCTGAAAGATAGCGATCCTGGCTGAATTCTGGGATATCAGCAGCAGCAAGATCGCTCCCTTATTTAAAATATCATTACATGTCGTAAATCCGGGATGTCTCGCGCATTACTAGCTGCACCACAACTCGTAAAGGCATTCACATACGGCACACCATGTATCAAAAAATCTCGATTCTATCCTTCCTCATTCTGTTAATTTTCCAAAGCTGCCAATCGACTGAACCCGTCACCTGGATTCTGGAACCATCCATTGATTTCAGTGAAATGTGGGAAACCAACAAAGACGTAAACGAACCCATTCTTTCGCTGAATTGCGTAAACGAATTTGGCAGTAACCATCTGATGACCGGGCTCGCCGGCTTTAAAGAACCAGCGACCAATCTCGATCGGTTTATGGCCCGGTTGATCGTAGACTGCGTTGAGCATATTGAATTTGGCGGTAAATACCTGCATCGTCCTGTAGATGAGCAGAACCCAACGGTACTCACAACCTATTTGTCTTTCAGAACAGGATCGTCTGAACAACCCATCGACCTGGAATCTGGGCAGTTGCCTATTGGCCTCGCGGTAACACATACCAACAACAATTACGTCAAGAACCTGCAACTTCTATATGTTACTGAAGACCAGGGCATCCTCACGGACTACACCGATCCAGCATTCACAGCAGAAACCATTACTGATTACCCGGCTCATCCACGCCTGCAACTGGTTGGCTCACAACCACACATAAGCTTTTTGCAGTGCGGCTCACAAGAAGTCATGACCGGGATCCGTGTTCGGCAAAATTCAAGCAACGGCAAAATCAGGATGGTGGGCATTCACTGTCAGTTGTTGCGTAGAGACGAAAGTGCAACGCCAGAAGCGTAATCGCACGTAATCTACCTGTATTACGACCCACTTTTACTGCAAGCAGCGTAGCCTCACGAGGGTTGCGCTGCTTTTTTTGTGCCCTGCGCTCAATGTCTGCTCGGGCACGTTCCGTTTCCTTCGGATCTTTTTGTTTGTAGATTGGCGTTCTTTACTACGTGACGCTGTATTTCTTCAGATAAATTGATACATGAGCTACCTGAAAAGCCTGCTGCTGTTTGTATTGCTCCTCCCTGGCAATGCGTTCGGCCAATCGCCCAACATTGATGTCTTGCACTATGCCTTTCACCTCGAGCTAACAGATGAAAGCGACGAGATCACAGGGCGTGCAGTTGTTACAATCAAATTTACCGAAGCCAATGTGGCGTCATTCTCACTCGACCTGATTGGCAGGGAGGACAATGGGAAGACGGGGATGCGGGTTACTTCCGTGACGCGTAACAAAGAAGCCCTGACATTTAACCATGAAGATCATAAGATAAAAATCTCCCTACCTATAGCCGCCGACAAAGGTGACGAGCAAACCTTTATGATCAGTTACCAGGGTACACCGGCTGATGGCCTCGTTATCTCCAAAAATAAATACGGCGACCGAACGTTCTTCGGCGATAACTGGCCCAACCGCGCCAGACACTGGCTGCCTTCGAACGACCATCTTTCGGATAAGGCCACGATGGAATTCATTGTCACGGCGCCTGATCACTACCAGGTGATCGGCGGGGGGCTGATGATAGAAGAAACAGATTTGCTAGACGGCAACCGGCGAACACACTGGAAAACTGACATCCCTATCCCGACGAAAGTAGCCGTCATTGGTGTGGCGCAATTTGCCATCCAATACGATGAGCCGTACGGCAGCATTCCCATTTCACACTGGGTGTATCCGCAGGATCGGGAAGCCGGCTTCCACGACTTTGGCGTCACCCATGCCATGATGAAATTCTTTGAGGACAACATCGGCCCGTATTCTTACGAGAAATTGGCCAACGTCCAGTCTAAAACCCGCTACGGCGGCATGGAAAACGCGAGTAATATTTTTTACAGCGAAAACTCCATCACAGGAGAGCGCAGCAACGAAGGACTCGTGGCGCATGAAATTGCACACCAGTGGTTTGGCAATTCAGCCACAGAAGCAGATTGGCAGCACATCTGGTTGAGCGAAGGGTTTGCTACCTATTTCACCCAACTGTACATGGAGCACGCCTACGGGCGCGAACGCATGGTCGAGGGCATGGGACGTGCGCGCGTGGCGGTATTAGGCTTCTACGAACGTGCACCAAACCTGCCGCTTGTCAATCCGGCAATCGAAGATCCCAACCAGCACCTCAACAGAAACAGCTACCAGAAAGGTGCCTGGGTATTGCACATGCTCCGCCACAACGTGGGCGACGATGCTTTCTGGACAGGTATTCAGGCATACTACAAGGCATACCGCAACGCCAATGCGTCGTCTGCCGACTTGCAACGCGCGATGGAATCTGCTTCTGGCAAAGATCTCGACACCTTCTTCCAGCAATGGCTCTACCAACCGGGACAACCCATGATCGAAGCCGGCTGGCGCTATGATGCGGACAAAAAAGAGGTTTTGCTTTCACTTGCACAAACGCAGCAAGGCCCATTGTTCAACACACCGCTAGAAGTTGCTTTTGTTTGGGAGAATGGCAGCGTCTCACAAACCACCGTAGTGCTGAGCCAGAAGCAGGAAACGATAGCCATCCCGCTTGATGCTGCGCCGGCGTCCGTCGAACTGGATCCAAACACGTGGCTCCTGACGGAGATCACTATGAAAAACTAAGAGCAAGCACAACAATTCTTTCAGTTTGATGTGACTGCTCTTTAAGGTTGCGAGGTACAGGTTGAACGTTTTTGCACCTGCACGAATGCAAAAGATGTCCGTCGATGCTCTTTTCACGAACGATGACTAACCCGTCTCCAGATTGAATCCTGATACCGCCTTATATGCGCTGGACCTGATTGGCACTTTTGTGTTTGCAGTGTCGGGGGCGCTGAAGGCCACCAAATACGACCTGGATTTGCTGGGTATTCTTGTGCTTGCCATTCTTACGGGAGTTGGTGGTGGCATTATGCGCGATGTCTTGCTGGGTGCAACGCCGCCGGCTGTTTTCCAGGACGAACTTTTCCTGATTGTGTGTGGCCTGGGCGCCCTGCTCGTCTTCCTCGCCTCATCACACATCGAACCCTGGTGGCACCGCATGATGGTAGCAGACGCCATCGGCCTCGGGGTGTTTGCCGCAATCGGTGCAGCCAAAGCCTACGCGTTCGAACTGGGACCACTCGGTATCATCATGATGGCCGGCCTTACAGCCACCGGAGGTGGTGTGATTCGAGATGTCCTTGTCCGAGAAATCCCGGCAGTTATCCAAAAAGACTTTTACGCAACAGCCGCACTGGCTGGTGGCCTTTCATTTTTATTAACAGGCGCACTCGGATTTGGCCCAACAACACAACTGATTACCACAGCTGCCATCACAACAGGACTAAGGTCTTACGCGATGTTCTCAAAGATCAATCTACCTCGCGCACGTAAAAAACCCTGAACCGGATGCGTGTGCTCAAATCACAAACAAAACACATCCGGTCCAGGAGCAAAACGTTCAACCTTTAACGAAGCAGTACAAGCTTGTGGGTGTGTTTGCCATTGGGGGAGGTCATGACAAAGAAGTAGATGCCATTTGAGGCTGGTGTGCCGGCATCAGTGGTGCCATCCCATACGAGTTCAACCACGCGACCGTTCACCGAAGCCGGCCGCAATACGGCCACGCGTTGTCCCATCGCATTATAAATTTCAAAGGTAACCTCCTCGTAGTTAACCACTTCAGGAAAGGAAACCGTAATTGTCACCTGATTGGCAAATGGATTGGGATACGCTCCAATGTCGATCGACACAGCTCCAGGAAGTGCATCTTCGATGGAAACCAGCTCGGTTTCATCTTCACATTCATCGCCACATGGCTCCTGCTCGTTAACCCCTGGCTCCAGCGCCAGAAATGCGGTATACAAGGAAATCACCCGGGCACCCAGACTAAATTCGATGATATCAACAATCGTATTTTCATCCTGCTGCCGCTGCTCCAGTTCATCAATCTGATTCCCCGTCCAATAGGCAACCAGCGTACTGTCTGATGTCGAAACTTCTTCACTAACCACATCGATGGTGTTAGAAAAAGGCGCGGTATCAAAAACCCCGGACGCTTCGACCACAAATGGCGTATCACCGAGATACCGGCCTACTTGTGTCACGGCTGAGTGCAACGGGACAAGATCAGCAAGCTGGCTGGTCGTATGGGTAAAGCGCCCGAAGGTGAAGCCGTTTTGCAGCGTGGCATAGAGATCAAAAGACGCAACCCCGCCATCAGCACCGGCAAGTAATTCGCGGGTAATGATTGACAGGGGTTTACCATCCCGAATGCTCAAAAACTGTCCGCCACTTTCTCGTGCCAGTCCGGCATAGAGCAAGCTGTTGCCGGCATGAAAAATGCCATTATCTCGAATGGTTGTCAGCCTGTTATTCGCAACATCAGCGAACAACATGACCGGCAACGGCACAGGGGCACTAAGCGCTACTAAATCGTTAATCAATCGATCTGACGCAGACTTATCGCCCAAGGCATCAGCACTGGAGATCACAAACAGACTGCCTCCATCGTCGAGATTGTTGACAAACGCGATGCCATTCGCCAGCATAGCAGGCAGATTAGAGTAGTTTGCGAGAACCGACTGGTCCAGGGTATCAAATACCATATCGATGGACGCTGACGTTGCCGGCAGCCACGTTTCGCTTGCACGCCGAATATCAGCCTGGGAGTAAATGACTGTAAACTCGTCTGTTGGCTCCAGATTATCTTTGAGGGCCTGTCGCAAGATGAGTAGCATGTCATTCAGCTCCACTGTTGTACTTGCCGCGCTAAAGTCAATCAAGACGGCAACTTTACGCTGGGGATTGCCATCGAGCGAAAACACAGCCGGCAGATAAGCCAACTGGTAAAACCCGTCATCTTCCGTATCCAGGTTGCTCATAAAAACACCTGACTCCAGTGGCGCTTCAAAAGAAATCGATGACAGGCCTTGCCGCTGCGTTGGCGTTAACGACATCCGGTTATACGATCCGAAATTATCATCATTCAGCGTCTCTACCGCAATATCAGAGCGTCCAAGGAATCGAGGCGTGTCCCACTGCTCACCAGGCCAGGCGAGAATGTTTACAGTTTCGATTTCATTCTGCGTGTCCTCAAGCCACTCGAATGGCAGCGGAATGTGCATATCAGTCAGCGTCCATTCGACGGGTACCAGGTAGGTAAGCTTGACTTTACGCGGCATGTCATTGCGCATAGGGAATACCCGCAACTCGTATTGGGTCTGATTTTTCTTGGTAAGCAACGAGGGATCACGATTGCGATTTACAATCCCTTCGTACACCTCTGTTGCCGTCCAGCGGTCGATGAGTTGCGCACGCATGATCTGGTCACCGACCCAGAGCCAGGAGTCGGTCATGATGGCCTCATCGGGGAGTTCAAAGCGAAACTCAACTTCCAAATTTTCAGCACCGTTAAATGCTGCACCGCGGGCAGAAAACGTCAGATACACACCCACCTCTGCATAAATCCCTTTGGGTCGCACAGAGAACGTAGCTTCTTCGATGGTCCCGGGACGTTGGTCCCAGTTTCGCTGGGGATTAAGTACCAGCAGGTGATTGTAATCGGATTGAGCGAGCGCCGGCCCGGCAATCCCAAAGGCTAGCAGAATGAGTAAAAGTTTTTTCATGGGAATCAGGGTGAACAAATGACAAGGGTACATTGCCGGCCTGCTGTACCCTGTAAATAATTTTTACACCTGCTTTTGTCGTGGACACATCCAGGGCTAAAAACCCTCCAAAACAGGCTATTTTGGCCGCATTACCCCCTAATTCCAAAGGCCATGCCCGATTCCTCAAAAAGAAGTGCCTCGCCCGAGATACCGAGAATTTGACCGCAAGAAATACGATATTTACATATCCCGAAGATTGTCGCCTCGAAGCCCATGTTCTACCGCCGCATACTCCTGCCGGCCGCCATCCTTGTCCTGGCCGGCACAGCTGCCTTTTTCTGGCTACAGCCTCCTGCTGTCCATTACAATGCAGACATCCGACCCATTTTCAATGATAAGTGCATTGCCTGTCACGGTGGTGTGAAGCAATCGGGCGGGTTCAGTGTCCTTTTTGAAGAAGAGGCCTTCCAGCCAGCAAAAAGCGGTAAGCTTGCCATAGTTCGGGGCAACCCTGAGGAAAGCGAATTGATGCGCCGGGTCACCCATTCAGATCCCGAAGAACGCATGCCCGCTGATCACGACGCGCTGTCGTCCGAAGAAATCGAAAAGCTGGCGACATGGATTGAGGACGGCGCTGCATGGGAAACACATTGGGCCTACATCAAACCTGACCCTGCTATCCAACCTCCAAACATGGACCATGCATGGGTTAACAATGCCATCGACGGCTTTACGCTTGAAACCATGCGCGACCATGGATTTCAGCCGGCGCCCCAGGTCTCCCGCGAAAAACTCATCCGCCGCGTCAGCCTCGACCTGACCGGCCTCCCCCCAACACTGGATGAAGTTGCCCAATTCGTCGCGGATTCGCAGCCCAATGCATACGAAAATGTTGTTGACCGATTACTGACGTCACCACGTTTTGGTGAACGTTGGGCGAGCATGTGGCTTGACCTCGCCCGCTACGGCGACTCGCAGGGCTACCAGAAAGACCCGCGTCGGATTATATGGGCGTATCGCGATTGGGTAATCACGGCGCTGAACAACAACATGCCGTTCGATCAATTTACCATTGAGCAACTCGCCGGCGATCTGCTGCCCAATCCCACAGCCGACCAGATCCTCGCCACGGCATACCACCGCAACACCATGAGCAACGACGAGGGCGGTACAGACGATGAAGAATTTCGAGTCACTGCTGTTCTTGACCGGGTCAACACCACGTTTGAGGTATGGCAGGGCACAACAATGAGCTGCGTCCAGTGCCACAGCCATCCCTACGACCCGTTCAAGCACAAAGAGTATTACGAGCTCTACGCCTTTTTTAACAACACGGCTGATGAAGACAAAGGCCATGAAAAGCCGTTACTCCGCGCCTTCAGTCCTGCCCATCGAGACGATCTGGAAACGTTGGTTGTGTGGTTTGAAAAAAACTGTGCGGTTGATGTCGCGGCTTCAGAAAAGCAGCAGCCGGCAACAACGCTTGTGGAGCGCTACGACCGCATCATCGCAATAAGTGAGGATCCTGACGCGCATTGCGCCAAAGCCATGACCCTGCCCAACTGGCAGAAGCGGCTCGCCAAACTCAAAGCACTGGCGCCCCCTAACACCCCTGTGATGCGCGAACTACCACCAGACAGCAGCAGAACAACGCAGCTTTTTGACCGCGGCAACTGGTTGGTCCTTGCTGACACAGTCCAACCCGGTGTCCCCGCTTCGCTACCGCCCATGCGTCCAGCATTCCCAGCAAACCGACTCGGTCTAGCGCAGTGGCTCGTCGATGCTGACAACCCACTCACCTCACGTGTCATCACAAATCGGTTCTGGGAGCAAATTTTCGGGATCGGGATTGTTGAAACACTGGAAGACTTTGGCTCGCAGGGTGCTGCCCCAAGCCACCCGGAGTTGCTCGACTGGCTTGCGGTTCATTTCCAATCTGAACTGAATTGGGACGTCAAAGCATTGCTCAAGACCATTGTAATGTCGGCAACCTATCAGCAGTCTGCAGCCGTTTCGCCGGCACTCCTCGAAAAAGACCCGGCCAACCGCTTGCTTGCCCGGGGCCCCCGTTATCGCCTGGGAGCTGAGCAGATTCGCGACCAGGCATTGGCTGTTGGAGGACTGTTGAGTGAGAAAATGTACGGCCCCAGTGTTATGCCTCCACAACCGGCAGGTACCTGGCAGGTGATTCGGAATGTCATGCGATGGAAAAACGCTGAAAACGAAGACCGGTACCGGCGTGCGTTGTATACCTATTGGCGACGCTCAAGTCCGTATCCGTCCATGATTTCTTTTGACACACCGAGCCGCGAGTTTTGCGTATCCAGGCGTATCCGAACCAACACGCCCTTACAGGCACTTGTTGTCTTGAATGATACAGTATACGTCGAGGCAGCCATCGGACTTGCCAATCGCATGCAACAAGAAGCTGGGCCTGCCCCGGCGCAACAGTTGCAACACGGCCTGCAGCTCGCATTGGCCTACCAACCAACAGATACCCAACAAGAAACACTGGAGACATTTTACAACAATACCCTTTCACACTATAGGGAGCATCCGGAGTCCATTGCGGCGCTTGTACCGGACAGCCTTCCGCAGCAGCCAGCCACCGCGGCACTGATTAATACCGCGAACGTCATCCTTAATCTGGACGAATTCCTCAACAAGCCGTAATGAACTACTTCGAAGAAATAATTGCGCGCCACCAGCGCTACCTGACACGCCGGCACTTCCTACGCGATGCAACGCTCGGCCTGGGCTCTATTGCGCTTGGCTCCATGATGGGTTGCACGACGGAATCCGCATCTACGGCAGATACCGCACGAGACATGAGCCGGCCACTGATGACGCGCGCTGCTCAATTTGCCCCCAAAGCCAAACGGGTCATTTTCCTCCATATGGCCGGCGCACCGTCCCAACTGGAGCTGTTCGACTTCAAACCCGAACTACATCAATACGATGGTAAAGACTGTCCGGCCTCTTTTCTGGAAGGCAAACGATTTGCATTCATTGAAGGCGTACCCAAACTGCTTGGGCCACAAACCAGCTTCAAGCAATACGGCCAGTCGGGAGCCTGGGTATCCGAACTCTTCCCGCATTTCTCGCAGGTTGTGGATGAAGTGGCGTTCCTTAAAGCAGTCCATACCGACGAATTCAACCACGCGCCGGCACAGCTCTTCATGCACACGGGAAGCCCGCGCCATGGACGCCCAAGCATCGGGTCCTGGCTGACATACGGCCTCGGTTCAGAAAACCAAAATCTACCCGGATTTGTCGTGCTCGTTTCAGGGCAATCAGCGCCAAGTGCCGGCAAAAGTGTGTGGGGCAGCGGCTTCCTGCCATCCGTGTACCAGGGCGTACAGTTCCGGTCACAGGGAGACCCTGTCCTGTACGTTTCCGACCCCAGCGGGATCGACCGGAGCGTGCGGGAAGAGGCAATAGCAACGATCAACAAGCTCAATCACATCGAACACGAAACGATTGGTGATCCGGAGACGCTTTCCCGTATTTCACAGTACGAAATGGCATTTCGGATGCAGATGACTGTGCCGGAAGCCATGGATATCGACTCCGAAAGTGAGGCGACTCATGAAGCGTATGGCACCGAGCCTGGCCGCACCTCTTTTGCAAACAACTGCTTGCTGGCGCGCCGGCTTGTCGAACGCGGCGTCCGCTTTGTGCAGCTGTTCCACCGCGGCTGGGACTCCCACGGTAGCAACGAATTTGAAGCCCTCGAAGGCGGATTCTTGAAGCGCTGTAAAGAAGTAGATAAACCCATGACCGCGCTACTCAGTGATTTACGCGAACGCGGATTGCTGGATGAGACGCTGGTTATTTGGGGCGGCGAATTTGGCAGAACGCCTATGCGGGAAAACCGCGGCGGCAAGGTGGCCCCGTTTAATGGTAGAGATCACCATAGCGAAGCCTTTACCATGTGGATGGCCGGCGGCGGCGTGAAACCGGGTATCACCTACGGCGAAACCGATGAACTGGGATACTACGGTGTCAAAGACAAAATCCACGTGCACGATTTACAAGCTACCATTCTTCATCAGATGGGCTTTGATCACGAGCAACTGACTTACCCGTTCCAGGGCCGGCCGTTTCGCCTCACCGACGTAAGCGGAGAAGTCATCACCCGAATTTTAGCCTGATCAGCGGCAATTGATGATACCCCAGCTTGACCCTATACTTCAATCTTAACATCCTCACGATCGAGGCGCTGCCTTATTGACACCGCAGAAACATGAAATCAGCAACCCGCTTTGGCACATTTGAAGAATTGATTGCAGATATCCCTGCTGAGTTACAAACGATCTGCAACACGTTAAAATCTGTTATCGAGGGCATGCACCCTGAGACGGTTGAAGTTGTTCGTTTGGGTGACAATGCTGCTTCTTTTGGGCTGGGACCAAAAAAGATGAGCGAAGCTTATGCCTACATAATGCCTCGCAATGGGTACGTGAACCTCGGATTCTACTATGGTGCAACCCTGGAAGACCCAGAACGCTTGCTCGAGGGTACGGGAAAGAAACTACGTCACGTCAAAATCCGTAGCGATGCACAAGCCTCAAGTGCCGGCACCAAAGCGCTGCTTGAGCGCGCGTTAGCTGAACGAAGAGCTACACTTGGCAAATAGACGTTTACTGATTCAATAACGCCACTACATCTCCCCAAACGGGCATGGCATCCTGTGCACCTCGCTTCTGCACAGCCAGGCTGCCCGCTGCGCATCCCAATTGCGTCGCCTCAATCAAGGACTGCCCCTTGGACAGCCCCACGCCTAAAGCGGCCGTAAATGCATCACCGGCAGCCGTTGTATCAACAACTGCCGCAGGCAAAGCGGGCACGTGCGTTATGGTATCGTCAGCATCCAGGACCAGCGCGCCGGCACCGCCCATTTTCAACACCACCTGTTGTGCGCCAAGCAACTGCAGCTTGCGCGCTGCTTTCGTTGCTGATGCATTGTCAACAACAGGAATACCTGTCAAGGCAGCGGCCTCATGCTGATTCGGCGTGAACACATTTACATTGTAGAGGGCTTGGGGGAACGTCGTAGCAGGAACCGGTGCCGGATCGAGAAGAACAGGTACCCCAGCCTGCGTGCATCGTTCGATTGCATCCGCCACTGTTTTTAAGGGAATTTCGAGCTGCATCAGCACTACATCTGCGGTATCAAGCAAAGTGTCCATGGCCTGCTCAGCAGGTAAAACCACCGCAGCATTTGCGCCAGGAACTACCGTGATTGCATTTTCTCCGCCGGCATCAACCTGGATTAAGGCAATCCCACTGGCCGCCGCACTACGAGCAAGATGTCTCGTCTGGATACCTTCCGTTTCCAGTCCAGCGCGCAAGTCATTGCCAAATTTATCGTCCCCTACCGCACCAATCATTGCGACCTTTGCCCCAAGTCGCGCAGCAGCGACAGCTTGATTGGCACCTTTGCCGCCTGGTACAGTGACAAAGGTTTGCCCCATCACGGTTTCACCTGGCCCAGGCATGCGATTGGCATGCACTACCAGGTCCATGTTTACAGATCCAATAACCAGGATATGGGCTTCACGCATGTCACTGTTTGCCTCTGCGGTCAAATTACTCCACAGGTTCTGACATACGAGTACTGAAGCCCTGGAGCATGCTAGGATTGGAACTGCTGCAAGGTAGCGTTTTCCTGTTTGAGTTTCTCGTCGATGGCCTGGTTTCGCTTCTCCAGATCAGAAATAAGCCGGCGCAACGTGCCCGTTCCCTCTTCATCACGATGCTGTACATCGCGCACAACCATCAACATCCCCATTTCATCGTCGGCCTGATCGCGAAGTACGTGGATGGACGATTCAACACGACTTTCCTGACCGTCAAGTTTTACCAGGTAGTGGACACCCGTCCAGTGCCCATCTTCAGCGAGTGTGCGATACGCTTTCTCTTTTTCTGCTTCGTCTTTCCACACGTTGGTGTATAGATCTTCAAGCCGGCAGCCCATCGCCTTTTTATTGAAAAGATTATACCGCTCAATCGCCGCTTTATTCAGATAGGTTACGCGCAAATCCTGGTTTGTAATCACCACGGCATCTTTCATCTGATTTAAGACCTCAGCCTTAAAGCGATCCCATTCGCCAGCACGATGCTGATCCGTCACATCCACAAAGGTGCAAACAAGCCCATTTTCTTGTTCACCAAAGCTGTAGGGCTGGACGCGGATTTTATACCACCGATCGTTGGTGCTGTACGCCTTGCGCTCAATGGCCGTTTGCGATCGAACGACTGAAGCAACAGCCTTTGGGAAATCCCAATGGAACGGCGATGCAACACTTGAAATAGGCCGGCCAATGTCGGAACGGGTGAGGTTCAACAGGCTACCGGCGCCAGGTGTAAACATTTCGACAGCACACTGCTCATTCAACAGCACAAACCCGATCCCGCTGTGTGCAATGATGCCTTCCAGGTGAGCATACGCGTGCTGCAATCGCTCACTCTGGTTTTTGAGGTCCTTGTTGGCACGCATGATGCCGGCTTCCATATCCTTGAACGCCGCAAACTCAGCCTGCATCTGCTCTTTTTCGAGTACTGCATGCCGCAGCGCTGTCTGAAGTTTATGATTTTGGTCTACAAGTTCGTCGTGCGTGGTCTCGTATTCCTGAATCGTAAGCCGTAACCGTTCTTTGGTCTCGAACAATTCTTCTTCCAGATACCGCGTTAGAGGCATCTGTTGTACCGTTGCTGGCGTTATTGCCACTTCCTCGGGACGAGCGACAGCACGAGCCGTTTGGGCCAACGCGTTGTCACGCCGGCGATACAACCCGTGCTGCCCATCAACCTCTTCAAAAAGCGTTTCGAGTTTCTCCGAGCGAACCGTTGGCTCAAGCACCAGACAACCGCCGGGACGCAGCCGGCTATAAAACGCCTGAATCAGTTTGTGTTGAATATCAGTGTTTCTGAAGAGTAGCGGATTCCTGCACACCAGGAGGTCGAGATCGGAAAACGCAGTAGCGTCATCCGTTTCATTATGCACAAACCGTACATGTCCTCTTATTTTCTCATTCACCCGATACCCGTCGCGGGTTGCCTCGAAAAAATGATCCAGACAGAACGGAGAAAGATCTGCCGTTACAAGATGCGGATAGTAGCCACGGCGTGCCTGGTTGAGGGCATTTTTGTCCTCATCATTCCCCAAAATACGAACAGGCACACGGTGACGATTGCGTTTCATCATCGCCTCAATCAGCATCGCTAACGAATAAGCCTCTTCGCCTGTACCACAGCCAGTAACAAGAACACGTATACCGGGCTCATCGCCCCCACGGGCCGTCGGCGCCTTCAATAGAGCCGGCAATACCGTGCGCTCCAATTCAAAGTACACGTTGGGATCCCTGAAAAAATCGGTCACACGGATCAACAGGCTGCGGCGAAGTGCCGGCAACTCAGCCGGGTTGTGCGAAAGTACGGTCTCGTAGGTTGCCAAATCATCAACGCCATTGAGCCGCATGCGCCACGCCAGACGGCGTAGTAGCAACGTAGGATCAAGCTGGCAGATATCGATGCCAGTTGCCTCCTGTAACGTATTGAGCAAGCTACGAAGCCCATTGCCTTCACGCGCAAGGTCGGCATCCAGGGGCTGCTTTTTGTCTTGCGGCCAGTAGGAATCGGTAAAACCTATGAGTCGCGCAACCAGGGAAACATCGGATACAGCAAAGGTACTGGGGCGCGATACCAGCTTAAAGCCAGGATCCCACTTCGCCGGGGTCTTCGACGAAGCGACTTCTATCGTTGGGTTCATCTGAGAAGTGTATGATACTGAGAGGTGTGTCTCCGGCGAACGGGGTTGCCGAGGGGAAAGGGTAACGAAACGAGATATTTGAGTAGAAGCCCGAGTGGCTTAATGAACAGAATCCGGGGAAGTGCTAATGGATCTCTGTTTTAGAAATTTGGCGCTACTACCGTCTATGGCAAAGGAAGGTTCCAATATCCAGACACGCCACTTCACTTCGCGCATATCTACATGAAAATACTGCACTTAGCGACGAACCCGCGTACCTAGAAGCGATCACGCCGGCCAGGTGGCAGCAAGGATACGCATCCAATTTTCAGTGCCAATTTTGCGAAGTGCGTCATCTCCATACCCAAGCGTACGCAACCGCTCGATCAACAGCGGCAACCCCGTGACATCACCCATTTCATTCGGCACAATTGCACCGTCAAAATCAGATCCCAGCGCGACATGGTCGATGCCCATGCGTTGCACCATGTAATCGATGTGCCGCACCAAATCGTCCAGGGGCGTATCGGGATTTTGCTGCCCGTCTTCCCGCAAAAAACCAACGTGATAGTTCACCCCAACCACGCCCCCCGAAGCTGCTACGGCATCGAGTTGTTTGTCGGTAAGATTCCGCGGTGAAGGGCACAGGGCGTGTACACACGAATGCGTCGCTACCAGCGGGTGCGTGCTGTAGCGCTCGACATCCCAAAATCCTTTTTCATTTAGATGGGACATATCGATCATAATGCCAAGCGTATTGCAAGCTTTAACGAGCGCCACGCCGGCTTCCGTCAGGCCGTCGCCCTGATCGGGGCTACCCGGAAAATCAAACGGCACACCTGTGGCAAACACATTGGGCCGGCTCCAGACAAGCCCCAACGACCGTAAGCCGGCTGCGTGTAGTACGTACAACGCATCCAACCCTGCATCGATGGGCTCAGCACCTTCGATGTGAAAGATCATTGCCAACGTGCCAGCATCCAGGGCACCGTGCAGATCGTCAAGCGTACGCACCACCGCGGCCTGCCCCGCCGAGGCTACTTCGATTTCGTACATGATGCGCGCCATCCCAAACGTCTTTGCCATCGCGTGCGATGGATCAACCGGTTGGCGTGCTTTTTCCAGATACGCTGCAAGCAACGCCGGATCACTTCCAGGTTGCGGCTTCTTTCCAACCCCCGGAGGCGGCGTGAACATGGCAAAAAATCCGCCGACCAGTCCGCCTTCTCGCGCACGCGGCAAATCAATATGCCCGATGTCGGAAGATTCAAAAAAGGACCGCCCCTGTCCCCGGTGCGCTTCGAGCAAATTGAGCAAGGTGTCGTTGTGACCGTCGAATACCGGGATTTGCGTTGCCATATACACTCCTTCGTTTGGGTTGCGCGGTTAATATAAGGCAGGCTGGCGAGGAATTCCTGGGCAGGGACCTTTCACGACAGGCCGCAGTATAGGGCCCAATATAGCTTAATTTGCTGTCTCGAAACCGTCAAAAGCTTGTTGCCTGAAGGTGATCAGATGAATGACCTCTTCAGACAACAAGCTTTTCTCTTTTCGTTCAATTGAATACAAATACAGGTAGCAACATGGCGGCTGCAAAAAGTGGTGATACAGTTCTTGTCCACTATCGCGGTGAACTCAAAGACGGCTCAATTTTCGACCAGTCAAAAGAAGATGATCCGCTGCAGTTTACGGTTGGCAGTGGCATGCTGATACCAGACTTCGAAGCTGCTGTCCTGGACATGGAAGTGGGTGACTCCAAAACCATTCATATCGAAGCAGCCAACGCATACGGAGTTGTTCGTGAAGATCTGATTATCAACGTAGGTCGTTCAGAATTCCCGGCACACATCGATCCTCAAGTAGGCCAACAGTTGCAACTTACACAGCCCGACGGACACCCACTGGTCGTTAAAATCAGCGGTGTTTCGGACGACGCGGTTACACTCGACGCCAACCACGCACTTGCCGGCCAAGACCTCACCTTCGAAATCAAGCTGGTCGATATCCTGTAAAGCACTGCGGTGCCTCGCCGGCTACCCTGCTGTAGTGAGATGGTGTAGCGCGATCAAAGCCATCGTGGTTGCAAGCAGCGGATCGTTTTCTTTGTTAGGTGCACCAGCGGGATTTAGGTAAGCACCGTCAGTACGCACGTTTTCAGCGAGTAATGAGTACAACGCCTGTCGCTTGCCTGAGGGCCACCCATAGTGCGCGTACACCTCAGCACGAACGGCGATATGATAGTAAAACATGACGCGGTCCCAGGAAGCGGGTGTGTCGCGTGGAATTCCCTGAGGAAACGTCAACGAATCGTTGCGGGCCAGCCAGGCCAACCCATCCCGTATAGCCGGCGCCTCACGCGCAACACCCAGCGCATTAAGTGCAAGCAGCCCATCACACGTCGCCGTAGCATAGCTGTGAAATACCGTAAAGTCTTCTACCGTTGTGATAGCGCCTTTATTCGCGAGAAAGACAGGCGCATAATGAAATCCACCATCGTAAAGGTCCGCGTGCGGCGTGTCGATTAACTGGCGATTTTGCAGGTGTGCAAGAAAGACGCCGGCCGCCTCTTTTTCATAGGAGCCCCCAACCTGATCGAGTGCCTGCAACACACGCCGCGTATGGGATAAATCGACATGGCCGGCATGTCCGTCTGGTAAACCTTCCTCCCCGAATCCCCAACCGCCATACGCCGGATCCTCCTCCCGTAATCCGCGCAGGGCCCCAAACTGCTGATTGCGTAAGTAAACACGCATCGTTTCGATTCGTGCTGCATCTTCTTTTCCACCATAACGCGCGAGAGCGCGCACGCCATATGCTGTTGCATAGTTTGGGTATTCGAGGATCAACGGATTTGAAAAACCTAACGCCCCGTTGGCGTTGGTGCGCTGGCGAATAAACGCTAACGCGTCCCCCACCTCAGCACGGCGCTTGCGAACATCAGCCGGCGCTGCTTCAAGCAGATGAAACAGGATATAGGGCGTGTAGGCATCGCCACCTTTCAACAATCCATGCGTGGTGCTATGCCAGCCGCCATCAGCCGCCTGCTGCGACCACAAATAATCCGCAGCACGTTGTTTCAACACAATCGCGTCTTCCACCTCGGGAAACAAAGCAGGGCGATCAGGCGCGTTACAACGCAGTAATAAAATGGGGAGGAGCAGCAAAGCAACTCCTCCCCAAACGCCTGTTTTTTTCACAGTAGCCACGTTTAGTCCGCCTGACTCAATAACAATTCGCGATCACGATCGGCAAGCATTGCCATGATCACAGCCGTCGTACAAAAAACCGGGCTCGTGATACAGTGATGTCCCGACCAACTGCCATCTTCGTTCTGAATGCTAGCGAGCAAGTTATGCAAACGCGCATACCACATTTCCCAATCTTCACCGCCAGTAACCACCAGGGATTCGCTTGTCATCATGTGACTCAGAAATTCTTCTCCACCGTTGTTACCAAAGCCTTTGAGCACCTCGTCATCTTTGAGCATTTGCCGCGTAGCCTTGTTTTGTTCGTAGGCTGCACCAAGCTTTTTCGCTTCTTCTGATGCCACCCCCAACTGCTCAAGGACCTGCGGACTCATCGCAACGTCTGCATCCAGACGGCCGTCGCGCTTGCCTCGTTCAATCAGATCTTTTGCTTTGCGGGCTTCTTTTGCGGTAGCGCGCTGATTACTCGTAATTGTGTACAGCGAAATACCCGCTGCACTTTCTGTTCGCACAGCGCCCGTCTCTGCATCCACGTTGCTTTTCTGGTACTCCCGAGATCGCTCTAATACTTCTTTGTCGACGGCAACGCCCGCTTCATCCGCAAATTCTAACGCGTTGTTTGCCATCGCCGACTGCAACACGGCGGCCCAACCGCCTCGATCGTTCCAACTGCCATCTGCGCTCTGCGTGTGTGCAAGCTTGTCCAAACACGTTTTTAAGACAGCACGCACGCGGTTTTCGAGCGCGGGCCGGCCATCCAGCGTGGGCAATACCCGCGTAAACAGCTGCGCCGCCATTGAGACATCGATATTTTGGCCAAGCTTGGCTTGCGGCTGCGTTCCTGAAATCGAAGTAATGTTTGGCCCATCTTTGGGGTGTGCCTCTACTAGCTCAACCATATAAAGGAGGGCTTTTTCCAGGTTCTTACTATAGCGGCCTTCATCAAGCGTGTTACCAGCACGTAGCAATGCCATGGCAGAAAACGCCGTTGTTGCAGGATCTACCTGTACTTCACGAGGATCGAGAATATCCTGCCGGGCGTGCGCACCGGCACCCCAGCCGCCATTATCAAACTGGGCTGCGACGAGCCATGCAAGACCGCGCTCCACAAACGTAGGGATAGGCTTGATGTCTTCGTCTGGATGAATTAAAACGACAGGCTCAGGTGTCACCGCCGGCGTTTCTGCGGGGGGCTCATCAGGCAGCGTTGCCGGAGCCAGTGGAGTGACTATTGGATCGTAACGTGTTGTTGCAGACCAGCTGTCGAAGGCGCTCCAAACGCCGTAGGCAGCCACAATAAGTCCCAGACCTGCCAGAAGAATTCTAGTTGGTTTCATGTTTTGCACCGATCATGTTAAGCGTGAATATCGGGGCCGGGGAGAAATGTATTTTCCAGATGATGTGTTCTAAAGAGAAGCAGAATGGCGCAGATCTTTCGCATCAAAGTATTCATACGCACTTCCCAAAGAAGTATTATCCTAACGGCCTAAACGCGACGAATATTGCTCAAAAACGGAACGTATCACAAAAAAAGCTGTTGTCGTAAACAGTCCAGTTGCACATAATTCAATGATTTTATAGCGATTGTGCCTGGTTGCATTTCCTTTCAGGCCGCAACTGGAAACAGAAACCATTTCGTTTCACATGTCAAAATATCTGGCTTATTTATTTTTGTTGATAGGCCTTGCCCTCCCTTTGGAAGGTTATGGTCAGGTAGTGAAAAAAGCATCTACAATTGCCCGGGGAGATTTTGCGCTGAGTGCTTCGCCTGCGGTTTACATGGATGGAGGCACGAACGACATCGGCCTATTTCTCTACGGCCTGTATGGCCTTGGCAACAACACCAATGTACGCGTACGCGCAGGCTTCTTCGAAGCTGACAACTACATTGGCGGCAACTTAGAATGGACCATGCGGCGCCGATCGCCGGCCTTCACATTTTCACTTGGAGGCCACTACGTTAATGATCCAGCGGTAGATGTCACCTTTAATTTATCCGTCGAACTCAACGACATGTTAGATCTATATGGCGGCCTCGATACCGACCTGATTCTGGACGATGATCCTGATCTTCCTATTTGGACGTTCATCGGTCTATCCTACAGCGTGCGTGATCATGTTGATGTCATGATTGAATTCAATGCTGGAATTGTCGAGATAGCGCCACACATTCTGTCGTCAGGCTTTGTTTTTTATTTTTAATTGACGACTTTTCAGAAATTGATCCGGCTTTCTGATTTGATCAATACGCAGGGATTGTGAGGACGAGGCTACAGAGACGAGATCGCGTGATCTGACAGGAAGCACATCCCACCCTTTGTACGATGGAAAGACGAAAGTTTATTAAGAAATCAGCCCTTGCTGTTACTGCAGGCGGACTCGTAGCAGGATGCAGCAATGAATCCACAGGAAGCGCCGGCGCCCCTGCAATCATTACACAACCTAATCTGCGCTGGCGACTCATCTCCAGCTTCCCGCGCTCACTCGACACCATTTTTGGGGCTGCTGAAGTTTTTTCCCAGCGTGTCCATGCGCTGACCGATGGACGCTTTGACATCCGCGTCTATCCTGCCGGCGAAATTGTCCCCTACGACCAGGTGCTTGAATCGGTACAAAAAGGGACCGTACAGATGGGGCACGCGGCAAGCTATTATTTCAAAGGGAAAAATCCCGCGCTACCATTCGACTGCAGTGTGCCGTTTGGCCTCACTGCACGCCAGCAAAATGCCTGGATGTACCATGGCGGCGGCCTGGAACTCATGCGCGAGTTGTTCAGCGATTTCAACGTCATCAATTTCCCGGGTGGCAATACCGGCACGCAAATGGGCGGTTGGTTTAGAAAAGAAATTAACAGTTTGGCAGATTTGCCTGGATTAAAAATGCGTATCCCCGGCCTTGGTGGGGAAGTAATGGATCGGCTTGGCGTTGGGGTAGAGCAAATTGCCGGCGGTGAAGTGTTTCCTGCCCTTGAGCGCGGCGCCATTGATGCAGCTGAGTGGGTAGGCCCTTACGATGATGAGAAGCTCGGCTTTTATAAAGTTGCTCGCTTCTACTACTACCCGGGTTGGTGGGAGCCAGGCCCGGCGCTTACGTTCTACATCAATCAAGATGAGTGGGACAAACTGCCCAAGGTGTACCAGGAAGCCGTGACGACTGCATCAACTGCTGCTTCAACGGCTATGCAAACCAGTTACGACGCGAAGAATCCGCCGGCCTTTGCCCGGTTACTCGCAGAAGGCGTTCAGGTCCGGCCCTTCCCGAACGACATGATGGCTGCAGCTGAGAAGCATGCGTTCGAAATTATGGAAAGCCAGGCGGCATCCGATGCTTCGTATAACAAGGTCTTTACTGCGTTCAAAGAATTTCGCGAGCAATCATATCGATGGTTCGCTGCAGCAGAGAACACCTATGCCACGTATGCTTTTCGGGACAAGCTCCCAGCTACATGATCAAAAATAATATTTGCGTTTATTGCTCTTCTAGCAACGAACTGGACGACATTTACTACGCTGAAGCCAGGCGCCTCGGTCAACTGATGGCTGCTGAACGCTATGGCCTTGTGTACGGCGGCGGCAATGTCGGCATGATGGGCGTTATCGCCAAAGCAGTACACGAGCACGACGGCTTTGTTTATGGCGTAATCCCGCGAGCGCTAAAAAATCGCGAAGGCGTTGCATATGATATTGCCGACGAGCTTGTAGTGACCACCTCACTTCGTGAACGAAAAGCACTGATGTTTGAGAAGTCGCAGGCTTTCATCACGTTAGCCGGCGGCATCGGCACACTCGAGGAACTGATGGAAACGTTGACGCTCAAGCAATTGGGTTATCACAATGCCCCTATGGTAATCGTCAACACAGCAGGTTTTTACGATTCGCTACTTGCACTGCTGAGCGAGTACCTCGAGAAACGATTTGTTAAATCCACATTCCCACAGCTATTCACGGTCGTTGATGACGTAGATGCTGCGATGGCTTTTGTAGGGGCTGAACTGGAAGCATCGGTTACATCCAACCGCACTTCTTAGTCACATCAAATTATTCTGCTTGTAGCGAGAGTGGCGATTTACGCGTTGAGGCGGGTTCTGATGCAGAAGCGGTCAGCTTTTCCCAGGTGCGCGCAGAGTAATCGCGGAATGGCTGCTTGTGGTGTAACCAACCGAAGTGAAGCACAAAAGGTGTAACCTCCAGGTAATCCCCCCGACCAGGAAACATCGAAAAGAACTGGATAAGGGCAGACCGCAGCGTGCTGTTTGTGAGACCCCGAAGCATATACACAAACCGATCCGTGTAATAGCGACAGGTGACGTCTTCAAATTCGGGATCGTACTGCGTCAGCCCCTCGATAAAGTCTACCTGTGGGCTATTGAAGCCCTGGAACCACGGGAAAACATGTAAGTGCAGCTTACTCATGGCCATGGCCAGGCTCCACTCGCACGACTCTTCTGTACGGCCTTCGTTGAGCCGGCTGCGAAAATGGGTTTCGGCGCGGCGAGAGAGAAACGATGAAGCCTGCTCACATACCGCCTTTGTGGTTTCCCGATCCTGGCTGTAAATCATGCCGGCCTGTACCCGCGGCAAATTGCTCAATCCAAAGCGGCGCATGGTTCGGCGCCGGCGATCAAACAAATAATCAAAAACCACGGCTGCTCCCTTGGGACCGCCAAAGAAGAAATCTGAACGCTCAAGGCCTGTGGCGGTAAAGGGGAATGCGGACAATTGAACCCAAAGCGGATCCGGGTTGCGGCACCAGACCATGTCAGAATCAACATACAGCGAACGCTCGAATGGCGCAAACTTGTGCAAGTGATGCTTGAACCCAATAATCGAGCGATGATCTTCAGGCAACTCCTCTACGTATTGAAAAAGCGTATCCAGATTGTACGCGCGCAACGCCTCGAGGTGTTGTGGCGGACAATAGAGGGCAACCGGCCGGTCGGCGTCGTGCCGCCGCAGGGTTAATACCGAAGCAACGGCATCTCGCACATACCGATCGGGTCCATATGTATGAAAAACGTACCCTTCTTCAATAACGGACATCAGATTCTTTAGCTAGGGCCATGTGGTCCACAGACCAACACGTACGCCGTGCCCCTGTTCTGGTTCTCACAAAACGGGACAACAACTGCCGCTTAACCTAGCTGGTGCCGTTAATTTTTGCCAATCGTTTGTGAAGATTGGTCATTAACGCGTCAAAACCACGCTTGCGGACATACGTCTGAAACGAACGCGCATATCCGTCAGTCGTGCTTACACCATCTAGTATTATGTCGTCAACTCGCCAATCATTGTCGCGCAGCCCCATGGCATACTCAACCTTCATTGGCTGATCTTTATATACTGTTGTAGTAAATACACGGGCGGATTCGCCTTCAACCTTTACATCGTCGTAGGCAACGTCCAGGCGATAGATCTCCAGATCAGCAAGCGAACGCCCACGGACAATTTCGCTAAAAACTTTGACAAATTCAGCGCGCTGCTCCTCGTTAATCTTCTCCCACTGATTTCCGAGGGCATCCTGGCCCATTTTTTCAAAATCGATCGCGCCATTAATCAGGTTTTTCAACTCGTCCCGCTGCGCGTCAGAAAACTCGGTTTCATCGCCAAGCAAGGACTTGATTTGTGCGTCACGGTCCTTAAGCATCTTCATAATCACATCAGCATGCGGCTGTTGTGCATGCGCAGCTGGTGTCGTGAAGACTGTACCAAATATCAATGTGGCGACAAGAAAAGCAAACAGTTTGTTCACAATAGCAGACATTTTATATTCAACTTTTTTGTTCGTGGCGAAAAAATCTGAATGAATAGGCCCAAAACCGGCCTTTATCACTCCTTCCGTATAATTTATTCAACGAACGTGCCAGCTAGTGCTTGCCGGGTTAAAACACCACAAGCATCCAGCAATCTGAGTATGGAGACGTTGTGCCGCTGCACTGCTTCAAAGTAAGTAGCTTCTAATTGCAGGCTGGCCTGTACGGCCCGCACCAGGTTCTCGGTATCGCCTAGATCGAATTCAAAATTATTGCTTTCGGTAAGCAGCCACTCCCGACTTAAGCGTAAAGATTCTTTCTGGGCCTCAAGCGCTGCTTGCTCAACTATGAAATTTCTGTAGGCTTCTTCTACCTCAAATAAAATCAGCAATTCGGCGGCTTCGCCCTGGTACCGGGCCTGATCCATTTCTGCACGCGCCTGTTCGACCTTGGCGCGTGTTTGGGTAAAGTTTAAACTTTGCTGTATCCCAACGCCGGCCTGAAACGTTCGACCTCTAAACGCATCGCCAACGTACGGGCTTGGCTGTCTGAATCGACCGTCAGCAAGCCTGATGCCTCCGTTCACACCAAAGAAGAGCTTTGGGTAATAATCCGATTTGGCCACATTAACCAGGGAAGCCCGTGCTTCGAGGCCGGCCCGTGCCTGCATAAGCTCTGCCCGGTTATCCATGGCGATTGCAAAATACGTGTCCAGCGAATCCAGCGTAAACGCAAGGGGCTCTAACACCACTTGCTCGGGCACAAGCACAACATCATCGGGCAGCACCAGTTGCCGGCGCATGGCCATGCGTGCCGTTTCTCGCTGTTGATCCACCTCCACAACGCGACGAAAAAACTCTTGCTCGGAAATTTGTACCTGGAACAGGTCGGCATCATCCACCCCTTCATCGCCTTCGTCCAGCAATCGCTGAATTTCGCCTTTCGCCTGGTCGAGTACATCACCGATGCGATCGGTCAGTCGATAGAGCTCTTCAGTCAGGAGTAAGCTGGTGTACAGTTCACCTGTGCGTAGCGCTATCTCATCTTCTTTGGAGCGCACGGCGCCGGCTTCCAGATCTACCCCGTACCGTGCAGCCCGGATGCTTTGCGAAATCTCACCCCAGGTATAGATGGGCTGTATTGCCTCACCCTCAATGCTGCTGAACGGACTCAAGTTATCCCAGTCATTCCGGACATCCGGGTTGAGATAGAGTTGATCCGTTGGCGTATCGCCGATGCCTTTCAGGCCTGGTGCAAACGAATGGGCCGTATTGAGCGACAACTCTGGCAAAAACTGGTTGGCGCGTGCAAACTGCCAGCGGGCTTCGGCAAAATCACGACCAGCGGCAACGTCGCCCACTTCCGGACTCACCGTAACGGCGCGTTCAATGGCCGTAGCAATGTTCACCTGTACGGTATCTTGCGCAACTACAGCGGAAGGCAACAGCGCAGCCAGAAAAAAACAGAGAGAAAGCGTGCGACGGGAAAAACTATTTTTGTACATTGAAACGAAAGGATTCATAACCTGTCTGAATAGCGCACTGCCGCAATGGGACGTATAGTCCCGCACGCTGAACATAAATTATTGAGGACGCAAAGAGGGTATCATGTCTGACAGCGGATTCAAGTCCCTGGGTGAAGCGATGGGTGGCCTGATAGACCAGTTGGGTATAAAGCGTAAACTGGACGAGGCAACCGCCATCGAAACCTGGTACCAGATAGCCGGACCGACAATCAATGAGGTAACCGCTTCTGTCTGGATTGAACGCAGAAAACTCATTGTCAAAGTTTCCTCGTCCGTCTGGCGACAGGAGTTACATCTTCAGCGCCGGGCATGGCTTCAACGCTTAAACGAAAAAGCCGGCGCTAATGTTGTGCAGGAAATAATATTCAGATAGTGGGTCTATAATCGCGCCACAAGACCTGCCTAGGCTACATACTTCTTGAATGCAACCGACGTATTGTGCCCCCCGAAGCCGAAAGCATTACTGATGGCCACATCAACCGTTCTTTCCTGAGGCTTGTTGAACGTATAGTTCAAATCACACTGCTCATCAGGATGAACAAAATTAATGGTTGGCGGCACAATATCGTGCATTGTAGACTTGATCACCGCGATGGCCTCGACAGCGCCTGCAGCACCAAGCAAATGCCCTGTCATGCTCTTGGTTGAAGACACGTTCAGCTGGTATGCGTGGTCACCAAATACTTCTTTGATGGCCTGTGTCTCAGCAATATCGCCAAGTGGCGTCGACGTACCATGCATGTTGAGGTAGTCGATATCTTCCAGCTTTAAATTTGCGTCCCGCAGAACAGACTGCATCGCGATGCGCGCGCCATTCCCATTGGGATCGGGGGCAGTCAGGTGATAAGCATCACCTGACATGCCAATGCCCAATATTTCTGCATAGATCCTGGCGCCACGCTTCTTGGCGTGCTCCAACTCCTCAATGTAAAGCGCACCGGCGCCCTCACCAATGACAAACCCATCCCGGGTTGCATCAAAAGGCCGGCTCGCGGTTTGGGGACTATCGTTGCGTTTGGACAACGCCTTCATGGCACCAAATCCACCTACTCCCAGCTGTGTAATCGGAGCTTCTGCACCACCACAGAGTGCAGCATCGATCATACCGCGCTGAATGAGCATGCAGGCATCACCAATGTTGTGATTGCCCGTAGCACAGGCAGACACAATGCAGTAGTTCGGCCCTCTGAAGCCATAGCGGATGGAAATGTGTCCCGTCGCGATGTCAGGGATCAACATGGGAATAAAAAACGGAGAGAGGCGACGCGGACCGTTGTCTTTGTGAATATCCGACTGTTCCTGAAACGTCTGAATACCCCCAATGCCGCTACCAAAGATCACCGCAGTACGGTCTTTTTCTTCAGTAGTAAGCTTTTCCGGGTCGATACCAGCGTCTTTAACCGCCTGGTCGCAAGCCACTACGGCAAACTGCGTAAACCGGTCCTGCCGGCGGGCAGCCTTCCTGTCGAGGTAATCGAGGGGATCAAACCCCTTTAATTCACAGGCAAACTTGGTGCTATAGGCCTCGTTGTCAAACAGGGTAATGGCATCACAACCACTTACCCCGTTCATCAATCCGTCCCAAAAATCATCAACTGAATTACCAATCGGGGTGAGGGCCCCCATGCCTGTTACAACTACTCTGCGCAAGCCGTTTTGCATATTCCTGCTGAGTAAATTACAATCTTAATGGTGTTGAGACTGTAGCATATAGTGGGTGGTGAGCTACAGTCGAACTCAAAATAAAACGCAGTGGATGGCTACTTAGCCTACGTTCTCTTTGAGGTAGCTGATTGCATCACCCACGGTAGAAATTTTCTCGGCATCCTCATCGGGAATGGTCACGTCGAATTCTTTTTCGAATTCCATGATCATCTCAACCGTGTCAAGAGAGTCAGCGCCAAGGTCGTTGGTAAATGATGCCTCGAGCTTTACGTCTTCTTCTTCTACACCAAGTTTATCAACGATAATTTCTGTGACTTTGGCTTGGATATCTGCCATAATAACAAGTTCGCTTGTGGTTAAAAAAATAATAGACCTGAGACTGATCATCTCGAGGCCAGCTCATGAAATAGCTAGTGGTTATACGCAACCGGGTTCCCAAGAGCACGCCTAAATTAAAGCAGGCACCCGGCAGAAGCAATACGCACGTTTCAAGAGCGAAAAACAGGCGGGTTTTATAGCGTACGGCAGTATAAGTTTCTTCACAAAAACGTACCTGAATAGGCTTTTATACCTACCGCCGGCACATACCTGTTAATGGACAGCCTCTAATTGCCGAAATAGAATTTAAGCGGAATCTACCCTTTTCAGTAGAATGGGGCGCGCAATTTTAATATCATACCCGCAACGTTATACTGTGTAACGAGAACGTTTAATAAACAACGACAGAACAAACCTATCTGGCCCTTCTGGCGTTGTACCCCTCCTGCAGCAGTAATCTTACTAATCTCATATAGAATTACCTTATGGCCTACCTATTTACGTCAGAGTCTGTATCAGAAGGACATCCCGACAAGGTTTCAGATCAAATTTCAGATGCCATTCTGGACACCTTGCTAAAAGATGATCCACACAGCCGCGTAGCCGTTGAAACACTCGTCACAACAGGCCTTGTGATTCTATCTGGTGAAGTTACAACCAAAACATTTGCCGACTTGCAGCAGGTTGCCCGGCAGGTGATTCGCGATATCGGGTACACCGATCCGCGTCTCAGTTTTGATGCAGACTCTTGCGGCGTGCTAAACAGCATCCACGAGCAAAGTGCAGATATTAGCCAGGGTGTGAGCGCTGGCGAGGGGCTGCATGCAGAACAGGGGGCTGGCGACCAGGGCATGATGTTCGGTTACGCCAGCAAAGAAACACCTGAATTGATGCCCATGACGCTGATGCTCTCCCATCAGTTGCTGCACGAACTGGCTCGTATCCGCAAGCAAACAGACGAAATGCCGTATTTGCGCCCGGATTCCAAAAGCCAGGTCACCATTGAATATGAAGATGACCGCCGAACGCCGAAGCGTATCCATACCGTTGTTGTTTCCACACAGCACGATGAAGAAGTTAGTCTGCAGAAAATCGAAGATGACGTTCGCAGCATCCTGATCCCGCGCGTTGTACCGAATCATCTGGTGGATGACAATCTCATTTTGCACGTCAACCCAACCGGCCGGTTTGTGATTGGTGGCCCACATGGCGACACAGGACTTACAGGCCGCAAGATTATTGTCGATACCTATGGCGGACGCGGTGCGCATGGTGGCGGTGCATTTAGCGGTAAAGACGCGTCTAAAGTTGATAGATCAGCAGCCTATGCTGCACGGCACGTGGCTAAAAACATTGTGGGTGCCGACCTGGCAGACGAAGTTCTTGTCCAGGTTGCTTACGCAATTGGTGTCGCGGAACCCGTATCTATTGACGTTAATACTTATGGTACAGGAGTTGTGGATGATAAACGCCTGGTACAAATTGTCCGAGAAATTTTCGATTTGAGACCTGCGGCTATTATCAATCGCCTCGAACTGCTGAAACCAAACTTCAAGGCCACTGCCGCGTACGGTCATTTTGGACGCCCTGAATTCACTTGGGAAGCGCTCGACCACGTGGATGAACTCAAGCAAGCTGCAGCCCAACTCGCTTAACGCCTTACGCCAACCGACCCTGGCCACACGCGGTGTAACGCGCTAGTACAAGCAAACCTGTTGGGCTGACTAAAACTTTCCCATGAAGTTTAACGCCCTACGTCTATCAGCTTTTCTGCTGTCTATTTCTTTTTTGCTGTCGTTTAGCTCGATTGCCCATGCCCAGGTCAAATCGGCTGCACGCCAGGCTATTGATATTCTGCTGCCCAATGCAGCCGTCTATTTTGTTGACAGTGACCCTTCTGCCCAATTCAACACAGCACGCGCCGGCAACGACGTTCTGGATCTTGATGCGCGCATTGTACGCAGCCGTTATCGTATTGAAACAGCTATGCCGGCAGGCTTAGCACCCGAAGTCGCGGCCAGACGCTACCTGTCCGATGAAAAGAACACGTTTGGTCTATCGGACGATCTAGATGAATTCCGTGTCCAGCGGGTTGTCGCCGGCGATTACAGTACGCACGTAACCCTTCAACAATACCACGCTGACATACCCGTTCACGGGCGCTATATCCAGGTGAACCTGGATGCAACCAATCGGCCAACCATGGTCCTCAATGGTGTTGCGACAAAGCTCCCGACGCTGCCGACCCAACCGCGTATTTCTACTACAGACGCGAAGAGCACCATTGCAACGCTGCTTCAAGCCGATGACCTGCGTACAGCGGATCCTGTATTGGTCATTTATCCCGGCGAAACCCCTGCGCTCGCCTGGCACCTCGTCGCATGGCCCGAATTTCCAGCTGTAGAACTTGAAGTGCTCATTAATGCCATTGATGGTTCGGTCATTCAAATTCAGAATACCAGTACGCATGTGTCTCCCGCAAAGGGAATCACAACGTCTACAGCGTCAGGTGCAACGACACAACATGCTCATGTTCACCATGCATCTGTACGACGCGTCGATGGGACAGGTCTCGTATTCGATCCTGATCCACTCACAACAGCCGGGCAATTTTACGGCACCCCCTATCTGGACAACAACGATGTAGACGCTGACGCCATCAATGCACAGCGCATCCTGGTCGATTTATTTGATATTTCGCAAGATAACCAGGGGATGTACCGCCTGACAGGACCACATGTCGACATTGTCGGCGAAACGTCCGGCGGCACCAGTGTGTACGCACCGCCCGCAGAAGCAACCCCGAATGGCTTCCAATACACGCGCGCCAATGATTTTTTTGAAGCCGTCAACGTGTACTATCACATCGATAAAAGCCAACGCTATCTACAAGGACTAAACATTGGACGGGATATCCAGAACTTGTCGATTCGCACCAACCCACACGGCTTGGGCCTCGAAGACAATTCGCGGTATTTCACTACACAAAATTACATAGCGTTTGGCCAGGGTGGCGTAGATGATGCCGAGGATGCACACGTAATCTGGCACGAATACGGTCATGCCTTACTCCAGGGCAGTGCACCTGGCCTACTCAACAGCAGCGAAGGCCAGGCACTGCACGAGGGCTGGGCAGACTACTGGGCTGCCTCATATGCCAGGAGCCTGGCAGAAGACAGCAACGTTCCACGCGATGACTGGCGTTCCCTGTTCAAATGGGATAGCGGAGACGGATCCATTTGGCAAGGCCGCGAGATGAACTTCACAGGCAAGTATCCAGAAAACACGTTTTGCGACGGCGGCGGATTTCAGTGTAATATCTACGCGGATGGTATTATGTGGGCAACAACATTGATGGAAGTCTATGATGCCCTGGGCCGCGAAACCACGGATCGTCTTGCCCTTGCTTCGCACGGCTATCTGATGCACCCCGTCTCTTTTCGTGACGCTGCTGAAGCCATGGTGCAGGCCGATGCAGACCTGCATGCCGGCGCAAACATCAGCGCGTTACTTACGGTCTTCAGTGAACGAGGCCTGCTTGATATTTCAACCTTTGGGCCGTTTGTTCAGCATGAAGAACTACCCGCAGTTGAACAACTGGGTGGTAGCATTCCGGTGAATGTATCAGCAACAGCCATCTCTGCTCCGATCAGCAGAGTATCTATGATTTATACCGTGGATGATGGCGACGCTGAAATGCTCGACTTCACAAATGAAACGGCTGACAATTACATCGCAACCCTGCCGCTGCCGGCAACAGTAAGCACCATCTCATACTACATTGAGGTCGAAGACGAATTGGGCTTAGTCTCGCGACTCCCTGCTTCTGACTTCCTCAACTACAGCTTTTCTATCGGTCCAGATAATCTGGCACCAAGCATCCAGCATGTCCAGCAACCATCCGTCACGCTGGTCGACTGGCCGGCAACCCTGGTCGCCACAGTAGAAGACAACCTGGGTATCGATGCCGTACAGGCCATCTACCGGATACAAGACACCCAGGGCAATGTCGTTGCAGATGACGCATTTGAACTGGCATTTTCAGATGGGGCCTACCGTGGCACGTTTCCCGTAGGCGTTGAGGCACTGGAGCCCGGCAGCACGGTATCGTATCAGTTGCTGGCTCGTGACATCTCTGTTGCCGGCAATGAAACACTGTTGCCAGAAACAGGCTACTACGTTTTCAATATTGTAATCGAAGGAGGCATTTTTAGGCAGTACGACTTTGAAACCGAAATAGAAGGCATTTCGGGTACAGATGATTGGTCGCGCGCCGCTCCTGCCTTCGGTGTCAACTTTGCTCACTCAGGCGACTTTGTCTGGGCAACTGCCCCGGACGCCGCCTACAGCGCAACTGCAACACACGCGACGCTTGCGTTGCCCCCCATGAATTTGATTGGCATCCAGGAAGCCTACCTTGTCTTCTGGCACTGGTATGACACAGAGCACGATGGCAGCGCTTCACCAGATTCCGATGCATCAACACAGCTATGGGATGGGGGTAATGTAAAAGCCTCTGTGGATGGCGGCACAACCTGGGTGTCCCTCACCCCGGATGGCGGTTACAATGGCACCATTGCCTCGGGCCGGCAAAACCCACTCGAAGGCGAGCAGGCCTTCGGAGGCTACAGCTTTGGATGGCGACAGGAAGTTGTGCCGCTGCCAACGGGATCAGAAGTAATGCTCCGGTTTGACTTCGGCTCAGACGTTGGCAATACTGAAGAAGCTGTTGATTTTGCTGGCTGGTTATTGGATGACATTGCCGTGCTAATTGAACGCCCCGTCGACACAAACATCCCACAGGCAACGTTGCTACCACAAGCCAACACGGTCCGTGAAGCGGACCAGCTACCGCCTACACCATACGTAGAATTGTTTGATAGCACGGGCGTAGCGGATGTCTTTGTCGACTACGCATTCCTCAACGACGCGGGCATTCCTGATGGCAGCTACAGATTAGCCATGAGTACATCGCGCAGCCTTGCCTTTTCGGGTGATTTCCCATTTGCGGCAACGCGCACATTCAACGTAGGCGACGTACTGACGTATCGGGTCAGGGTATCTGACTTTGCCGGCAACACCCGCACGTTCCCAGATGCAGATGCCTCACCGTTTACGATTGAATACAGGCTGATGGACAGCATCAACCTGCTCAGCAACGCTACCCCATCCGGCTTGTGGAAGCAGGACGAATCAGCGTGGACCCTTTCAGCTCAGGCCACACACGACGAGGTATCCAGTCTTGTATGGGGGCCACTCGATCTGCCAGATAATGTTGACAATCTGCAGGTGGTACTGACACACGAATACAGCTTCCTGGCCAACCACGGTGGCAACCTGAAACTTTCAACCGATTTTGCAACTACCTGGAACGTGCTAGAGCCCACTGATGGCTATCGAGGCAATCTGGCTGATGCGGAGACCGTCCCGGAAAGCATGCGCGGCCAGGGCGCAATAACAGGGCAACAAACGGGCACACAGTTGCTGACTTTCGACTTACTTGAACAGAAAGGCAAGCAAGTATGGTTGCGTGTCGATTTTGGTGCGCAAAGTAAACTGGCCGGCAGTGAGTTCTGGCGCGTACGCGAAGCGGCACTTACCTATTCCACGCTCGAAACCGTCGACGGCGGCTTTGACATCCCGCGCAGCCTGACGCTCCACGCGAACTATCCCGATCCGTTTGTTTCACAAACTACCCTGGGATACACCCTGGCGGCAAGCGACCAGGTTATCCTCTCGGTTTACGATGTCCTTGGTCGTCGGGTACAAACCATAGTGGACGGCCAGCAGGCAGCCGGCACCTACACCTTCGACTTTGATGGGTCAGCGCTCCCCAACGGGGTGTACCTGCTTCGCCTGGAAACAACCCAGGGTGCCCGCACCGAGCGAATGATCATCGCCAGATAACCTCTGACATAAAAAAACCGCAAGGCACCAAAGCACCTTGCGGTCTCAACATCCCAGCAAAGCAGGCGACCTACTATTCTTCAGTAGCCCAATCGAGAATATTCTCTTCAGATTTTTCTTTGCTTGCCCATTCCTCTGCATCAGGTAAGGCATCCTGTTTCTCAACAATGTTCTTGTCAAGCTTCTGCCATTTGTCAGCAAGGTATGCATTCCATTGCTCGTAGTGCGCAAGATTCTCAGGCAGCTCGTCTTCCGCGTAAATGGCCTCTACAGGACATACAGGCACACAGGCGTTGCAATCAATACACTCGTCTGGGTGAATAACTAGAAAGTTGGGGCCCTCATAAAAACAATCAACGGGGCAGACTTCAACGCAATCGGTGTGTTTGCAATTGATACAAGCCTCTGTTACTACATATGGCATAGGAGCTACCTCCTCTATCTGTAAAAGCGATTAGGGTGCGTAAAGATCTTCAGCGGGAAAATAATGCATGGAGGCATGCGAATCCAAACTTTTTTGCAGCTTGAAGACCAGCCCTTTGGCAAGCCGGCAAATATTTCCTTATCAGGAAAAAAATGCCGCACATTTCTACAGCATCGATCCCGAAGCCTGACTACTCAAACAAGTCGCCAATTTGCCCGGGATGCAGGCGATTAAAATGTTCATAAGCTCGCGGTGTCGCAAGCCGGCCGCGAGGTGTTCTTTCCAGAAAACCCTCCTGAATCAGGTACGGCTCGTATACCTCCTCGATAGTACCCGCATCTTCTCCAACAGACACAGCCAAATTCGAAAGGCCCGTGGGGCCGCCACCAAACTTCTCGATAATCGAGAGCAAGATGCGTTTGTCCATTTCATCAAGCCCCTCTTCATCAACATCCTGGGCATTGAGCGAAAAGTCGGCTATTTCCAGCGTGATCCGGCCATCGCCTTTCACCTCGGCAAAATCGCGCGTACGGCGAAGGAGACGATTGGCAATGCGAGGCGTACCCCGGCTTCGGCGCGCAATTTCGAAGGCCCCGTCTTCGTCTATTTCCACATTCAGAATGCCGGCAGAGCGAGTTACAATTTTCTGAAGGAGTTCAGCAGTGTAATAATCGTATCGGAAGTCGATACCAAAGCGGGCGCGCATGGGTGCTGTTAGCAAGCCTTTTCGCGTTGTTGCACCAATGAGCGTAAACGGCGGCAAGGTTATCTGCACACTGCGCGCATTGGGGCCGGCATCGATGATGATATCGATTTTATAGTCCTCCATCGCAGAGTACAGATACTCTTCAACGATAGGGCTGAGGCGGTGGATTTCGTCGATAAAAAGAACGTCGCCTTCGTTCAGGTTTGTCAAAATGCCGGCAATGCTTGCAGGCTTGTCGATCACAGGCCCACTGGTACTCTTAATACCGGCCCCCATCTCCTCAGCAATGATGTACGCAAGCGTCGTTTTACCCAAACCTGGCGGACCCGAGAGCAGCACATGATCAAGCGCCTCGCCTCGCTGTAACGCCGCCGTCACAAACACATGCAGGTTCTCTTTTATCTTTTCCTGACCAACAAAATCGTCCAGCCGTGATGGCCGTAGCATTTTCTCCAGGTCTTCGTCTTTCGACTCAAGGGGCCGTTGATGGGATTGCATGAAAAGACGGCAGTCGCCAGGGTGTAGTGCTTGAAAACGTGCGATGCATCAGACCGACCAATGCAGTTAAAAACTGATTACGGTGCAGCCAGCGACTTACTGGCTCGCACGTAATGATGCAGACTAAAATCTGGTCCAAGGTACGGAATGATATCCATTTGTGGACGACAAAAGTTGCATTACAAAAACGCCACCGGTGTACATAAGAAAGTACTTACGCACATCCACAAATACAGTCACCTATCATATTTTACACATACCCCACATGTTCCTTAACACATTTTTTAAGATTGAAAAAAATCAGCAATCAATAATAAATTTTCACCCGTAATTCTGCACCGTAATTCGCCGTTACTGTAGCGACTAGAACGGGGAGGTTTGACACAGTATTGCCACATTCCTGTGTAACAATGCCTGTTTTCAATGCCTTTCTTGGTGCAACATACCCAGCAAATCCAATCGCAAGTTTGCGAAATATCGGGAACCCCAATCGGATTGGATGATAGATTGTTGCCAGAGTTAATTGACAAATACTATCAATAGTTTTACGTTTAAGGCATCATGTTTGCTGTGGGAAACGTTCTGGTCACAGATGAGGTGCTCAATGCTCCTTTCGCCTGCCACCTCGGTGCGTGCAATGGGGGCTGCTGTGTTCAGGGAGATTCCGGTGCACCGCTGGCCCCTGAAGAGCGCCAAGAACTCGAAAAAATACTCCCCGTGGTACGAAACGACCTTCGTACCGAAGCCATCGCGGTCATTGAAAAAGATGGAGTTTGGGAAGAGATAGAACCCCAGCAATACGCAACAACCTGCGTGAATGACGCAGAATGCGTCTTTGTGACTTACGACGGACCAATTGCCAAGTGTGCAATTGAAAAAGCGTATTTCGAAGGCAGGATTTCGTTCAGAAAACCTATTTCGTGTCACCTGTATCCCCTCCGTGCTGAACGGTATGGAGACGTGGACGCGCTTAATTATGAACAAATCCCCCTTTGTAAACCAGCCATCAAAAATGGGGCTGAGAATAACATTCAATTGCTAGATTTTCTTCGCGAACCGCTTGTGAGAAAGTATGGCGAAGCATGGTATGAACAATTTCGTTTAGCTTGCGAAGAGCGCCGCGAGGCGCTAGGAATGCAGCAACCATAGCTGCTAAGAATAAGAGAGATATCGATGCTAAATCTTCACCAGAAGCAATCGCTACAACAAAAACTGTCGCCGCAGCAGATTCAATACATCAAGCTGCTGCAATTGCCTACGCTTGCACTGGAACAGCGCATCAAGGCTGAGCTCGAGTCAAATCCCCTGCTCGAAGAAGGCATGGAAGAGGAGGAACTCAAGAACGAAGAAAACGAGGAAACGGAAAACAAAGAAACCGATACTGAATCTGCAGAAGCCGCTGAAACCGTCGAAGAACCCAGCAAAGACGATGACTACGACTGGGAGGAATTTATCAACTCCTCCGACGACCTTTACGGTTACAAAGCCCAGGTAGATCATAGTGACGAAGAGGACGACCGCGAAATGCCCATGCCGGCACGCCAGTCCATGACGGAACACCTCAGCGATCAGCTTTCTTTCCTCGACCTGGATGAAACAGAATTACTCGTTGCCGAGCAAATCATTGGCTCCGTCGACGAAGACGGCTACCTGCGCCGGCCACTCGAGTCCATTATCGACGACATTATGTTCAACCACGGCCTCATGCTTACTGAGGACGACGTTGAGCGCATCCTGCAGCGCATTCAACAACTAGACCCTGTTGGTATCGCCTCGCGCGACCTGAAAGAGTGCCTGCTTGTACAGCTTTACAGTCTGCCAGAAGAAACGCCGGGCTACAGCCCTGCTATCCGAATGCTCGAAAAAGCCTACAAGGCGTTCACGATGAAGCACTTTGATGCCATCATGAAGAAACTCGACATTACCGGAAGCGAGCTCAAAGAAGCGTTTGAACTTATCCAGCGCCTGAACCCCAAACCAGGCGAAGGCGAATTCACCGCTGCACAGAACTACATTACGCCAGACTTTACCGTTGTCTACGATGATGGCGACTTCTACATCTCCCTCAACAACGGCAACACACCACAACTTCGCATTTCTCGCCAATACCGCCAAATGCTGCACAAAATCTCGGCAGACAAAAAGCGGAACAAAGAGAGCAACAAAAGCGATATCGACAGCGAGACGCGCCAATTTTTGCGCGGCAAACTGGAGTCAGCTCGCTGGTTCATCAACTCAATCAACCAGCGCAGGCAAACCATGATGAAAGTCATGCGCGCCATCGTTGAAATCCAGGAAGAGTTCTTCAAATTCGGCGAAGGCTATCTCAAACCGATGATTCTGAAGGATGTCGCTGAAAAAATCCTGATGGATATCTCAACCGTTAGCCGTGTAGTTAATGGCAAGTACGTACAAACCGAGTTCGGCGTCTATGAACTCAAGTACTACTTCTCTGAAGGCCTGACAACAGATAGCGGCGAAGAGATTTCCAACAAAGAGGTCAAGGCGATTATCGAAAGCATTATCGGCCAGGAAGAAAAACACAAGCCGCTTTCCGATCAGAAAATTGCCCAGATGCTGGAAGGCAAAGGCTTCAAAATTGCTCGCCGCACGGTTACAAAGTACCGCGAGCAACTCGGAATTCCCGTGGCTCGTCTCAGAAAAGAGATTGTTCTCTCTTAGCCGTCCACACACCAAGGCTGTTGTGTACACACGGTGTACAGTTTACCACCTTTCCCCAAAGTGGCACACCTTTCTCTGTGACAAATTGAGCGGCTAAACTGGCCTGTTTTCTGCTGATTCTACACTTTTTCCATAAAACAGCTATAAAAAGACACAATTGGCCCGATACTTGCTACATCTTCTCTACAAATGAATAATATTTATATATGATCGATTAAGAGAGGTTTATTATGCAACGCGTGGGTTTACACATGTCTCCAAGAAAATCAGCACTTCGTGTACTCTTTTCTCTGTACCTAACAGGAAAAATTGCCGAAACGATGTGGGAGCAAATGATGTCGGTGTTCGACACGTATGCTGCTAACGCTGGAGAACGCGAAGCCCTCGCGCTATTCTTTATGGATGCCTTTCGCGAATTGGGTCCTGAATCGACAAAAATCCCAAAAGAAGATGAAGTTCAGGAATTATTATCTGTAATGCGTTCAGCCTGACCTGATTTGCAAGACCTTTTCTCCTCAGGGAGAAGGTTCCTGGTTGTATAGAGATTGGTACAACCAGGAATCTACTGAAAAGTCGGACACCGTAATGTCCGGCTTTTTTGGTTTAATCCGTTTACGTAAACGCGGTATCGCCGAATGCCGGCGGTGCATCGGGTGGTGTATCCGACACAAAAGGCTCCTCTTCAGTCGCTATGAGCGGCAGTTCGTGAATGTGTGTCCGCTCAAATAAAGTCACCTCACTGCCTATCCAGCCAACCACAGCGGCCTCGCGCGTGAACAAACTGATCTGCTGGACAATAAAGCCAATCAACACAGCAGATACGCCTACGTGCAGAACGGCATTTAATCCCTGGGTCACAGCGAAAATCAGCAGTACGATACCAAACCATGCCAAATACAGATAGCTTGCTGCGCCGTACTTAAAAGGCCAGGCGAGGCCGGCGGTAAATGCACGCCACACCGAATCGTGTCGCACCACCACAGCAATCCGCGCATACCGCTGAAACAAATCCACCATTGCAAACGCACTGATCACCAGGAACGGCATAATCACACCGAGGCTCCAAAAGGCACCCACCGAACCCGTCCACACATTAAAAAAGGCCATGCCAATCATGACTGCAATGGCCACAGCAATGGCCTTTAGAGGCAAATACAACAAGCCAATCAACAAGCCTTTCCACGTGTAGTACCCAACCCCACGCCAAAAAGGCCAAATGGCCCCCTGATGCAGCGCGTAAATCACACCCATTCGTGACGCTGTTTTCCAAATCCAATACAATGGAATCGCCAACAGCAACTGAATGCCCAGGCCGAACAACGCGTTTGTCATCAGGTCAAGAAAATCGCGCCATAATACCAGATCGAATCGTTCAATCAAATCAGGACCAAACCCTGTAATACCAACGTGCTCGACGACGGCGTTGTAAACGGGCACAGCCAATAACACGGCAACAAGCAAATCGAGGGCATACAACAAGATAACCAGACCTACTCGCTCGCGGATCAACCGGGCGCCAGCACCAAGGCTATCAATAAACAGTTCGCGCGTTGAAACAGTCATAAGACGTATGGTTAATCATTAACCTAAAACAGGACGCCGGCTACATTAAAGACTTGCTGTAACCACACAATCACATTGGCCACTTTAAGCCTGGCAAACTTGGTTTCCGGATCTACACGAAGCCTGTTATCCAACTGGTTGATATCCAGAAGCACTTTGTTTTCAGGATCCAGATGGACTTCCTCAATCGAAGCCGGCCGCTCCAGCGTTATGGTTTCCTCCAGCGAGGCCCCGTCCCACGCCAACCTTTCCACAACCCCGTTATCAAACACTACTTCGATTTCTTGTGGAAAAATGCCATCTGCATTGCGCACCAGGTGCACCTGGTTTACTACGACATCACTGTTTTCATTGGGTACCACTGTGATGTCAGCCACCTGGTAGTCAACCACTGCGGTGCCGTAGATATACTGGTCAAAAAACCAATCCAGGTCCTGGCCGGCGACCTGCTCAACAACTGCAATAAAATCTCTTGTGGTCGGATGACGAAAACGCCAGGTGGTATAATACGTCTGCAAAATCTCTTGCATCACATCCCAGCCGAGATAGTGTTCGAGCGTTTTCAAGACCGTGGCCGGCTTTGCATAAGACGCTTTGCCATAGTCACTCCTGCGCTCGTATTCCCACGACCGCTTGTAGATGGGGCCACGCTCAGGATTATTGGCGATATACGAAAGGCGCTGCACATCCTGGTCAGATACTTTCATCCACGGAAAATCTAAAACAGACCCTGGACCATACACCTCGTCCATAATCCGCATTTCGACATACGACGTGAGCCCCTCATCAAGCCAGGCCTCTTCTGCCTCGTTGCTCGCCAACAATCCATAAAAATACTGGTGGCCAAATTCATGGATAGTCACCAGCTCAAGGGCACGCACCCATGCGGGCAAAAAATAAGCAGTGCCACACGTGATGAACGTCGGGTATTCCATCCCGTTACTCCCTCCAACACCATCAACCAGCGTGAGTGTGGTATACGGATAAGGCCCAACCCATTTCTCAAAATATTCCAGACTAACCTTGGCCGCATCAAAATGGCGTTTCACCTGGGCGCGATGTTCGGGTTGTAACATGAGACGCAGGTTAACATGATTCCAGCTATCTTCGAACACGAGGTAGTCGCTGCTTGCCGTCCAGGCAAAATCGTGAACATCTTCGGCCTTGTAAGTAACGGTCCGCTTGCCGTCGCTTATATCTTCTGCAATCAATACACCGGACGCACCCACTTCGTATTCAGCCGGCGTCGTAATGGTCACATCGTACGTCCCAAAGTCGGCATAAAACTCGCTATTGGCGTGAAACTGGTGCGTACTCCACTTCCCTTGCGCAGCGTCTTCCGGGACGTAGCGCTGCCCGGGTACCTCATACACCCCTAGCTTGGGAAACCATTGGGCGGCCAAAAAGAACAGACTTCCATTGGCTTTGCGCTCCCAGCCCGTTCGCGCAAAAATCTGCGGCATGTGTGCGGTAAAATCTACGTCGAGTGTGAGGGTCTCACCCGGAGCAACGGGTTCTGGTAACGCTACGGCAATCACGGTCTGGTCGTCGGTATTGCCATCATCTGGCTGTATAAACTGGATGGCTTCCGTCAGATCGATTGGCGCTGTACCATCCAATGGCGTAACGTCCGTAAGACCGCGACTTACAATCTCCATCCGATTAACCACAACACCGCCCCACGGATCATCATCTTCCGGTTTAAACCCTCGATGGCTTCCACCACTCTCCTTCATGAAGGTGCTTTGTTCGTTTTTGAAGGCGTTGAGGTAGAGATGAAACTGCAGTTCCTCAACAGGAACCGCATCGGGATTGCGCCACGTGATGCGCTGTTTGCCGGCAAGCGAGCGATCTTCCGGATTTAACTCAACGTCCATCTGATACGACACTAGCCGGCTACTCAACGGTGTAGCAGAGGTAGTTGCTTGCTGCGCTGCGACAGGCGCAATGCCGGAGACCATCAGGACAAGCAAGAGACAAAAAGAAAGGGAACGCATGGCGAGCCTGCAGTTCATCGGGTTATTGCGATTAGGGTAGCAACTTGAGTTAACATACGGATTTCCAATTGCAAGTTGCAGACACGCGACATCCACGCCAGTCACCCACAACCGTGCAAGATGCAGCATCAATGGGGAAGGAGAACAAAAAAATCTGCCGGCCAGTTGACTGCAGACATTCCTGTCATCTCCAAGCACTCATGAAAACCGCTAGCTATCCACCCCATGTAACCATCACCGAAGTAGGCATGCGCGACGGGTTTCAGTTCGAGTCGAAACCCATTCCTACGGCGCTAAAACTAGACGTATTGCGCGGCCTTGTGGCAGCCGGTGTTCAACGCATTCAGGTCACCTCGTTTGTCCACCCCAGGTGGGTGCCCCAAATGGCGGATGCAGAAGAACTGGTTGCCAGTTTGCCAACAGATACGGATACGGTGTTCACCGGACTTGCACTGAATGCGCGAGGCGTGGAGCGTGCGGCAAAAGCCGGCCTGTCACATGTCGACCTGTCGATTTCCACCAACAATCAGCACAGCCTCGACAACGCAAACATGACGCGCGACGAAGCGATTGAACAGGCTATCACCATGGTGAAACGTGCCAGAGAAGCAGGCATGCAGGCGCAAATGGGATTCCAATGTGTTTTTGGCTATGCTACACCGGGTGATACGCCGCTTGCATTGATTCTTGAAATGACGCGCCGATTTGTATCCGAAGGCATCGAATCGTTATCCCTGGCGGACTCCACGGGTATGGCCAATCCCGACTTGATGGCTGCGACGCTTGAAGCTGTAACAGCCTGTGCTGAAGACATTCCCATTGTCCTCCACCTGCATGACACACGTGGCCTCGGGCTAGCCAATGTTGTGGCGGCATTGCGCAAGGGCGTCTCCCACTTCGACACGTCGCTTGGCGGACTGGGCGGCTGCCCGTTTATTCCAGGCGCTACGGGCAACATTGCAACCGAAGACACAGTCTACTTGCTTGAATCGCTGGGCATCACCACGGGCATTGATCGCCGTGCTGTCGGCGCGATTACAAAACAGGTGGCGGACCACCTTGAACGCAAGCTCCCAGGCAAACTCTATGCACTAACAGAGCGCTAAGAATAAGCGTCTTTCTAAAAGTGCTAAAGGTCATAAGGGATAAGCAATCGCCAAAGTCAAAAAAACCTTCAACCTGTAACCTGCAACTTTCAACAGCAAACAAATGATTTGTTTGCCCCGCCCTACTTAATAACGTGCATGATGCGCGTGAATACTTCTTCGTTTGCTGACATCCGGTAGATGTACGCACCACTGGCCAGCCGGCTGGCATCGAGCACTACCTTGTGGCGTCCCGCAGGATAATCCTGATCTACAGCATTCATTACCTGCCGGCCCAGCATATCGAATACCTGCAAAGAAACTGTAGCCGGCTCTGGCAACCCGAATCCAATGGTCGTCGACGGATTGAACGGATTCGGATAATTCTGATCCAGCGAATACACGGCTGGTATCAAGCCATCCGATTCAATATTTGTTGGCTGTCCTTTGCCAAACGCAATCTCCTCAACACGGAATGCAACCGGCATCGGATCACTACCTTCTGCATCAAAAGAAAAGCTAATCGCAGAGGTCGATTGCCCCTGGAATCCAGGCTGACCATTTCGCTTGGAAAAGTCCTCAAACCCAATGTTGTACGTCTTCGGCGTGGCCTCCAACTCGATATCCTTCGTAAAGAAGTCGCCAACCGCATTGGCTTCTTCCAATCGAAGCCGTACTGTACCCGAGCCAGAAGCTGTGAAGCTAATGTAGTTGAACGTACTCAAGTCGATGGCGCGCCCACCGGGCCGGAAATGCCGGAATACCACGAGGCTATCTGCAACCGTGCCGGACAATGCTACACCGCGTTCGATCACAAATCGACCGTCGCTTGGGTTGTAATCCGGCTGTTCGAGGATTTCAAACACATCGATGCTGGTATCTTCCTGCTCGTCTTCAATTTTGCCCCAGGGCCCATCTGCGATGTAGATCTGATCGACATTGGAATTGGCGTCATTGGTGACCGTAAGCAAGGCATCAAACAGCAGTCCCGACGGAAGGACAACTTCAACTTCTGCGTCATCGGACGTACTGCTTGAGACAGGAATTACGCGCTCAAAAACAGATTTTTCACCACCTTCCGTGCTGGTAACTTCGCCTTTGAAAACAAACTCAGAAACGCCGGCATCCTTTTTCAACTGGAAAACAAGGCTGCCCGCCTGGTAGCTGCCTCGCTGTACATAGACATCCGGAATCTGCGGGATATCATCTTCACGGCTCACAAACCCGATGCTGCCAACTGCCTCCATGTTGGTCAAAATGTCTTCAACCAGCGAAATAGTATACTGTGGATTGTAAGACCATACCTGAAAGTTGAGAATCTCACCGGTCACACTTGCCTGTGTATGGTATGCATCACGTACAAACCGGCTATCAACCAGGTAATTGCTCCCTTGTCGGTAACCTACAAAGTTAATGGCATAGTCTACTTCACCGTTGTCATGCTCAAGCACGGATAACACAAAAGGATGTCCCTTGATCGAAATCAGTGAAACGGACTCCAGTGAAGCGCCTTTGAGGCGGTCACAAATGTTTTTGGTGTGATCGTAGAGCTCATCTACGGGCGAGGTGGTTGCAAATAGTGCAGCAAGCCGCGCTCCTTGATCGACGTAGTCTACAGCCAATACACTGGTAGCATTGGTAATACCGTACAAGTCTTGTGGCGTGGTCACGAGGCCATCAGAGTTTCCTGGCCCTTCCACGGGCACAAGGTCGAGTACATCCTGTGCATTTAATCCGCCGGCACCATCTACCGCATCTGCACCCGCAACGCGAAATAGAGGGGACGTACGGGTTTTGCTGAGCGCCTGCATCCAGCTTACGTGCTGCGTGCGATAATTTCTTTGTGAGACGAGGGAGGCCAAATCGCCATTCGACTCAAGTCCGGCTTCTTCGCCTGTGCTCGTTGCAATACGCAACGGCGGCAATTGCGCAAACCCATACACAAGTTGCCCAAGCCTGGTCCGTCCTGCCACACTCACATCACCTTTGTACGGCCCTGTAGATGTCGTTGGAGTAACGGTTACGCGCACCTTGATGCGTGCCGAAGCACCCACAGCCAATGCAGCTTCGTTTTCGACCAACAATTGCGTGTCACCCATGCCATCGTACGCCTGATTCACGGGCAATGTAGCATCCGATGCTGTCCACACGCTCTCAACAGCAACATCTGCCCCCGGGAAGATCTCCATCAGATTGAAGGCAAAGTCGAGCGAGTCGAGTTTCACCGCGCCTGTGTTTTCCAGCTTGAACGAAAGCAGTGCATCAAATCGCGTGGTATCGCCAGCGATATCTTCCACAAACGCATAGACGCGAAGCGATGGGCGGAATGCCACATCAACCAGTGTAGGTGCATCTTCGCCCGCGTCTGCTGAATTACCGTTGCCATTCGGATCAGGATCCGTTCCGTCGTTAGACAAATCGTTGACCACATTGCCGGCAGGATCTTTGGCCGTTGCCGTAGCCTGTGTTGTAAACACATCCACGCCATCATTTTGCGCTGAAGGATCGGGTGTGACCTGTACTACATAGGTCAGGACGATGTCTTCACCCGGCGGCAGATCGGGCAGATTGTCCTCGAGAAGATTGGGTTGCGAAATGCCATCATAATTTGCCGCCGGCGTATACTGATCGCCGTCCACAACAGCGATGTATTGCACATCAAGTGTCGCACCAGGGAACGCATCAGCTAGCGGGTCAGCAATCTGCACATCTTGCAACAACACGTCGCCTACATTGCGAAGTGTAACCGAGAATGAAGCTTCAAAGCCGTCAGGAGTATCGACAACTTCGTTCAAGATTTTGGCAACGCCAATGGCCGGCGCCGCGGTGACATCAAGGATCGTTGGACTGTTCTCAGCGGCTTCATTTGGAATCCCGTTACCGTTGCCATCAATCACAAGACCGTCAGCTGACACATCGGTTGTATTGCCTCCATTGGGACCGGTAGCTGAAGCAAGCGCCGAGAGCGAGAAAGGCCCAACCGCGTCAATGGGTAACACCGAAAGATCCATGTAGATACGGGCCGTGTCGCCAGGGGCCATGCGATTATTAGCAGCAAGCAGCGCTGTGTTTTCTGTGCCATCAAATGTATCACTTACGGTAAGCGGCCCCAACGCGCTTGTATTGAGCACTTCAAATGAAGCGCCGGCAAACGTCTGCGCCAGATCGGCCGTGACACGCACATCGTCCAGTGGCACATCGCCCAGGTTTTCTACGCGGATCACGTACCGGCTCGTAAATCCTTTTAAGTTGCCTTTAGCCGGCAGTGCTGCCATCGACACACCAATAACAGGACGTTCTGTCAGGGCCAGTACCCCCGGCTCGTTTTCCCCTTCCTCCGTTGGATCACCGTTGTTATTTGGATCGGGATCCAGCCCGCTCGTGCTCACATCTTGCAGAGTGGTCCCAAACGGCGTATGCCCTGCACCTGCGCCCTGCAGTGCGTAAGGACCAAAATTATCGACAGGAATCACCTCAAGCTCAACTTCCACGGTGGCCCGCTCGCCAACCCCAAGGGTTGCACCCGTCGGTGCCAGCAGTTGCTGGTACTGCCCCCCATCAAACAAGGGGTTTGCCTCAAAAGGTGCCACCGGTGTCACCCGAACAACGCGATAAACCGTGCCGACCAGTGCTGTTTCAAGATCCTGTTCGAGTTGCAGGTCGGCAAGCGGTACATCGCCCAGGTTTTCAGCAACCATTGTATAGACCAACCGAAACGTGTTCAGATCTCCCGTCGTTGCCGCAAGCCCAAGCGCTACACCGAGGTGCCCGGTTGGCGCAAATGCCGTGATTGTAGGATCATTCTCCCCCGGCTCATTGGCGTTGCCATCGTTGTCGGCATCGACAACCGTACCGTTGTCCGACGTATCAGAGGTTGTTGTACCCGCCGGCGTATCGGCGTAAGCGATGACCGAGTTACTGAAAGGTCCAAAGTAAGAGACGGGCTCTACGTCTACCGTAAAATTGATTTTGGCAGATGCATTAGGCGCCAGTGTATTCCCAAAACGGGTCAACAGGTTCTTGTCGTTTACCCCGTCAAAATCAGGATTCACAGACAAAGGTTGCGTGGCGGTAAGGCTAGAGACCGTGAAGTTGGTACCTTCAAATGCACGCGCGAGGTCTTCAAGCACCTGGATGCTGTTCAGCGGCGTATCGCCCAGGTTGCGTACCTCAATGTCGTAGTACATCCCAAACCCACCAAGATCGCCTGTGACCTGCGTTGCAAACAGCGATACACCAATGGCCGGCTTCCCTTCAAAAGCAATAACCGTCACATCTTCTTCGCCCGGATCATTGGCGCGCCCATTGCCATTGGCGTCGGTCTCTTCTCCGTCATCCGACAGGTCAAACACCGCGCCGCCATCGGGTCCTTCCGCTGTAACGCGTGCAATGTGATTAAAGAAACCGAGGCTAAAGGCCGGCGAAGCAGCCAGTGAGAATGTCAGGGTGGCGCGCTCGCCAACACCAAGCTTACTTGTAGCAGCGTCCAACATATCGTCAACCGCCTGCCCATCAAAAGCGGCGTTTACAGCAAGTGGACCACTAATTTCTAAATTCGAAATTGTCGTATTCCCGGGTCCAAACAGGCCGCCCAGATCATTGATGATCTGCACATTTTGAAGCGGCACGTTACCCAGGTTTTCGACCATGAGGGTGTAATCTGCTGTAAATGAAGCAGACGTGCCTACAATGTTGTCTACCTTCATGGCTAACCCAACCGACGAACGCGTATTAATGCTGATAACCGACGGATCGTCTTCTTCCGTGCCGTCAGCCAGGCCGTCCTTGTTGGGATCCGGGATCAGACCGTCATCAGAAATGTCTTCCACAACGGCCCCGGTCAGGCCTTCGGCGTATCCATTTGCATTGCCCGTGTAGGGTCCAAGATTTACAAATGGAGTGACGTCAACGACATAGGTAATAGCCCCCTGCTCACCAACACCCAAAACACTTTGTGTTGACTCAAGCAAGTTGGTATCCAGATCGCCGTCATACGAAGGATTGATTACAAGCGGCAACGACGCATCTGCAGCAACAACCCGGAAGTCTGTCCCCTGAAAACGAGCAGTCAGGTTTTCTACTACCTGGACACTGCTGAGGGGTGTATTCCCAAGGTTCTCCACAAGCACATCAAACTGAGCCTTAAAACCAGCCGGATCATCTGTGATTAGCGTGACTTGCTGTGCCAGGCCAAGCGAAGGTTCTGGTCCCACGTAAACCGCAATCGCTTGGGTGTCATCTTCTGCCGGCTGATTGGGTAGGCGTTCATCAAAGTTGTTGGGTGTGGAATCAGGATCATCTCCGGCGTGCGCAATCACTTCGGCAAAGAGCGTGTAGGCACCACGCGATGGGGCCATCAACGTAAGTGCCAGCGAGGCTTCACTACCATTGGGCAACTGATCGATAAACCAGGTCCGTTCACCCTCAGAAAAATTCCCAACGGGTGCATCAGCCATTTGCACCTGAAATGCTTCAGGCATATTGATTCGTACCCGGACGCCTTGTGCATCATCCGGCCCATCATTGGCCACGCTAATGGTATGGACAAACGCCTGGTTGTCTGCCGGCACCTGCGTATCCAGTGCAACGGCTAACCGCAGGTCATTAATTCTTGGAAACAGCGGCGCAGTTAGATACGCTGGTTCGGATGCGAGGTAGGTCCAGGTATCAACACCTACAGCATCACCAAACTCATCAGTAAATGCATGCGCTCCTGCCCGACTGTCGGCACCACCCAGGCCATTTGCAGGCTGTGGGGCACCTGCCCGATCCGCGAGCGTTCCGTCGTTGTAATACACGGCAAAAGCGGGCGCATCTGGGCCATTTTGGCGCTCGATGATGATACCCTGCGCCTGATTTTCAAAATCCAATGCAGGCAGATGCACTTCGCCAGCCAGCGCAACAACCCGCGCCTTGTACCCGCCAGCAATGCCGGCTACAGCGAACCCACGGGTATCATTACCATCCCAGGGTACAATGTTTTCACCGGCACGTGCCAGACCTGCAATGTATGTATCGTCTTGATCGCCCCAAATACCATTTTGATTCAAGTCAATCGTCAACAGGTACCGTGCAGCAGCAGATGCCTGAAATGAAAAACTTCCGTTTTTGCCCACGCTACCGGTGTAGGTAAGCCCCTCAAACGAAGGCGGTGTAACCATCGGATTTGCCAACCATACCGGCGTATCGCCATGCATGGCGGCAACAGGCAAGTCGTCAGCAGGCGCGACAAAAAAGAGTTTGTGTGTTGTAGCCTGGTCGGTATCCGGTGCTGAAGGATCGTGCAGCATCACGCCATCAGGCAGGCCGGCATTCGACGTATTTAGCGGATCCAGGGCGATTGACTTGTAGAGGGGCGCACCGCCGTCAGTCTGTTGAAAGCCGGCCGAGTTCGCAAACAAAAGCAAGGTATGACCGCTGATGTTATTCAGGTCCAATCGGTATTGGTAGCCATCCCGCGTGCGGGCGTAAAGTGTAGAGGCAATCGATGCATCCGCACTACCCAGGTTCAAGGGAATATGATGCGCAAATACGCGGCCCGGCACAACGTTAGTATCCACGTCGCGGACAGTAATATCCCATGCCGCAATGGTGTATACGTCTGGCGCTTGCCGCCATGAAGCATCAGCCGGCAGTGGTGAAGAAAATGACCAACTGTCGGGTGCCGGCCCAATGAACGTAACTTCCCAAAGGCCTTCCGCATCAGCATCGGCCGTTAGCTCACAGGCTACATAGCCGCCAGCATTCGGACTGGGACCCGCTTTTTCTTCATCGATCGAGCGGATGACACCCCAGTTATCGTCGGCACCTTCGGGCTTCAGCGCAAGGCATGAGCCGGCGGCGCCATCCGGGCGCGCATACAGTATGTCGCCTTCATACATCCCAAACGCACTCGACCCCAATTGCAGGGTCTCACCTGCGCGCAGGTATACGTAAAATTTGTTCATCCGGCTGATGCCGGCCAGCGTACGGGCGTGACCACCTTCGAGAAATGGGCGGTATCCACCATCCCTGATGAGATCTTTACTCCCATCAGCCCGGCTGGGTTGAATAAGAATCATTGGCAAGATGAGCAAGCCAATGCATGTTGCACGGAAATAGACGTGGCACCGTAAAAGCCAATACAGTGCTTCCATGCAACGAATACCAATGCGCTGCATTCCAGACATAGATTACGATTGGATGCCAGGGTGCCAGAGAAGAATAGCCCTGTATCCTTAACTTGAGGGGTTAGAAGAACGAGCGTTAGCTACGCTTGAGCAAGGTCGAACCGTTCGAGCCAGCCGGACAGGATTGTTGAGCATGCAACCCTGTGACAAACCAGCGAAAACGCGACAGAACGTAAGCGATAGTATCCGTGTCTTTCCGCCTGCCACCAGGAGTCTTACCCGCAGATGTGCCGAGGAGGGCAAATAGTTAAGCACAGACACGATACGTGTTTACCGAACAAGTCGGGACAGATCAAAATCCACAACGGTATTCAGTATAACCTACTACAACAGGCGCACATAGGGGTGCGCTAAAAGCAACGTCGCTCTGATAGAAAAAGGTCTCATTTGAAATGAAAGACCTCTCACACTCAGGCAATCGGACATTGTTTCTGTTACTGAACTTGGTTCGTCACAATTGTTAAGCAATCCGTGAAAAGAGGGGCTGCCTTGACGATAAAATCACAAAAACAATGCGCCGGCCGTTACACTTCAGCGTAGGCCTCGATTGGAGGGCATGTACAGATGAGATTGCGATCGCCGTGGGCATCGTTCAAACGGCGCACTGACGGCCAGAATTTATGAGACCTGGTCCATGGCAACGGGAAGGCTGCTTTCTCCCGGGCATAAGGCATTTCCCAGTTATCGGCAACAACCATCGCCGCCGTGTGTGGCGCTTGTTTGAGCACATTGAGCGTTGCATCGACCACGCCAAGCTCCACTTCCTGGATTTCGCTTCTGATCGATATCATTGCATCGCAAAAACGATCAAGCTCAGCTTTTGATTCGCTCTCAGTAGGCTCAATCATCATGGTACCCACAACAGGCCAGGACATGGTTGGTGCATGGTAACCATAGTCCATCAACCGCTTCGCCACGTCCTGTTCAGAGATACCCGTCGCCTGCCGATATGGGCGGAGGTCCATGATGAACTCGTGGGCAACAAACCCTTTTTCGCCACGATACAAAATCGGGAAATGTCCTTCGATCCGACGAGCGATGTAGTTGGCATTCAGAATGGCCACTTGCGAGGCTTCCCGGAGTCCATCAGCGCCCATCATGGCAATGTAAGCCCAGGAGATGAGTAGAATACTGGCGCTACCAAAAGGTGCAGCAGATACCGCACCAATGGCCTGTCCACCGCCGGTTGGTACAACGACGTGACCCGGCAAAAAGGGTGCAAGGTGATCATTCACACAAATAGGACCCATGCCGGGACCGCCGCCACCGTGGGGAATACTGAACGTTTTGTGCAAGTTCAGGTGGCACACATCAGCGCCGTAATCTCCTGGCCGGCAGAGACCAACCTGGGCGTTCATGTTTGCGCCATCGAGGTATACCATGCCACCATTCTCATGAATGATCTGGCAGATTTCACGAATGCCTTCTTCAAATACGCCGTGCGTCGACGGGTAGGTAACCATGACTGCAGCAAGCGTCTCCGCGTGTTCGGTTGCCTTTGCACGCAGATCTTCGATGTCGATATTCCCCGCATCGTCGCATCCAACTATTACGACCTTCATGCCGGCCATGATGGCACTCGCTGGGTTTGTGCCATGTGCCGACTGGGGCACAATGCAGACATTGCGATGGTGGTCGTTGCGGCTTTCGTGGTATGCACGGATGGTCAGCAGCCCGGTATACTCCCCCGAAGCACCTGAATTAGGCTGCAAGGATACTGCTGTGAATCCAGTTATTTCAGCGAGCCAGTTTTCCAGCTCTTCGATGACCACTTTGTACCCCTTGGTTTGCGTAGACGGCGCAAAGGGATGAATGCGATTGAAGCCGGCCATCGTGACGGGCATCAGCTCAGCCGCAGCATTCAATTTCATTGTGCACGATCCTAATGGGATCATGCTTGTTGTCAGCGACAGATCGAGCGAAGCAAGGTGATGGATATAACGCATCAACTCGCTTTCTGAATGGTAGCTATTAAACACAGGATGCTCCATGAACGCCGAACGACGTGCGAGCGGCCCTTCGTACCCGGCAGAAAGCGACGCTGCAATTTCAACGGCGTCTGCTTCAACCGAAGCCTCAAGGTCAAAAATTGCAAACAGCGTATCCAGATCGTCTACGGTGACGGTTTCATCGAGCGAAATGCCCACCGTACCATCACGGAAAACGCGGAGGTTAACGCGATTGTGCTCGGCAGCGATGAGCACACGATCCAGTGTGTCATCGTCCAGCTCTACCCGGAGTGTATCGAAGAAGTGTTCGTGGCGCAGTGTGTACCCGAGCATTTGCAGGCCTTTTGCCAGTACCCGGGTTGCGTTATGAACCCGCGCGGCAATTTGTTTAATGCCTTCCGGGCCATGGTACACGGCATACATGCTCGCCATGACAGCAAGCAGTACCTGTGCGGTACAAATGTTTGAAGTTGCCTTATCACGGCGAATATGCTGTTCACGCGTCTGCAATGCCATACGAAGCGCCGGCTGTCCATCGGCATCGATTGATACACCAATGATACGGCCCGGCACCTGACGCTTGTACTTTTCGCGCGTGGCGAAGAACGCAGCGTGAGGACCGCCATACCCCAACGGGACACCAAAACGTTGTGAGTTGCCAACCACTGTATCCGCCCCGAATTCGCCCGGTGGTGTCAGCAGCGCCAGACTAAGCAGATCAGCTGCAACAACTACGTACGCATCGTTCGCATGCGCCGCGTCACAAAAGGCAGCATAGTCGACCACTTCACCGTCTGTTGCCGGATACTGCAGCAGGGCACCAAAGACATCTTCTTCAAACGCATACGCAGCAAAATCGCCTACGCGCACCTCGATGCCCAGCGGCTCGGCTCTGGTTGCAACAACATCAATCGTTTGGGGGTGGCAACGCGCATCAATGAAGAACGCCTTTTTACCTGAGCGGCGCGAGAGCCGGCTAAACATCATCATCGCCTCGGCAGCCGCTGTGCCTTCGTCAAGCAGCGACGAGTTGGCTATCTCCATGCCCGTCAGGTCGATAATCATGGTCTGAAAGTTCAGTAGCGCCTCCAGTCTTCCCTGCGAAATCTCGGCCTGATACGGCGTGTACTGGGTATACCAGGCAGGATTTTCGAGCACATTGCGCTGCACTGCCGGCGGGGTTACCGTATCGTGGTACCCCATACCAATAAAGGAGCGGTAAACTTCATTCTGCCCGGCAAGCTCCTGCACGCGCTGCAACAATTCGTACTCCGACAGGGCCGGCGGCAAGTTAAGTGCCTCTTCTCTCAAGATAGAAGCCGGCACCGTTGCCTGCGCAAGTTCATCGAGTGAGGCTACACCGACGAGTTCCAGCATTTTTTGTACATCTTCGCTGGAAGAACCATTATGACGACGAGTAAATTTATCGGTAAATGACAGATCTATGGCCATGCCCTTGTACGGTTTTCGGTAGGTAAATGAGGCGTGGTGGGAAGCGCTTCGAATATGCCCCTAGTAGACCAGAATATACAGGAAGTTTCCAAGGCAAGCTACCACCTTATTTTCTTCACGAAAGATGGTTAAAGCTGCAAGAGCGTTGGACAACCAGGCACAGAATAGTGCAACAAGAACGGTGGGTTACGAGCGGTTTTTGCTGCCCAGTATTTTGAGCGCTTCTTTGGCGGCGCGTTGCTCGGCCATTTTCTTGCTACCGCCCTGTCCGCGGCCGTGAGGCTCTCCTTTCAGAATGACGTCTACCGAAAAGATTTTGGCGTGGCTTGGGCCTTCTTCAGAAACCACACGGTAAACGGGCTGGGCCCAACTTCTGGCCTGGGCGTATTCAAGCAGCAGGCTTTTGAAATTGTCGTACTGTTGAGCCAGTTCTTTAAGATCAACCCGATCCAACATGGTTCGCTCGATAAAGACGCGGGCGGTATCCAACCCTTGATCGAGATAAATCGCGCCAATGAGCGCCTCAAAGGCATCAGCCAGGATTGTGCGGTTTTGCCGGCCCTGTTCCTGCACCATGTTTTTGCTCATCAAAATGAGCGAGCCAAGATTGATGTGCTCAGCACAGACCGCAAGTGCCTTTCCATTCACTAGCTTTGCGCGCAACCGGGTAAGAAATCCTTCGTCTTTGTCGGGAAAATGTTCGAAGAGATGCTCAGCGGTAATAAACCCAAGGACAGCATCGCCCAAGAATTCGAGTCGTTCGTTGGAGCGCGTACCAGATTCCGGCTCGCCACGCAACAAAGAACGGTGCCGCATCGCGCGCTCGTACAGGGCCATGTCGCCAATTTTGAACCCAACCAGTGCCTCCATCGCTTTTCGCGAAAGGCGATACTTCCGCACTGGTTTCAAAGGCCGGCCAAGCAGGCCGCTAAGAAACCCTCTAACTGAGAAACGGAATATGTTGCGCTCTTGAAACACTAATAAAAGAGGCCGTAGATGTACGTTAATTTATTTATTACCACATATTTAGGAAAAGGCTCCGCAATTCACATTTGGTTCCCGCCCAACTGAAAAAGTTCAAGATAATTTTGCATCGCGGCGTCAGATTTGAAAATATTCGTTTCGAATAACGAACCCAATACGCATAAAAAGGCGTATCTTGCATCGTTGCATCCATTCACCACACACGAAGCACAATATGTGGCCATTTCTCTGGATCCTTATCCCTATCGCCGCCATCCTGGCGGGGGCATTCAAAGAGTGGCTGGGTTTTAAAGAGAAACAGCTACAGCTTGGAGAATCGACCGATCATCTGGAGACGAAAGTAAATGACTTGCTGAAAAAGCTTGAATCTTCAGAAACTGAAAAAGAAGCGCTCCTTTCCCGTCTCCAAAACCTGGAAACCATTGTCACAAGCCAGGTTTGGGACGTCCTTTTGGATGATGAGAAGTCGGCAGAAACGAAAAAACTCGAAATTGATTCGGTCAAGCCCGCGCTTACGCTGCCTCCCCCTGATGAAGAGGAAACAAGGAGTAAAGCAGAGCAACTTGCGCGACGGCTCAGGGTATAGTCAGTAACTCAGAATAGTGGAGCTAAACCGGGTAGCATTATGAGGCCAAGAGTTGTAATAATAGGCGCTGGGTTTGGAGGATTAAGCGCAGCCAGACACCTGCGCAACGCCCCCGTCGATGTATTGCTCATCGACAAGAACAATTACCACACGTTTCAGCCCCTGCTTTACCAGGTAGCAACAGCGGGCCTTGAAGCAGAAGAAATAGCCCACGCTGTTCGCGGCATTTTTCATCGCCAGAAAAATTTCGACTTTTACCTCGGCGAAGTTACAGGAGTCGATTGGGATAAACGGCAGCTCCACATTCTCGACGGCACACTAATTCCGTTCGACTATCTGATTGTAGCAGCCGGCGCTACCACCAACTTCTTTGGTGTTGAAGGCGCTGAGTCGCACGGATTTGGACTCAAAAACCTGAATGAAGCGGTAAATCTGCGTTCACATATTATCGAACGTTTCGAATCTGCAAACCGGACGCGTAAGTCATCGGCAGATGTGGACTTGAACGTGGTGGTAGTCGGCGGTGGCCCAACGGGTGTTGAGATGGCCGGCGCGTTATGCGAGCTGTTTCAGAAGGTGCTCAAAAAAGACTTCCCCCATCTTCCTGTAGATAAAGCACAAGTATTCCTTGTTGAAGCCTCACTCCAACCTCCTGAATGCGTACCACGAGAAACTGCAGCCTTATGCCCGCAAGCAACTCGAGCGGCGCGGGGTCAAGGTGATGCTGGATACGCAGGTCGTACGGGTAACGCCAGACGCTGTACATTTGGGTGACGGGACCCAGATCCAGACGCAAACCATGATCTGGGCAGCCGGCGTACGCGCGAATCCCCTCGGTGACATTCTGGGCCTTCCTACAGGACGCGCAGGACGGATTGATGTAGCAGCAGATCTAAGTATTCCTGGCTTTGATCAGGTATTTGCAATCGGCGATATAGCCGCCAGCAAAAACAAAGCAGATGAAATCGATCCACAACTCGCACCTGTTGCGATGCAGGGCGGCCAGCACGTTGCCAGGCAGATCACGCGCCATCTGGCCGGACAATCATCAACCTCCTTCAGCTACAAAAGCCGCGGCATTATGGCCACCATCGGCCGAAATGCGGCGGTTTCGCAGCTCGACATGGGCATTCGGAATACCGGATTCATTGCATGGATTATGTGGTTGGTGTTGCACTTGATGCAATTGGTTGGCTTCAGAAATCGCCTGAATGTATTGATGAACTGGGCGTGGAATTATTTCACCTACGACCGTAGCGCACGGCTCATCATGCCAACAACAACAAAAGCCACACCCCCTGCCGAAACGCCGGCAACGCCGTCAGAACCCGCGCTCACAGAAGTCTAAGCGCGATCGCTAGCCGGCTTTTTACCCATCCATGCTGCGCCAACGGACCCGACTGGTGTATCCCCAGACAATCGATTGTTTCGATAATTGACGTCTTTGGTTGACGCGCTCCCCTGATATTTTTTGTTCATTAGGAGCCCACACATCCTACCACAGTCTCCGGCTCACCACCGAAGCAATCTCTGCCAGTAAAGGCCACCGGCCATGCCTGCATGCCGGCCCCTGTTCCACCATACACAGGGGCACACACAGGGCCATATCGCCTTTCCTGCAGATCGATTCCTCCAAACTCAATCCGTATTTAGTATGAGACGAACATCTACCAGGTGGTGGCGCGCTGCGCTTGCGCTATTTTTTATGCTACCCCTAATCGCCGCCACAGCAGCTGCGCAGGACAATTACCTCGCACACGTTGAGAAGGAGAACCTCGACACGTTCATAGCTGACATTTCTGCCACCGGGGGCAACATTAACAACGTCATTCAACTGGATGGTACCGCTGTTGTGTGCTTCAGTGGCGACCGGCAGGTAAAAGCGTTCGCCCGCCGGCACCGCGCGGCCAGCAACGTCGCCAACGACCCTAATATCGCGTGGATTACGCCTGACATCCAGGCTGTTATTGGTGCTGGTGAGACGTTCAACAACCCGCCAAACAGCGGCGATGATGATTTCTTTTTCGATTTGCAGTGGGGACACGACGCCATCAATGCGCCTGAGTCGTGGCGAAAGCGGCGCGGCGCCGGCGTACGCGTTGCCGTACTCGATAGCGGCATCGACGCAGAACACCCAGACCTGGCGCCCAATCTGAATGGCGTACTCAGCAAATCGTTTGTACCGGGTGAAGACTGGAATATTCAACCTGGCCTGGGCTTTAACCATGGCACCCACGTAGCCGGCACAATTGCAGCAGCCGACAATGGTTTTGGCACCATTGGCGTGGCCCCAGAAGTTGAGCTCGTTGCACTGAAAGTGCTCTCCGAGTTCACGGGCAGCGGTGCATTCAGCTGGATTGTCGAGGCTGTCGTTTACGCAGCAGACAACGACGTTGACATCGCCAACCTGAGCCTTGGCGCAATTTTCCCCAAAGGCGGCTCTGCCGGCGCAGATGCCAAAGCCTTGAAAGAAATTCTTGACGCCGTTGGGGCTTATGCCAACGACCGTGGCACCATGCTGATCGCATCAGCCGGCAACAACGGCCTCAACGTAGATGATTGCTGCGTTGTACTGCCCAGTGGATCAAAACATTTCTTATCCGTTTCGGCCACAACACCGGTTGGCTGGGCGCTGAACCCGGCTACGGATATGGATGTCCCCGCGAGCTATTCCAATTACGGCACAAAACACGTTGATTTCTCGGGTCCCGGCGGCGATGCGCTCTATGCGGGTGGTGAAAGCTGCACGGTAGGCGGAATAACACAGCCCTGCTGGGTATTCGACCTGGTGTTTAGCACCATCAACGAAGGCTGGGGATGGTCTGCCGGCACGAGCATGGCTGCGCCTCACGTAACCGGTGTTGCTGCATTGATCAAGAGCTGGAAAAAAGGTGCGACGCCTGTTCAGATCAAAAACATGCTGAAAGCTTCAGCCGACAAGCTTGGCGATACGCCGGGTAAAGACGCTTTCTTCGGTCGTGGCCGGGTTGATGCCCAGGCTGCGCTTGGCCTCTGGCGAACCAAAGACAATGGCGTTGAAGCAACCGACGCGTTGATCACAAATGCCGGGTTCGAGACGGAAACACCAGAAACGTTTGCTATCGAGCAAAACTACCCTAACCCATTCAATCCAACAACAGCGATCAACTTCCACCTTGCAGAGCAAGCGGATGTACATGTAGCGGTGTACGACATGATGGGCCGGCAAATTGCTACGCTCGTCAGCCAGTCGATGGTTGCAGGTTCGTATACCACGTCCTGGAATGGCAAAGACTCCGCAGGCCAATCCGTTGCAAGCGGCGTGTATCTCTACAAGATTGTAGCCGGCAACTTCACTGCATCTCGCGTGATGACCCTGCTCAAATAAACTGCTGCGTTCCCTGACCCGACGCAGCACAAAGACCCAACACAGCGCCATTCAGCGCCGGCAAGCCCTGCTCAAGCTAGCCGGCGCTGTGGCTTTTTGACGAGTGACGAGTGAGGAGTGAGGAGTGAGGAGTGAGGAGTGACGAGTGACGAGTGCGCACCCAACTGAGGAGTATTCAGTGTTCCTTGAGTGATATTCATTAGTTCGAGGGACTGCAGGAGTGAAGATTGAATTTTCCTTCGCGGGGTTCCGGATGGCATTCGTTATGCAAGGGAGCAAGCCCTAAAGAATCAACAATCACCAATCAACAATCCGCATTCAACAATCCACCTTTGCGCCAAACCTCCACCCGTTCTCGGGTCAACTGGCGCATGATGCGTAGCCAAATACAGCTACACACTTCCGTCCTTGACCCATGCGGCTTAAATAAGGGTACCGTTTCTTTGATCTGTTCTTAAAATGCCTGGAACAGAAAGCAGTTTTGGTCTGGTTTTTGGCAGATGTCATAAACCAAAGCACAAATCTCAAAAGAGGATTTCAGACCGCCTCCCTTCCGTCTGACGCCCCCTTTGCAGCTTTTCAGACCTCATACAACCGCTCATCCACAGACCCCATACAAGCCCCTGCTGTTAGCCGTATGCAGTTGCTACGATTTTCTTTTTCATCAATCGACAAAGCTATTCCAACGCTGCTGGTGCTCGTCTTCACCTGTCTTGCACCTCGTATGGCCTGGAGCCAGAATAATTTTATTGCCCAGGTATCAGCGCAAAACCTGGATGCCCTGAAGACCTACATCACTCAGGAAAAAGGTGAAGTAAGTAACGTCATCGATCTAGACACTTCCCATTTGGTTTGCTTCCACGGAGACCAGGGATTAAAAGCACGCGTACGCCGATTTGAGGGTGTGTCGCTTGTCTCTGAGGACCCCGAGGTTCAATGGATCGATCCCGCTAAAACGATTTTATTGGGGATATCGGAAGCAGAACTGCCGGCAGAAGAATCTGAACAAGACCTTTCCAGCTTGCAATGGGGACTCGATGCCATTAGTGCACCAAAGGCATGGAAGAAAAGCAAAGGCAAAGGTGTACGCATTGCAGTCATTGATAACGGTATCGACCCGGATCACATTGACATTGCGCCCAATCTCAACCAGGCATTGAGCAAGTCATTTGTGCCAACAGAAGGCTGGGAGGCGCCGGCAACCTTTGGGTTCAATCACGGCACCCACGTCGCCGGCGTTATTGCTGCAGCAGACAACGGGATTGGCACAACAGGTGTAGCACCCGAGGCTGAGCTCATCGCGCTTAAAGTTGCCTCTCACAAAACGGGAAGCGGCGATTTTTCATGGCTATTGGATGCCCTGGTATACGCGGCGAACCAGGACGTAGATATCGCAAACGTCAGCCTTGGCAAGCTGTACCACAAAGTTGGACCAATAGGCATTCGGGCAGCTGAGATGAAAGCGATGATCGAGGTCGTCGGAGCGTATGCGCAGGCAAAAGGCACAACGTTGATCGCACCAGCCGGCGACGAGAAAAAGAACCTGGACACGTGTTGTTTCTATCTACCGGCCAGCGCCGAATCCTTCATCGCGGTTTCTGCAACGGCCCCGGTTGGCTGGGCGTTCGATAAAGAGGTGAACCCGGAAAAGCCAACAAGCTACAGCAACTTCGGTGCAAACACGATCGAATTTGCCGCACCTGGCGGTGATATTGCGTATCCTGGCCGCGACTACTGCGTTAAGTCGGGCATGAATCGACCATGCTGGACCTTCGACCTGGTCTTCAGCACGGTAGCAAACGGCTGGGGCTGGGCGGCCGGCTCAAGCGTCAGTGCAGCCTTTCTAACAGGTGTAACTGCGCTTATCGAAAGCAAGGAGGAATACGAAACCAACCCAGACCTGATGAAACATCTCCTCGTTGACCATGCACTTGAGCGAGGCAAAGATCCGGGACAGGACATGTTTTATGGACGGGGCATTGTCAATGCATTTTTGGAAGAGCGGACACTTGCGCACAATCACTCCACAACCGCAATCATTGACGGCATTCTGATTGAGACCAAAGAAGCGCACATTGCACCCCAAACGTCAGAGCTTTATCAAAACTATCCGAACCCATTTAATCCGCAGACCACAATTAACTTTCACATCTCCGAGCCGGCACGTGTGCAGGTATCTGTGTACGACCTCACGGGTACAGAGATCGCAACGCTCGTTGATCAGGAGTTGGATATTGGATGCTACAACACGTCGTGGAACGGACGGGACGCCTCAGGGCGCACCATGAACAGCGGCGTCTACATGTATAAAATCGATGCCGAAAATTTTGTCGATGCCAAGGTGATGACGTTCGCTAATAATTAAGCCAACTTTAAAAGCCCAAAAACCTTCAACCTGTAACCTGCAACTTTCAACAGCAAGTATTCCATCTGGTTGATTACCAAATATCGATCATGGGTTTCTGATTTGAGATCTATTGATTGATTAACTAAAAGATATGATGACTGGTAAGTATTCACGAGTCAACAATCCTTGATCGATATTCGGTAATCAGATCAGGTGGTCCAACATACCAAAAGGCGGACAGGGTTGACCCTGTCCGCCTTTTTCGCACGGTAAATAAGCGGAGGAAGCTTATTTGGTTAAAGCTTTTGATACACTTCTTTCTCAACAGCATCTTGCTGCTGTTCACCCTGAGGTGCAAAGTCGCTTGCTTTGAGTTTTTTGTGTACCGGACGATCGAGTACGAGCGTTTCCTGCTCAGAAGCATCCGTGGTAGACTCTTCCGCCGGCTCTTCAGGTGTGGCAGAGGAAGCTAGAATCATCCAGCCGGCCAGACCTGCCATAAACGAAGCGATCAGGATACCAATTTTTGCGTTATCCAGCACAGCACCTTCGCCGAAAGCAAGGTTTGCAATAAACAGCGACATGGTAAATCCGATACCAGAGAGGATGCTTACTCCGTAGAATTGCTTCCATGTGGTATTGGAAGGCATGGCAGCAACACCCATTTTGACGGCTGCCCAGGAGAAAGCAAATACACCCAGTTGTTTACCTAGGAAGAGACCAGCGATAATACCGAGGGTTACGTTGCTCGTGATGGCAGCGATGATGTCACCACCGACAAAGGATACGCCGGCGTTTGCAAAGGCGAAGAAAGGCATAATCAGGAAGTTAATCCAGCCGGCCAGCGCATGCTCCATGCGTTCCATGGGAGAAGAAACGTCTTTACAGGCTTGCTCGAGCTTGTGTACGGCATGCTCCTGATCGTGCGTCAGATCTTTCTGGGATGGCTCTGATGAACCCATGTATTTGTAGATCAGATCGCGACCTACAGCCATGAACGCATAGGCACCCATTTTCTTACCGGAGGGAATTGTCAGGGCAAGCAATACACCAGCTAGCGTGGCATGCACACCACTCTTCAAGAATGCAACCCAGAGGCCAATACCAAGAATCACATAGACAGCTGGTCTGCGAATGCCCATCCGATTGGCGGCGATAAGACTCACCAGGAAGCCTCCTGCTGCGCCCAATGCGAGTACCGAAAGTTCGGACGTATAGAAAAACGCAATAACCAGTACCGCACCAAGATCATCGACAATAGCCAATGCAACGAGGAAAATTTTAAGCGCTGCTGGTACTCGTTTACCAAGCAGGATTACGACACCAAGTGCAAACGCAATATCGGTAGCCATGGGTACGCCCCAGCCGCCGGCTTCTGGTGTTCCTGCGTTGAAAATCACGTAAAACAAAGCAGGCACAACCATACCGCCTATTGCGGCTGCAATCGGAAGCGCTGCTTTTTTGGGCGAAGCCAGCTCACCATGGAGCACTTCTTTCTTGATCTCCAAACCAACACCAAGGAAGAAGATGGCCATAAGACCGTCGTTGATCCAGTGCAAGAGGTGCATCGAGATCATCTGGTGCCCTACTTCGATGGCAATGTGGGCATGCCACAGATGAAAATATGCTTCCGCAAACGGTGAGTTTGCCCAGATAATGGCAACAGCGGCGCTGATCATCAGCAAAATCCCGCCTGCAGCTTCCATCTGGAAGAATCGTTTGATCGGGTTTTTAGAAACCGGGTGCGCATCTCCTGGATGCGCATGCGTGTTTTGGCTCATCTAATTCTCCATTTCGCCCTTAGGAACTAGGAGCACTCACAATGTGATATGGATGAACCCTGGCCGACGAGCCTGCCTTTGCCTACAGCGGTGGACTGTATTGCGGGCAAGTCACAACGATTAATTTATTGCTTTACAAAAACGTAAAAGCGGGTGTGGCGTCCAGGCCAATTCAATTGCAGCGGTTCTGTAAAGGTGGGGGACCGCTGGTCTTTCCATCTATTATTGCGAGTGCACGACTGTACGTGTGGGGGGTTGTTGGTTTCGGTGGTCAACAACGTGCACAGCTTTCAGTGCTCCTCGTATCGGCAAGCCCGGAGAAAAGCTTAAGGGATTAACACATTTTTGTTGGTTGCTCAGGGCCGTAAAGCACTGTGGACGGCACTTGTAATAGACGCACCCAGTTGAGCAGATATGTCGTGATCCGTTATGCCTTCGATTAGAATGACAAGCACGTATGGCGCGCCGCTGGCCGGATAAACGATTCCGGCATCGTGGTGGATGGCGGTAATCCAACCTGTCTTGTGGGCAACGCGCGTGCCTTCGGGTAGGCCGGCGGGAATCATTTCATCGAACGCCTGATCCTTCAGGACCTCAATCATTTGTTTGTCAGCGTCTGGGGAAACCGCTTTGTTATCACGCAACGCTTTAAGCAATACGGCCAGGTCAGCAGCTGTGGTTGTGTTGCTCATGCCCAGATCAAATGCCTTGAGGTCTTCAACACCACGTAACACCTTCATGTGCTGGATTCCCAACGCTTCGGCAGTAGCCTGCACCGTATCTGCCGAAACAAAATCGATCAACAAGTTGGTGGCAAGATTCGACGACACTGTAATCATTTGATACACGAGGTCCCGCAGCGTCATTTTTTGACCAAGCCTGGTATAGATGGCGTCGTCCGAATCATCCTCAATGCTGTATAGACTGCTGTCAACAATCGAATGAAACGAGTTTACAACATCCAGCTCATCATCCAGCGAAAAACGACCTGCTGCTGCCTGACGATATACCTCGATCATCACAGGAATTTTCATCGTGCTCGCAGCGTGGAAAGAGCGGTCTTCGTTTACGTAGTAAGAATGACCGTTTGCGGCGTCGTCGAGTGCAATTGCAACCGTTGCTTCCGGATGCGCCGCCAGTATGGAATCGATCGCTGCGCCAAGGTTGGTCATAAGGTCGCTGTTTTTTTCTGCCCCTTTTTCTTCAGCTTTAGGTGTACACCCTGCAATGAACAAAAAGGCAATCAGTAAGAAAGAAGTACGCATGATTTGCTGGAGGTCGGTAAGCACGCATTTGTTAATCCATGGAATATAACCTACCTTCAATTAATGTTCTTTCCTATATGCACACTGGTTCGATGCCCGCAGGACTGCGGGAACGATTAAAAGGGAATCCGATGCAGACAGGTCGCTAGCCTGTACTGCCAATCCGGAGCTGTACCCGCAACTGTACGCTGCTTAACGAAACAACCGACAATGAGCGTTTGGTCACTGCTTGCCCCAATAGGCACGTGGGAAGGCCAAAGAGGAGTCACTTGTTTTTCGCAGTAAGCCAGGAGACCTGCCGCTGTGTATACCGTCAACCTCCGGGATTTGAGGTTCGGGTAAAAAAGCAGGGCATAGCCAGCACCCACCTCTCTTGCAGCAGGCGGTCGCGTGTGTACCCGCTGTTGTTACCTGAGCCATCATATTGGGGTTCAGGTTTTTTTATGCGCTATACATTTGCACTGCTTTCCTGCTTACTGGCTTTCACAACGGCTGCTGCCCAACAGCAGCGTGCTGATACTGTGTATACACCTTCGGTGTACGCACTGCCCGCCATTGAGGTAACCGCGCTCAGGCTTCCCCAGGCATCGCTCACCGCCCCTGTTCAGCTCTCTATTGTTAACGCAGAAGCGATACAGGCGTCCAACAGTCAGACCCTCGCCCAACTGCTTGATCGTGCCGGCAGCCCCTTTATTCGCAGTTATGGGAATGGCCTGGCATCACTGTCTTTTCGTGGTACGGGTTCTTCGCAATCGCTGATTTTATTAGACGGCGTGCCCTTAACCGATCCCCAACTCGGTCAGATCGATCTCTCCTTGATCCCAACGCAAATCATTGACCATCTACACATTCAACATGGGCAGGGGGCTTCGCTGTATGGATCACAGAGTATCGGGAGCGTCATCAATCTTGCTACAAAAAAAACAAGCCGGCCTTTCGTTTTAGAAACCACGGCCGGCGCCGGCCCCTTTGGTGAACGGCAAGGATCCGCCAGCATCGGGGTATCAAACGGCACATGGCAAAGCCTTGCTTCGGTTGCCCATAGCACTGAACAGGGCGATTTCCCTTTCTTGAATCCATCGCTGTTTCCACCGGCCAACAGCCGGCGCGAAGGCTCTGATCGATTGACAACGTCTGTATTTGCCAGTGCATCCCGATCCACCGCCCGTACGGTTTCCTCAATAACGGGATGGTACAACCGTGCGGTGCGGGGATTGCCTGGCACCTCAACCACAACGCCAAAGGACGAGAGGCAGTGGGATCGTGGCAACCGGTTTATAGCGCGACACACGTTAATGCTATCCTCGGGGTTAATCGCCTTTACTGGTGCTTCTCAATCGGGAGCATTGCGCTATCGCAACCCGCAACTCGACCTCGATAACACGGGGCATACCTGGGCGCACTCGTTCGACACCGAGCTTACCCTAAACAGACCATTGGGCAGGATTCAAACGGGTCTGTCAGGAAGCCTGTACAGGGCAAGACACCCAAACCTGTCGGACAATGCACGCGAATCGCGGCTGGCTGCATTTGCCAGTACGACGCATGGCATCTCTCGTTTTTCCTTTTTCCCAGCGCTGCGATTTGATGCGTTTATGCCATCAACCAGCCGGCACCTTACCGCACTTAGCCCCTCGCTTGGAGTGAATGTGCAGCCCGTTGCTAACACCCCCCTGCATGTCAAAGCAAATGTAGGCCGCGGTTTTCGCGCACCAACGTTCAATGACAGATTCTGGCAACCTGGGGGTAACCCCAATCTGCAACCAGAACACAACTGGCAATACGAGCTGGGTTTTGTATACGCACAAACGTTCGAACGTATCGCCTGGCAGTTCGAGGCATCCGGTTTTTATAACCGCATTAAAAACCAGATCACATGGCTCCCGTCAGTCCAAAATGGCAGCATCTGGCAGCCAGAAAATATCGGCACAACCAAAATTCTCGGGACCGATCTCACCATGCGAGGAATTTGGCGCCTTACCAAGCAGTGGGGATTCGACGTACAGGCGTCGTATACACTTGCGGATGCCCGCGATATTTCTGATCCAGGTGCTACAGCCTTCGACCACCCCTTGCGCTATACGCCGCGTCATGTAGCAAAAACGCGTGCGGGTATCGTACACCAACAAGGCTCCTTGCAAATCCAGTTGGATGCCGCGCTTCGCCATGTGAGCCGGCGCTATATCACAACTGACGGCAGCCAATTCCTGGCGCCCTATACGACAATGGATGTGCACCTGCGCATTGCTCAAACCTTCAGAAAAACCCGCATCACGGCCGGCGCCTTCCTCGAAAACACAACGGACCAACGCTTCGAGATCATTAAGGGGTATCCTGTACCTCCTCGAACACTGCGGTTTCAATTGTCTTTTCGCTTCGGTGCTGAGTGATCGCACCACACATAGCATTAAGCACAAAACATCACCTCCCTACAATCAACCACAATCAATGACCACTATGCCCTTTGATACATCCTCATTCCCCCGTTGCAACTGGATCTGCTTAGTACTGGCATTGCTCTTCTTTCCCATGAGCGCTTTTGGCCAGCTCACCACCTCAGCCGTCTACGTTGGCAACCAGGGCAACTTCTCGGATGCCAATGGCACGGTTTCGATTTATACGCCGGCCACGGCAGAATCAGTACCGGACGGTTTGCCTAACCTGAACACGTTGGTGCAGAACATCACGTTGCATGAGAATACCGGTTTTGTGATGGCGAACACCTCTGATCGTATCGACATCTTCGACCTTGCATCGAACATGCGTACAGGACAGATTCTCGATATCCCAAGCCCACGCTACATGACCGTAGTTGCCGACGACAAAGCATACGTTTCCAACCTGTTCAGTAGCACTGTCACCATCATTGATCTGGCAACACAGGCGGTAGCTGGTTCGATTTCAGCCGGCACGAATCCTGAAGACATTGCTGCAGCTGCCGGCTATGCCTTTGTCGCAAACAATGGTTTCGGCTTCGACAGCACCTTGACCCGTATCGACATTGCCACTGACACGGTAGTTGATACGCTGAGCCTTGGATGCGACGGCCCCCGGTCGCTTGAGGTCGACAACGAAGATGAACTCTGGGTGTTTTGTAACGGCAAAACCGTGTTCAACAGCGACTTCACGGAAATCATCGAACAAACCAATGGCCAGGTGCTCGTTGTTGACCCTGCAACGACAGAAATTAAGGAACGCATTAATGTGGACACGCAGATCGGTGCATCCTCTTCAGGTCAGGACACCTATTTCGATGCGACCAACAACACCATCTACCTGGTTCGGGGCAGCGAACTGCTCGTGTTCGATACCGCATCCAATACGCAGGGGACCAGTGTGACTGTCCCTGGTGATGAAAGCGTCGGCGGGGTTGCGTTTGATGCTGCAAGTAACCAACTCTATCTGGGACGTATTACCAGTTTTACCGAGGTAGGCTTTGTATCAGTTCATTCAACCGATGGTGCAGAAGTGAGCCGTTTTGATGCCGGCATCGCTCCCACAAGTATCGTACTGCTGCAAACGGGTACGTCGGTTGCTGTAGAAGAGCCTTCCCAAGAAGTGCCGGGCCTCTTCACGCTCAATCAGAACTATCCCAATCCATTCAATCCATCAACGACCATTACTTTCGATCTGACGCGCACATCCGATGTTACGCTTAAGGTCTACAATGCACTCGGCATCGAGGTAGCTACGCTGGCAGAACGGACGTTTGAACCAGGCAACCATGCCATTGGATGGAATGCCGAGAACCTGCCGAGCGGTCGCTACTTCTACACCTTGTCAGCCGGCAATGGCATGGCTACGCGACAAATGACACTGATTAAGTAGCAGGCTCTATAAAAGTAAACCAACCACATTTCCAGACGTACCGCAACAGATGATTGTAATCGACAAATGTCATTGTTTCAACCAGACTTTTGCTGCACTAAAACATGCTGCTGAAGTTACTGAGAGTTCAACCATCGATGAACTTCAGCGGCATGTTACGTTTGGACAGAACTGCAAGCTGTGCCACCCCTACGTTGCTCGGATGTTGGAAACAGGGGAAACGGTATTCAATGAAATCATCACAGCGTCACCCACTCCCTCCCGCTAACAGTTCAAACTTCAGCAAGAATCGGGTCGCCGAGAACCCTGAATTGTTGTATCCTTGGTAAGCAACTGAATTTATTCCCTCAAGCGCTACACCATCATGGATACCGATTACGGCAGAATTGAACGCGCCATCCAGTACCTGGAGGCTAATTACAAAGCACAGCCGAATCTCGCGACCATCGCAGATCACATCCACCTCAGTCCATTTCATTTTGAGCGCTTGTTCAAACGCTGGGCCGGCGTAACACCCAAGCAGTTTGTGCATTTCCTCACGCTGCACCACGCAAAAGACATGCTCGATCAAGCACATACTGTGCTGGACACAGCGTACGAATCAGGACTTTCCAGCGGAAGCCGACTGCACGACCTCTTTGTCAAAATAGAAGGGATGACGCCAGGTGAATACAAAGCCGGCGGTGCAAATTTGACAATACGTTATGGATTTCGAGAAACCGTGTTTGGCTGCTGCTTCATGGCAATGACTGAACGAGGGATTTGCAGCATGAGCTTTAATCCGGTTGCGGATCGTACCCGCGTGATACACGAATTGCAAAACCAGTGGCCCAATGCAACCTTTGTGGAAGACGAAACTGCCATTGCGCCACTTGTTGATCAGTTATTTGGAGACGCTACGCCTGCGACTCCGTTTCAGCTTCATGTTAAAGGCACAAACTTCCAAATCCAGGTCTGGCAGGCGTTGTTAAAAATTCCACCAGGACAAGTTGTGGCATACGAAGATCTGGCACGATCTATCAACAAACCAAGTGCTACGCGTGCGGTAAGTTCAGCAGTAGCCAGAAACCCGGTTGGGTTCCTGATTCCGTGCCACAGGGTGATTAGAAAGAGTGGCCACTTTGGGCAGTATCACTGGGGTACAGCGCGCAAGAAAGCCATGATCGGCTGGGAGGCTTCACGCGCACTTGTTCAACAATTGGAGCGCGCTGCATGAATGGACAGCGGTGCTCTGCCTACTCGTTAGAACGCCTCGCCGAGTGTGAAGTAAAAGGCACCGCCATCGCGACCAACACCATAATCAACGCGGAAATTTAGTCCTTCTTCGTTGATTAAGAGCCGAACGCCTGTTCCGCCGGCAAATACCAGCTTCTCACTTCCTAGCGCACTGTATCGGCGCTGCAAATCACCCACACTTCCGAACACGACAAACCCGATGGGGCCCATCACAATGAGACGGTATTCGGCCTGAAGTACAGCCAACACGTTGTCGCGATAACGGCTTTCTGGATAGCCGCGCATCAACGAGCGACCGCCAACCTGCGGCAACAACTGAAACGGCGCGTTGCCTTCAACAGCTCGGGTATATCCACGCAGCGCAATGACGTGTCGCCATCCGATGGGAATGAACCTGCGCACATCCAACGTGGCGCGACTAAACCGAAAATCTCCGCCTAGAGCATCGCCAAAAAACATCCAGGAACCTCGCACATAGAGCCCGTTGGTTGTATAGAAGAAATTGTCTCGGGTATCCCAACGTAAAAACAAGCCGGCACCCGTAGCATTCCCCGGTTCACTCCCTGCTAAATCGCGTGTTACCAACACCCCCGTTGAGTCTGTATCTGTAATTTTCTCGAACCTGTACCAGGTCTGTAAACCCAGATTCAGATTGGGTCGAATCCGTTGTTCACCGCTCAGCAATAAACTCGTTGTGCGCGCCGTATACGCTTCGCTTGCAGAACGCGGCGTATCATTACCAATGCCATAAAACACATCCGGAAAATTCAGATACAGGGCACTCGCAAAAAACCGGCGCCGGCCTTCGTCAAAAAACAGATCGGGTACAAAACTCAGGACAAGTTGCTTGCGCGCCGTGTAGACAAATGAGGCTGCAATACTCGACGGCCGTACACCAAGCTTGCGTTTGGGAAAATACCGCACCGAGCCACCGCCGCCAAGTTTGGTGCGCGGCGAATAAAAAAGACTCGGCAAAACTACCCAACTCGACTTAACATACAGGGCTGAATCAGCTACAGTACTTCCACTTTGCGCATGCCCTACCTTTGGCGAAAAGCTGCAACAAATAGCCAGTACAAAACCAATGTGTGAAATGCGAAGCCAGGATCTGAACGAAATCATCCAATAATTTGGTGTTACAGGTTGCAGGTAAAAGGTTCTTCTGTCTTATAGCATTAACCTTCCCTAAGACCAACCCTCAAAATTTATTTATCTACACACTCCACCAGCGTACGCCCTCGTATTTACATTAGATTCCTCTTATCTGCCATAATCTGCCAGGTAGCCAGGAAAAACAAAAACCGATGCGCCAAAATGAGCCGGCACATCGGTTTATCACTTTTCCCTGCATACAGCCCCATAAATCAGACCTATTTGGCCTGCATACGAAGCACGATGCTCATAATCTGCCACTGGCCATCGATCTTCATCAACGAAATGAAGTTATCGAACCTATATGCATCATTTGACATGGTTGCTTTCGCACTTGCCATATCTCCATCAACCGTAACCTGGTCGATTGCAAGCGTACGGGGTGTACCGCCAATTTTCTTTTGCTCAAGCATGCCGAGATACGTAGCAGTTTCGAGACGCACGAGCCCGTCCTGTCCTACAAAGAACTGTTGAGCTTCCTTATGCAATACTGCCCCAACCAAAGTTGCATCCTGGTTGTCAGCTGCTGTTGAGAACTGCTTGATAGCAGCGCGCACTTCGGCATCGTCCGATGGAGGCGTGGTCAGCGTTGCTGCTAGAAAAAACAGATTAATCAGAAGAAACGTTGTCATTGTTTTGTCTGGTTTGATTGGCCGGTACGTGCTTCTGGCAACCATATCTTTTGCACGCACCAACTGTAATGGTAAATAGCATCGCCTGCCTGCTCGGCTGCGGGTCACCGTGCACAAACCGGCAAGTGTGTATACACAAGCATTTTAGTTGCCTATGCAACTATTACAAGAGCAATTTACTTATTGTTTCAGTTCTTCTGGCTGTGGAATTGAAAAAAAACTATATTCTTCCATCCTGATTCCGAGTTCATTCCCTCCCACCTAATCAAACAATGTGAGTCACATGAACCCAGCCCTCGAGGTTTCTTCGACCCCATCTGACAAAGAAGCAAAACAAACCGACTTCACCACCCCTTATGAAGGCAAAACTGCCGTCATCCACAAAATTGCAGTACTTAGCCTGACCATCATTCCCTTCATCGTTTTTGTTGGTGCAGTTGTTTATTACTGGGGAGAAGGCATTTCCCTGACGTCACTATTATTGCTGATTTCTTTCTATGCCATCACCACAATCGGCATTGGCGTGGGATACCATCGACTCTTTACCCACAAAGGCTTCCAGGTCAAACCCTGGCTCAAAGCTACCCTGGCATTAGCCGGCGCATTTGCAATCCAGGGCCAGGTTATCAGATGGGTAGCGGACCATCGCAGGCACCATGCATTTAGCGACCGTCCAGGTGATCCGCACTCACCACATATCCACGAAGGCGAAACCTGGTTCGATATGATCAAAGGGTTTTGGTACGCCCACATCGGCTGGTTTTTCGACCAGGAAGAAACAACGGCCTCTCGTTTTGCACCGGATTTACTAAAAGACAAAATGCTGGTTTGGATCGACAAAAATTACGGCTACTGGATTGTGTTGTCTTTTCTATTGCCGGGTCTGCTGGGCCTATTGATTACCCAATCGTGGACAGGTTTTGTTGAGGGCTTGATTTGGGGCGGTGCTGTCCGGGTCTTTTTCCTGCACCATGTGACCTGGAGTATTAACTCCGTCTGCCACGTATTTGGGTCGCGGCCTTACAAAACCCGGGATCTAAGCAGAAACAACTTCATTTTTGGCGTCCTTGCGTTTGGTGAAGGCTGGCACAACAATCACCATGCATTCCCCGCTGCTGCGGTTCATGGCTTCCGCTGGTGGCAGGTGGATATCAATGGTTATATGATCTGGGTATTTGAGAAGCTCGGGTGGGTCTGGAATGTAAATCGGGCAACCGATGCGCAGAAACAGTCCTCACACGTCACCCACTAAGGGCAAACAAGTTGCTTGTTTGCTGTTGAAGGTTACAAGTTTAAGGTTGAAGGGTTTGTCCTGTTGCTCGAAGTTTATCTAGCAGGAAGGCCGGGTTAGATCCGGCCTTCTGTTAGCATCAGGTCACTTTCGGAGCGATCCACGCGGCTGAAATACAAGGCCGTTTCGTCTGGTGAAACAGCAAATCCCCAGCGGTCGAAGTAGTGGATAGGGCGGACTGGAATATCGCGTACGTGAGTTGACTGCTGCTGTACTAGATCATACCGCCATACTTTTATATCCACGCTATTGCCCGGTGGTGTGAGGTAATACAATCCATCGCCGGCCAACGCAAAGAAAGAGGGATCAGCCTCAAGAAGCAGCGTTACAACACCCGTAGCGAGATTTTTCTTCCAAATGCCTGTCGTATCAGGTCGGAGGAAATACAACGACGCGCCATCGCGAGATTCCCAGCCGGCTACGCCGCCACTGGCGGTTACAGGCTCCGCTTCACCAGTTGCCAGCGTCTGCCGCCATACTTGCCAGACTCCGCCCTGATCCGAACCATAGTACAAAGCTTTGCCGTCGCGTGACCAACTTGGGCGCGCAACCTGTGACGACGCGGAGGTGATTTTTTGAGGCGTACCACCGGCTGCATCTATTACAAAAATGTCTGACTGTCCATCTTGCTGGGACTCAAAGGCAATGTGCCGGCTATCCGGTGACCATGCAGGATAACGAACACCTGTGCTGTTCATGGTTGTCAACCGAATCTCTTCCTGTCCAGCGGCATCAGCCACCCACACTTCACTGTTGCCGCTACGCGTGGAGACAAAAGCAACGCGGTTGGTCGATGAAACAGACGGATGGAAATCTGAGCGTGTAGAGGCAATGACAGGTGCTTCGGGAAATGCCGCTGCCGCGGTGTCAGCTGCAACTGGGATACGCCATGTATTGACTTCATAGGTCCAATCGGTATACACCAGGCGGCGCCCCGTCCGATCGAGTACGAGACTACCTGGATCGTCTACGCTCACCGCCCGAATCAGCTCAGGATCATATCTGCCAGAGACCCGCGTTTTCCATAATCCGTGCCGCTGTTCTCTATTCGAAGCAAAAACGATGGCCTCTCCATCTGCTGTCCAATCGTATCCAGTGACATTAACACCGTCTTGCGTTAGCCGCGTCGGCGTTGCGTTCTCGTCTTGCCAATCAAGCAAGTAAATGTCGCGGGTAGACCGGTCGATTGCTCGAACAAAAGCCAGCGTATTTCCATCTGGTGAAAATCGGGGGGCAATATCTCCAATAAAGGTGGATTTTGGCAATGTCAGCGTTCGCTGGGAGAGATCCTCAAAATGGAATAGTACGAGCCTCAGATTTCCGTCTTGTTCACCTGGTTCAGACACAACGAGCCCTTTGCCGTCAGGTGTCCAGTTGATCCCTCCCAGTGTACACGCAGCGTCTTTGATTTTGAGCCCCTTACCGCCAAAAGATGGAATTTTGTGGAGCACACAGCCATTGCGGCCATACCAGAGATAGGCAATATGTTCACCATCGGGCGACCAGGCCGGCAACAGTTCAGCACCTACTTCATCTGTAAGCCGTACTGGTTGCGCCTCTCCAATCTGCTGTACAAATATCTGGGATACGTCGCCACTATCGGGGAAAACTACAAACGCTACCCGGCCACCATCAGGGGAAAATGCAGGCGAAATCTCAACACCAGATAAGGTTGTAAGCGGTTGCACCCGGTCTATCGTGGTACGCTGCACGCGCTGCGGCATCAACGTAAGCGCAAGTGCGAGTACAACGCAGCACGCGGCAAGTGCAGTAACGTATTTTCTTCTGAATTTGCCGACACGTTTTGGATGCGCTACCTCTCGCTTGTGTTGGCCACCAAGACCATCACCAAGACCATCACCAGAAGCTTCGCGACCAGAAATCCTACGGCCGGCAATGCCATCCCCAGAGGTTTGCGCGACACCATCACCAGCCGATCCATCGCCTCCCGGTAACCGGGCCGGCTCGGAAGGGGATACAACAGGGATGTCAACAGGAAAACGAACCGGCGCAATGAGTCTGTACCCTACGCTACGGATGGTTTCTATGTAAGCCGGCTTTTTAGGCGCATCTCCGAATAACTTCCGCAAATCGGAGATGGCGATTGTAAGCGAATGCTCTGTCACAAGTGCATCCACCCACACCTGCTCCAGCAACTGTTCTCGAGTCACCACACTGGGTGTAGCTTCCGCAAGCAACAGCAACACTTTCATCGTACGCGGTTCGAGCGATACCACCCCTTGCGCTCCCCTGATCCGGTTAAGCTGCGGCTCTACATACCAATCTCCTATGTAAAACGCTGTATCTATCATGGCATACTGAGTACAAACCCATCAGGATTGATGGGTTTGTAGTTGAAGGTTGCAAGTTGAAGGTTAAGGTTTTTGGTCCTTGTGTTATAAAACCTTTAACCAGTAACCTTCAACTTTTAACAGCTAGCGTATCAATCTGAGAAAAACCCTGCGATCTTGAGATAACCTTGCGATAGTCTTGAGGATTGATGCCTACCACAACAGCTATACTTCCATCCGCATGGTAGTTTTATTCTGGTAAGGAGATGCAAATGCGCATTCCGAGATGCAAACGCACATTCCGCGAAGTCGCGACCCGATCCAGGATTTAGCTACGGTGTGCTGTAGCAAGAGTGGCATACGGGGGTGATTTTTTGCCTGGCCGCAAACACCCCTGTATGTGCTCAGCTTAGAAACGGGTTAAGACCGATGGTTTTCCGCTTCTAACGGATTCAAATACGTGTAAACCCACTATAAAGTTGATCATGAGAATTTGCAACTGCTATCCCCTTTTTCTTGCCCTACTGCTCTTCGCGATAATGCAGCCGGCCGCTGCCCAGCCCACCCACGATGGCCATCTGTTCGATCAAGGCTTCGCATACACCGAGCGTAGCCCACGGGCCCCCGAAGCACTCGACAACATGAAAGGCATACTGGGGCAATGGGATGTGGTATTCACCACGAACGTGACGGACGAAGAACCGCGCACGACACAAGGCATGGCAGAAATCACCTATATGAATCGTGGATACGCCTACATGAGCCGCATCCATGTGCCGGCACACAGCGAGAACGAGGAACTAAACCTGCTACAATTCCTCAACTTCAGCCCATCGAACCAAACCTGGGTACTTGGTGAAGCAAATAGCTATACCGAACACATTGCGATGTACAACGGATCGATGCGCGGCAAAAAACTGATCCTCACCACAGCAATCCGAAAAGGCGGCACACCAACCCTCACGTACCTGAGCGTCGAATATGTAATGCTTTCGGAAGACGCATTTTCTGTAACCAGAAAGCAGCGTATCAACGACGGGCAAGATTGGACTATTACAGAAAAGCAGGTATTCAGCCGGCGAACCTCCAGTCCTGATTTTATGCAGACGCGTAGCGATGGGGGCAAAGCCAACCCTAATCGTCCACCCGAATCCAGCCAGTTCGACTTCCTCATCGGTGAATGGCAATCGATGCACAAAATGAACCTGCGTGGCCAGGAAATTCAGTTTCCTGCACATGCCACGGCCGTCTATGCCATGAACGGACACGCCATCCTGGAGCACAGTTGGTACGACGTAGATCCCTCACTCCCGGATGCAGCAACGAGCATTATCCGACTCTACAACCGTTCCATGCGGAGATGGGAATCGCTTTACCTGGAAAACAGGGGAAATAACCAGTTATTCTTTGGCGGCCGGCAAGAAGGGGATAACATCGTGTTGCATAATTTCGAGGCAAACACCGCCGATGCAACAATTCCCCGCTACGTGTTTCACGATATCAGCGATGATGCGTATGCGTGGTATGGCAAAAATAGCACAGACCGGGGCCAGACCTACAACACCTTCTGGGAAATCGCATTTAGCAGAAAAAAGTAATCCCACATCGTTCATAAGCCACCTTAAGGCAACTTAAAAGGTATCAGGTCCAAAAACCTAGATCCTGCAACCTTTAACAACAAATGGATCAATCCTGCACAATTTATCCGTTTGCTCAGGTGCGGGTAATGAGGTGCCAGAAAAAACTAAATTTGTCGGTGTGCTGAATGCTCAGGTATACGCCGGCAATGAAAATCAGGATAAACGGGTTGCCGAGCAACACCATGGTTGTTCGTAACACGCTCGGCCGGGTGATAATGGCGTAGTCGCGATACGCACGGACAATGGATAACACCAAGGCCAGCGTAAGCAGGACAAACACAGCAAGTGCCCATATTGGCGCATAGGTTTTATCGAGCGTGCTTATCACAATGGCAGCAACCATCGCGATAATCACAGGCCATTGGGGCCAGACAATCAGCATGAACGTTTGTCCCGGCAAGAGCCTTCGCCGGCTGCGGGCTGTGATAGCTGACAAAACGGAGGTCCAGATGGTTATGGCCACAGCAAAGCAACTCGCCAGCACCAAGGTCATGATCAATTGGTTGGACAGCAGAGCAACCAGCGTAGTGCGCGGCGTGGCCGGCATCCACCGCACCAGCGCAGAAAACGCCTCCGTCACCCGCACTGTATCCAGAATAACAGCGCCGGCAATACCAAAGGACGTCATAACAATTAAAAGCAACAGCATGGTAGGGCCAAAGAGCAACTCACGCCCTTCTTCTACCGCAGATCGATAAAATCCGTGTGCCCCAAAATATCGGCGCACATTCGGTCCAAATCGCGGGAAATAAGCAAAGCAAAAACCGAGCAGCGCAACAGTTAACCATCCCAGCAGAATAATCCACGACGCACCCGGTTGTTCTTCCTGGCCAACCGGAAACGCAAAGACCTGCTGCTCCCCCGTATAAATCCCTTTAACCACATGAAACGAAGCCCGACTCGTCCCGCGGTTGGTTTTCAACCCATACGGATGGCGATAAGGGTATTTGAGGTTATGGGCGATGGACGGATAGGCCAGCCGGATATCGCTCCAGCGATACACAAATACCGAAGCAAGATCAACCGGATTAGTCGTTGACAATAACTGATTCAGATTGTGCTCAAGGTAACGTGCCTGGTAGGCGGGCGAATTGAGGAGTTTGTAGCCGTCTCGATCTTCGTCAAAGGCATCCACCCAGGTCCCGACAGCTCCAAACCCAATGGGTGCCTGCGGGTGCGACCGTTTCCACCGATCTACCATGGCCGGCAAATCGGTTTTGTTCAATCCATCGATGAGCACATAATCAACCGAACCAGCACACTGGTCGTCTTCGATGAATGTTGTTTCGTAATAAAACCGGACAGGAAGTCGTGATAGCCGGCGCGCCTCGGTCACGATGGCTTCAAAAAATGCACACGTAGCCCGTGCGCTGGTATCCACATGCCGGGCAAGACCAATGTCTCGCACAGATGCATGCTGTTCTGCCCAGGCCAACAGGTCGCGGGCCAGTTTCAGTGCTGTTTCCAGCGTATCTTCAACGGCGCTTTGGGAGAGATAGGAGAAAGGCAGGTCCTGGTAAAACTGCAAGCCCAATGAATCTGCCAGCGTATACAATGCCGGCTCGTTTAACAATGGGGTACGAACCGCTTCAACGCCTGCGGCTTCGATTTCAAGCAACTCGGCCTGGGCGCGCAATAAATTCGAAGGCGGATTCCAGACTACGCCACGCACGGGTTGGGCCAGCAAAGGCGGAGACACTGTGCCGACACATGCAAACCCGCAGAGGAGCATGAAAACGGTAATATGGTACCTGAAGCCTGGCATACGGCAAGAAAAGGAAAAAGCAGGAAGCAATACACATCAGGCCGGCAAAAAACACGTCAAAAAACGCTACGTTGCCGCAATGCCCATCAGGGGCAAATACCATGCACTGTCCAACGCACAGCCATCAGCCTTGTTTTTTTTAACATAAGAAACCCCACTCGCCAGGGTGGGCGGACGAGTGGGGTAGCGGCCTTGCTCAGGGGCCGTAAAAGGACCGGAGGGCCCTCTAGTAAAACTGGAGTGCGATGCCGAGTGTCAAACGATGTTCGATTACGCCAATGGGTTTTTCACTCGGCCATTGGCTATCGCTTGCCTAGTCGATCATTTTGCGGAGAAACGCAGGCACATCGGTGTTGCCTTTGTTGATGCGCTCCCGGCGTTCTTTCATCTCATCACCTTGCAGGCGATTTACCTTGCCGGCATCATCATCGTTACCCGCTTCCGGATCACGGTTGCCTGCAAAATTGATCGTGTTATTGCGGCGCTCAAAGGCTGGAATATCCAATTGACGCAGATTTTCTTCGCCTTTGTAGCTCATAAACGACTGTGGCGGCTCTTTGTCGAGCATCGAGTCGCGGTTGCGCGGCTCCGCTGAAGTACGGCCAGGCTTGTCGAAGCCCGTAGCAATAACCGTTACGCGGAGGCTGTCGCCCATTGCTTCATCGATCACGGTACCAAAGATGACTTCTACATCATCGCCGGCCTCACGCTGGATAATGCTGGTCGCTGTGGTTGCCTCGTGAATACCCAGGTTTGAACCTGCCGTGATATTGACAAGTGCATTGCGCGCGCCGGCAATGGCTACGCCGTCGAGCAGCGGACTCGAAATGGCCTCGATGGCAGCGCGTTCTGCACGGTTTTCACCGCTAGCAGTTGCCGCACCCATCAGGGCTGTGCCGCCGTTCTTCATGGTTGTCTCAACATCTGCAAAGTCAAGGTTGATCAAACCATGTACGGTAATCAGGTCACTGATCCCGCGGGTGGCGTTGTAGAGCACTTCGTCGGCTTTTGCAAACGCTTCGATCATGCTGGTATTGGGTTCAGCAATATCGAGCAGCCGTTCGTTTGGAATAATGATCAGCGTATCAACCTGCTCGCGGAGCAGTTCGATGCCACCCATAGCAGAATCCATACGCCGGCGCCCTTCACAATCAAAAGGCTTCGTCACGATGGCAACCGTAAGGATGCCGAGCTTGCGCGCAATGGCACAAACAACCGGTGCACCGCCGGTACCCGTTCCACCGCCCATGCCGGCGGTGATAAAAATCATTTCATAGCCGCGAATGAGCTGTTCAATTTCTTCGCGGCTTTCTTCCAGCGACTCCGCGCCTTTCACGGGGCGCGCACCTGCTCCCAAGACCTTTGGTCAGATTGCGGCCGGCCTGTACTTTGTAATTCGCCTTGTTGACATCCAAGCGCCTGCTTGTCGGTATTGATGGCGATAAATTCAACGCCATTGATGCCTTTGTCAACCATGTTGTTGATGGCGTTTCCACCGCCACCGCCAACACCTACAACTGCGAGCTTCGGCCCATCCCCCGAGTCGCCTTCAAATGTAAATCGTGAGCTTATTAAGGTATCCATGATCCCTCCAGTTTTACAGTGCGATGACTTCGCGTTATGAATGATCGAGCTGAGCAGGCCCGATAAAATTTCAAATTGAGCATTGAAAATTGCTGAAAACTTTACGTCGAAAGTTGGCTTTGAATGGGTTTGGCTTAATCAATCAACCCACAAAACTCAGCAATTCGATTTGGGTTACAGTTCCTGGAACCAGCGTGTCATCCGTTCAACGATGCTGCGTGATCCAGAAGCTTCGTACATTCCCGTGGCGCTCCACTTGTCTTTGGTTGCCAGAAATTCGCGTCTGACAATTTCCGGACGTAATCCGTAGAGCACGAGGCCAACAGCTGTTGCATATTTTGGATCGCTTACTTCTTTCACCATGCCGCCGCCAAGACCGGTCGGGGTGCCCACGCGTGCCTCCACGCCGAGTACCTCTGCCGCCAGTTGGGCTGTGCCAGGGATCAGTGAACCACCACCCGTGATCACCACCCCTGTACCGAGGTGACGTGCATAACCACTGCGCTTAATCTCGATGCCGGCGATTTCCAGGATCTCTTCCAAACGCGGCTGAATAATCTGCGAAAGAGCACTCCGGCTAATTGTTTTCTCGGTACGGCCACCAATGCCTGGAATGGTGATCAATTCATCCGGCATGATTGACATCAACCAGCGCCACACCAAACTGATGCTTGAGCTGTTCAGCCTGATCTTTCATCAAGACCGAGTCCTTTGCGGATGTCGTCGGTCACCTTGTTGCCGGCAACTGCGATAACACCCGTGTGGCGGATTGTGTTGTCTTCAAAGACCGCTATGTCCGTCGTGCCACCGCCGATATCGATCAGGGCAACGCCAACTTCTTTTTCGTCGGAGTGCAATACCGAGTATGATGAAGCCAGCGGCTCCAGCACAATGTCTGCCACGTTGTAGCCGGCTTTCTCTACACAGCGATAGATGTTGCGCGCAGCAGACACAAGTCCGGTGACAATGTGGACGTTGGCTTCAAGCCGCACGCCACTCATCCCGATCGGGTCAACGACGCCGTCCTGACCATCTACGATGTATTCCTGCGGCAGTACGTGCAGAATTTCCCGGTCGGCCGGCATGGCAACATGCGTGGTATCTTCCAGCAGACGCTGAACGTCGTGCTGCGTAACTACGCTGTCGCGATGGGTTGTAATCACCCCGCGGCTCTGGAAACTCTGTACGTGATCGCCGGCAATCCCGACAATTACGCTGTGAACTGTGACGCCGGCAGCACGCTCTGCTTTCTCAATAGCTTCCTGAATGGCAGCAACCGTCTTGTCGATATTCACGACAACACCCCTGTTGAGGCCTTCGGATTCCGCGATACCGACGCCCAGGATATTAATCCCTTCAAGATCATCTTCGGCTGCAACAACGGCACAAATCTTTGTGGTGCCGATGTCCAGGCCTACTACGATTTCTCCATCCATGGCTTTCCTGTTTTTTTATGTTATTGGCTTAATCGAACTTCTTTTGTTATGATCTGGCTGTCAAAACGGAGGTCAATGGACGCAAAATCGACGTCCTCTTTTTCAAGCACCGCCTCGTGCCAGAATGCGTACAGCTTGGATAACTTTTCCACAAACCGGTCGCGACCGAGCAATACATGGATCGATCCGCGGCCCGGCTTGGGCGTTGTGTGCAAACTGATTTCGCCAGTATCTTCTATTTCAAAGGCAGAAATGAGCGCATCAACCTCGGGAGGTATATCGCTGCATATCCTGCAACAATTTCTGTAGTGCCCGGTGTTCAACTGGCCGGGTGGCCTGTACCGGTTCATCTAATCCGTGTAGCAAAGGCACATCGTAGATAGCCTCTTTCACGTAAGGCATCTGAAATCCTGTCGGCATCCACGTAGGTGACAGGCATGCCGCCTGCATCGAGCGTCAGGAGTGCCGGTTGCCGCTCTTCCACCTCAATTTGAAGTGTCGCATTCGGGTATCGCTGGACCCGGGCATCTTTCACCCAGGGATGCCGGCGCACTCGATCTGACACCATCACGGGATCAATCTCAAAAAAGAGGTAGCTCGAGTCGATCCGAATCATGTCGCGCAATACGGTCTCTTCAGCATGCTGCGCGCCCTCAATGTGCACCTGGCGAACAACTACCTGGCCTTTCCACCACCAACCAAATCCGCCGGCTACAAGCAGCAGCAGCATGGTCAGAAAGCTTCGAAAGGGCCAGTTTTTGTCTTCAGCGCGTTGCTGAAGCCTCGATCGCTGGGGTGCCCTCGATTTTTCAGGCGTCCGTGCTTTTTGCTTTGAGCCTCGTTTTGGTCCTGGTTTAGATCCTGGTTTCGATCGCATATACGTAGGGCGTCCAGGTGATCTCGCGATCACCAGCGCGTTAAGGTTGAGTTATCCCACGGAAAGGTGCGTGCTCAGACAACCTGGTGTCTGGCCACCTTGCAAGGTTCATGTGCAACCACGTATGGCTGCACGATCGGATGAGGCGTGTAGGCCGGGTTATTCTCCCAGCGCGTTAAAAAAGGTTCGGCTATATCGCCAAATGCTGCCGGCGCCCAACGTAATGACTACGTCGCCGGGCTGGACAATGCCTTTGAGATAATCAGCAAGGTCTTCGAGATCCGGGACAAAATGTACATCCCGGTGCCCGTATTGGGCAGCTAAATCTGCCAGCATTTTGCCTTCTATGCCTGGCATCGGTGCCTCGCGGGCACCAAATATTTCGGTAAGGACCAGCACATCAGCATCGAAAAACGCGCGGGCAAAATCTTCTTTGCAATCCCGCGTTCGCGAGTACAAGTGCGGTTGGAATACAGCCACAATGCGTCGCTCTGGCCAGCCGGCGCTCGCAGCGCCCAGTGTTGCCCGCACTTCGGTAGGGTGATGCGCATAGTCATCAATCACCGTAATGCCATCCTGCTCCCCAATCATCTGAAAGCGTCGATTGACGCCTGTAAATTTGCCGAGGCCAGCACAAATGCTCTCGAACGACATATCGAGTTCGATTCCAACAGCAATCGCCGCAAGCGCATTGTATACGTTGTATTTACCCGGGGCATTCAATAGCACCTCTCCCAATCGTGTTTGCTCGAGGTACACATCAAACTTCATCTGCAACCCCACGGCCTGAATTTGCTCAGCCCTGATTTCTGCCTGCCGCGACATGCCGTAGGTCCTGACACGCCGGTCGATGCGCCCGATGATGGCCTGTACGTTGGGGTCATCCAGGCAAACAATGGCCGCGCCGAAGAAGGGTACGCTGTTGGCGTATTCCACGAAGGCCCCCTTGATATCCTCAAGGTCCTCGTAAATGTCCAGGTGATCCACTTCGATGTTGGTGATCACCGCCAGCGAAGGGGTCAGGCGGAGGAAGGTGCGGTCATACTCGTCTGCTTCAATCACAATGATATCGCCTTCGCCAGCAACTGCGTTTGACCCAAACGTGGCAACTTTACCGCCTACGATAATGGTTGGGTCAAAGCCGCCTTCCGCCACAACCAGTCCAGCCATGGTTGTTGTAGTCGTTTTACCATGGGTGCCGGCGATCCCGATGCCATATTTCATCCGCATCAACTCACCCAGCATCACAGCGCGGGGGGATCAGCGGGATTCGGTTACGCTCTGCCTCCAATGTCTCTGGATTCTGATCAGCCTTGATGGCGCTCGAATGCACAACGACATCAGCACCTTCAATATGGCTCGCGTCATGCCCTTCGTAAATGGTAGCGCCCATCGACTCAAGGTGCGCCGTAATGTCACTTTTTGCGAGATCTGACCCCGACACGTTGTATCCGCGATGCAACAGCACTTCGGCGATAGAACTCATTCCGATGCCGCCGATGCCTACCATATGCACGCGGCGAATACGACCAAGTGACGGCTGACGCCGTGCTACAGACTCCATTGATTTCTCGTGTTTCAAAACAACTTTCCTAACAGTTGTATTTACTGCTTCATCCCTGCGATTGCCAGGACGGATGATGCGATATGATCTGCTGCATCAGGCCGGCCCAATGCCTGGGCCGCTGCCGCCATGGCATTTCTGCGCAGCGGATCATCTAACAGATCAGTAACTGTTTGTATCCAGTTGTTTTTCAAATTCTCTTCCGGTAGCAACAGCGCTGCCCCGGCGTCTTCCATGCTTTTGGCATTTTTTGTCTGGTGATCTTCTGCCACATTAGGGGAAGGAACCAGAACAGCCGGGGCGCCGGTGACCATCAGTTCGCTACAGGTGATTGCGCCGGCCCGGGCCAGTACAAGATCTGCCGCTGCATACGCCAGGTCCATCCGGTCGATGTACCGTAGCAGCCGCAAGCGCGGGTGTTTAGTCACGCGTGCTTCCAGTTTCTCAAAGTACGCCGAGCCCGTTTGCCAGATGACTACCAGTTTTTCGTCTTGCAGCAGTTGCTGAATGCCGGCTTCCATCGCGGCGTTGAGCGCTGCACTACCAAGCGAACCGCCAAACATCAACAAGACACGGTGGTCATCAGGAATGTCGTAATAAGCCTTTGCCGGGTTCCGTTCACCGTGTTGGAGTATTGCGCGGGTTGGGTTACCGCTTAACACGCACCGGTCAGCCGGGAAAAATCGTTTTGCCTCTTCGAATGCCAGGTGTATCGTATGGGCATATTTGCCGAGCAGCTTGTTGGTCACGCCTGGAAACGCATTCTGCTCTTGCACCACAATCGGACGTTTTCGTCGATGCGCTGCATAGAGGACCGGGCCGGCGACGTAACCTCCTGTGCCTACAACTACATCCGGATCAAAATTGCCAACCAGTTGCCAGCTTTGCCACAAGCCCTTCGCGAGCTTGAAAGGAAAAGCCAGATTCCGGGACATTTGCCGGCGATGAAAGCCCTGAATGGTAATCGGGTGGATGGCGTACCCCGCTTTGGGCACAGCCCGCCACTCGATTTTGTTTTCGGTACCAGCAAACGCAATTGCCGCTTCAGGTACCTGCCGGCGTACCGCATCTGCAATGGCAATTGCGGGATAAACGTGCCCACCGGTACCTCCTCCTGCAAACAATATGCGGGGTGCTCTGGATGTCATTACCCTTTAGTTGGCTAATCCCGCAGCGCGTGGCGCGAGATGTTTAACAGGATACCCATCAAAATTCCATTGGCAAGCAGCGAGGTGCCGCCGTAGGAGACAAAGGGCATTGGCAAACCGGTTACCGGTAGTAAGCCGCACGTTACTGCGGCGTGCACAAATCCGTATAAACAAACCAGCGTGGTGATCCCCACTGCCAAAATTAATCCTAGCGGATCTGCTGCGCGGCGTGCGATGCTTAAAAACCCGCGCACCAGCAGTATGCTGAAGAGGGCCAGTAGCCCAAGTGCCCCCCACAAGCCGTATTCTTCTGCGATAATTGCAAAAATGAAGTCGTTGTAAGGTGCCGGCAGAAAATCGCGCTGCGTGCTTTTACCAGGTCCGCGGCCGGTAAGCCCGCCCATTGCAAAAGCAATTTTTGCCTGATACGCCTGGTATCCATCACCTTGCGGTATTTCTTGCACCGCTTCTGTGCTTTGGGTCCGGTCAAGGTACTCATCGACTCGCGCCATGCGTGCCGGCGAGCTTACCAGGAAGAGGCCGGCGAGTAACAAACAAACCGCGCCAAGTCCCGATAACTGCAGTACGTGCACGCGGGCGACAAAGCACATCATAACCGTAGCGCCAAAAACAAGCGACGCCGTGGAAAGATCTTCTATGCCAATCAGAACAACCGTCAGGATGATCCAGAGGAAGAGCGGGGTAAAGGCCCGGCTGAAACTCTCGATGTACGCCTGCTTTTTGGTGAGCAGGAATGCTACGTAGAGCAGCAAGGCCACTTTCGCCAGTTCTGCCGGCTGGAACATGATAAACCCAAGATCCAGTGCGCGAACCGCGCCGCCCGACTTAATCCCCACAAACTGCACAAGCAGCAGCAGGGCGGTCATCGTGATGAGTGCAACCCGGCCAAACCGGGCAAGCACCCTGTAGTCGATCCGACTAAATAATACCATTGCCCCGAGCGCCAGTCCCACGTACGCCAGGTGACGCAGTAAAAATTGCTCGGTGTTTCCACCTGCCTTGGTCTCCGCCAGAAACGCAATTGCACTGTACACGGCAATCACACCGACAGCAGACAGGACCAACACAATCCAGACAACATACTTATCTGGTGGCGGTCGCTCAGGTGTTTTTTTGGATTGCCTTCGTTTTGTCATGATGGTTTGGGTTTAAGCATGCAGCGCGGACCAACGTCCGCACAACCCTGCATCTTAAAGGTTCATAACCGTTGCTTTAAACACATCGCCTCGTTCTTCATAGTTGGTAAACATGTCGAACGAAGCACAAGCTGGACTGAGCAAGACCACTTCACCGGACCGGGCGAGCAAGTGCGCCGCCTTAACCGCTTCTTCGAGCGAGTCCATGATCATGTGTTCTTCAGCCAGCATTCCCAATTCCTTGTCCACTTTCTCAGCGCTTTCTCCGATGGCGAGAACCATGCGGACATTGCGTTGGATCAGCGGTTTTAGGCTTTGATAATCGTTGCCTTTGTCGCGTCCGCCGGCAATCAGGATGATTTTTTCCTTAAAGCTTTCCAAGGCGTACCAGACCGCGTTCACGTTGGTCGCTTTGGAATCATTGATATAGCGGACGCCTTCTAATTCGCGCACCATTTCTAAGCGGTGCGCTACTCCTTCAAAACTCGACAGGCTTTCGCGAACCAAGAGACTGGGTATCTCCATCACACGCGCTGCCACTGCTGCCGCCAGGGAGTTGTACACGTTGTGCGGCCCTTTCAGGGCCAACTCTTCCTTGCGCATAAGTATTTCCTCTGCTTGATTAAACCGTATAACGAGTTCGCTTTCTCTGAGGAAAGCGCCATCGCGAATCTCCTGTTCTTGGCTTATACCGAGGGTTTTTACACAATTAGATTGAGGTATTTTCCCCGCTTTACATGCTTCAAGCAGGTCGAACACCTTTTGTCGAACAAACGAATCGTCGTAGCAATATATCAGCGTATCTTCTTCGGTTTGGTTCTCGAAGATTCTGAGTTTGCTCGCCGCATAGTTTTCGAACTGATATCCATAGCGATTAAGATGATCGGGCGTGATGTTGAGTAACACGCTGATATCAGGCCTAAATGTGTCTATGTGATCAAGCTGAAAGCTGGAGACTTCCAGGATAACCACATCTTCTGACGAGGTATTTTTCGTCACATCTGAAAATGCCTTGCCAATATTGCCGGCCACATGCGTCTTTCGCCCAGCGTGGGCAAAAATGTGTGCCGCCAAACTTGTTGTTGTTGTCTTCCCATTTGAGCCAGTGATGGCGACAATGGGTGCCTTGCAAAACCACGAGGCAGCTTCGATTTCTGAATAAATCGGGATGCCTTGCGTCACTGCATCTACCAGCAAAGGAATGGTTGAAGGGACGCCGGGACTTACCACGATAAAGTCTGCGTCCAGTGCCCGGGCGGTATGCCCGCCAAACTCCGCATCAACCTGCATGGCTGCAAGTTGTGACTGGATGACTTCCGTACCGGGTCCAAATTCGGTTAGAAAAACGTTGGCAGATGCTTCTTGCAACAGGCGCGAAGCAGCGATACCGCTCCGTGCGGCACCCACTACGGTAACCCGTTTATCTGCAACAGCTTGAGCTTCCATAATCCATCCTGGAGGTGCATACAAACAGCATCCTGTGCTGCCTTGCGCACGGCAGCATGCTGCATTTCATGCAAACATCGCTTCCTTCTTTCCTATCCGCTTCAGCGTAACGCTTAGTGCAGGCGCAATATCAGAAATGCAGCCAGTACTGTAATTGCCGTAACGATCCAGAAGCGTACTACAATTTTGGCTTCGTGAACGCCTTTTGCTTCATAGTGATGATGAATCGGCGCCATCCTGAACACCCGCTTTCCTTCACCCGTTTTCCGCCGCGTGTACTTGAAGTAGGACGTCTGAATCAGCACAGAGATTGTCTCAATAAAGAATACTGCGCAGAGAATCGGCAGCAGCAATTCTATTTTGATCATCAGGGCGAGGGCACCAACCGATGCACCAATCGCCAACGATCCGGTATCGCCCATAAATACAGAAGCCGGATACCCGTTGTACCATAAAAACCCGAAACAGGCAGCAGACATCGCGATGGCAAACACCGCCAATTCGCTTGCACCGGGTAGAAAGATCAGGTTGAGGTAATCAGAAAGATCAGCCCGACCAGCGATGTAACTGATGGCCGTAAGCCCCAACATCACGATGGCGGTCACACCCGTTGCGAGCCCATCTAATCCATCAGTAAGGTTCACTGCGTTGGACACCGCTGTCACTATGAACACGGCCACGAGGATGTAAACGATCCATCCTAAATCGAATGGCCCAAACCAGCCTTCATAAAAATAGTAGTCGAACCGATCTGCGCGCAGAAACGGGATGTAAGGTAAATACGTGATCGAGTTAATTGCCGAGAACTTCGGATGGAAGTACATCACGCTTCCGACAATGACGCCAATGCTTACCTGGCCATACAGTTTGATACGCGCCGGCAACCCGCTTTTGTCTTTTTTGATCACCTTGATGTAATCATCAGCAAACCCAAACGCCCCCATCCATACCGTAACGAGCAAAATTAGCCAGACATACACCTCAGCGATGGCTCCCCACAGGAGGGTGGCGCCAATGACTGAGAATAAAATGACCACGCCGCCCATCGTAGGCGTGCCGGCTTTATGCGAATGATCCACTGCACCTGCTGCCTCACCTTCCCGCGTTTTTTCGCCAATCTGTTTTGCGCGCAGCCATACGATCAGGCGGCGACCAAAAAAAAGGGAAATTGCCAGTGCGGTAATGGCAGCCAGCGCCGCCCGGTTGTTGATAAATCGAATCAACTGAAAACCAGGAGGCTGGTAAAGTTTTTCTAGATAATCAATCAGATAATAAAGCATGGATCGAATTTAGAACTTCGATTGCCAAATATCGAGTTACGGACAGCAGTGGACGGTTGAATCTAGGGAATTGGGACCAAAAGTCTGTGAAATTCCCGCAGAAAGCCGCATTTGCACTGTTTAGACACCAAATGCGGCCTTGGCTTCGAGTCGGTCGTCAAAGTCAATTTTGGTTGTGCCAATGACCTGATACGCTTCGTGCCCTTTGCCGGCAATCAGAACGACATCTCCAGTGTTTGCATGGGCAGCTATTTCCTGAATAGCGGCCCTGCGATCGACAATCCATCGCACATTTTCGGGCGCAGAAATGCCGGCCCTGATATCGTCGAGAATCGCTTCGGGGTCTTCCGTGCGCGGATTGTCGCTCGTTGCAACGACAAAGTCGGCAAAGTGCTCCGCAATCTTACCCATAAGCGGACGTTTTTTAGCATCACGATCCCCGCCACATCCAAAGAGACACCACAAATCAGCAGATGGTGCCTTCATCGAGGTAATGGTTTGCAGTACGTTTTCCAAAGCGTCCGGCGTGTGCGCATAGTCTACAATGACGTGGCGATTTTTGCTTACCGGTAGTATTTCAAACCGGCCTGGTACAGGATTCGCCTCCATCAAGACGGTAAGTACGCGCTCCTCCTCAAATCCCATTGCAACGCCTACGCCATATGCTGCGAGTACATTGTATGCGTTAAAGTGGCCTACCAGCTTGAACCGTCGAGCTTTACCGGCTACGTCCAGGAGCAGTCCATCAATGGCATTTTCCAGGATGGACGCTTGCAGCGTGGCCGGCTTCTGGCAACTGTACGCGATCTTTTTTGCAGCACAATCTTCCACCATGCGCTCTCCCGCTTCATCATCGATATTGTATATAGCCTTTGCCGATGGCCCCAGTCCGTCAAATAATTTCTTTTTCGCCTGTAAATAGGCCTCCATGGTACCGTGGTAATCCAGGTGATCCTGGGTCAGGTTGGAAAACACGGCAACTTCATAAGGGATGGTTCGCACGCGATCTTGCATCAGGGCGTGGGACGAAACTTCCATGACACAGGCTTTGCAGCCGGCATCGACCATTTTGCGCAGCAACCGACTCGTATCCAGCACATCAGGGGTTGTGTGCGTTGCTTCTTCAACCTGGTCACCAATGCGATATTCCACGGTGCTGATCAAGCCAGCTTGCACCCCCAACCCTTTGAGGAGGTGATGCACCAGGAATGCCGTTGTTGTTTTTCCGTTTGTGCCCGTCACACCAATCATGCGTAACTGCTTAGCGGGGTCGCGATAAAACGCGGCCGCCAATTCAGCAAGCGCAGTTCTGGCCTGAGAAACCTGTACGAAGGCGATACCGGGGAAACGCATAGGCGCTTCCGCCGGCATCGCTTCGCACACGATGGCAATGGCTCCGTTTTGAACAGCCTTTTCAATGAACATATGCCCGTCGACGAGCTCGCCTTTAATGGCGATAAACAAGCCGGCCGGCCCGACCTTCCGACTATCATTAGCCAGGTGGTCGATATAAACTTTATCTACAGCTCCGGTCTGCTCGACCAGCAACCCTTTGGCTGACAGTCGATTGACCAGTGTCAGTAAGTCAATCATAGATGATCCTGGATTCGTTCAACAGCTCCCTGTTAAACGCGTTAGGTTCCAGTGGATCACCGACATCGCAATACGGCAGTTGCCGCGAGTGGCTCACCGGCTTTGGGAGTCTGGCTGACCACCATGCCCTGGCCTTCGAGCTTCACGTCGATTCCAGTAGCATGACTCCAAAACACAGCTTGCCGGGTACTCAAGCCAGTTAAATCTGGCATTAGCGCCACTGGCATCGTGTCAGGCGGCGCAATTTCAAGGTTGACTCTTTTGCCAAAAACGAGATCGTCGTTGACAGGCTGCTCGACAGCATGGTATGCATGCATGGGCGCAGCTTCGCGTACTTCAAATCCAGCAGCCCGTAACCGCGCTGCGGCTACTGCAACCGGTTGACCGCCAATTTGCGGGAGCAAACGCTCCGTCGTTGAAGGCGCTTGTTCAGCGAGTTGCGGTGACACGAGGTCATCTGGTGATGAACTCATCCACCGCATAGCCAGCCGCTTGAAAATTGGGGTTGTAATTGCACCGCTATTCCCTTTCACCTTCGGACGCGCCAACATCAGCATAACGGCCACTGAGGGCTTTTCCGCAGGAAAGAATCCGACAAACGAGGCGCGGTGAATTTGCTTGTTGTATTCGCCGTCGATAATGACACGCGCAGTTCCTGTCTTGCCGGCAATGGTTAGGCCGTCAATTTTTGCGAGCTTCGCTGATCCAGAATCGACAACGTCAACAAATGCCGGCAACAGCGTCCGGACTGTCTCGCGTTTGAGGGCGCGACGGATAGAATCTGGTTGCGCACGCCACAACAGCCGGCCACGCTGGTCGCGGCGCTCAGCAACGACGTAAGGCTTCATCAACAACCCGCCATTTGCGAGTGCGCTGTATGCCGTAAGCACCTGAAGCGGCGTCACATCCACCTCGTAACCAATGCTCATTGAAGCAAGCGAAGCACCTGTCCAGTCTTTTGGCTTGCGCAGCGTGCCATCTACTTCACCCGGCAGATCGATCCACGTTTTCTGACCAAAGCCAAGATTTCTTGCGTATTGGTAGAACACACCCCGATCCAACTGCACCGCAGTACGCGCCACACCGATGTTGCTAGACTTTGCAATTGCTTCGTGGAAGTTGATGGTGCCATAGGCATGCAAATCGTGCATCCCACGCCGGCCAACCACCGCATAGCCGTTCCCCGTCTCGAGCGTATCGCTCATCTCAACCACTCCTTGCTCAACCGCCGCCGCTGCCGCGATCAGCTTGAAGGTAGAACCTGGCTCGAGTTGGTCTGCAATCGCCCGGTTTCTGCGCGCCGACACATCGGACTTCTGGTATTCATTGGGATTGTAAACGGGCACACTGGCCATCCCCAAAATGGCACCCGTATGGGGATCCATTGCAATGGCCGTTCCCCACGCTGATTGGGTGGCGGTTACGCCGGCCATTAACTCGTCTTCCAGGATTGCCTGGAGTTCGAGATCGATTGTCAGATGCAAATTTTGCCCATCGACTGGCGTTACGGTATGGCCGGCAACATACGCCTTGATTTCGCCATTCCGATCGCGCTGCACGGCCCGCTGCCGGCTCGCCTCTTAAATAGTCTTCATACTGTAGTTCAAGCCCATCAATACCGCGACCATCCCGACTCAGGTGACCAATGACATGGGCCGCCATTTCTTCGTAGTTATAGCGACGTGTCAGCGTACGCACCAGCAACAAGCCGGGCACATCCCATTCGTCAACTACCTGTTTTTCAGACTCTACAAGATTTGTCCACAGTAAAACGTATTTGGGACTTGTACGACCATCTACTTTTTTCCTGAAGTATGCTTCAGATTGCCCGGTCAAAACAGCCAGGTTATCAAACAACTTCTTCTCAACAGCCTCGGTGTATCCCTCAACTGTTGGGTCGAGCGCCAGGTTGTAGCTGGCTGCATTGACCACCAACTCTTTACCCGAGCGATCATAAATAGAGCCACGCATGGCGGGAATATCCACCATGGTACTTGCCTGCCGTTCACCCTGTGCGCTTAGCTCCGCCCGGTCCGAGACATAGATCCCCAACAGCTTGAGCATTACAAGCACGGGGAGGAAGCCAAGCCCCACCATGATTGCGTACATTCTCAACTGTATGTTTTCCTGGAGTTCCATTCGAGGATCTATAAATCAGGCGTTATAAATTCTTGTTATTTGGTTTCCTTCAGCTCCCAGTTCACAACCGGCTCAAATGCCAATCCCTCCTGCAAGCCAAGTTCACGCGCCCGGCGATACACAGCATTCGGACTAATTTTTTTGTCGAGCTGGCCTTTCAGCTGGTTGTACTGCAACTCCAGCCGCAAATTCGCGCGGCGCTGTTGTTCAAGTAGCGAAAGGGTATCACGTGTGGCAAACACGTGACTCACATAGAAGCCAAGCCCAACGGCCGCAATTAGTAACACGAGGACAAACTGCCCCGTCGAAACCCCGCTCAACATGGAGTCAACTTGCTTGCGGACCCGATTTGCTTTTTTTCTTTTGTTCTTACCCGTTGAAAGATCTGCCCATTCCGGCAAGGCAACCGCCTCACCACCTGCACTGAATCCAATCCAGTCAGCAATACCACCACTCGCAGGTGCACTTTTCTTCTGCACACGACTCTTCTGCACACGGCGACGCGCTGCAGATCCCTTACGAGACTGCACCTTGCGTTTACGAGATTTGGTTTTTTGCGTAACTGTACTATTCATGATATGCTTGCATTCAGAGCAAAAGGTCAAGAAATGGTTGAGGGTGCCCGGCCTGCTGACGAAGAGCCAGAGGAAGCGTCATCTGTTGGCTGTATTCTTTCGGCAATGCGCAATCGAGCACTTCGGGCCCTCGGATTTAGTTTAATTTCCTGGTCATCAGGCTTTACAGCCTTCCGGGTTATCAACCGCCAGGGTGTAACCAGGTGACCATAGAAATCACGGATGGGCGTTCCATCCAGATTTCCATATTTCAAAAATCGTTTGACGCGGCGGTCTTCCAGCGAATGATAGCTGATCACTGCAATCCGGCCACCCGGCTTTATCAGATCAACACTCAAAGCGAGCGTTGACTCGAGGACCTGCAACTCATCGTTCACTTCGATGCGCAGGGCCTGAAAGACACGGGCTAGCGTCTTGTTTATCCTGTTGCTCGAAACCGTGGATCGGATGACGTCGGCGAGTGCGCCTGTGGTCTGCAGGGGTCTGGCTGCCACAATGTGCTGCACGATCCGACGAGCACTCGGCTCCTCTCCATACTTGCGCAGCAAACGCGTCAATTCCTGGGGCGACCAGCTGTTTACAATATCAGCTGCCGTAACCCCGGTCCGGCCATCCATCCGCATATCCAGTGCACCATCTCCGGCATAACTGAAGCCACGCGATGCGGTATTCAGTTGATGAGAGGACACTCCCAAATCCAGGAGAATGCCGTCAACCTGACTGACACCCTGGGCAGACAATAGCTCACGCGCTTCGGCAAAATTCCCGCGCAAGGCCATGAAGCGGCCACGCGTTTCATCTTCTGCAAGTCGTGCACGCGCCGCCGCAATGGCGTCAGCATCCTGGTCGATGCCGGCCACCCTGCCCGCCGGCGCCAAATAGGCCAGCATGGCTGCACTGTGACCGCCACCTCCGAGGGTAGCATCTACGTACAATCCTTCACGGTTCGTAACGAGCCCTTGAACAACAACATCACAAAGAACGGGGGCATGATAAGATGAAGCGTATTCCTGGGAATCACTCCCCTCATCAGATGTATTATCAAGTGATTGAGACATAAGCTGTGGCCGACTTAGTCACCGCCGCCTCCCATCACACGCTCAGCCAGCACCTCATAATTCTCAGCACTTTTGTAAACAAGCGTATCAAAGGCTTCCGGATCCCATATCTCTATATGATCCAGTGCACCAATGATGCGTGCGTTTCCACCAGCTGAAATGCCGGCAAACTGGAGCAACGGTTTTGCAACCGAAATCCGGCCCTGCCCATCCAGCACAACTTCATCTGCCCACATCAGAATGGTCCGAAGGAAGTCACGCGACTCGCGATTGTACATATTGAGCGAGCGCATCTTGGCTTCCATGCCGGCCCATACATCGAGCGGATAAAGGAAAACACACTTTTCAAAGCCGCGGGTGATGGTAAAGGTGTTCTTTGCCTCTGGATTAAGGGCAGCACGCATTTTCGAGGGAATCGCTATGCGCCCCTTTGCGTCAACTGAATATTCAGCCTGTCCTTTAAATCCTGCCATGTCTTATCAATTGCCATAGCGCCAAAAGGCCGTTCATCTAAACCATCGTGCGTAACGAAAGGAGACACTACTCCCCACTTTTCCCCACGATTCCCCAAAACTACAGAATTTGGGGCCAATATCAAGCGATTACAGCGGCAAAAGTTCTCTTTTGTGGAAAAAAAGTGGGTTAATGTGGAAATACTTTCCGGCAAAAATATGTACAAACATATGTGATATACGTAATTTCACCTACACACTGTATACTGATTTACATCATCCCACCTCATACCATCGGCTGATTTTAAAACGATTTTTTCGTCCATAAGCCATTGATTTATCAGCTTTTATCTAAAGTAACACATCAACTACCGAACTGATGACCCCAGACTTTTCCACAAAATGTGGGGAATTATGGGGAATTGTGGATAACTCATCCTGGGCCCCCTGGCTACCGGTATTGATGCCCTTTTGCTATCCATTGGGATAACAAGAACTTGACACATGAATTTCAATGTCATATATTTCGATATCGAAATAATTCAAAATACAATGGGTACACACTACACAGGCAGCCCTGACGAAATCCTTGCACTTAATGTGTATATCAAGCTCTCACGGGCCGCCGAAACGGTGTCGAGTCTTGTTAACGGACACCTGCAAACACACCGATTGACCATCAGCCAGTTTGGCGTCCTTGAAGCGTTGCATCACCTGGGTCCGATGCAAACCAGTGAGCTAGGAGGCAAAATCCTGAAAAGTAGCGGCAACATGACAATGGTAATCGATAACCTGGAGAAACGGGAGCTCGTCAGACGCGAGCGCGCTGAGCACGACAGGCGTTGTATCGAGATCCATCTGACAGAAGAAGGCCAGGCATTGGTCTCTTCGATCATGCCACTGCACGTAACGGGCATCACAAAAACAATGGCCGTACTGACTACGAAAGAGCAAGCGTCCCTGGAAATCCTTTGCAAAAAACTCGGAAGGCAACCATTGTAACAATCAGTGTAACAATTTTTTTCGATAATTATCTTAACATTGAAATAAACGATATCAAGATAAATGAACGCAATACAAGGTTTACATCACATCACCGCAATGGCGGGTGATCCTCAAAAAAATGTCGACTTTTACCAGCGTGTTCTGGGGCAACGCCTTGTCAAAACTACGGTAAACTTTGACGACCCGGGGACTTACCACCTGTATTATGGCGACAAGACAGGTACACCGGGCACCATCATGACCTTCTTCCCATGGCCACACATTGTACAGGGCCAACCCGGCGTTGGTGAAACAGGCGCCGTTGCATATACGATTCCACGCAACGCGCTTGCCTACTGGACCGAGCGGCTGCAACAGCTGGGCTATGCGCCCGAGCCAGGTGGTAACCGTTTTGGCGAATCCGTCATTTTATTCAAAGACCCGGACAACATGAATCTGGAGCTGATTGCAAGCGAAGCCCCTGCTCAAATGCTGCACTGGGAAGACGGACCTGTGCCGGCAGACAAAGCACTCCAGGGCTTTCACAGCGTAACCCTGTGGCTCGCCAATGTCGATGCTACGGCCAAGTTACTAACTGAGCATATGGGGTATACCGCGGTTGGCAAAGAAGACACCAGGCACCGCTTCAAAGCTGCAGGCGATAGTGCCGGTCTTTATATCGACCTGTTAGAAACTCCCAATCTGTCTCGCGGCAAGTTTGGCGCAGGCTCCGTGCACCACATCGCATTCAGAACACGCGATGATGCCGAGCAAGCGGAGTATCTTGACGCACTCCGCAAAGCCGGCGAGCAAGTAACACCGGTGAAGGATCGTCAGTACTTTCACTCGATTTACTTCCGCTCGCCCGGTGGGGTATTGTTTGAAGTGGCCACAGACGCACCCGGGTTTGCCTACGATGAACCCATCGAGACACTCGGGCAATCACTAAAACTACCGGCCTGGCTCGAAGTACGCCGCCAGGACATCGAAGCAGCACTACCATCTATCAACCGCTAGAAGAACTCGCATATGCCGCACACCAATCAGCCCTTATTCTATGCCGGCACGCCCGTTCAGGAGGCGACCACAGCCATGATCCTCATTCATGGCCGTGGCGCTTCAGCGCAGGGCATGCTCGACCTCGCGCGCGTTTTGCACAAAGATAAAATGGCCTACATCGCGCCCCAGGCTGCAAACGGAAGCTGGTATCCATTCCGATTTATCGCAGAGATAGAACAGAACGAGCCCTACCTGTCTTCTGCAATCAACCTGATCGATAAAACAATCACCGAGCTTATCGAGGCCGGCTACACAACCGATCGCATCGTCCTGGGTGGCTTTTCACAAGGCGCCTGTCTTGCCAGTGAATATGTCGCCCGTAACCCGGCACGCTACGGCGGCCTATTCGTCTTCAGTGGCGGATTAATAGGCCCACTCGGACAGCTACCCGAATACAACGGCGACCTCAACCAGACTCCGGTATTCCTCGGATGCAGCGATATTGATGCTCACATACCGCTTGAACGCGTCGAAGAAACGGCGCAGGTATTCACAGCACTGGGCGCGCAGGTTAACAAGCAGATTTACCCCGGCATGGGGCACACCATCAACGCAGATGAAATCAAAGCTGCACAAAAGATCCTCGAAGCACTTGACGCGTAAAGAGATAGTGTCATTAATCCCACCCGCCGCCATGCAAAAAAACTACGTCCTTCTTGTTTGCCTCTTTACCTGTTTACTTGCCACCAATGTACAGGCCCAACAAGAAACCGCCAGCGACACCACAGCCTCTAAACCCATGCTTGAAGACATCCGCGCCTACCTGCGCATCAACGACCAGCTTGCTACGTCAGGGCAAATCACGTATGACGAGATTGCACTGTTGAAAGATGCCGGCTTTGAAGTTGTGGTAAACCTGGCACCGGCTGACGAAGAGCGCAATGGGCAAGAAGGCTTTCTTGTCACCCAGCAAGGCATGACCTATATCCAGATCCCCGTCTCCTGGAGAAATCCAGCGCCTCGGGACTTGCAGCTGTTTTTCGATGTGATGGCGGCGAACAAAGACAGAAAAGTGTACGTCCACTGCTTTGCCAACATGCGCGTTTCGGCGTTTGTCTACTTGTACAGAACGCTGGAGCTGGGCGTGGAAGAAGAGATTGCACGCGAGGATATGGAAAAAATATGGGATCCCAACGCGCAAGAACAGTGGGTTCGCTTCATAGAACAAACCCAGGCCTCTCACGCATCAGGATCCTAAAACAGTCAGTCGCTACGGTATTACACGCGGCGTTTTGCGCACGAGGAATACGCCTTCTGTGATGCTGCTAACGACGATGGTACCACTCTCGAAATACGGATAGTTGCTCCAGGAGCCGGCAAAGCCGGGCGCATTCTCACCCCACGGCACCGTATCAAACGAACCAACTTGCGTTGGATTGAGTGGATCTGAAATATCAAGTATCTGCAAGCCGCTCACGTAGTTCGACTGGTACATCAGGTTGCCGCGGATGTAGAAGTTGTGATCACTCGCAGCCGTGGTACCCATGTGTGCTTTCACAAATACGGGATCATCGAGATCTTCCACATCCCAGATAAGCGTGCGCGTGCGCGGCGTTAATCCGCCCACTTCGTCGCCTTCGTCGTTGATGTAGAAATACCGCTGGTCTTCAGTGAGCCAACCCTGATGGACATAAGCCACATTTGGGTAATCGAGGGCAGACAAGGTTTTGGGATTTTCTTTATCTGACACATCAGCAATCGAGAACACTGAGGCGTTAGCGCCAAAACAAATTTCTTTGCTGCGATGCTCCTCATCCGGCCCGTCGTAAATCACACATTGGGCATCATGGATATGGTTGCCGCCAGCCCCTGAAGAAGGGTCGCTAAAACAGCCGGCAAATTCCGGCGCTCCCGGATCACTAACATCTACCATGTGGTACCCGCCACCACACGTTTCCCCACCACCACTCGCAGCCACGATATAGAGATGCTCCAACGCCTCGTCTACCACGACGTTGTGGGCACTGTAGATTTTATCATAGATGGCCGTGGCTTCAACTGTAGTTGGGAAAGATTCCAGGTTGCGGAGTTCGCGCATGTCGAACACTTGCATGCCGTGTTTGCCTACGTTGTCGGCAACGACGTACGCGTGATCTTTGTAGACTTTGACATCCCGCCAGGCATTTGGATTAGAGCCCTCTGTGGCCGGCAGGTCTGCTACATACACCGGATTGGACGCATCGGTTACATCAATAAACGATGTACCATTGGAGCGCCCTACCACCGCATACTCGCGCTTCGTTTGCGGATCGGTCCATCCCCACACATCATTGACAATCACACCACGACCACCACCCACATCGTCAATTGGCAAGAACGAAAGCAAGTCGACTTCTTCGCAATCAAACTGATCAACTTTTCCTTCGAGACATCGCATTTCGGCCCCCGTCATGGCCTCCAGACCGCGGCCCGCATCGTTGATCGGATGCTGCTCTTCCCAATCGCCATTATCACGTGTAAACACTACACCGCGCCCTTCACCAAAATCAGCTCGAATGGCACCTACAACGCCGAGATCACCTTTAAAAGCTAACTGCCCACCAAAGCCGGCGCCCACAGCAAGCGGGCGCGTGGAAAGCACTTGTTGGTTATCCCAACCCGTGCGAGATAAATTATACGTGTACACAGCACCAGAGCCAGATCCACCAAACGGCGCCCCCACCCAGGCTTCATCATCCTGCAATGCAATCGCAGTCCCATAGCCAAACGCCTGCCGAGATGGTTGGTCCGGCGCAAGCGCCAGCTCGAGCACAGAGGTTGTAGCCCACATAGCTGCATCATCCCGGGAAAGCATAAACACTTTACCAGCTACCGGACGCCCACCGCCATTCTCTCTCGCTCGTATACCCGGTGCAGCAATAAGCGTGCGTGCACCAGCTGTCGTAATTTCCAGGCCAAACAACCGAACGGCTGCATCATCAGCGGCCAGTGTCTGTGCCGGCGCAGACGCGCCTAATGCGTACACAAACACGCGCCCTGTATTCTCAGCGGTATTTGGTGCACCAACAAACAGGGAGGTACTGGAAACGGCCATGCTTTCGCCAAATGCTTCCGCGTCTGTAGGGCTCTCCAGCTTACCAGCCGCAGACCACGTTCCGTTTTCAGCATGAAAGATGTGCACGGCACCGCTTCGTTCTTCATTGCCGGGCGCCCCAGCAAGCAACTGGTCGCCGGCAAAAGCAAGAGACCATCCCATCCGCTCATCCATTTCACAATCGCTATTCTCCAGGCGGGCAACAGACTCCCAGGGGACCCGATCTGCACGCTCAAAGAGCAAGATGGCACCACAGCCTTTATTGGCACCCGGCGCAGAAACAGCGAGCAAATCGCCAGCAAGAACAGCGGCATGCCCAAAGCGATCGCCAATTTCGATACCCTCTGGCACCAACTCATACACCTGCTGCCAGCCGGTCTCCGTATCAGAGAAAATAAAAACGCCGCCTTTCTGACTGGCAGGAGAAGGAAACATCACAGACTCGCCTGTACGCGTGGCGATAACTTGATTGCCATCTATGACAATAGATTGACCAAACCCAGCCAATCGGGAAAATTCGATAGCACCAGGAATCCAGGTTTGCCCAACAACGGGGCCGGCTAGCAGGCACATACCAAACACAGCTAACCAGAACGGGAAGCGTTTCATAAATAGACGTCCAGAATTGTGGGGAGAAAAGGGGGGACTTCCTATTATTTTTGTAAATTTACAAAAAATAACAACTTAAACGACGGGTCACAGTACTGAAATGGAAGTATTGACACTTGCAATATCGCTTATTTAAGGGCGAATGTCCAATTCATTCGCCCCAGTGAAACAGCAGCAACCTGCCCTGTCGTATGCTGACACTGCAAGCTGTAACGCCTATATTGACCCAGTTTTTTGCACTAAATCTCCCATAACATCCAGGTATGACGCGAACAGTATTCTTTTTGACCCTCATGATTTTGCTCAGTGCATGTACGCTGCGTGTACGCGAGCCATCGGGTGAAGAGAAAAACCAACTTACCAGCGAGGTGCTCGCCCTCACCAATGAAATACGGCTTGCCGCAGAAGCAGCCGATGCAGACGGCCTCTTCCGGTATCACAGCGATGCCATGGATGCGGCCCATATCATTGATGGCAAACGATTTGTCCGAAGCCAAATGGTCAACAACTACCGCGGGGTGTACGCCAGCGTAGCAAGCCAGGAAATCAACATTGGAGAACCTGTGGTACGCGTTTTGACACCCGACCTGGTACTGGTTGTATCAGAAGGGAATTTCACAACGAATGCCAAAAGCGGAAGCTCCCTCTCTGGCGGGGTGGCGTGGACCTACTTGTGGCAAAAAAAGGGGGAAACATGGGAGTTACTTCATGCCCATCAATCGTTTCCCGGGCCTATATCACGTGCTGGACAATAGCCATCTCCAGCCATACGTTATAACCAACAAAACCTCCTACCCTCGGCATGCCAGAAACTGGCAAGCACTACGTTCGTTTACGCTTTTTTCCGCTATCCATTAACTGAGACTTGTTTTGAATCCTTCAAATAGAATTAAAACCCTCGTTTTTGCGCTGCTGTGCACCACCTTTATCATAGGCTGCGCAAAAACTGATGAGACCCAGGCACAAAGTGAGGTTTCAGGGGACATCCAGCTGTTTTCTGCTGGCCCTGACCAATATGCAGGCTCTCACATCCTTATTGCCTACGCCGGCGCCATGCGCGCGGACAGCAGCGTAGTCAGAACCAAGGAAGAGGCGCTCGCAAAGGCAACCGAACTCATTGAACAGATCAAAGCAGATCCTTCAAAATTTGAAGACCTTGCGCGCGAAAACTCCGACGGCCCAAGCGGCCCGGACGGTGGAAGCCTGGGTGTTTGGACAAAGGGCCAGATGGTACCAGAATTTGACGCGGCCATTGAGGGCCTCGAGGTAGATGCTGTTGCAGATGAACCCGTAGCAACCATTTTTGGATACCACGTTATCCGCCGCAATGACTCACGTACTGCGCATTTTGGTGCAGAAGGATTCATCGTTGGCGTAGCCGGCCTTCAGGGTGTGCCCCCAACCGTCACCCGTGACTCCGCTGCTGCTGCCGACCTTGTAGCCGAAATTAAATCGAAAATCAATGGCAACAATTTCGAAGAGCTCGCCAATGAGTACAACGATTTTGCAGAAGGCAAGATGTTCATTGGTGCGTTTAAAGAAGGCGACCCTGTCTCACCAGAGATTATGTCGACGATCCAGTCTCTGAACTTCAATGAAGCCGGCGGCCCCATTGACCTGCCTGTTGGTTATGCATTTGTGAAGCGCGTAGAACTGGAGCAGCGCGCTGGCTCGCACATCCTTATTGCCTACCAGGGCGCCATGCGTGCAAGCACAGAAGTTACCCGCACCAAAGAGGAAGCAAAAGCAGAAGCTGAGCGCATTCTTGCGATGGCAAAAGAGGACCCATCAAAATTTGCGGATCTCGCAAAAGAGCACTCTGATGGCCCAAGCGGCCTGAATGGTGGCGACCTCGGCTTGTGGTTCCGCGGCGCCATGGTGCCTGAGTTTGACGAAGCACTCGACACCATGGAAACCGGTGACATTACAGACCAGCCGGTAGAAACCGACTTTGGCTACCACATCATCATTCGGAGTGAAGTTAACTCCTGATGTGTACCAACCGTATTGAAAAAGGCCGAATCTTTGTGATTCGGCCTTTTTTATTTACACGAATTTTGGGCTACCAAACAAACCGATACCCTTTGCGCTCAAGCTAATTTCAGCTTCATACCTTCATGTGAAGCAACAAAGCCGAGGGAGGTATAGAATGTTACAGCATCAGGTCGGCGTTTGTCGGTCGTGAGTTGCAACAGATGGCATCCTTTTTCTTTCGAACGTGCAATAGCGTGTTCAAACATTCGCTTGCCAAGGCCTTTCCTGCGATGCGCTTCAGCAACCCGCACACCCTCGATCTGTGCCCGCCATCCGCCAACATAACTCAGGTTGGGCAGAAAACTGAGTTGAAAGAAGCCGGCAAGTTCACCTTCCAATTCACAGATCAGGAGCAAGTGATTAGGGTCGGCATCGATTGTATCAAAAGCGGCAACGTATGCTTCTGGTAAAGGCAACGCATAGTGTTCGCGTTGCGCACCCAGCGGATCTGCAGCAAGCAAGCCAACCATCACCTCGAGGTCGCTGCGCTTAGCTTCTCGAAATGTAATCTGATCAGGCATCTCCGACGTGCGTCTCGCCACGCGATTTTGCTAACGTAATCTGCCGCTGCCGCTCGCGAAAACTGGTTTTTTGTGCGTCGGTAAGGATATCATAACAACGTGGACACGTCACACCCGGCTCGTATAGCTTCGACGCCATGTCGTCCGGTGCCAACGGCTTTCCACATCCATGGCAGGCGCCATACGTTCCCGGTTCGAGTTGGTGATCAAGGCTCACCCGGTCGTCAAACACATAACACTCTCCTTCCCACATGCTGTTGTTCGCCGGCACCTCTTCCAGGTATTTCAAAATGCCACCTTTCAGGTGATACACCTCCTCAAATCCTTCGCGCAGCATGTAGGCTGTTGCCTTCTCGCAGCGAATGCCGCCCGTACAAAAAAGTGCCACCTTCTTGTGCTTTTCGGGGTCCAGATTTTTTGACACATACGCTGAAAACTCTCGAAAAGACGTTGTATCAGGATCAATTGCCCCTTTGAATGTACCGAGATTTACTTCATAATCGTTTCGGGTGTCTACGAGCGTGACGTCTGGATCTGAAATCAGGGCATTCCAATCTGCTGGATCAACGTACTCACCTACCTGCTCCAATGGATCGATACTGGGGTCGCCCATCGTAATGATTTCACGTTTCAGTCGTACCCGCAACCGCTTAAAAGGCTCTTCTGCGCAAAAGGACTCTTTGGGCTCCAGATCCGCTAACGGTGCGATGGACCGCATATATTTTAGTACCGTATCGATGCCCTCACGTGGGCCGGCAAGCATACCATTGATGCCCTCATGCGCCAGCAAAATGGTGCCTCGCACATCGTGTTCGCGGCAAAGCTCATAAAAAGCCGGCTGCAGAGATTTGTAATCGGGCAGCGGCACAAATTTGTAAAACGCTATAACAACCAGCATGGTGGCTTCGCTTGGTGCAGACTAAATTTTATTGATCGACAAAATTGAGACAAAAAAATTGAGACAAAGGCTCGGCAAGACGTTTTGCGATCTCAATTTTGAGCCTATATTTACCCGACAACAAGATCTCCCGTTCCACATCAAAATTGCGATACGTTGAACCTTGCATTAAACGACGCCCAACACTTCATGAAGCAGCATGCCATCGATGGGTGGTTGCTGTACGACTTTCGCGGTAGCAACCCCGTGTTCTGGCAAACACTGGGCACAACGTGCCCCACTTCGCGAAGGAACTATCTCTGGATTCCCGCGGCCGGCGAGCCGTGCTTGTTACTACACAACCTTGACCGTCTAGAATTTTCAGGCATCGCGCTTGATAAAAAGATCTACACCACTTGGCAAGAACTTGATACCGCACTGCGCAGGCTCACGACCGGGATGGGGCGCATTGCCATGGAGTACTCTGCTGGCGGTGCTATTCCGATGCATTCCTGGGTAGATGCCGGCACCATCGAAAGTATTCGCGCAATGGGTCTGGAGGTCGTTTCCTCAGCCGATCTATTTCAGGCAGCCGCCACAGCGTGGTCTGCCAAATCACTCGACCTGCATCGCAAAGCCTGCATTGAAGTCAATGAAATCAAGGACCTTGCCTTTGCTAAAATTGCTGCATCCCTGCTGAAGAACGAGGCCATTACTGAATTTGACATCGCACTATTTATCCGTGAACAATTTGATCGCAGGAAGCTCTACTTTGACCATGGACCGATTGTAGCCGTCAATGCACACAGCGGTGATCCACACTTTGAACCCTCTGCAGAAAACCATGCCCCCATCCAGAAAGGTGACTGGATTCTGATCGACTTGTGGGCGAAGTACCACGATCCGGATGCCATCTACTGCGACATCACCTGGGTGGGTTTTGCCGGCACGCAGCCTTCCGACAAACACCAGGCCGTCTTCAACCATGTAACCGGCGCACGCGACGCCGTTGTTCAGGCGCTGGAGAACGCGTGGAAAAACGATACAACAGTACAGGGATGGCAGATGGACCGCGTTGCACGCACTTTCATTGAAGAAACGGGGTACGGCCCGTATTTTTCTCATCGGACGGGACATAGCATGGGCATCAGTCCAACGGCGCATGCGCTAGGTGTCAACCTGGACGACCTGGAAACCCACGACACACGCGCCATCCTGCCAGGCGTAGGCTTCTCGGTTGAGCCAGGTATTTATCTGGATGATTTTGGTGTACGATCTGAAATTGACATGTATATGGATCCGCAAAACGGCCCCACGGTCACTTCATCGATTCAGCACGAGATCATTTGCCTCGAGGTTTAACACATAATAATCTCTTCAAGATTTTGACGCCAAAGCACCCTGCCGACAGAGGCAGGGTGCTTTTTCTTATCGCCCGGAAGCCCCCGGAAGAGGCAGGGCCAACTCGTCTTGAAGCTGCTGTGGCTGCCCGATCTGTGATTCCATAACATCAGGCAGATTACGTGCCGGCGGCTCCACAAACAGCTCCTGCAAGTAACCCTTGTTATTTTTGAAATGAAGCTGCAAATGCTCACGCACGTCCTCAGATTCATCCCAAAAAAGTTCAAAGCGATCAAACAACTCCTTTTTAGTTCGATCTAATAAAGAATAAAGTACAATCTCATCACCCCAGCCAACAACATCGCCCGAGAGACCTCCACCGAGAACGACAATCTTGCGCTGCCGGTGCAGCACCCGCTTTTTCAATACGAACGTCATGTCAGATTGAATTGCACGTGCATGTCTGAGCTTCAATCGAATGATTGCGTATTTAGGATATTCTAACCGGTTTGCATCTCGATTCAATGCTACACGCTTTACTTCTCCCACAAGCACATCGAAACGTTCTACCGGATCACCAACGGCTATTTCGTGACCAGGCCGCAAAAGCAACTTGACTTCCAAACCGGCTTTTACAACCAAAGTTAGAGCGATTGCACCCAAGAGGAGCACAAAGAAGAATACTGATTCCTTTTTCATTTCCTTACTCCTTTTTGATTTTGAAAAGAGACCAGCTGCCACGCTAGTCGATTATTATGTCCTTCTGATAGCCCGAAACCGGAGGACGACAAGGCGCACGCCGGCCAACATTGCATCGTTGTTCTGGAGCTATATCTATATGATCTCCCGATCTAGCTGTTGACCTATCATCAACATGCGCCCGATCAGCATTGTTGTTTTTGTTTTCATGATCCACCTGGATATCCAGCCATTCTTCGGTGAATCGCTCGAGGGAAGCTTTAAATTCCGGATCATCGTAGATGCTATGACGCGCCATTTTTCGATCCATTTGCATCATTTCTGCATAGACAACATCCGCCAACGCAGCTTTCAGCCTTGCTGACCGCCTCCTGTTCATGACTTGTTGCCTGGCTGCTTCATTCGCAACACGACTGTCGGCTTTCAAAGCAACTTCTGAGGACATGGCGCTCCGCTCAGCCTCTTGAAGCAGTTTTGCGTGGAGCAGTTCACGCGCTTCAACCACTCGATACGTAGGCACCTGTGTAGTTACTTTCACCAGCGTAGGCAACAAGTCCAATACTGTAAGCAGACCAAGCACAAGCAGCCCGTACAAAGAGAAAAGGCGGTTCTTTTCAGAAAGCCGGCGCCATGCTTGCAGTTGACTCATGAGATCTGAGCCCTGTGATTCGCTTAGCTTGTCTTGCAGTTTGCTGGCATCTGTCAACACGCTTATCTCTTCCTGGGAGAAGGCCACACGTAACTCACGCAGCTCATCTTGGGCAACGAGCAATCGCAGATCACAAGCCTTATAGTCTGCATATTTTTGCCTCGCAACAGGCCCATTACCAGGGACTCGCCCTCCTACTCTATTATTTACTTCTTCATAGAAGTTGGCCAAGAGTAAGTCGCACACATCTGCCTGGCGCTGAACCCGCAATTCCTTATCAGCTACACCAGTTGCTAACTGCTGTAAGTTTTCCTGTGCACGAGCGGCAATAGCTTGTAATTGCTCATGGTGCATCATTACAAGCTCTGCACGTAGCGGTCCGGAAAACACAAACAGCTTCAGCGGCATTGCCAGCGTGGCAGAAATCAGCAAAGAAACAACAAGCCGCATCAAAGCCGGCTTTAATTTCTCTGAGAAAGATTTACCTGGCGCAAGACTGGCGTTTACCATGGTTTCAATTCCCAGCACAAACACGCCGGCTACAAAACCAATTACCAAGCAGACAAACAGACTGGCCTCCTGGAAAGCGAATTTGTAAGCAACCATGCTCCCCAATGCAGCAATTACTACAGGGACGATCACGGTACTCCCCATCAGGAGGAGCCTGATTTTGTCGGCCGGCGATGCACTTTTTGCAGTTACCGGTGAAGCACCCGCTGCGATGAACAACGAGTCTCGAACAGAGCGAATTAAGACATTCATCGTTGATTACCTGTTTTGTTTAGTGGAGCCGGCAATTATCGACCAAACAAAAAAGGGCCTGCATGCACACTTGGTGCACCGCAGACCCTTTGCCGAGAGTCGAATTAGCCTTGGTTGTAATGGTTTAAAATTAGTTAGACAGCCAGCCGCATTTCAGCATCTTCCGGCCTGATTCGTAAATCTTTTATCGGTACAATCAGGCCAACACAGACCCTGCAATTCACAAGCGCGTTCGCAATCAACTCAAACGCTTCGAGCATACTGCCTAAATGCTGCTTTTTATTTTGGTGTTCTACTATTGCGTGGTACTTCCCCCATTTTTTGACCACGGATTCCAGAAGCAGAACGTTTTCAAAGTGTACTTTAGGATATTTCTCAAGCCAATCGCTGCGCGGTTCTCTACCCAAGACCTCCAGGTCCAATTTGTTGCCATAAAAGCGGCCTCTGGCATCCCCTCTGATATATAATCCCATCCGTACGTTGTGCCCCAGCGACTGCAAGACTATTGTCAATGCCTTGTCGTACACGATGAGTGTGCTATGCGCACCTTTTTCAGAGAGCGGGTGAATGAAGCCTTTTAGCTGGTGTCTGATGTCTGTTGGTTTCATATAACCCTCCTCCATTTAAAGGGTAAAACAGTAACAAAACAACTACGCGACAGTTGATCTGCTACACCAACAGAGTAAACAAGAAATGATGAATATATGTTAATAAAATGTTAATTAATCAATTTAATATTGACTTTATGCAAATAATTTTAACAAGAGATCTGCCACTCAATTAATAATCCTTTCATCTTCAAAAAGCGTATAAAATTTACAGCCTATTCTTCTTTAGCATAAATTTATGAGCAATACTGCTTAATGCAAATCTTCACATTTTCAATCAGACGAAACCTTTTTTCACAATAAAACGCAATTTTCACAATTTATTGCAAACGACGTGAACAACCCTGTATATTCACGCATCGAATAGCACAAATAGAACTTCCGCCACACCCTTCAAGACAAAACTCGCTTATCTTGATTTTTGGGGCTTTGCAAGTATGACAGACGCATTGAATCAATTTCTTCTTAAAATCGAGAGAGATGCAGAAAATATAGAGTTTCTACCCTTAGGCAAAACAAAAGAGTCCGATAAATTCTCTCAGGTTATCTCCGCTGTCAACTATGTATACCCATCATTTGTAAACCATCTAAGAGCTAGACCATTTACAAAAGATCAGATCATTACAGCCTTCAGTTTCTGTTACGCGTGGCAGGAAAAAAAACAAACTCTAACGGCAGATAGCGCAGAAGAATCCGTAGATATTTTCAAGGAAATTAGTAGTGAAATTGACAAAATATCGAATAAATTCGACCCAGATATCTGCAAAAAACTATTGGCCGAGAGTAGCTTCGAAACCCTAGCTACGCAAGGAGGCAACAGCTTAACAGTAGCATCTAAGATGCTACACCTATTTAAACCATCCATATTTGCAATCCTTGACGTTCATGTACTTGGCTATGTGTACAAACATCTATGGAAAAAAGGAAAGACACACAAATCTTTGTTAAAAGAATTGAAACACAAAGAAATTTTTTATTCTTATTGGGCGATTTGCCACAACTTGACTCAACATCCTAAAGCGCAATCGATAAAAGGCACTATCGATAAAAAGCTCGAAGAAGAGGCAAACCTTGATTATTTGGTTTCGAAAATGCGTGCCATAGAACTCGTTATGTATTACACATCCAAGAAGGAAGCCCTTGAAAAAGAACACAACAAATCCTAATCTCGAAAAAGTCAGCTTCTAAAAGGTAATGCCTGAAAACAACAGTTATTATTTCCACACTATGCTGCTATGAATGGACCGAATGCTATCATCACCAGATCGCTTGTAGATTACCTTCAGCAGTATCTAGACCAAAAGGGCTATGGGTGGAGTAAATTTGCAAAAAAAGCCGGTGTAACACCTAGCGCACTAAGCCAATTAAAAACAGGCAAACGCAAGCTAACTCCCGAACTGGGTGCAAAAATTGCAAAAGCCATTGGCATTTCGGAAGGCGTTTTCTACATGGGCATCATGGAAAATATGCAACGTCTTCAGCGCGAAGAATACAAAGCACAGCAAGACGTAATCTATGCAGGCAATAACTACATCGATGGCATCACACAAAGTTTACTGGCAACACTTGGCCCGGGCGACATATACTGGTTGATTGCCATTGAGCCTCCAATCGAGTTCCAAAATCCAACACTGGACAAAACGCTTCTAGAATCAGTAAAAAATGGTGGAAGCATTCATTATGTATTTCCAGCTGTCAAATCTAGCGATCTCCTAGCCGATACGTTCGAGCACAAAGCTGAAGTCACTGAGCTATTTAGATCACAAGGAGGCATCGATCTCGACACGGAATTTTTCTTATGGCAACGCGGATTTGCCCAACGCAATATGCCGGAGAAAGAACAGATCATGTCGAATACCCGCTGCTACTTATCTAAATTTAGTACGCGTGAACTGTTCTTTTCACCGTTTATCAAATACATTTTTATCGAACGTGCAAGCCAGAATGAACAAGAAATCCACCATGAAGCATGGTTAGATGTAGCCTACTTCAACGGCCATGTAAGTAGCATTTATCAGCAAAGCGAACAGAGGTGTGCCCTTCCACTCAACCCAAAGGCTGTGTATTATTTGGAAAAGTGGTGCCACTCATTAGAAGAGGTTACACCACCGAATGGGCGCTGAGCGCCTAAGAATGCATTATCGTCAATTCGCAACCGCAACTCGACCACGTCACAACTTGCGCCAGAGGAGATAAAACCCAAATCCTCATTGGCAGCTATATCATCAAGTTCTTGTTAGCTCTCCTAGGCTTGTCTAACTTGCCATCAATTGGATTAAGTGCAAATGGGAAAACGACGAAATTCACGGAGTAGAGGCGTAATAATACAAGACCTCTTTTTACTCAATTTGCAAAACGTCATTTAGCTTTTGACTCAACTATAATTTTTCAGCAGTGGACCAGCCAAAGTTGTATATTAATTTTTTGCAAACCCTCTGACCAACAAACTACCAATGGAAACGAATGATCTTTTCTCGTGCATTCGTGAAGATGCTGAACGGATTGAATGCTGGACTCTGGACGATCTCAATCACGTCAAAAAACCAAATCTCCCATAGACGAATTTTATCCCGTTTTTGCTGCAATTAACAAAGCATACCCAGCGTTTCTGAGGTATTTCGAACAACCGTATCACAACGGGCAAACCGTCTTTTATACAGCCTACGATATTCTTATCGCTTATAGCTTCTGCTCAGCTTGGAAGACGTACAAACAAGAATTTGAACATGACCATTTTGAAGCGCTGGCCTTGCTTTTGAGCAATGTCCGCAACGAAGAATGGACCATTGGAGACGGAGAACTACGCATGTTGGCAGAGCAAGCCGGCAACAATTATTCAACCGCAACCAAAATCCTTCACTTCTGCAGCCCAAGCGCTTTGCCATTCTCGACATTCACGTCTTGCGTTACATCAAATACAGAGAAACGGGCATTGAACCTTCCAATGAAGAGCTAAAAAACCATGCTACATTCCGGGCGTACTGGGACCGATGCCTTGATCTCGCCAAAGATAGCAGAATGGCTGAGCTAAATGCATTCGTCAGAGAAAAACTCGGATACGACAACCTTTCAGACTTGCGGGCGCTCGAAATTGTGATGTATTACACAGCCAAACGTAAAAGCTTGCTCAATCCTATATCTGCCAGATAAGCCGCTTACCATACGGCAATAATTTCCTTTATTTCGCTATTTTGGGGTCCGCTAAATACGCATAGCCACCTAAGTAGCAACACGTTGAAACATCTCCTCCCGATTATTGCATTGCTATTGAGCAGTGCCTGCCCACTCCCAACCCAACCACCCAACATCCTCTTCATCATGGTCGACGACCTTGGCCCGGAATGGATCAGTGCATATGGCGGAGAACTGGTTGAGACGCCAAACATCGACCGACTGGCGCAGGAAGGCTTGCTGTTTACGAACGCCTACTCGATGCCACAATGCACGCCTACGCGGGTTACGCTACTGACCGGGCAATACCCCTATCACCACGGATGGACCAACCATTGGGACGTCCCACGCTGGGGCGCTGGTGCTCACTTCGATCCAGCACTGAATTTCTCTTTTGCGCGGCTATTCAAAGACGCCGGCTACCGCACCGCCGCTGCAGGCAAATGGCAAATCAACGACTTTCGAATACAACCCGAAGCAATGGTTGATCACGGCTTCGATGCCTATGCGATGTGGACTGGATTTGAGGGCCAGGACCCTGCGCTCGGAGATGTTGAAAACCCAAGTGCAGAGCGGTTTCAGGATCCATATATCCACACAAAAGCCGGTAGCCGTACGTACGAAGGCCTATTCGGGCCGGACGTGTTTGCAGACTTTCTCATCGACTTCATGAAAGAACACCATGAACATCCGATGTTGCTCTATTTTCCGATGGTCCTCACCCATCCACCACTTGTACCTACGCCGCACGAACCCGATGCTGAAGGCATCATTGGCCGGCACAGCGCGATGGTGCGCTACACCGACTTCCTGGTCGGAAAACTCACAAACACGCTCGACTCGCTTGGCATCCGCGACAACACCTATATCTTCTTCACAACAGACAATGGGACATCGCGCGGTATCCATGGCAAAATGAACGGACGTGATGTGGCCGGCGGCAAAGGGTCACTCGGCGAAAACGGCATGCACGCCCCATTCATCGTAAGCGCGCCCGGCCATATTCCAAAGGGCAAAACAACAGATGCCCTGATGGACTTTTCGGACCTCTTCCCCACGTTTACTGATTTAGCCGGCATCGCAACACCTGATTCGCTGCTGCTTCACGGCCATTCGTTTACCGATGTACTTGACGACCCCGAGCAAGCCGGCAAACGCAATTGGATCTTAAGCATGGGCTTCGGGCCGGCGCGTCTTACGGAAGATGGAGTTGTGCCGGTGCAAACGTTTACCGATCGCGCGGTACGCAATGCACGCTATAAGCTTTGGGTGGAAGATGGAGTTTCTTCGGCGCTGTATGATCTGCTGGACGATCCTGGCGAGGTAAATAATTTGTTACATGACCCTGCGTACCAGAACGAACGTACAAAACTGGAAGCTATTGTTGCAGGATTTCCTGCAACGGATGCTGCGCCACGGTACACGCCCTTGCCGCCACGGCCATGGGATGTGCCGATAGGCCGGCCTTGATGGTTTTGGGCGAGGCGAGTCAGGCTAACAGCAGTCCTTTGGAAGGCTCTGGAGTATAGGAGCAAGGCGGATCATTCACCCCCATCACGTCATCCCGGACTTAATCTGGGATCCAGGTTGCTTTGGCGATGGAAGGCGATATAGCAACGCAAAGTGCTCGCCCAGATTCTTCGACTGCGCTCAGAATGACAAAGGGTGAAGCACAGTGCCAGGCTAGCAGAGATCCTTCGCAGGGCTCAGGATAACATGGATGGCACTGTTTGCCAACCCCAATCAGCATTCCCCACTCAACAATCCGCAATCAGCAATCAAAAAAGGTCCTTCGATATTCGACATTCCTTGCTCGATATCAGGGGTGCTCAGAAAAATAGTAGTTAGCAAAGAGTCATTCGTTATTAAGCAAATCAGCGCGTGGACGTCCACCAAATGCGTGGCGATGTGTGGTGGATGCTTTTATCGAAGCGTTTTCCTGATCGAAGGTCAGGATGGGATGCGCGAAAGGAGATAAAAGCGCGCGTTTTATTTGGTGGTGCCCTTTTCTTTGGTTCGTTTCTTTTGGGCAAGCAAAAGAAATGAACGTACGCAACCTAGGGGCACTTGCTTGCTGCACAAGATATGTAGCTCTTTCTGGAATGACCATGAGCGCCAAAATTGGATATAGATTTTTTCTGAACACCCCTGGCTCGATATTCGATATTCAAACCCCACCAATTACGCCAAAAGCCCAGAAACCACTTCGCCATGCACATCTGTCAACCGGAAGCGGCGGCCCTGGTGCTTGAAGGTGAAGCGTTCGTGTTCGATGCCGAGGAGGTACATGAGTGTGGCCTGGAAATCGTGGACATGGACAGGATTTTCGACGATGTTGTAGCCGAACTCGTCGGTTTTGCCATAGGTGGTGCCGGCATTGATGCCCGCACCAGCCATCCAGATGGAGAAACACCTTGGATGATGATCACGACCATAATTGTCTTTGGTCAGTTTTCCTTGCGAGTAGTTCGTCCGGCCAAACTCGCCCCCCCAAATCACCAGCGTATCTTCGAGTAACCCGCGTTGCTTTAAGTCCTGCACCAGTGCAGCAGATGGCTGATCGGTTTCTTTGGTTAGCTGGGTGAGATGTTTGGGCAAATCGCCGTGGTGATCCCAGCCCTGGTGATAGAGCTGCACAAACTTTACGTCGCGCTCAATCAGTCGACGTGCAAGTAAGCAGTTTGACGCATACGTGCCCGGAACGCGGGCGTCTTCGCCGTACATGTCGTAGATGTAATCTGGCTCGCCGGCAACATCCATGGTTTCAGGCACCGATGTTTGCATGCGATACGCCATCTCGTATTGCGCAATCCGGGAGCTGATTTCCGGATCCATCACGCGCGCAGCCTGCTCTTCTTGCATCTCTTTCAGATAGTCCAGCATACGCCGCCGGCTACCTGACTTAATGCCCGGCGGGTTGCTCAGGTAGAGCACCGGATCTTTCCCCGAACGAAACTGCACACCCTGATGCTGGGAAGGCAGAAAGCCGTTACCCCACAACCGGGAATACAGCGGCTGTCCCCCGTTCCAGTAGCTTCGGGAAAGCAATACACAAAATGCCGGCAGATTTTCGTTATCAGAACCTAACCCGTAACTAATCCACGACCCAATACTGGGCCGGCCTGGCTGCTGTGAGCCCGTCTGAAAAAACGTAATGGCCGGGTCGTGATTGATGGCCTCTGTATACATCGTGTTGACCATGCAAATGTCATCAGCCAGCCCACTGATGTGCGGCAACCGATCGCTAAACCACATACCGCTTTCACCATGCTTTTCGAACTCAAACTGTGAGCCCGCTAGCGGGAATTTTTTCTGATGCGCCGTCATGCCAGTCAGCCGCTGCTCGCCACGCACTGAAGCCGGTAAATCTTCACCATTGCGCTCCCGCAACAAAGGTTTATGGTCATATAGATCCAACGCTGAAGGACCACCACTCTGGAAGAGGTAAATCACTCGTCGAACGTTAGGCGGTAGATGCGGCCGGCCGAGCACCCCTTTATCTGGATCTGCTGCAAAAAGCATGTTGGGAGACAACAACGACGCAAGTGCCGTTGCACCAAGGCCCAGACTCGTTTTTGTCAGAAAGTCGCGGCGGGAATAATTGGCGTCAAAATTATTGCAATGCATGGGAGATCTCTTAACTGGCTAAGAAGCTGTGTTCATGTTTAGCATCAACGTACTAGCGCTTCATGTAAGCCTCATCGAAGTTCATTATTGTACTTGCTACAACAGCGCGGGCGGCCAATTCTTCAGGCGCTACACCGGTAGCATGCGGGTATTCCCCAACGGTTAGTAGCGCTCGGGCTTCCGCTGGATTGGCAGCAAAGCCGGCATGTTCTTCTTCGAACAATCGCACCAACAACGTTTGTTCTTTTTCAGTCGGGTAACGGCTGGTCAGCAGGCGAAACGCATACACAACTTGCTGATCGATTGTATCGCCTCCCTGCGCCATCATGCGCTCGCCCAATACCCGTGCAGCCTCCACATATTGCGGATCATTCAACAACACAAGCGCCTGCAGCGGCGAGTTGGTTTTTTGCCGCTCAACAATACAGAAATTCCGCTCAGAAGCATCAAAGCTAATCATCGACGGCGGTGGCGTACTGCGCTTCCAGATGGTGTACATGCTGCGCCGATACAGCTTGTCCCCTTCGTCTTGCCTGTACTCCGTAGCATTGCGGGTTGCCATTTCTTTCCAAAGCCCAGCCGGCTGATACGGATGTACACTCGGCCCACCTATTGTGGGCACAAGCAAACCACTCACGGCGAGCGCATTGTCGCGTATCATCTCTGCCGTCATTCGATAGCTCGGACCACGCGCGAGCCAATCGTTCCCCGGATCTGCTTCCAGCAATTCTGGCGAACCAACTGACGATTGTCGATACGTTGCCGACATGACAATTTGCTTCAACATTCCTTTCACATCCCACCCGGACGCAACAAACTCAGCAGCCAGCCAGTCCAGTAATTCGGGATGCGTCGGCAGGCTTCCCTGGCTCCCAAAATCATCTGGCGTAGCAACAATGCCTTTACCAAAAAGCATCTGCCAATACCGATTGACCGTAACCCGGGCCGTCAGCGGATGCGCGGGATCGGTGAGCCACTGGGCGAGGCCGAGTCTATTTTGCTCCAGGTTCTCCTGAAAGGCCGGCAACACCGCCGGCGTGCCTGGCGCTACCTCATCAAGACGCGCATCATAAGCCCCGCGATCAAGCACAAACGTGCTTCGCGGCTTCTCCCGCTCGCGCATCACCATCACTTCCTGTTGCGGCGTGATAATTTCATTGTACCTGCCGCGCAGTTCCTCCACCTCAGCTGCTATCCGCCTGTAATTCGGACTCACGCGGTGCACGTAGTGGTACCGCAATGCCTCCTTCTGGGCTTCGGTCCAACGATCAGCTGACTGCTCTGCAATGGCTCCCAGAGGATTGACCTGACCAGCCAGTTTCTGGACCTCAAGAGCAGTCAACCGCGTCTCAAACACTTTGACCTCGTCGACCCAAACATCTTGCAATCGGGTCTGATTGTGGTCTATCCTTCCAAGTTGCAGGGTTTGATCTCCCCCCCAGTTTGTGATTTCCTCGTTGTAGAAATTATACGTGTGCAGGATGGATTTCTGCAGGTTATCTACAACAATTTCGCTGTCATTTTCTTTTCCATCAATGTACAGCTTAATTCCGCTCGCCCGACTCGATCCGTCGTACGTTAGCACCAGATGGTGCCATGCGGAACGCTCAAGAGCTGTTGTTGTGCGAATTTCGATACTGTTGTCCGGCGCAACATGATTCAGGCTTGCTGACAGGGTACCATCTTCGTTCAGCACAACCAAATACCCCCGGTTGCCATTAAAAACACCGTATGAGCGTCCTATAAGCGGCCCTGCCAGACTGTCCTTTTGCAGATTTACCCATAGACTAAGCGAAAACATTTGGTTGCGCTCGAATGCATGACTGCCCCATTCCGAGGCAAACCAGCTTTCACCGTTCAACTCGATTGCGTTGCCTGACATGCCGGCCACTACAGCCATTGGCAATTCCAGGTCACCCTGCAGACGGGCAGGTTTACCAGATCTTACGTTGTTGGCAAACGTATCGTCTTCAATTCCATCCAACGGGTAATCGCCTACGAGTCCAGGAACCGATAACGGACTGCTGCCACGCAGGCCGGCAACCCAGCGTTCATATCCCTTATCATAGTTCGGGTGATCCACAGCCAGTTGCGCAACACGTGGCACAAGTGCTGCTTCGATGGCATCCAGGTCCTCTTCTGCTTCTTCAGAAGGCAGGATAACTGTTGGGCTCGCTTCACCGGCATAAGGGATTATGCCCATCTCGTTTACGCTGTTAAAATACCCAAACATCTGGTAGTACTCTTTCTGCGAGATGGGGTCATATTTGTGGTCATGGCAGCGGGCGCACTCCAGGCTCAGCCCCATGAACGCCTTGCCCAACGTATGCGTCCGATCAGCTACGTACTCTACGCGGTACTCTTCATCCACCACGCCACCTTCCTGACTCTGCATGTGGTTGCGGTTAAATCCCGTAGCCAGAATCTGATTACGCGTGGCGTTGGGCAGCATATCGCCGGCAAGCTGCCAGGTAAGGAATTCATCAAACGGCTGATTCTCATTGAATGCGTTGATCACCCAATCGCGCCAGGGCCACATATTACGCATCCCATCATCCTGATAACCATGGCTGTCAGCGTATCGGGAAATATCCATCCATTCCGCCGCCAGCCGTTCGCCATAAGCCTCTTGTGCCAGCAATGCATCTACAACTTTTTCATATGCATCTGGCGCTTCGTCAGCAATAAACGCATCGATTTGCTCAAGCGTGGGTGGCAGCCCCGTAAGATCGAGCGAAAGCCGGCGGATGAGGGTCTCTTTGCTTGCTTCAGGTGAAGGCGTGAGCCCCTGTTGCTCCAGCTTTTCGAGAACAAATGCATCAATCGCATGCGTTCCCCAGTCCGTAACAACGGAAGGCGGATCAGGTCGGACTGGAGGAATAAAAGACCAGTGTTGTTTGTATGCGGCCCCCTGTTCGATCCACTTAAAAATTATCGCCTTTTCTTCCGGGGTGAGGTACAGATTGGATTCCGGTGGCGGCATTAATTCTTCCGGATCATCCGTCACCAGGCGGTGAAACACAGCACTTTTACGGAGGCTACCCGGCACAATGGCGCGGTTACCTGTTTCCGCGAGCGCTTCGCTTGCATAGACTTCGTCATCTAATCGCAAGCCTGCTTGCCGGGCGTTGTCATCGGGTCCGTGGCAGGCAAAACAACGGTCCGAGAGAATGGGCTTGACGTGGTAATTGTAATCTACCGTTTCAGGCAGGTTTTTTTCCGCTTCAACAATGGCCGCCGGTTTATCTGGTGTACAGTGCAAACCGAATGGCAACAGCGCAAACGCAATCACCCAGCGTTTCATGAGCACATTTTTTTTGCCCTACCCATACTAAACGATTCTCTTGCATCGTTAAGGCGGTGGTAGGTAGTTAGTATTAGGGAACGGTTACTGGTTGGAGATCATGCAGAGGTCTTCAGCCAGTAACCATTTTATTTCCTGGTGGCTAATGGTCTTCCGCGCCGTTTGCAGCCAGCGAATGCTGCCGGCATCAACCCAAAGGCTCAATCACATCAAAAAATAACATGGGTGTCGACAAGAAAAGCGCTCGAACCGAATCTGTCAAGTCAAATCGAAACAGAAAGAAGCCGGGCAGAAAGAAGCAACATAGCAGCGAAATTATAAAGGACTGGCTAGGGATCGCTGGCCTTTGCGTTTGTTGCCATGCTCGCGCTGCACACGTTCATTTTTCAACCTTTTGTTGTCCCTACGCCTTCCATGGCGAACACGGTATTGCCCGGGGAATACCTGATTGTATCGAAACTACACTATGGAGCCCAAACACCTCACAGCGTAGGTGTGCCATACACAAACTTGTACATCAAAGGCTTCACGTTGCCTACGTACCGTTTTCCTGGTTTCAGCGAAATACAGCGAGGGGATGTCGTTGTCTTTCATTTGCCAACCGAAACGGAACACCCGATCAATAAACGCCAGCCTTATCTGAAACGTACCCTTGGCCTTCCTGGAGAAACGCTCTCCATCAAAGACAAAGCATTTTATATAGACGACAATCCCGTTACTGATTTTGATGGGCTGCAGATTTTCTGGGATGTCTACAAAACAGACGAACGCGTGAGCCTTTCGTACGTCAAGCTCAAGGAGATGGGCGTTGAAGAAATTCTGCAAACGAACAATCGCCGACTCGTTCGCATCATTGCCACAGAAGCCATTGCAGAAGAAATAGCAGGCTGGTCTTATGTCGAGCGAGTGGCGCCTTACATTGCGCCGGTTACAAACGGAGAAAAACGTTTATTCCCGTTTACCAGTCCACAAACAAACGATAACTACGGACCATTATGGATCCCGAAAGCTGGTGAAACGATCGTGCTAAACCAGGAACACTGGTCCATCTACGGCACAACAATTCAGAACTTTGAACAAGCAGAGGTAGCGCAAACGACTCGCGGAACGTTTACAGTTGCTGGTCGACCAGCCACTTCCTACACGTTCAAACAAGATTACTATTTCATGGTTGGAGATAACCGCGACAATTCGCTGGACAGCCGGTACTGGGGATTTGTGCCAGCCGATCACATTATGGGCAAAGCCGTGGCGCGATTTTATTCGTGGGATAAAGAGGCCGGCTGGCCGCGCTTCAACCGTATGTTTGCGCGCATCAGGTGAAACACCACATCTTTACGGACATTTGAACTGCAGTAGACTACCGAACTAACAGCGATAATGTCCAGGGAAGAACACTTGCCAGATGCCGCACTACTGCGGACCATGACGCTGCTTTCAACGCTAAACCTCGCCGCAGCGTTGGCGTTGGGTATGCGCGAGCGAAAAGCAGGACGTGACCCATCGGCAGAAAATGATGCGGCTGTTGTACAGCCTGAACTCGTGGAAATTAGCACCACGCTTCGTTCGCTCGCTTTTCAGCTCGAATCCTCAACAATCCTTGGCAATTCCCCGGAAGCAACTGATGCAGCGCACACTCAGGCGTTTACGGTACAGCGCTATGTTGATCTGGTCCGGCTACAAAAAGTAGGGCAACTGCTTCATCGATTACATCAACACTTACTTAGCCTGTATCCAGCTATCGACGAAGCACTCGCAGAAGAGGCGCGCTTGTTAGAAAATGCCTGCACCGTGGCAAGAGATGCTGCTACAGATGAGTTTGCCGTGTACCTCCTCCCATTCCTTCAGCAACTGAAAGCGTTCCTCCGAAGCGTATCAGCATCCGCGTAACGTCATACAGTACGTGGCAATCGGATTGTGACGGTGCTGCCTCTTGCCGGACTGCTTTCAATCGTGAGCCGACCATCTAGCAACTCAACCATGCGGTTAGCAACAGAGAGCCCCAAACCAATTCCCTCAAACTTACGCCCAAACCCTGTAGACTCCTGTATAAATGGCTCACAGGCCCTCGCAATAAACGCCGGGTCCATCCCGATACCCGTATCCCGTACGACAATCAGTACTTCGGTCTGTTCAGGTTTTACAGCGATGTTGATTTCGCCAGCTTCTGTGTACTGCAAGGCATTTTGAAGCACTGGCTTCAATGCCCGTTTAACCGCTTCAGCATCGGAGGTAATCGTAATTTCTTCTGACGCAAATGTGGTGTGCATTTTTACAGCTTTAGCATCAGCGACCGCATCCAATACATCAATAGTTTCACGTACTGCCTTGACCAAATTAAACGACTGTCTGTTGATTGAAACGACGCCGCCTTCAAGCGCAGCCATTTCCATGAGCATCTGAAACGTTTGCTTCAGCCGCGACCCACTTGCAGCGATACGTTCAGCCATTTCCGCAGCATCCCCTTCACCTGCAGCAATCAGATCCGCATATCCCATAATTGCATTGAGCGGCGTACGTACTTCATGACTCATATTTCGCAAAATAGAGGTCTTCAGGCGATCCGATTCTTCTGTTTTTTGCTGGGCCACCAAGAGGGCCTCGTTTAATTCTTGTAGTGTTTTGTTATTTGCTTTGTGTCTGTAGCGGGACATCACCAGAAATACGACAAAACAGGCCGTCAACAGGATGCTTGTTATGGTCAGATCGCCGTGTACTTCCCAGAAGCCGGCCATAGACTGAAAGGATGAGGCATCTTGCAATGCCGCATAACCCATCCATATACGTCCCCAAGGCACCTGGTTAAACGCCAGATCGCTCCCTTGCGTACATAAAGAATGAGTCCCAAAAAGCATCACGACACCCCAGTTCAGCCGGCGTATCCACGGGGCCGTGGTTGCTGACTAACTACATAGAGATGAATAGGGGGAATATGCAGCCTACTGTGCCGACCGAAACCAGAGGGGTATGGCCAGTACATGGTTCAGACTGCATGAGCAACAACGTGGGCCGTCGTGCGGATGGAATTGCGTCCAATAGCTTATTTAAGTCATTGCTTAATTAGACATTTACAGAATACTACTCAACGATTTCCGGATTAAACATGTCGTGATTGGGATCTCCGCTTGCCATCAAGTAGGCCACCAGATCGGTGACCTCATCAGCATTCAGGCGATTTAACAAACCAGCCGGCATAATCGAAGCCGGGGAAGGTTTTGTATCTACCACATTTTCCTGTGCAACGTGCCTTTTTTGTGAAGGATCGTACGGGTTTTGATTCACTGTATACCCTGCGTCATCCTGCGCAACAATGCGGCCAACAAGCGTGCTTCCATCCTGCAGGGTAAAGACCGTTGCCTGATATTGATCTGAAATGGCATCACTCGGTGAGATAATAGCCTCAATAAGATCATTGCGGCCAAAACGGGTACCTACCTGGGATAAATCAGGACCAATGTTGCCACCTTCCCCATGCATGGTGTGGCAGGCCTGACAAAGCGCAGCGGCATACATTTTTTTGCCTTGCTCAAAATTGCGGGGCAATACAATTTCATCGCCACTCGTCATTTTTTTCACTTCGCCCTGCATCCAGTTTTTGCCCGGCCCCACGGGCTGTGGCAAACTGGCAAAGTCGACCGCCGGTGCATTAAACTCAACAACAAGGTCCGCAAGCATCTCACGCTCAGCATCAGGGATATTGGCGAGCGCCCGTTGCCTGAACTGGTCGACAAATCCAACATAGCTGCGTCCGCCACTTCGCGACATAGCATCGAAGTACCACTGCATGTAGCGTTTGCGCGTCTCCATCGTCCACCCCGTGGTAGCATGACTGAGCGACACAGCATGTGCAATCTCTGCTGCAGAAGGCATGTTCGCCTTCATGGTTTCGATGTCTTTGCCATACCCGTCGTGTCTTGCCGTCAAGGTTGCCGATAGAATAGGCACATCCAATTCAACCGTTGAAGCAGATTCCAGCAGTGCCATGGTCTTTGCCACAGCTTCCGGCGCTTTGAGGTAAATCAAAAGGCGTGAAAGCTCGCGGTCGATGTAAAAATCGCCTGACGGGAAATGTGGCAGCAAGGCTTCGATGACGCGCTGCCGCCAATGATCAGCCGGCTGCCCCATGCGGATAAACACCAGGCTGTACGCACGCAGCAGGTTAAGCTTGTCGTCATACGACAGCCGCGCATAATCAACGGAGGTTAGCGCCTGAAGCGCAACGTATTGATGCACCGCATCGCTACTTCTTGCAAGTGCAATAATCGCGTGAATCCGGCGTACCGGATCAGGTTCATACACTGCGTGATTCCACCAGGTGCTGACAGGTTGTCTTTCAACAGCCATCCGGGCGGCGTAACGAACATACCGGTCTTCATGGTCGAGATACGGCCAGGCTTTGTCGACAGCGCCATCAGTTGGCGCCGCATGCAGGGCTTCAAGGCTCCTCCGAAGCTCGCGGTGTTCGCCGTTGCCTGAAGTCAAATCCACAGGCGCGGTGTCTTCATCACCGGTGTAGTAGACACGATACAGGTGTGAATCGAGATTACGTCCACCAATTGCAAAATACATGGCACCATCTGGCCCCCACACACCATCGGTAACGGGCAGCGGTACACCCGAAAGGAATTCTTCAAACGTACCCGTATAGCTACTCCCATCGGGTTGCATTTCAACCAGATAAATGGTGCCAAAACTCCAGTCAAACACAAACATGCCGCGCTGATACCTTGCAGGAAACGCACTACCGTTACCCATGAGCACGCCCGTCGGTGAGCCTTGTCCGATATCAACAACGGCGGGCAAGTTGTCGGGATAGTACGCCGGCCATTTACCTGAACCTGTGCGCCAGCCAAACTCACTGGCACTCGTGATATGATTTACCCGAATCGGGCGGTACCACGGCATAGCCATATCCCATTCCATATCCGCATCGAACGTGAACAACTCGCCGTCACCGTTAAATGCAATGTCGAACGCATTTCTGAAACCACTGCTTACCACTTCGAAGTTGCTGCCATCCGGCTGCATGCGGGCCACCCAACCACCAGGAGCAAGACGCTCATTTGCGTGCCCGCGTGGGTCTACTACTGCAGGTAGAAGCTGATCTTCTTGCCAGGAGGTCGCGTGGCGCTTGGTATACGTGGCAGGCAGGTCGGTATGGTTGCCGGCTATCATATAGAGCGAAGTCCCATCAGGGCTTAGAACAATGGAATGTGGGCCATGCTCCCCCCAGCCTTCAAACTGCTGGAGGGTCTCGATATCGTCGAGGATATCATCCCCATCGGTATCTGTTACCCGATAGACCCCACTGGTATTCCCACCGATGCCATCGCGACTATTCACCACTACGTAAAGCGCATCAAAGGCCCACAATAACCCATTGGCTTTGCCAATCGCCAGCTCTACCTTTTCAGCAATCAACTCACTGCCATCACCTATCGCCGGCACCTGCATCCTGTACAGGTCGCCGTGTTGATCAGAGGCATAGAGCCGGCCCTGAGGATCAAACGCAAGCGCCACCCAGGTCCCTTTTTTTACGCTCGATGGGGCATACAAGTGGTCGTACGCAAACCCGGCCGGCAACGCAACCGTCGGCGGTGCCTGGTCCTCGCCACTTTCTCTCGTTGTCTGGCAGGAAGAGACGATGAGCAAGAGCGACACGCAGAGTACGCACACAAGCGAAAAAGGGGAGGCGGACGGCTTCATGTTTTCTGAGTGGTTTGTTTACGACACTTTAAGACCAAAAGGGGGCCTTCATAAGTATAACAAATCACTCGTTAAAAGTGGGCGCGCCTCTTTACCCGATGATTCAGTGGGCAGTAATTGCTTTGATTTGATTGAGGTGATGGACCAGGTGTTTTGTATAATCGTCGATGAAGTAACCCAGCGTGGCCGGCTGGTCTTCAGGGACCGTATGAAAAGCAATTTGATGGAAGTTGTGTCGCGTGACCTGCTGACGCAACGTCTCGGGAGGAATTTGTGAGACAACCCGGGCAATGTGCAGATTGTAAAGCCGCCACAAAATGACAAGGTGCTGCCAATCAGCATTGGTGTACTGCTGCAACATTACCCACGCATCCTGCGCGTACCCTTCAAAAACAAGGTCGTCTTGTAATTGCGCGCGTACAAAACGGCCGTGGTTGTTCGCCGCGGAATCAATCAGGTGCCCAAGAATTTCTTTAGGCGACCATTTACCAGGCGCAGGTTGCCGCGCAGCTTCTTCTTCGGACAACGCAGTCAGTACCGGCACAGCAGCTTCAACAATATGTTGTACAATGTCTCAGCGAGGGTTCTTCATTTACCAAAGTACAATCAAAATAACGAGCATGACAGCCACGAGGGCAGAGGCAGCTATGCGGTAATCCTGATACCAGGACTAAATTGTCTCGCGATGGCTTGACGAGATCAGGATGTGAACGTATACGGCGCCACTTTTTCGCTGATCAGCCGGCGCAGTCATGTAGCTGGCTACAACAAATATCACCGTACTCACGGCGAATGTGATGCCCACGTTAATGGTATAGTGCACGGGCCAGTGTCCAGCCTGATTCAACAGAAAAGTGGCAATGCTCCATAACGTGCCACCCACCAGCGACCAGATGGCGCCTGCTGCATTACCGCGCTTGAAAAATACGCCTACCAGGAATAGTACCGCAATAGGAGGCACCACAACCGAGAACATCTGCTGGATATACGCCCATATGCCGCCAAATTGCGAAATCATTGGCGCCCAGAGCGCAGCAATAACCATCAGTACAAGTGTAATAATCCGGCCATACCGTGCGACTTGCTGTTCGGTAATGTTCGGGCGGGCCGGCTTTAATAAAGTCCACCACAATCAGTGTTGAAGCAGAGTTCAAGGTGGAGTCGACACTGGACATAATTGCAGCAATCAAGCCGGCCAACACCAGGCCAATCATGCCAACAGGTAAAATGTTTACCAATGCGGTTGGGAAAACAAGGTCGGGGTTAGCCAATCCAGGAAAAAGCTGAATCGCCATGGCACCGGGGATGACCATGATGAACAGCGGCAGCACTTTCAGGAAGCCGGCAAACATGGCTCCCCAGCGCGCATGCTCGATATCTTTTGCACCTAATACCCGCTGGACGATGTACTGGTTAGTCACCCAATACCAGAAGCCCAACAACTGTAACCCCCAGCAACAAACCCGGCCAGGGTAACGATGGATCATCAACAGGCTGCACGATCGACATATGTCCATCCGGCACGGCTGCCATTACGTTATCCCAGGAAAAATCCGAGGTCAGCAAACATTTTATACGCCAGCGTACCACAACCGATAATGAGGATGAGGGCCTGAAGCGCATCGGTATAAACAACTGCTTTGAGACCACCCAGTGCGGTGTACAACCCGGCAATTAAAGCCAGCCCCATTGCCATCGGCCACAATCCGATTTCGGGAAAGAAGAGCTGGAGGGTGATCGCGCCGGCGTATAAAGGCGCCGCAACATCTACAAGCAAGTTAAAAATGACAGTGACAATGGAGAAGTACTTCCGTGCACGCCAATCAAAGCGGAGCTCGAGGTACTCGGGAATGGTGGGTAATACGCGACCGGAGATACAACGGGATAAATATAAGTGCGCCGATGATGAGCGGGATTCCCGTCATCCATTCATACACAGACTGACTAATCCCCGTACTGTACGCCGCGCCGGCAGGCCGATGATTGTTGAGCTGGAAATGTTAGAAGCAAAAAGCGACAACCCAATAAATCCCCACGTTAGCGAACGGCCACCCAGAAAAAGGTCATCTCCCGTTTTCGTCTTGGAGGCTACCCAAAGGCCTATCACTAAAACAACCAGGAGTAGGTACAACAATCCCCAGGTCGATATTGCTAATCGTGGTTTCCATAAAGCTGCTTGGTTAATTGCAGAAATCCCAGCCGTGGCGGCACATCAGCGGGGCGATCATTCGAGCCGCGCAAATTGAGCCGGCCAGCGGTGGGTACATCAAAAGCATGACGCCAGCCTCCAACACGCGTGTGCGCCGTGATACGATATCCCCCGTACAAGCGTACACCGTAGCCTCGAATGTGCCCCGAAGCAGACCTTGCATCGACCACTATGCCATTTGTAGTGCCACGGGTAGCTTTTGCGTTGATCACATCGTGCACAACTGTATCCGCGCGCAGTCGATACACCATGTCTTGATACAGGCCGGCGATGCAATGGGAAGCTGTATGTGCCTCTAATAGTGGGTAATTGGCGAGTGGCTGGTGTACTTCAAAATCACTAAACAACAGCACATCGCGATGTGCCAGCCAAAATCGGGTAAATGCCTCGATCATCCGCACATGATCTGGTGGAATTTCTGCCATACGGACCGAGAGCTGCGGCACAGAAAACATCACATTCCACAACTGTAAAGCGGCCAGCTCTACAGGTTCAGCGTAATGCCAGGCCACCATGTCTGCGTGCACAGCGCTGTTGCCTATTAACATGCGAACATCGGTCGTGCGCACGCGATGGTTATGCTATCATTGGGACAGTCGAATGCACGAAACATGTTGCCGAATTTGCGCATCACGGGGCCGGCATACCGCTGCCTGAATTCTATTAGCACGTCTGGTTTCAATGCACGTAGTTGCTCCATGACGCCGGTCAACAGCACATCTACCGCTTCATATACACAGGCATAATCGCGGCCGGCAGAGGCCGTCAAAACGGTATCGTCGTAGACACGGAAATCGTCGATAAAGTCTAGCTTGAAACCATCGAGGTCCCAGTCTTTCAGTGCGTCGGTGTACTTGCCGATTAAATAAGCGCGGACATCGGGAAACCGTGGATCGAGCACGGGTGCCCAACGATGTGTGTGGGTCAGGCATTTCTCACGAAAACGAGCGTAGGCGTTCGATTTCTTCCCGACGAAGGGTACGGCATACCATACCATACATTTCATGCCTTCCGCGTGCACATCGCGTACAAAGGCTGCCATCTCAGGAAAGCGATCTGGATTCCAATCTCCCGTGTAATCATACCCCCTGCGGTTATCCAGCGTTTGCCAGCCATCATCTACAATAATGGTTTTGTAGCCAAGTGGCGCAGAAGCACGGCATTCCGCAAGTAAACCGGCCGGCGTGATGTCCTGGTGATAGCTATACCAGGTAGAGTACACAGGCTCAAACGCAGCCGGCGGACAGGGTGCGGGCTTTGTGTCCTCAAACCCAGCCCACCACGCTGCCACATCGGACAGGGCTGCATTAAAGGATTGAGGCCGGCTATCAACTCGCAACAGTAAGGAAACGTCTGACACCGGTGACAGGCGCTCTGCAAACAGCGTCACATAGCAATAGATAAAGTTATCCTCTTCCCGAACAACCGCACGCATCTTTGACACATGAAGGGCATCAGAACAGGCAAACGTGTGGATGTTCTCGCTGTCGTGCCCAAACAAGCAAACCACTGGCGCATTTCTGGACACGCAAGCATCGAGCGTTTCGAGCTCCCAGTCTGCCCGAAGCCGTTTTTCATAGAGGCTATCCGGCGTCCACATACCCTGAATGTTGTGCGCCGGAATTTGCCATGACAGGATAATTGATTGCGGGATTTGTGGTGAAGTAGTATGCAGGTTGATGGTATACAGTGATAAACCGTCTTCTAATTCGGTAGGCCGTATCTGCAGATCATACGAATCTTCAACACCAGTCACAGTTATGGCTGGCGGGCATCTGGAGCAATGCGGGAGAATCAGTCATCTAGGTTCGTCTGGCATGTGCAGGATCAATACCCATACGTCAGTATTGATCGGTGCGCTTGGAGGGATCAGGCTGCTGTGCAGCCCGGGCGGATCGCAGTTGTCCAGACACCGGAGAAATGGCAAAGCCCCCCGTAGTCAACTCTTGTTCTTGTGGTGGACAAAAACAAAGGACGCGTGCGAAGAACAAAGGTATCATGCTGCGTGTGCCATTACAAAATGTATTGCAAAACAGCGTAACCCCGTGTATCACCTGGCATCATGAACCAGGGCCAAACGTGTCCCAATGATGGTCCATTCCTACCTTTTTTTTCTACAAGGAATTCAGTACGTTAGCGTTAACGTTAGCGCAAACATATCAATATTTCCACACGCTGTCAAGGCAATGAGTTGGGGAGTAGCACATTATGATGGATGAACTGGCGCACCGTGTTCACCGCCGCTTCAATGTACTTGAGGGCCGCTGGGTTTTGGTTTCTCCCCATCGGGCAAAGCGCCCATGGCAGGGACAAACAGAAGCGCTCGATACAACGACCCTCCCCACGTATGATCCAACCTGTTACTTATGCCCGGGTAATACGCGAGCCAATGGTACAATTAATCCACAATACACGTCTACTTATGTATTTGATAATGATTTTGCTGCGTTAACGCTCGACCCGTCTCAAGAAGCCATTATTGGTGATGATCTATTGATAGCAGAAACAGAGAGTGGCATCTGCCGGGTTATTTGTTTTTCGCCGGATCACAGCCTGACGCTTCCTGAAATGCCGCTTTCCCAGTTGCGCGTGGTTGTCGACACGTGGCAGGCTCAATATGTTGAGCTTGGGGCATATCCGGAAATCAATTACGTGCAGATTTTCGAGAACAAAGGCGCCATGATGGGGTGTAGCAACCCCCATCCCCATGGGCAAATTTGGGCACAACGCAGCATCCCTGATTTGCCGGCAACCGAATCAGCACAAATGCTTGCCTATTACGAGCGTACTGGCAACGCATTGCTGGACGACTATCTCGATATTGAACTGGAAGAAGACGCGCGTATCGTGTGCAGTAATGAGCATTTTGTTGTCGTCGTCCCTTTCTGGGCTGTGTGGCCTTTTGAAACACTCATCTTATCCAGGCGTGGGACGACCAGCCTGGCAACCATGGCGGCCGACGAAAAAGACGATTTGGCTGACATCTTAAAACAGCTGACAACGCGTTACGACAACCTGTTCAACATGTCGTTTCCCTATTCAGCCGGCATGCACCAGGCACCAACCGACAATCAGCCACATCCCGAATGGCGCTGGCATATGCACTTTTACCCACCACTTCTACGTTCAGCTACCGTCAAGAAATTCATGGTTGGGTACGAGATGTTAGGCATGCCGCAACGCGACATAACTGCAGAAGCCAGTGCTGCACGACTCCGCGATCTCCCCGAACAACATTATAAAAACCGAGACTGATACATGACTGTGTTTGTAACCGGTGGCGCAGGCTACATCGGAAGTACCGTGGTTTCCGAGCTGATAGCAGCCGGCTTCAAAGTAATCGTGTTTGACAATCTATCACAGGGTCACCGGGAAGCCATACATCCCGACGCCGTATTTCACGAAGGCGACCTGGCAGACATCTCCAGCATCCAAACTGTTTTTTCATCAACTCCCATCGACGCCATCATGCATTTTGCATCGCGCACACTGGTTGGAGAATCGATGGAATTTCCGTTCAAGTATATCGGAGAGAACATCCGAAATGGGCTCAACCTGATCGAAAGCGCTGCAGCCCACGGGATTAAGCGGTTCATTCTCTCCTCCACTGCCAATCTCTTTGGGATGCCTGAACAAATCCCAATTACGGAAGACGCAATTATTGCTCCGGGCAGTCCGTACGGCGAATCCAAATATGTACTTGAACGACTGCTGCATTGGATGGACGCGTGTTATGACATGCGGTATGCAACCCTGCGTTATTTTAATGCATGCGGAGCTGCGTCACCTGAATTGGGTGAAGACCATAGCCCTGAAACCCACCTCATTCCGCTCGTGCTGCAAGTTGCGCTTGGACAGCGCGATAAAATTTATATTTTTGGCGATGATTACGACACGCCAGATGGCACCTGCGTCCGCGATTATGTACACGTGCTGGATTTAGCGCAGGCACACATCCTCGCATTGCAAGCCCTTGACCAGGGCAGCGCAGTGTACAATCTGGGTAACGGCACAGGATTTAGCGTCCAGGAAGTTATTGAAACTGCGCGCCGGGTTACAGGCCATCCGATTCCCGTAGAGCGTGCCTCACGCCGGCCCGGCGACCCAGCCATGCTGATAGCCGGAAGCCAGAAGATTCGCGAACAACTTGGGTGGCAACCTAAGTATCCCGACCTTGAATCCATTATCCAAAGCGCCTGGCAATGGCACCAGAACCACCCCAAAGGCTTTGGAAACACCCTTTGAAGCTTGCACAACACAAACTCACCATGGATTTAAAAGCACGCGTCACTGCTGCATTTGAACAGACGTTCCAGGCCCCACCTGCGTTTGTAGTCAGAAGCCCGGGACGCGTTAATCTGATCGGAGAGCATACCGATTACAACGACGGCTTTGTCTTGCCAATGGCCATTGATCGCGCCATATGGATTGCGTTTAGACCGCGGACAGACCGCCAGGTACACCTGGCCTCGCTCGACTTTCACGAGTCGGCTTCTTTTGACTTGCACAATTTTACGTACGAGGATGCGGGATGGATTGAGTACGTCAAAGGGGTTGCCTGGGCCCTGATGGGTAAAGCATACACGCTGCATGGCTGGGAAGGCGTAATTGGTGGCGATGTCCCCGTTGGCGCCGGCCTTTCCTCCAGCGCAGCCCTGGAACTGGCTGCTGCCCGATGTTTTGCGACGGTATCAAGCCTGCCCTGGGATCCCAAAGCGATGGCTTTGCTTGCGCAACACGCTGAATGTGAATGGATCGGGATGCAATGCGGCGTGATGGACCAACTCATTGCTGCAGCCGGCCAATCAGGCCAGGCCCTGCTTATAGATTGTGAATCACTCGACCTCCAACCCGCCCCACTCCCCAAAGGGGCGGCGGTTGTTGTCATGGACACGTCAACGCGCCGGCAGCTGGTAGACTCTGCGTACAACGAGCGACGTGCCAGTTGTGAAGCCGTCGCGGCTTCATTTGGGCTGCACACACTCCGCGGCCTCGACCAGGAAGCTTTCGACGCTAAATTTGACCAACTCGACCCGATAGCACGCATCCGGGCGCGGCATGTGCTTGGCGAAAATGCCCGCACGCTTCAGGCCGTCTGGGCCATGAAATCAAACGATGCCCGATCACTGGGCCAACTGATGAACCAGAGCCACGCAAGCCTGCGCGATGATTTTGAGGTTTCGAGTCAGGCACTCGACGAAATGGTAGCATTGGCTCAGGCACACCCGGCCTGTTATGGTGCACGCATGACAGGGGCCGGCTTTGGTGGATGCGCTGTTGCCCTGGTCGAAGCAGATCGGGCAGAAGCGTTTGCCGGAGACATCGCGGCAAGTTATCAGGAGCTAACCGGACTTGAGCCCAGTCTGTACCTTTGTGAGGCCACTGCAGGAACGGCGCTGGTAAATAATTAGCTTACCGAAGAAATGTGTTGTGCAATGCGTGTGGACTCGCGGAGCACGAGCGTTGCCGCCAAATTAATTGGTGGATAGGTTTTCTCGGGGTTTTTGATCATATCCAGCATACGCTCTAACGCCAAACAACCAATCTGGTATTTGTCTACGCGAACGCTACTCAGCGCAGGAGAAGACATGGCGGCAAACTGGATATCATCAAAACCAATAATGGAGATGTCATCTGGCACCGAGAGGCCGGCATCATGACAGGCGCGCAATGCGCCCAACGCCATCAAATCGTTATACGCAAATATGGCACGAATGCCTTTATCCGTTTGAAGCAGTGTACGGGTTGCTTCGAAACCACCTTCAGCCGACGGCGCTGCGCCAATCACTTGCTCCTCCGTTACCTCCAGTTGATGATGCTTCACACGCTCTAAAAAACCGAGTACACGGGGCTCTACCTTAAACGAATAGTTCTTGTTGGTGATCATACCGATGCGCTGATGCCCTTCTTCCACAAAATGATCAACAGCCAAATAGGCACCCTGCACCTTGTCGAAAATCACAGAGCTTACATGGGGATGCTCGAAATGGCGATTTACAAAGACCAACGGGCGAAACGTTTCGACAAACTTTGTCAAAATTCCTTCGCGCACCTTGCTGCTCAACGTAATAATGCCATCTACTCCATGCGAGGCCAACAACTCGATAATCCCTAACTCAGCCTCGGGCTGGTCGTCTGAATTGCATGCCAGCACTGTGTAGTCATTTGCGAGGGCCTTGTCCTGAACTCCCCGCATAACCTCGGGGAAATAAGGGTTGGTGATGTCCGGAACGATAAGGCCAACGAGATTTGTCTGCTGCGTACTCATGGCACGCGCTAAACGGTTAGGTCGATAGCCCAATTCCTTGACCGCTTGCATGATGCGCTCACGGGTCTTCGGACTAATCTCACCCTTGTTGTTTACCGCACGCGATACGGTTTGCATGGATACGCCAACCGTGCGCGCTACATCGCCTAACGTTACGCGTCGCTTCACCGAAAAAGACTAAAATTGTTGCAGCCAGTATTTTTTCGTCAACGGCTGCGGAATCCGGAGTGTTCCACTACCGGCCCCGAGAAGGAAGCCGGCAGAGGAACCCAAACACGTAGACTTTTCACGGCATAAAAAGGCATTTTACCCAACGTCGGCCTAATCCATAAGAGCCGACAACGCGCGTTTGTAATCTCCTGAAGACGGGATTGTATCTGCTGCTTCCAGGTAGGCATCAACAAGTTCTTCGTCGCCGGCTACCTTTTCTGCCACGGCCAGCAAGGCCCGCGTCTTATCACCCGACGAAGCAATTTTTTGTACCGACGCAAGGTAAGCTTCCATGCCTCCACGATCCCATCTCCCTTCTTTTGCAAAACTGATGAGCACACGTGCATGGTCGCCTGAAGATGGCAAAGAGCTAACCACGTCGAAATATGCATCGCTAGCGCCAGCGGGATAGGTGTCGATCGCTGCTATCAGAAACCGCGCACGATCGCCCGACGAAGGAATGTGTTTGGCAGCATTGAGCGCCTGCATGTAAGCACGATCATCCTCCAATGCACCAGATTCTACCAGCTTGGTCAGCACGCGGGTTTTATCACCCGATGATGGAATGCCGTTGATGGCCTCAAAATACAAGTCGGCAGCTTCATCGATATACAAATCTGCAGCTTTGAGTAGAAAACGCGAGCGGTCGCCAGAAGACGGAATTGTGTTTGCCACTCGAATTGATTCAAGATAGCTCGTTTCGTTCTCGAGCAATTCCTCTTCTATAAGATGCGTGAGCACGCGGGTTTTATCGCCCGAAGATGGAATGCTTGCCACGGCATCAAAGAAATACGGTGCAGCTTCATCTGAACCTACATACTGGGGCGCCGCCCATTTGAGGAAACGCGATCGATCTCCCGAAGACGGAATTTCTTGTGCCAGTTTTGCGGCGTACTCCAATTGCCCGTTATTCAGCTTGGCTTGTTTCAAGAGTTCAGACATGTACGTCACGCGGGCGCTACTGCTGATGATTTGGCCAATTTCATCAAAGACGCCACCAACCCCATCTGTTTTCAAAATCCGCGCTGTACGCTCTGCAGCTCCAACCCCGGTCTCGCGGATCATTTTCACCAACATCTCCTCGTACCAATCGCGGTCAATTTCAGCAAAGTCCTTTTCTTTGCCATTGTATTTATAGCGGTACCGGAGTTCTCCATTGCCGCGCCCCTCGATACGCACCTGGCGACGGGTACGCCACTCTTTCTCGTAGATTTCCAGGTAACCGCCGGGTGAGATTGCCAAAACGTCTGTATCGTACTTATTCAGCTCTACAATTCCTTTGCTTTCAAATTCCAGCTCGTACCCAAGCTTTTTAACCCGATACGTCTTGGTCCCATTTTTTGAGATGCTAATCTGCGAGCTGTAATTGTCACGCTGTGCCGTAGCCGGCGTTGCAGCAAGTAAAAACAGACAAAGGCATACACTGAGTAATACACAAGTGGGTGGTGCACCATGAGATGCTGTCTTTAGCCGTAAAAAGTTCATGGTATTGTTCTTTTTTATTCTGAGGTCAAGTGTCGCCGGCCTGGTGCCGGCTCCGTGTGTGCATCCAATGTTGATTAACGAGCCCTGCAAACCGGATCAATCATCCACACCTCTCCCATACCAGCGAATATTCGCTACGTCAGAGCTGTAGAAAACGTACCTCCGGGTGCAGGTTTGCCGTATCTAAATCATGGGGACTAGTTGCCGCTATTCCGATGGCTCATAAATGCTTTAAGGACCGTGCGATAAGCATCTGGAGATTCCAGTTGACCAATGGTGTCCAGGAAGCCATCCTGCACGGCTTCGCTAGCTAATGGTATGCTATCGCCTTTGAGGCTCTTTAACAGCACGCGCGATTTATCCCCAGAGGAAGGAATTAAAGCAGCCACCCGCAAGAAACGGAGCGCTGCTGCTTCGTCCAATGTCTGGTAGTCCAACAGCGCAATGAGCACCCGAGCTTTGTCACCAGACGATGGAATGGTCTCAACAGCATCGAGAAACGCTGCATAAATCCCGGCATCGAACTCCATTTTCTGAACCGCACTTAGCAGCACCTGGGCTTTGTCGCCACTGGAAGGAATACGACTGGCTGCACGCAGTATTTTTGCCATCGACCGCGTACTAAGCGACGAATCTTCGCGGCCTGATACCGGTGTTTGTGGCACAGGTAAATGCTGAGGAGGACCGTCAGTAGGTGCCCTCAGTGGAGCAACAGAAGCAGGCATGAGCGCACTAGACTCCCGGCTAGTCGTCCTTGTTTTGAGGGCCACATCTGCAGCCTCGGCTACTACATCTTGCTGCAAAGCGGTTGCTGAAGAGGTATTCACCTCTGCATCAAATCCGTCGGGAATTGCTGCCACAGGTGCCAGATCGAGCGATGGCGCCGAAGGCACCACAGCAACTGTTTCGTCATCCGCAATAGCAGCAGGTGTTGCAAGATCAGTTTCAAGTGGCGCAATGTCGTCAGCAAACGTAGTTGTCAACGTTGCATGATGTGCCGGCAGTGCAACAACGGGTACAAAGCGCACCATCAGCAATAACACAAGCGCCATCGCGAGCAATAAACCAGCATACGCACCGCGAGAAACCCGAAACGAAATGGACCGCTTTTTATCGAGGATCGATTTAATCCGATCAAAAAGGGCTTCTTTTTCTGAAGAAAATCCAGGCACAAAAACCGGAGGTTGTTTGCGCGCATATTGGGAGACAAGTTTTGCGAGACAGGAGGCGTACGTTTTGGGCCGGCGTGTCAGCGCAATTACCCAATCGTCACAAGCGTATTCCCTGTCGCGATCCATCAACTTACCGAGGAATAAGATGCCCGGGTGGAAGAACAACAGGGCTGATGCGATACGCTGCATAAGCATGGTCCAATCGTCCCATCGCTGGAGATGCGCGGCTTCGTGTAACAATACCTGCTGCAGCTCTGTTTGGGAAAGATTAGAAAGCATGCTCGCTGGTAAAAGAATACGCGGCCGCAAATAGCCCACCGCCACAGCCGTTGCGAGCTCATCGGAAATAGCTACCTCTACGTTGCGCGCTTGCTTTATCTGTAGCAACGTTTTCCTCAGCAAGGCTTGCACACGCTCGGGAGCAGCATAACTTGCTGCTTTCAATCGCCCAACACCGTACCACCCGAGTACAACACGCAGTAACAGCATGCCGGCTACGGTCAGCCAGATTGTAAACAGCAACACACGCCAAACCGGCCCTATTCCACCCAGTTCAATTTGCCGGGGGACGTGAAACGGCACGCTCCAACCTGTGCCGGCTTCGTTGTACAAGACCGTAACGGGCTCACTATTCGCAGGCAGCGATTCAGGTGCAGCAATTGGTTCGAGTGATGTTGGTTCGGGCGATGTAGCTTCAGGCGCCAGGGGTTCAGCTAGTGCCTCGGGTGCAACAGGTTCATCCAATGCTTCCGGTGTAAAAACAGGTGCAGGAGCTTCTAACGCAGCCGGTGCTTCCATTGGGGGCACAGGCATTTCAGCTACAGGTGCAAACGGCGGAGGCGGAGCTGCGGGTGCACTATTTCCGGGCGCAAGTTGTGTCCAGCCCTGCCATCCGACCAACCCAATACAGACTAGAAAAACTGTAAGCCAGACACCAAAACGCGTTGTTGCATTAATCGGAATCCATTTACCCATCAACCGCACAATGCTCCACACCGTAAAACAAAGCAGGGTCCCAATCAGCACGCCATTAACAAATGCCGCCAAGCCGGTTGTCGCCAACGTGTCCAGCCAATTAAAGATATTCATGATGCGTCCTCGTCTGGCGCGGAGTCAATCATACCTTTGAGACGCTCCAGATCATCAGCGTCAAAATCGGCATGCTCCATCAAGTTTAGAACAAGTAATTCCGGGGAGTCATCAAAGAAGCGTTTCATCAGATGCTGAAGTGCCCCCCGCTGGGCGTCTTCTTTGGGCACGATGGACTCGTATACATAAGCGCGTCCATCTTTTTTGTGCGTGAGATAAGATTTCTTTTCAAGGATGCGCAGCATCGTCAACACCGTGCTGTACGCGAGCGGGGAATCTGCCGGCAACGCATCAACAACATCTTGAACAGTTGAAGGCCCTCGCGACCAGATGATCTCCATCAGTCGCAGCTCTGCATCGGTCAGCGTGGTTGACTTCTTACGTGCCATATCTCAACTATTAAATATTTAATACCAACACGACAAACATACGCATCAAGACGTCACTTGTCAATACTAAAGAATTAATAGTTACAGACGGACACCCCTGGAAAAGGTTACGGTTGTTGCAGATTTTATTAACAACGGGTCGTATGCGTGGGTAAAAACGACTACCTCAAACCCTTTTTTTAGCCTGAGAGCCGAATCAATGTTAAGAAACTAACACCCAAACCCGAATTGATCCCTTTTATTTTCGTAGATTCCGGGATATTACGTTACCCGCACACAGCTAAAAAATCATGCAGTCTCATATCAAATTGCTCCTGTGCCTAATGCTTTGTGCATGCACAATGCTTGGTTGCACAACCACCCAGGGTACTTCGTCTGGACCCCAGACAAATAAACCAGCCGCGCCGGCAAAAAAACCTGGCGATAAAAAGGGAATGAAAGCCTATAAAGATGTTATCTCGAAAGAGATGGCATCTGACGAAGGCCTATTTACAGTCCATCAGGAAAAACAAAAGATTCTTTATGAGATTCCGGAAAACCTGATCAACAAAGAACTCCTCCTTGTTACGCGTATCTCCCGGACAGCCGACAACATTGGTTACGGTGGCGAAAAAGCCAACACACAAGTTATACGCTGGGAACGGAAAGACGACAAGATCCTGCTCCGTGTTGTGAGCTACCAGAATGTAGCAGAAGAAGGGCAGCCTATCTATGAAGCAGTCAAAAACTCGAACTTCGAACCGATTATCAAGTCGTTTGACATCCAGTCGCTCGGCAAAGACTCATCGGGTGTGGTCATCGATGTGAGCAGCCTGTTCACGGATGACGTACAAAGTCTGGGACTTCCCAAGTTCCGCCGCGATCAGTTCAAGGTTCGCCGGCTCGACAAATCCCGCACGTTTATCAACTCGGTAAAAAGCTACCCGCAGAATATCGAAGTCAAACACGTGTTGACGTATGAGGCGGCATCTCCTCCATCGAACAGTTCTACAGGCGCAATCACACTGGAGATGAACCAGTCCATGATTATGCTGCCCGAAGATCCGATGCAACCTCGCCTGTGTGATGATCGGGTTGGATTTTTCAGCGTCCGTCTAACTGACTACAGCCGTGACGCCCAGAAAGCGGAATCACGCTGCTTCATTACGCGCTGGCGCCTGGAGCCCAAAGATCCCGAAGCGTTTGCCCGTGGCGAATTGGTAGAGCCCGTCAAACCGATTGTGTACTACATCGACCCGGCAACACCGGAAAAATGGCGCCCCTACCTGAAACAGGGTGTTGATGACTGGAATATTGCATTCGAAAAAGCCGGCTTCAAAAATGCAATCATGGCCAAGGATCCACCAACACCAGAAGAGGATCCAGAATTCAGCCCGGAAGACGTTCGCTACTCCGTGATTCGGTACTTCTCGTCGGATATCCAGAATGCATATGGACCGCACGTACACGATCCGCGTACCGGCGAAATCCTTGAGAGTGACATCGGCTGGTTCCACAATGTGATGAACCTGCTCCGCAACTGGTTCTTTATCCAGACGGCAGCCATCAATCCGGAAGCGCGCGATGTAAAATTCAAAGACGAAGTCATGGGCCGGCTTATCCGATTTGTATCGGCCCACGAAGTAGGCCACACCATTGGGTTACCGCATAACTGGGGCTCCAGTTATGCCTACCCGGTCGACTCGCTTCGGTCAAAAACGTTTACCGATGCAATGGGCACCGCACCGTCCATCATGGACTATGCCCGCTTCAACTACGTCGCCCAGCCCGGCGATGGCGTGACCAGCCTGATGCCAGACATCGGCATTTATGACAAGTGGTCTACCGAGTGGGGCTACAAACCTATCCTGGAAGCCGCTTCAGCAGATGAAGAAACAGCCATTTTGAACCAGTGGGTAGTCGAACGCGCGGATGACCCCCTCTACTTCTATGGCCGGCAAGGGCCGCGTATCGATCCGCGTTCTCAGAATGAGGACCTGGGTGATGATGCTGTAAAAGCCAGTAACTATGGCATCGCCAACCTGAAAGTCATCCTGAGCAACCTCATAGACTGGAGCACATCCGATGCTGAAGACTATGACGATCTGCAAGAATTGTATGGTCAGCTAGCTGGACAGTGGAATCGGTATGTAGGCCACGTTGCAAGAAACGTAGGTGGATTCTACGAAACGTTTAAAACTGCCGACCAGGATGGTATGGTTTACGAGATGGTCCCGGAAGACCGCCAGCGGGAATCAATGGAGTGGTTACGTGATGAAGTATTCCACACACCCGACTGGATGTTAGACGAGAACGTACTGCGTCGTGTAGAAGGTGTGGGTGCTGTAGAACGCCTGCGTCGCTACCAGGTTGGCGCTGTAAACACACTGCTTGAGCATCAGCGCCTTGCCCGCATGATGGAAGCTGAAGTGATGCACGGCAACGATACGTACACCGTAAGCGAAATGATGGGCGATATGCGGAAGGCCATTTGGAGCGAGTTGGGTAATCGTTCATCCATCGATGCTTTCCGCCGCAACTTGCAGCGCGGTCACCTTGAGCGCCTGGAATACCTGATGACCCAGGAAGCTGCACCGGTGCCGTCGTTCTTCGCAAGCTTTGGTTTTACGGCTATCGATGTTAGCCAGTCAGATCTTCGCGCGTATGCCCGCGGCGAACTGGAAACACTGAAGCGTGAAGCCACGGTAGCAGAGCGCAGAGCCCGCGACAACATGACGCGCCTGCACCTGAAAGACGTGATCGCCCGTATCGACCATATCCTGGATCCGGAAGGGTAACAGGTATCGATTGGTACAAAAAAAAGGGCCGGTTGCACTGCGCAGCCGGCCCTTTTTTGTTATAAAAAATGGCCTATTCAAACTATTGTAATAGCAGATAATTTTTTGATATCATCTATTTCTATAAATAGATGAAAAATAGTTTCGCAAAATGGCCAAAACTAAAAATCAATTTCCTGACCCTTACCGATCGCGGTCAAGCAAACGATATTATTTTTTTACATGGTTTTGGAGGATCAATCAAAGCTGGTCTTAACTTTGCAAAAATACTAGCGGAAGAACCTGGTTTAGAAGGATGGAGTGTCCGCTCATTCGGATATACTTCAGGATTAGCGCCGAACACGTACGGCATCTGGACCGGTCGCCCCAGTTTACCCAAGCTTGCCACTCTTTTAGCCACAACCATCAACAACAAAATCCCGCCCCAAAAATAGAATTACTATCGTAGAGCCCATAGCATGGGAGGGCTTGTGGTACAGCGTGCAATTCTCGATAACCCTGACTTACAAAAGCGACTGAGTTTCGTATTCCTATTCGGCACGCCCAGCGATGGATTAGAGAAAGCAACCTTCGGGCGACGTTTTCTGAAGCTCTTTAAGCAAAAGAACCGGCAAATACGCGACATGGCTCACAATAGTGAGTTTATAAAAGATTTAAGAGCTCGCCGGCCGGCAGTATTCGATAAACCATCTTTCATCTTTCGAGCCGCAGCAGGAGACAAAGATGAGTTTGTGCCGGCTCGCTCCTCGTTAGAGCCATTCAAAAAAGAGTTTCAGCGGGTTGTGCCTGGAAATCATCTCAAAATCATTCGTCCGGACAAAGGGGATAGAGATAACGAGAGTGTAAGACTTGTAGTGAAAACCATGATGGGCGACGCGGCTTATGCTGGCCCCTGGAATTCCGCACGGGTAGCAGTAGAAAAGGGCGACTTCCAAGCAGCCGTTGAGGCCTATGAGCCTCATATTGAAGATTTAGATGAAAACCGGATGGTTGAGCTAGCCTTAGCCTATGAAAGCCTGGGAGATTCACAAAAATCCTTACAGATTTTGGCCAGGCACGCTGAAAAATATGGTAAGAAGCACCTGGACGTCATAGGGACAATGGGAGGCCGACTAAAGCGACGTTGGTTGCGCCAAGGCACCCTTAGCGATGCTGAGCGTGCAATGAGCCTGTACAACGAAGGCTATGTTAAAGCCGTAGAAGACGAGGAGCATGATATGGCGCATTATTTAGGTATCAATGTCGCTTTCATGCTCGTAGCAATGCATCGAGGGAACAAGAAAAGCAGAGAAGAAGCCCAGCAAGTCGCCAGAAATGTCCTTAAGCATTGCAATGAAGATGAAGGTCGCTGGAAAATTGCGTCAGAAGCTGAAGCTTTACTCCACCTTGATCAAATTGAACAAGCGTTACTGCGCTATCAAGATTACGCAAAAGAAAACCCAACTCCTCGCGAGTTAGAATCAACTTTTCAACAAGCTGAATTATTGATCAATATTTTAATTAAACCAAAGTCTAAGCGTGAAATTATCACCAACAAGTTAGAATCAATTTTCAGACCTCAAGTATGATCTTAAATCATTGATTAAATATCCTAAGAGCATGAGCATTATCAATGAATGGGATTCTATAATCCCTCCTCCCATCCCATTAGCAGACGATCAAAAATGGAACGTTTTCCTGTCATATAGATCAGTAGATAGGGGCTGGACACTTGAGTTGTACGATGTACTTCGAAGCATAGGGCACAAGGTATTTTTAGATCAATGTGTGTTAACGGGTGGAGATTTATTAATTAATAAGCTAGAAGAATCACTCGCCGCAAGTCAAAGTGGTATTTTGATCTGGTCTAAGGAAGCCATAGACTCTAGCTGGGTTAGAAAAAGAATATAGCGTCATGGAGCGCAGAGCGGAACGAGATATGGCATTCAAGTTCGTTCCTGTTAAACTGGATAGTTCCGATCTACCTATTTTTGCGGGAAATCGTATTTTCTTGGATTTCTCATCATACCCTGACGGCCCCAACGGTGGAGAGCTATTGCGATTGTTACATGCGATTGTAAATAAACCTCTTAGCGAAAAAGCAGCTCGAATGGCTCATGAACTCGATGAAGCATATCGGAGGTCGCTTGCGAAAATCAAAGCTGCGATAGCAGTTGGAAATTCAGAAAGACTTTCTGACCTTCATCTAAATGGAAATGCCGAATGGCGGAATCACGGCCGGCTTATCATGCAAGGCTGCAAACGGTCTAATAAAACTTAACGAAATAGCTAAAGCTTTAGAAATTCTAGAACAGCTAGAAAAAGATTTCCCAAAAGCAATTCGTCCCAAGCAACTTAGAGCCTTGGCATTAGCAAGAAGGGCAGCAGATGGTGACTTAGATTTAGCTCAGGCCATTATCGGTGAACTATATGAGTTAGGGGAGAGAGACCCGGAAACCCTGGGCATTTACGGAAGAACATGGATGGACCGATATCGGCTTTCCAATAATATAAACCACTTACGCGCATCCCGTGATTATTATCTACAGGCATTTCAAACTGCTCGAGACGATTACTATACAGGAATCAATGCAGCAGCAAAAAGTCTGTTTTTACAAGAAAATCAAGAGATCGATTTGGCCTATGAACTTGCAGATCAAGTTCTGGAAATTGTAGGAAATGCCCCTAAGCATGGTGATTACTGGCAAACTGCAACTTCTGCTGAAGCCCTATTGATCAAAAAAGAATACACGGCATCAGCGACACTGTATCAGGCAGCTGTTTCGATGGCCCCAGAGGAGAGAGGATCACACACGTCGACATGGAAACAGGCCCAAAAAATCCTTAAGACGCTAGAGGCCTCTCAAACTAACTATTCTCTCGTCAAACAGCCATTTAGCCATCTTGAACATAACTAAAACAAAAAATGCCCTATTAGAACTTCACAAAAAATAAAGATACTCTTAAAAGTAATATGCATGTTTTCATTAGCTATGCGCTTAAAGATAAATATGAATTAGAAAACCTGATCTTTGTCTTCAAGTTAAGCAAAATCAGATTCTGGTATGCAGGAGAAATTTCGACGGGGACCAACATAACTACTGAAGTAAAAAACCAAATTTCCAACCATCACTTGTGTGTATGTATTGCAACTAAAAACTCCATCGAATCACACTGGATTACTACTGAGACGACATTAGCACTAGGTCAAGGAAAAAAGGTTATTGTTTTTTCACGAGACTCATCGATAGAAGAAAATGACTTGCCTCCTTTATTACATGGCTCGTTAATGTGCCACACTTACGAGAAACTTGTTACTGATATACAAAAATCTCTCCGCGAGTCAAGAAAGGCTCTCCGAGAACAAATTCACTCAGGAGACGCAGTTTTAAATAACAAAGGATTACGAATGAAAATTTTAGAGGTTCTAGCACAAGAGTACGAAACCATGATTTCCGTATCTGAACTGGAAACAATATTTCCTAGTATTGAGGCTTATCGCATAGTTCGAACACTTGATGATCTTGAAGGTAGTGGATTGATTTACGCCTCAAGAGACTATTCTCATATAGGACTCACAAGAGCCTCTGGAGTGTTAGACATCCTAGAACAAGAGTAAAGAAAGCCATTGTAGTACTCAGCTTCTATTTAATAAGTAAGATTCAATTAACATGAACAGAAATCTTTGGGGCCCCTTAGCCGACAGATACGACAACGACAAGCCTCGCAAAATTTTAGCACTTGATGGCGGCGGCATAAGGGGTGTGATTACCCTGGGTGTGCTCAGCTGAGATGGAAAAACAACTCTCAGAAATTAGTGGGCGGGGCGCCGGTTTCAGGCTGTGCGAATACTTCGACTACATCGGCGGCACAAGCACTGGCGCCATCATCGCCGCAGGACTCGCGCGCGGCAAATCTGTAGCAGAACTTCTACATCTGTATGTAGACAAGGGCAAAGACATGTTCGACAAGAAGTTTTTGCTCAAAATAGCCAAATTAGGCAAATACAAATACAGCGCTAAGAATCTTGCGCAGCAGCTAAAAGACATTCTTGGAGCAGATACTCGTCTGCATCCCCATGACCTTGAATGCCTGGTCATGCTTATGACGATGAATGTCGACACGGATTCACCTTGGCCCATCAGCAGCAACCCTGAGGCAAAATACAACGATACCTCAAGAGCAGACTGCAACCTAGACATTCCCCTGTGGCAGTTGGTACGCGCCAGCACAGCCGCGCCCGCCTTCTTTAACCATGAAATTCTGCAGTGGGACCCAAGTGACCCAGACAAACACTTTGCCTTTGTCGACGGCGGCATGACGCCACACAACAACCCATCCTGGCTCATGTACAGGATGGCTACACTACCAGAGTACAAGCTGAATTGGCCTACAGGAGAAGACAAATTGCTCATTGTTTCGGTAGGCACAGGTAGTGCGCCGAACTTTTCTCGCTACGACAATATTCTTGACATCGCAAAGGAATTACCGCTGAACTTGTTGAACACCATGAAAGTCGAAAAAGATATTTCATGCAGGCAAATTGGACGATGCACCTACGGTGCCAAAATTGATCGAGAACTCGGCGACATGATTCCGAAAGACGCAGCTGGCAGTCCTATTTCTTTGGATCAAAACCTGGGTCGACACTTCTTGTATGCCCGCTATGATGTGGAGCTTACAGATGAGGCCCTGGCAGCGCTGGGTTTACACATTGACGCCAGTAATCTTGAACAGATGGATGCCGTTGCGCACATTGACGATTTTAAACGCATTGGCGAAACAGTAGGAAAAGAAGTGGATGTAACAAAACACTTTGGCAATTTTGCTACAAAGGAAAATTTTTGGCCTCAGGTAGAATAAATCAACAACACAAGTTGTCTTGATTTGTAGCTATTCGTTCCCTACCCAACAACCAGGTACGCAAAGTGGCTATTCAAGCATTCCAGGAAAGTGTTTCACAAGCTATGGCTGCAAACCGGCTTGGTGACCTCCGCCTTTTCGCTGAAGAAATTCAAGGGCTTAGTTTCGAAGCCGAAGCATCGCGTGTACTGCTGAATAGTTTAACAGACTACAGCATCATTGGCACAAAGCCACCGTTTGATCACGTGTTCTTATTCACCGGGCACATGATCGACAGCAGCAATCGCAAAACGCCCCGTTTTCCCGCAAAACTAGAATCTGTAGCCGCACAAGCTATTGCAGATGCTGTTGCTGCCGAATTAGCGCCACTCAAAAACCAGCAAAAGAACGTACTGGGTATTACCGGCGGCGCGTGTGGCGGCGACATCCTCTTTCACGAGGCCTGTCACGGACTCGGCATTACGTCACACATGTACCTGCTTTTTCCGAGACAGCAGTTTCTAGATGTCTCCGTGTCATTCGCGGGACAGGCCTGGATTGATCGATTTGACCAAGTCTACAACAAATTAGGCCCACAAGAACGTCCCGAACTTGGACCAGATGACAATCTTCCAGCATGGTTGCAAGAACGAGAAGGTTACTCCATTTGGGTGCGCAACAACCTTTGGATGCTCAACAACGCCCTGGTGTTTGGTGGCAAAAATGTGACGCTTTTTGCGTTGTGGAATGGCGAGGGAGGCGATGGTGTTGGTGGTACACAGGATATGGTTAACCAAGCCTCTTCACATGGCGCCAAGGTTGTCATCTTGAACACAAAAGAACTATTCAACCTATCTTAGTCCGCGTCTTAAAATAATCCTCCCGCACCAACCCGTACAACTCAGCATCCAGGTATTCGCCAAATCGGTAATAGTGCTGCTTACGAGTACCTTCATGCATCATGCCCAGCTTTTGCAAGACGCGCCCAGATGCAGGGTTGTTGGCAAAATGGGGTGCTGCAAGCCGGTTCAGTTTCAAATCCTCGAAGCCATAACGAACCACCGCGTGGCCGGCTTCGGTACAGTATCCAGATCCCCAATACGGCATCCCCACCCAATACCCGAGATCACCCCGGTTGTGTTGCATTTCAAGAACAATCCCGATGGAGCCAATCAATTCACCGGACGCTTTGAGCTCCATTGCAAAGTTCACTACCCGGTCGTTTCGGAAGTCATCAATCAAGCTCATAATCCACCGTTCAGCAATCCCGTTTTTATAAGGATGCGGGAGAAACGTAGATTTCGCTAATTCGGGAGCGCCCGCCAACTGTTGGACCCGGCGAGCGTCCTGAATGTGGAACTGTCTGAGCGACAGACGCTCGGTTTCAAGCGTAGGGAATGGCCCTTGCGGCATATTGGGTAAAGACTCTTACTAAGTTGGTTATACGTATCGAAAGTACAGTCCGCCCCTTTAATCGACAGTGCACAACAGATCACCAATACGTGCACCAACATCTGATGGGCCCACTTACCAGGTAATACCCAGGCGGATATGCAAAGAAGAAGGCCCAAGATACAAATCTATCCCGTTTAATTGTGGCGTCTTAGCGCCAAAAAATAATTCTCTTTTGCAAATGGTATCAGGCAGCTACCATGAATACGTGCGACGCTTTTTTTCGCGGGGAAGCTACACGGCTAGCCAGAATCTGACACAAGTTGTAGAGCAATTGCGCTGCCGTAGGTGTCCGCGAGTTGAGGCGTTTTTTGAGCCTGTTTTCGTCGAAACTCAGTACCTGCGCACTACTGGAAGCAACGCGTACGTCGGCGGAGCGCCGGCAATTCAGTAAAAAACCAAGCTCCCCAACAACATCGCCGGCTTCTGCACGATGTACAACCCCTCCGTCTTTATAGATATCAACGGTACCAGACAATAGCATGAACACGGTTGTGGTTTGCTGGCCGCTTCGAATCATGAGATCGTCGCGTTTTAAATCCAGCACGTGCCCTTTAGAAATAATGGACGCGATTTCTTTAGCCGGCATGCCTTCAAACAAAGTCGTTTGACCGGCCGCGCCCGAACGGCTTTGAGGATCACTTGTCGTCAATTGCTCGACGACCCAGTCCATTTGTGCTTTTGGCATGTCAGCTACGCTATCCACGCTAGGTTTGCCGAGGCTGGCCGCAATGCCGGCAATGGATGCCAGATCATCCACCGGCTGATCAAGGGCTTTCCGAAGCGGCGAGCGAATGTCATCCAGGTACGCCAGGTCGCGCACAACAAAAGCCAATGGAATCATGATACCAAAGGCCGCATCGTTGTAAACTGGACACGCGTAGCTGCGAAAGCCCATGCGCTGGTAGTAGCGAATCAAATGTGGTTGACAATCACAAACCGCGACGTCGATCTGCTCCCGCTTGCAAATTTCTGCAACCTCTTCAATCATGCGAAAGGACAGCTGGCTACCGCGGTATGCCTTGCGCACCATGAAGCGCGTAAGCACAAGCAGTTGGTCATCGTTTATAGCAGACCGAAATCGTTGCAGATCGTAAGTTTGTTCGAGCTCGTTCGAGAATTGGCCGTCTTTACCGAGGTTGAGGCGAAGAGAGCCAATGAGTTCATCCCCAACTTTGGCATACATCAGCCGCGCGCCGGCGTCGTTCTCGCCGTAAAGCATGCGTTGTTCGTGATCTGCAACGTCGTTGAAGATGTGCATTTCTTCGACATAAACCTCGTAACGCAGACGATAAATGGCTTCGCGCTCAGCCTGCGTTTGTGCGATATGTATGGTAAAGTCCATAATAGCCTGTGCGTTTGAATTGTAGATGGGCCCCCGAAGGGGGACTTACTTATCAACACAGCGAAACGCGAAAAGCAGGTTCATAAAAATGTCGCGCCAGCCCGTTTTTTCCGTTTCCCTTTGCAGGGTAAGAGAAAGATCAATGCAGCGTCATTTTCACGTTTTACTGACCATCTTCTTGTTGAGTCCTGTTACACAAGTAACAGCACAGACAGGAAATTGCGAGCCGGCGACCGCCGAGGCATTTCTGGATATCGGCAACGTACATGCGCGCATACCGAATCATGGTGGGCTATTCCGGGGCAAAAATGGCCCATTTTCTTATCTCGTTCCAAAAGAAAATGGGGCTAATGCAATTTATGCAGCCAATATTTGGGTCAGTGGCATGGTCGACAAAGAACTTCGCGCCACTGCAGCTACATTTGGGCCGGGAATTTACTGGCCAGGCCCACTCGACAAGGCCGGTCCGCCGGTCATTGATGGAGACGGGAATCCAGACAATTACAATTTGATGGGTGGAGATATCCCCGAACTACTTGGGCATCAAAGGTTATGGTGGATCATGAACGACCGAGGTAACACCCATGCGTACGTCGAGAGCGAGCCGTTAGGTCTGGAAGTTCACGCAACGGCTTTTGCCTACAAGTTCTACCCACTTGTCGAACACCAGACGTTTTACTCTTACAAGCTTATCAACAAAAGTAATGCGACCATTGAAGACACCTACTTTACTATCTGGACCGACGGTGATATGGGGAATCACGATGATGACTATGTAGGCTCGGACACTTTGCTAGGTTTGGCATATTACTACAACGCCGACAATGATGACGAAGGAGGTTCGGGATATGGCGAAGCCCCACCTGCTATTGAATTTATGTTTCTCAACACACCTATGGCGACAGAGGATGGTATTGATAATAATAGAAACGGGCGGATTGACGAACCTACAGAGCAACTTGGCGCCACCGTCATCATGAGCCATAGAAGGTATACTGCGCATTGGGGTGACCCTAGAGGACTCCATGATATCCTAAACTATGCACGCGGTATCTGGCGAGATGGATCGCCAATCATTGAAGGATACTGGGGTTATGAAAATGCAAGTTGGTCAGCAGACAGCCAGAAAACACCCACACGCTACTCTTTTCCAGGCGATCCTATAGCGCAGACATTCTGGTCCGAGATGAATGCCGACAACAATGGTACCCCAAACCAAAAATCAGATCGCCGGCTTCACATGTCTACTGGCCCCTTCACGCTTGCGCAAGGCGATACAACTGAGATTGCATTTACTTTTCTTTATGCAAGAGGAGATGACCACCTCGACTCGGTACGAGCTTTGAAAGGTATTGCAGCTAATATTCTTGAGCATGCCGGTGCCTTCCTTACGCATAACTCAGCACCAAATCCATTCACAAAATCGGCACCGGTCGCCTCCAATCCGAATTATGTGTTAGGCTTCGACCAAAACTTTCCCAACCCGTTCAGTAGCAACACAACCATTCGGTACAGTCTCCCACAGCCGATGGAAGTCCGGCTGGCCGTATATGATATCCTCGGTCGTGAAGTGGCGATACTTGTAAATGCATATCAGGACGCTGGCATCTATACCACCAAATTTGATGCAACAGGGTTACCCGCCGGCGTTTACCTGGCGCAACTCGAAACTGACTTCCTGCGCTTTACGAAGCGGATGCTCCTAGTTAGGTGAGTGGCACTTAACACCTTCTGCTTTCAGTACTGGTGTCACATGCATTAGGGGCTTGGAAAAGCTATCGTTTACCTGATTAACTCTGATAGCTTGCACACACTCGCCAATCGTGTTCACACACTAATTACGTGTGTTTTGATTTTTTTTGCGCCACCTCATGGGTTCAGCCTGTAGTACTATGTGAGAGCTCTCAGGTTGATTTTCTTAAGAACCCTAGATACCTGTTAACCAGAGGCGTGTAATGACAATTTCGTATATTTCTTATGCAATAAGTAAAAATGATCCTGGTGCGGTAACTCCTAATGAGACCTATAGATATCAAAAGGTTACAAAGCGCTTTATGGCCCAATTATCCGAAATTTCCGAATTGGAGACCGCATATGATGTGGTACTGCTGAATCCTGCGGTCGTCAAACGCGAACGAGAAGCACGCGATTTTCTTGAATACGCAAAGGACTTTGAGATCGTAGGTGCCACAGAAAAAGCACTTACGTACTACATACGTGCGGTCAAGCTGCAAAACGATCTGGTTCTTGAAGCTTACAAAACTGTCGCACTGCGATATCTGCAAGAAACAAAAAGTCAAATCGATAAGCAGAATAACCGAAAGGACTTGGGCCGCTTTATTCAGATACGCAAAGATGCCCAGCGTTCTTTCCGCAAGGCAGAATCAATTCGCGAGACTCACCCAATGCGTAGCAAACAAGACTACCGTCATTCGATTCAAATAGCGTATGCACTTTTCAGCGCACTCGCTTAAACGAATACTGTTTCTAGGCTGATACAAAGACGCTGATTAATTGGTAGCGTTATCTTCGTCTGGATCGTCGATAATGATGATTACGGGAGCAACAGAGCGGTTGTCTAAGAGAAAGTGTAGTGTATTCATAACGGTAGTTTTCGAGGGCGACGTTGAAAAAGTAGTCAATCCCAGTCACAAGTGCCAGAATCGATGAGCCGCTCGAGAAGTTGGGTTGCGATGTGCTTTATTTTATCGTCGAGTTCCGGTTCAGGTTAAGAAAGACCTGTGCCGGAGAAGACGAATGAAGAGAGAAGAATTCAGCATACGTTACTGCAAAAACAATTCCCAGGAGAAGTAATGTTTTTGAAATGCTGCGAACCCCTACCACAATTCTTGAACAGCACGCGAAAGAAAATGAGCCTATCATATTGATGGGCTATTCTTAAAGTTTCACAAGTCAGCACGTGCTGTGTGAAGTATTGGGGGATTCAATAGCAGGGGATAAGTGCCCAAATTAAGCAATATATTAAATGACCCATGGCTTGCTTGGACGCAATAGAGATGCGCTTTTTATTTGCTTAACCGCTACGCTTTTAGCTAGCGGTTTCTAGCCCAATATTTACCAGACCCTATGCGCCTTTAGATGGGATTCGACACATTCGTTGATCTTTACTTACCAGGCAATTTTTTCCGCTACAAGTCAATCACAGATTAGGAACCAGTTCGCGGATACCTTTAATGAGATCTGCAACCGGTGCTGTTTTTTGCAGATATGCAACGTGAACATTTCCTTCTTGTTTAAGTGCTTCAAGATCGCGTGCCACATCGTCATCAGCAAGAACCGTAAACAATAGAATTGGCGGGGGTTCTTTGCTGCTTGCTGCCATTATTTTACGAATGCAACGAATCCCCGCGCGGTAATACCCTTCTGTCTTGACATCATCTGGCATGGCCGGCATCTGCGGCACTGGATGCGTCCACCGCAGCATCAAATCCATCAGAATAAGATCTGGAGGTGATGCCAGGATAGTAGGAATCTCCGTATAAAACTCATGCTCTGTTTGGATGTCACTAAACTGGACATCCGAGAAAGTCCTGAAAAGCACCTCCTGGATCATATCCAACTGCATGTTGTCGTCTTCTACAATCAGAATATTTCGTCGCATAATTTCTGTATCTAATTCAAGGGGAGCACAAGACGGAACTCAGTCCAACTATCAGATCCTGTAGGAATGATTTCCAGCTTGCCTTTGTGAGCTTTCATGATATGGTCGACGATCCACAGCCCGATACCATTGCCACTAGCACGCACGTGCGCAGCCAAATCACCTCGCCACCCTCTTTTGGTACATTGTCTGGCCTCTGTTTTGGAGAGGTCAAACCCTTTATTTCGAATACTCACATAAAAGTGAGACCTGTCGGGAGACATACCACCTGCAAGCAGCACCTTAGATTTTGAATAACTGTATTTACCAGCATTATCAAGCAAACAATTCAAAGCCTGCAAATAGAGATCATAATCAAACTGAAGGTCAATATTCTGCCGACGCAAGAACGAAAAACTATCTCGATCAACGAGAAACTTGAGGCGCATCCGGTCTGGTGCAATAAGCTGATTATCTCTCGAACACTCAACGAGCATTTTTATATAGTCGTCGATGGAAAAAGACTGCAGCTTAATAGCTGGCGAGGTGCCACTCTCTAGCTCTGCGAAAAGTTTTATGCTTCCAGTTACAGCCTTCGACTTGTTACAAAGGCCCCTGATTTCCTGTAGCCTTCGTTCTAATTCGTACTCTGGCTTTAAATTGCGCAAGAGTAGTTCAGATCGCTTGAAAGCTTGATCAATTGGCGTTTTCAGCTGGTGGGCCAGGATTTCATAAGTACGTCTTTTTCTATCAAAACGCTGCCGCTTTTCGTCAAAAACCTTCAAGATCTGATAACAAAGACCTATTTGCTGACCCAGCAACGAAAATATCGTCACAGCGTTTTTAGGGAACTTACCTTTCTCCACAGATCGAATATCGAGAACACCCAGCATTTCTCCCTGGGCAGAAGGCAAAGGTGCAACAATGACCCGTTTGACTTCTTTAAAGGTTTTACTTGTCAGATGTCCTGAAGGGTCACCTATGTCGTCAATCACCCGCACCCGGCGTGTTTGAAAGACTACCTCGCCCTCGGACTGAGGGCGCCCATCCCTAATTGGAAAAATGCGTTTTTCGAAATTCTGCCGCTCTTCTTTACTCCGTTCTGTCCCATCATTTCTAAACCGCCATGCATCACCATAAATGTGTTTGAAGTACAAACAGTTACGCTTCGCGTCATGGAATCGAACATCCATGATAGAGGCTTCTGGCAAAATTGTTTTAACAGACTCAAAAACGCGCTGAAACAGCTCTTCTTCTCCTAAATTCTCATCGTCTACCCCCTTCCACACAAATTGATTAAGTGAATCCAGGCTATTCACTACCCGCTCCCATATTTTAACCTCGTCCGACACTGTCCGCTGGGCAATCCAGTTGCGCCAATACTGTGCAATCCGGATACCTACAAGATGCAGTAATTCGATATCCTCTTCAGCGAAGTAGTACGGACCGTGCAAAGCAACGCCACAACGGATAACACCAACAAGTCGCTGCCCCAAAACAATCGGTACAGCCATAAAACCTAGTGGCGGCAACTTCTCAACCTTGGTTTTCAACTGCCGAGCCATTTTTCGAGAAATATCATATGGATCGCTCCATTGAATTCCAGGGTAAGTGCTCTGAATCTCTCGCTTGTCCGTTTCAAAGCGTTGCAGGTCAAATATGCGCACAGAAGAACGATATTTTAGCGCCCAACCTGTCAACCCCTCCGCCGTTTTACCCTCATAAACCGTTTTCTTCGATTTGGTGATCCATGACCTGCAAGTCGAACCGCGCATTTCATATCCCTGAACATCGTTGTACTCGTCTTCCAGAAATATGGAAGTCTCCTTCACATGCAATGTCTTACTCACGCAATCGCATACTTTCTGGATAACCCTGTTCATCTGCGTTTCCGTAAGAACAGTATCACTCGCTGCATCACCAGACTGATACAGTATCTCGTTTACTTCCTTGATGATGTGAAAACCGGCACGCTCTCGTATACTTTTATAGAGCCCAGAAAAAATAACAGCGATGCGCCCTAGCATGGCCATATCTTCTTCAGATACCTCTGTGATAACTTCTTCGAAGTAAATATTGAGTGCACCTGAAGCCATGCAATCGAAATGAATGGGTACCGAAAAATAAGAGCGTATAAGGGGGGCCTCTTCAAGTAAGCGGGCGCATGCGTTCTGATGCTCAAAATGCGGTGATTTTACATCTCGCACATAAAATGGCGCATCTGCATCAATGGCCTTGCCAGCCAAAGATTCGTCAAATTTAATGTTATGCAACGCATGCGGATTACTATTATCGAACCACTGCGCCAGTGTAAATAACGACCGCTTATCCCTGTTATCCTGCTGAAATTGCCCCCAAAGGATACATCCCTTCGCTTTTGCAGATTGCGTAATGAATTTGAGAAACTCAGCAATTCCATCACGCCGATCCAGCTTCAACCCCAGAACAATAAGGTCGTCAATTAGGATGTTTGATAGAGTAGTCATAAGCTAAACTCAGGGCAGCCCGCCCTAGATTATGCGTGATTTCAATCTCATCATCTGCACTCAAAGCAGGGTTGCCCGATGCATTGTCCATGAGATCTTTCATCTGCAAGTCTTTGATTTTGAAGGTGAGCTCAACTGGTTCATTTTCCTCGGTAAGCACCCACTTTTTGAACGGATCATCCCCGTCTAATGCCTTGTCATGATCTAGTGTAAACGTGATACCTGTCTTTGACTTTTGGCATTTCAGGCCAAAGAACAGAAACGGCTTGGATCGACTGATGGCTACGATCCAGGCCAATAGGCAATGTGCTGCACTTCGATCAATATGGCATCGGGTTTCTATTGCCTGCAATAACAATTGGGCACTGAGCGGTTCAGAAACCACGATATGTTCTCCAATGACATCCAGAGAAAGTCCTCGTTCTTTACATTCGCTATCGTGGTTAAAGGCAGCATTCACCATCGAACTAATGGCTTTCATGGCATAGAGAATTGTCAACGGTGTAATGCCGTGCCTCACAAGATCATTCACAAACTTCCCAACCAGATCGATCATAAAGCGCTTGCGACTATGCTCAGGCTCAGCGGTAAGCGCAGCTTGAACAACCGGCTCTGCCATCAGATATGCCACATGCTGTGGATCGGCACGGGGCACATTGACGAAGTAATAGGCAAACCTAAGCTTGTCAATGGGCAGGTGGGGAAGCAAAAGTGTGCTGAACGCGCGGCCTATTTCACGTTCTTCGTCTTCCGCAGCGTCATGAAGCGCTTCGACTATGGCCTGCTCCGCAATCGGTAAATCAGCAGGAACCATAAGCGCATCAATGATCCGAGCTACCCACTCTGGTTCGCTGCTAGACTGCAGCGTATAAAAAAAAGACTCTGCATCAGGAGTATCCAGGAAATCTAGAATTTCTGTTTTCTGTGCTACAATTTGGACAAGCATTTCCTCAGCATTCGTTTTACGGAATGCACGCGTAAGGAGTGCTTTGATTTTTGCGTATTCATCGTTTTTCATCGTAAAAGGCTAACGTAAAAGTTCGGAAATCGTGTTGAGCGTTCGGGCATGTGCTCGACGTACCTGGCCATTTGCAATACCAAGTTGATGAGCAGCCTGATCGATCGAGTAATTGACGGCGACCAGCGTACGACTGGCCTGCCAGTCTGGAAGTGCAATGCTGTCCGGTTTTTCAAAGTGAATCAAAAGCTCCATAAGTGCTTTGATCACACTTTTTTCGGCCTCGTATCGGGACACCTTGTAGTGTTTTGCAACCTTTCGGAATGAAGGTGGTGAAGCAGAAAAATAGAAAACAAGCAACTTCCGCGGGACATCTGGGATGCTATTAAGCGCGTGCTGTAACCGTTCAATGTCGTGTATATGGGGGTTGGTCAGAAGGCTATCAGATATCTTCAAGTTTTCGTTTTGGAGATCTGATAATGAGTTCGTCAAAAAACGTTGACGGGTGTAATGGGGCAGTCTGGCATTGACAAAATTAGAAAACGCCCTGTAGACGTAAGCACCTAGTTCGCCACGGCTAGGATCGTAGTGTTGCTGAATCTTTGTCCAGTTCTCTAAAAAAAAGTCATGGACCAGGTCGGTACTTTCGATAATCGGTAAAGACTTCCCCCCTCGAGTATGCTTAGCCACAAAAAACAGCAAGCGAGGTCGCAACTCACGATACGCTGCTTCCATGTCTACTTGCTTGTTTTCTATGTTACTCAGTGAATCAGGCAACACGTTAGTGAGTGACTGAGATGAAGAAGTAATACACCTTCATCGAATAAAACACATGATGTCTCTTTACATGCGAACAATACAGACAGTTTATTAAGACAGCAGACGATGCATATTACTGATCTAAATCTCAGCAATGTGCTAACTCTAATGCGGGTTCAACGGATAACAGGCATACGAGAAGGTCCATTTTGTCCATAAAATCAACTACTCTATTGTACTACAGCATTGAGTCCTTTCGTGGCTGAAAAAAAGAGATCTTTTTTACAAAAAAACGAAATGTGCAGAAAGCAGGCTATGGCCACACCTTGAACGACCCGCTCAGGTCAGCAACGGTGCTTGAGTGCAGTGGCTTGAACAGCTTCCATGGGCCGGCATAAACGTACGTTTCAACCTTCCAAAATATTTTGCCACCATCCTCTACCACGCTGTGCATGAGAAGTGTATTGCGGGAAATCCCTCCGGCTAATGTACGAGCTCTTTGCAAAGATGACGACCTACCATGCGTGTATTGCGCCGACGTACCGCAAATTGCCTCGATAACGTTGCGAATAACACCATTATGCGGAATATCCAGTATTTGTACACGTGGAATATGAATGTGTCCTGAGCACAATACAGAAATGTTGAACTCGTTCAAAAACGAGCGCAATTGCTGTTTCGAATCTTCATCAACTGCACGCGAATACAGCGTTGAAGCACGAGCGACATAAGAATACGGGTGATGCAGCAACATAACCCGAATCTCTCTGGCTTTTTTCCGTTCACTTAGCTGTGCATCAAGAAGACGCATGCGTTTGGTCAACTGCTCAAGTTGACTGGTAAAGGCCCCTCGAGCTAGCACACGGGACACAATGCCGGTATCTGCGTCCGTGTTAATACCAAGAAAGCGTATCGATAATTCATCATCGAGATGCCAAAGCATGTTATTAAAGGGGACATTATTAAACACATCCTTCACGTGCGTTTCTTCGCGCCTTTTCCAATTCCAAGGATTACCAGCCCAGTGATCATGATTACCGGGTACTGACCACGAAGCCCAGCCATTGTAATGCATGCTAGTCCATAAAAAAGGGACTTCGGGGTTGTTTGAACAAAGAAAAGCGATCGCCCTGTTGAATTCTTCAGCGCTTCCATTCGCTGTCAAATCTCCCGTCATCATAACGCAGACGTTCGGATCATCTTCACGCATTCGAGTGATGAATTCCGCGAGCTCACGAATTACGTTTGGATCATGTGTCCGAAATCCTTTCAGGAATGGGGTATCGAGTTTAGACACCTGGCTCGGATCTCCACGCAGTACATTATCCGTTTCCGCGATGTGTAGATCAGAAATGTGAATCATCCTAAATAAAACGCGACCCATAAGCAATCCGTTGATGATGAGACACCATTTGAACAAGAGACACTGCCCAATTAGATCGATCTTGTATAACCCTATATGATGGCATATGCTAAGACGCGGTTTATTTGTTCAAGTAGAGCACAACTTGGCGGGGAGCAAGTATGAAATGCTCATTAACCTTCACTATTACTACTGTACCAAAGGGCATACTGGCTGAAAAACTCTTTAACCATACGCAAACCCAAACCAAAGTATGCAGATTAAATCCCTTTCACCAAACGGCAAATAGACATTACTGCTATTCCCCTACCTGTATCATTGTAACCTCTGCCGGCCCACACCAGGATTTACCAGCCACAGGTGAACAACTAATTTCTATATCACGATTACTAACAAATAACAAACTCATCAACCAACACATCAATCACCCAAATTAGCTATTTCAGCGGCCAATGAGACATTTTTTCAAGATATTGCATGTTTATATATGGATCCCCAAACACGAAGTGTATAGGTTAACGCGCTGGGTTAGCTCCTGGCGTTCCGTACGATTAATCCACGAAATAAGTACAATCACTGACCATAGTGCAGCATAGCAGGTAACCTCATGTCGCGCCACGCGGCATTTTTGCGTTTTACCAGATAGGAATAGATGGTATCTCGCATGCAAAACAGTTACTACATTGCATTTCTGATCTTCTTTGTGCTGCCAACACCTCAGGCTGCGGCACAAACGGGTACCTGTGAGCAGGCTACTGCTGAGGCATTTCTCGACATCGGCAACGTGCGCGCTCGCATATTTAATCAGGGCGGCCTTTTTTGGCGCCAATCACCAAATGGCTATCAAGTCCCCAAAGATGGCAACTCACACGCGTTGTTTGCGGCCAACATCTGGGTAAGTGGACTCATCGATAATGAAATGCGCGTAGCAGGAAGTTCGTTTGGCCCCTGGGAATTCTGGCCGGGCCCCATCGACGACGCCGGCAACCCGCCGGCCGATTGCACACCCTACGATCAAATCTGGGAAATCAACCGAAATGATATCAACGCTTTTTTTGAGTTCGGTACCATTTCTGAAAACATGGCAAACTGGCCCTGGCAACTGGGCGCCCCGGTAATCGACGGCGATGGGAATCCCAACAATTACAATCTCGCAGAAGGTGACTTACCCGAATTAATAGGCCACCAGCGCCTCTGGTGGATTATGAATGACCGCGGCAATGTACACGAGCGCTCTGGCAGTGAGCCACTGGGTATAGAAGTCCACGGTACAGCTATTGGCTATGAATTTCCCCAACTCGTCGAGAACAATACGTTTTACAGCTACCAGCTCATCAACAAAAACACGTCAACTATTGAAGACGCGTATTTCACCTTCTGGACCGACGGCGACTTGGGCAACTTCGATGACGACTATGTAGGATCAGACACCCTGCTCGGACTGGCATACTACTACAATTCGGACAATGATGACGAAGGCGGAGAAGGCTATGGTGCTAATCCACCAGCCGTCGGATTTATGTTTCTCAAAACGCCACCTGCTGAGCATGACTTTATTGACAATGATCGAGATAACGAGGTCGATGAAGCCGGCGAAGAGCTTGGCGTCACAATCATCATGAACCATCAAAAATCAGGAGGTGCGCTTGGTGATCCAAGCACATTGCAAGATTATTTCAATTATGCGCGAGGGATATGGAAAGACGGCCAGCCTTTGCAAGAGGGAATAATCGGCTATAGATCCGGTGGAGGAATAACACGGTTTTATATGCCCGGTGACCCGGTGACCGGAACGTTTTGGTCAGAACTAAACGCAGATGGTATGGGTCTGGTGCTTGACCCCGCAGACCGCCGGCTCCATGCCTCAACCGGCCCGTTCACCCTGGCTCCTGGCGACACGGTACAGGTTGCATTTGGCGTGGTTTGGGCACGAGGGGATGATAACCTGGACTCGGTCAGGAAATTAAAAGCGGATGTAGCAAGCCTCAACGAAGCAGCGGAAGCCATCCTTACGCCAAGTATTCAAGAAAACCCGTTTCCCCAACAAGACCCTGTAGCGTCGGAGAACTTCGTTCTCGGGTTTGACCAGAATTTCCCCAATCCATTTACACAATCTACAACCATCCGGTACAGCCTTCCGCAGTCTATGCAGGTACGCCTTGCGGTATTTGATATCCTCGGGCGCGAAGTGGCTGTGCTGGTACAGGAACGGCAGGACGCCGGCATCTACAGCGTGGAGTTTGATGCCGGCGTGCTCCCTGCCGGCGTGTACCTCGCCAGGCTGGAAGCCAACGTTCTTCAGTTCACCAAACGCATACTAAAAGTTAACTAGCCCCTGCACCAACAGATTGACCACCACATGCTATGAAAAAGCAATTCCTTGCCCTCTTGCTGGGTGCATGTTTATGCTTACAAGTCAGTGCCCAACATCAAACAGGCACCTGCGAGCCGGCCAGTGCCGAGGCATTTCTTGACGTCGGAAACGTACGCGCGCGCATTCTCAACAACGGCAGCCTGTTCCAGGGCCGTGAAGGCCTTAACTACCAGGTGCCACTCAGCATCGAAGCAAACTCGCTGTATTCAGCCAGCTTGTGGGTAAGCGGGTTTGTGGATGATGAACTGCGTATGGCTGCCAGTCGATATGGCCCCTTTGAGTTTTGGCCAGGACCACTCGACGACGACGGCAATCCACCAGCAGATTGCAGCATCTACGACCATATATGGGAAATCCGTACTACAGACCTCGACTCGTTTGCCACCCATGGGATTGCTACAGAAAACCTGAAAAATTGGCCCTGGCATTTGGGGGCGCCTGTCGTTGACGGCGATGGCATCCCGGGCAACTATAACCTTGCCGGCGGTGACCTACCCAAGATGCTCAGCGATCAACACCTCTGGTGGATTATGAATGACCGCGGCAATACGCACGCGTCGTCTAACAGCAAGCCAATAGGCCTCGAAGTCCACGTATCTGCGTTTGCGTTTGCCGTACCCGAAACCCCGGCCGGCATACCAACAGAATCTTTTTTCACAGGCAACGAGCTCCCGCAGTACACCTTTTATCATTACAAAGTCATCAACAAAAGCAAGCAGCCGCTCACGGATGCCTATCTCAGCATGTTTGCAGATGTAGACATTGGCAACCCCACCGACGATTATGCCGGCTCCGACTCGTTGCTCCACCTCGGGTATACCTACAATGCAGACGCTGACGACAACCTGTGCGGACGCGGCGTTCCTCCGCCAGCACTAGGATTTACGCTGTTTTCGGATAAACTGGCTGAAAACGATGGGGTTGATAATAACTTCGATGGCACCATTGATGAGACCGGCGAACAACTCGGTGTCAGCAGTGTGATAGCCAATGTCACGCCTTACACCCCGGAGATGTACCGCAACATCATGGTGGGTACCTGGGAAGACGGCCGGCCCATCTTAAAGGGTGGTCAAGGGCGCGAAGGCTTCGGCTTCCCAGATGATTTGCCCAGGCAATCCACCAAGTTCATTTTCTCAACCAATCCTGTGCAGCGCGGTTTTTGGTCGGAAGTCAACAACGACATGCGTGGCAACAAAAACAGAGCCTCAGACCGCACGATCGTGACTTCAATGGGCAGCTTTGATTTTGCTCCAGGGGAAGAAATCAACTTCCGAATGGCTATCGTGTGGTCGCAATCGGTGACCAACTTGCGCTCTGCCAGTCTGCTGCTGCGCGAAACAGCCCAGGTACGCACCCAAAGCGATTCTTTGTTTGGCCTGATTGAATCAATAGCCGACGCTAATACAGACAATCTGGAAAGCAAAGACATCCCTGTGGTCCACCAGAATTTCCCTAATCCATTTGCAGCACACACAACCCTTCAATATAGCTTGCCGCAAGACATGCAGGTAAAGCTAGCCGTGTTTGACATGCTGGGACGAGAAGTGGCCTTGCTCATCAATCAACAGCAGAGTGCTGGCACACATACCGCTGCATTTGACGCTACCAATTTACCAGCCGGCCTGTACCTCGCCCAATTCCAATTTGATGACATCAAAATCACAAAACGTTTGACCCTGATCCAATGAAAAAACTCTTCTTTTTATTCATGATATTTGGCGTCACTCAAGCTGCAGCTCAACACGGTAATTGTGAGATGTCGGTAGCAGGCAAATATCTCGATGCTGGAAACGTACGCGCCTATATACCAAACGATGGCCGGCTGTTTTATGGCGCAGGAAGAGGAAGCCATGAGCCTGGTATAAACTATGAAGCACCTAAAGGTATCGGCGCCAATTCAATTTTCGCCGCTTCGCTCTGGGTAGGCGGTAACATTGATAATGAGTTTCGTGCGGCAGGTACCCGGTATGGATGGGCGGAATTCTGGGCGGGTCCGTTGGACAACGCAGGAAAACCGCCGGCAGACTGTAAGTCCTTCGACAACATCTGGGAAATACGTACAGCTGATATTGATTCCTTCTATACGGATGGACATATCTCCCTAAACCTCCGTAGCTGGCCCTGGCACCTGGGCGCACCGGTTGTCGATGGTGATGGAGATCCGACAAATTACAATCTCGCTGGTGGCGATCTGCCCGAACTGCTTGGCGACCAGCGCCTGTGGTGGATTATGAATGACCGGGGAAATAGCCATGAATCTACCGAAAGTGAACCCATAGGTCTCGAGGTACAAGCTTCTGCTTTTGCCTTTAACAACCCCGGTCCGCTGGGCAACTTTACGTTTTACGAGTACGAGATCATCAACAAAAACACGAAGCCCCTCACCGATGCTTATGTGAGTATGTTTGCAGACGTGGACCTGGGTGACTTTTCGGACGACTACGTCGGTTCAGATTCACTGCTGCAATACGGGTACGCATACAACTCCGACAATCTCGATGACGGGTGTGGTGTTGGCATCGTTCCGCCGGCTGTTGGCTTTACATTCCTCCCCACCATTGCAGGCAACGCGGATGGCATCGACAACAACTTTGACGGCACCATCGACGAAGAAGGAGAAATGGTGGGGATTTCGAGCGTATTATCCAACGTGGAACCCTACATGCTCGACAGATACAAAAACGTAATGGAAGGCAGGTTTGAGTTTGGCGACACCATGTACAAAGGTGGGCAGGGACATGCGTTATGGAATTTCCCATCAAATCTCCCTTTAACCCCTACACATTTTGTGTATTCGGGCGATCCAGTGACGGGTGCTTTCTGGACAGAATTTAACACTGATGACCAGGGCACACCCAATACACCCTACGACCGCAACCTGGTCACAACCATGGGCACCTTTGATATTGCGCCCGGCGAGACCAAAACCATTCGGCTAGCCATTGTATGGTCGCAGGGTACCGACCACTTGCATTCGGTGAGTCTGCTCAAGAAAGATGTAACCGGCGTTCGCCGTACCGGGGAGGCACTTTTTACAGCCAATTTGCCGGAACGCCCACAAAAACGGGATACACCACCCAACGGCTTTGTACTCGGCTTTGACCAGAACTACCCCAACCCGTTTACCGAAAGCACAACCATTAGATACAGTCTTCCACAGGATATGCGCGTGAGGCTAACAGTGTTCGATATGCTGGGTCGCGAAATACAGACGTTGGTCGAACAGCGTCAGGCAGCCGGTACGTACAGCGTCAACTTTGAAGCTGACAACTTACCCGGCGGTATCTACCTTGCCCGTATCGAGCTCGACTACCTCCAGTTCACGAAACGGATGGTGTTGATACGATGACACGGTGGGTCCTCCTGCTTTTCTTGTTTCCAGGTATCAGCCATGCGCAACGTGATACTTTGTGTGAGCCGGGTTCAGCGCGTGCGAATCTTGAGGTGGGGCAAACACGCGCGTTGATCTCAAATCACGGCGGACTCTTTCGACAGGGTAACCAACACGTCTACGAAACACCAAAAGACGAGGGCACCCATACGATATTTGCAACCAACCTCTGGATTGGCGGCATGGTGCATAATGAACTGCGGATAGCGGCTTCGCGCTATGGACCGCAAGAATTTGCGCCGGGTCCTGTATATTCGGGTGCCGGAGAATTAGGCCCTGATCAGCAAGACTGCAGCGCGTATGATCAAATCTGGGAAATCACGCGGGAAGACATTGATCGGTTTGTAACAAACGGACACGTGTCCGACAACATGTTGCAGTGGCCCTGGCATCTGGGCGCACCTGTTATTGATGGAGACGGTCAACCAGGAAATTACAACCTCGCAGGCGGTGATCTCCCCGAACTGTTGGGCGACCAGCGACTCTGGTGGATCATGAATGATGTCCACATCCAGCACAAAAGCACCGGAAGTGCACCGCTTGGTATCGAAGTGCATGCGTCGGCGTTTGCCAAGGTGCACACGGGTGGCATTGGCAATGAGACCTTTTATACCTACCGACTCATCAACAAACATGACACCCTGATCTCTGACACCTACCTGGGATTATTCATTGACGTTGATATCGGAGCCAGCGTTTTGGATGACCTGGTTGGCACCGACTCGCTCCTGCACCTCGGCTACGGATACAATGGTAGCAACGAAGATGACGGCCCAGGCGGATATGGCAAGGCACCGCCGGCAATTGGATTCTCATTGCTACAATCAGCGCCGGCTGTAAATGATGGGCAGGACAACGACTACGATGGCCAGATAGACAACCCGGGTGAGATGTTGGGCTTGACTGGCACGTTCATCCAGGAGCCTTCTTGTGATGTTTGCTCCAATGAATATCCACCAGAGAATTATTATCTCGCGATGCAGTCACGCTGGCCCGACGGAAGCCCACTTACTTTTGGTGGACATGGCCGCTATCTGTCAGATAAACCTGCACGTTTTCTATTCCCGGGCAATCCTGAAACACAAGAAGGCTGGTCAGAAGTAAACACCATGGTCCCGTGGCTGCCCCTACCTATCGCCCGAGATGCCCGCTTAATCATGGCGAGTGGACCCTTTGACTTAGCACCAGCCGATACCGTAAACTTCACGCTTGCAGCTATCTGGGCACGGGGTGAAAATAACTTCAACGCAGTAAGCCGGCTCAAAACCGAAACGGCACTGGTGCGCCAGGCAACCGAAGCACTACTCACGCCATACACAGGACCAGTACAACCACACACAGGGCTTGCTTTGCCCAATCGTGTACTCGGCTTCGATCAGAATTTTCCCAACCCCTTCTCCCAAGCAACCACTCTCCGCTACAGCCTGCCGCAAACCATGCAGGTGCGGCTGGCCGTGTATGATTTACTCGGACGCGAAGTGGCATTGCTTGTAGACGCGCAACAGGAAGCCGGCATCCACACAGTCAAATTCGACGCGGGCAACCTCCCCGCCGGCGTATACCTCGCCCGCATCGAACTCGATTTCCTCCGCTTCACCAAACGCATGGTGCTGCTAAAATGAATCGACTGCTCTTCATTCTACTCTCACTGTTTACCAGCCAGGCACTTGCCCAAACAACCAGCTGTATCCCCGGTACAGCTGAAGCCGTTTTGGATACCGGCTTGACTAGTGCAAGAATTCTCAACAATGGCAACCTGTTCTGGAATGAAGAAACTCACTTGTACGAAACACCCAAGGGAGAAGGCATCCACAGCATTTTCAACGCAAGTGTTTGGGTAGGTGGCGTTGTAAACGGTGAAATCCGTGCGGCAGCCACGCAATACGGTCCATATGAATTTGCCCCCGGTCCACTCGATGCTGCCGGTAATGCCCCACCAGACTGCGCAGCTTACGATCAAATTTGGGAGATTACTGCAGAAGATATCAACCAATACCTTCGAGATGGGATACAAACAGAAAATCTTCAAAACTGGCCCTGGCAACTCGGCGCACCAGTAATTGATGGCGACGGGGATCCTAACAATTTCAACCTGAACGGCGGTGACTTGCCCGAGCTACTTGGTGATCAACGCCTCTGGTGGATCATGAACGATCGAGGGGTAGCGCACAATACGACAGGTAGCACACCCATCGGTCTGGAAGTCCACGGCTCTGCTTTTGCCTTCCGCCACCCGGGCTTTATGGGTAACGACACCTTCTACACGTATCGCTTGATCAACAAAAATACTGCGCCACTTAGCGATGCCTACTTCAGCGTTTTTGCAGACGCAGATCTGGGCAACTTTGGTGACGACGTGATTGGCTCAGATTCGCTTGTTCACCTTGGCTACACCTACAACGGCGATAACAATGATGATGGGCTGGACGGCTACGGAGTTGCACCACCTGCAATTGGAATTGCTTTTTTACGATCTGCAATCAAAGATGCTGACGGTATCGATAATGACCGAGACGGGGTTGTAGATAACCCGGGCGAAATGGTGGGCGCCAGCAGCTTTATGGTCTATAATCACCGGTGCGATGTATGTGATCCCGAAAATACTCCGCAAACTCACTACTTCGCGATGCAGGCACGCTGGACCAACGGTGATCCGCTGACACTGGGTGGATACGGATGGGGGTTTTCAAACCATCGCATTTTATTTCTTTATCCAGGCGACCCTGCAACAGGTAATGGTTGGTCAGAATTCAACCTAGACCCTATAGGACAATCCTATCCCATGCCTGGAGACCGGAGGATGTTGATTTCCTCGGGCCCCTTTACACTCGCTGCCGGCGACTCGCTCGACATGGCCTTCGCCATCATTTCAGCCCGTGGCAATAGTAATTTCGACTCTGTTACAGAGCTACGCAAAGAAGCGCGGCAAATCAGAAAAGAAGCAGCAACACTACTGAGGCCTGTATTTTCGAGAAACGTAGCGTCACCTGTGGCTACATCTGCCTCGCTAGGATTTGCTCAAAATTTTCCCAATCCATTTTCGCAAACCACTACGCTACGCTATGCAATACCACAAACCATGCATGTACGGCTTGCTGTACACGATATGCTCGGCCGTGAAGTAGCTCTTTTAGTGGATGCACAGCAGGAAGCTGGCACGTACGATGTTTCCTTCAACGCCGGCACTCTCCCGGCAGGCGTCTATCTAGCCCGAATTCAACTCGACGTTCTACAGCATACACAACGAATGACCTTGCACAGATAACAAGCATCTGTATTCGCTTCTACCGCAACCAAAATGTCGTGCAGCTTGTCCTTTTTACGTTTCTATCATCAGAGTTAGATGGTATAAACTATGCGCAAATCCTTCGGCCTTGTCTTTTTCTCACTGCTCTTCATACAGCCTGCAATCGCACAAACAGGTACGTGTGAACCATCTATTGGAGAAGCTTTTCTTGAGGGCGGCAACGTTCGCGCGCGTATTCCAAACAATGGCGCACTGTTCTGGCGCCGCTCACCCCATGTGTACAATGTCCCCAAAGGCGTGCGTTCCAATGCTATCTTTGTTGGTTCACTGTGGATTGGCGGCAAAATCAATGGCCGCATACGGAGTGCTGCCTCCAGATACGGTCCATGGGAATACTGGGCCGGCCCACTGGATGCGGAAGGCAACCCACCCGATGATTGCAAACCGTACGACAAAGTATGGGAAATCAAACCCCAAGACGTAACTGCCTTTCTGGAAACGGGTGAGATCTCCAACAACTTAAAAAACTGGCCCTGGCATCTTGGTGCCCCCGTGCTTGATGGGGACGGCAACCCGGACAATTACAACCTCGCCGGCGGCGATCAACCGCAGCTCTTTGGAGACCAGCACCTCTGGTGGATCATGAATGACCGAGGAAATACCCATGAAGCAACGGACAGTGAACCCCTTGGTATCGAAGTGCGCGTGTCTGCACACACGTATCACAATCCAAACGATATCCTGTCATACAATACCTTTTACCGTTATAGGATCACAAATCGAAACAGCGCGCCAATAGAAGACGCTTATTTCGGAATGTACGTAGACCCTGATCTGGGTAATTTTGATGATGACTACATCGGCTCGGACTCGTTGCTGCATCTCGGTTATGTATACAACTCCGACAACGACGATGAAGGTGGAGAAGGCTATGGCATAGCCCCTCCTGCTACCGGCTTCACCATTTTGCGCAGTCCCCTGGCTAAACCAGACGGACGGGATAATGATTATGACGGGCTCATTGATGAACCGGATGAAGAAGTGGGGATGTCTTCCTTTGCATGCATCTGGAAAGAGTCGGCGCCTCAGCGAAACATCGGATACTACAATTGTTTGCAGGGCCTGCGGTCTTATGGAGATCCTATCTATGCGGGATGGAATGGGTATCCGTCTGATGACTTTAAGAAGACCACCAAGTATGTATATTCGGGCGATCCAACAACCGGGGCATTCTGGTCAGAATTTAACCTGGAAGGTATGGGTTCGCATTTCCCTCCCTCAGACCGACGCATGATGCTTTCAGCCGGCCCCTTCGACATCCTACCCGATAGCACACAGGAAGTTGATCTGGCTGTGGTGTGGTCGCGAGGGCATGACTTCCTCGATTCTGTGGTAGAACTAAAAAAAGATACCCGTGTATTGCTCGCAGCTCGCAATGTACTGTGGCAGTCTAGACGCGTGCAGAAAGTGGAAGAAGTCACTATCGAGCCCAACTACGTGCTCGGCTTCAATCAGAATTTCCCCAATCCGTTTTCACAAAGCACTACCCTACGCTACAGCCTCCCTCAATCAATGGATGTGCGGTTAGCGATTTATGACATCCTCGGGCGCGAAGTGGCGGTATTGGTAGATACGCGCCAAGAAGCCGGCATCCACACCGCCGCGTTTGACGCAGGCAATCTACCCGCCGGCATCTACCTCGCCCGCATCGAGCTCGACTTTCTCCGCTTCACCAAACGCATGGTGCTGATCAGATGATCAGTTGAAGGTTGCAAGTTACAGGTTGAAGGTTCATGTGTGCAGCGTTAATCAAAGCCATCCTCAATCCTCTACGTCATCCCGAACTTGATTCGGGATCCAGGATTGGTTAGCTGAGGGCTCGTGCACTGATGTCGCGTGCGCCTTCCTTTTTGCGTTTTTACCAGTAAGCCTATCTGGTATTCTTCCATGCAAAAAAAGCTACTGGATTTTATTCATCCTTTTCTTGCTGCCGCATGCAGCAGTTGCACAAACCGGCACCTGTGAAGGATCGCTTGGCCAAGCCTTCCTGGATGCCGGCAACGTTCGCGCGCGTATCCCCAACAATGGCGGCCTATTCTGGCGCGGCTCCCCGCATGTCTACGAAGTACCCAAAGGAGGGAATGCAAATGCCATTTTTGCAGCGGGCATATGGATTGGCGGCATGGTGAATGACTCGTTGCGCGTAGCTGCCAGCCGGTATGGCCCCTGGGAATTCTGGGCTGGTCCGCTCGATGAGGCCGGCCATCCGCCGACAGACTGTAAACCTTACGACCAGATATGGAAAATCCGCACTGAAGACATCCAGGCATTCATCGATGGCAACGGTATTTCGAGTAACTTGAAAGACTGGCCCTGGCAACTCGGCGCGCCCGTTGTAGATGGGGATGGTAATCCAGACAATTATAACCTCGCTGGTGGCGACCTACCGGCACTGCTCGGCGATCAACGCCTCTGGTGGATCATGAACGACCGAGGCAATGTCCACGAAGCGACAGATTCAGACCCCTTGGGCATCGAGGTCCACGCGTCAGCGTTTGCATATAATAATGCAGCAGCGCTTGGCAACCTTACATTTTATGAGTACAACATTATCAACAAAAATGTAGCTGATATTAAAGACACGTATGTTGGGCTCTTCACCGATGTAGACCTCGGCAACTTTGATGATGATTATATCGGATCAGATTCCCTACTGCACCTCGGCTACGCGTATAATGCAGACAATGATGATGAAGGAGGAGAGGGATACCGTATTGGGCCGCCGGCTGTTGGCTTCACCTTTCTAGAAACCATTCTTGCATCAAACGACGGGTTGGATAATGACCGGGATGGCATCATAGATGAAGTAGATGAAAAACTGGGTACGTCTGCTGTTATGCACTACTATGGGGATGGATCTGCAACAGGGGATCCAGTAACGGGCGCTGATTACTACAATGTGATGCAGGCTCAATGGAAAGACAAGCAGCGCCTGGTTGAAGGCGGAGGAGGATATACCGGTATTTCGCCCAAGAAACCAACACGGTTCGTATTCTCCGGAGATCCAGTTACAAAGTCTTTTTGGTCTGAATTCGACTACGACGGACAGGGAAGTGCGGTTGACCCTGCCGACCGTAGGATGGTAACCTCAACAGGCCCCTTTGCCATTGTTTCAGGAGATACCGCAACCATTAGAATTGCGATCATCTGGTCGCGAGGCGAAGATCATCTGGATTCCATCACGGTATTGCGAAAAGACACCCGTGCGATACGTAGCGTAGCGGAATCACTGTATGAACCGCTGAGTCAAGTCAACCTTGCTGGAAAACCTCAGCCGGCCCCGAACTACGTCCTCGGCTTCGACCAAAACTTCCCCAACCCCTTCCTTAAATCAACCACCCTCCGCTACAGCCTGCCGCAGACGATGCAAGTACGATTGGCTGTGTACGACATGCTCGGCCGCGAAGTCGCGCTGCTAGTAGATGCGCAACAAGAAGCCGGCATCCACACCGCCGCGTTTGACGCCGGCAATCTACCCGCCGGCATCTACCTCGCGCGCATCGAGCTCGACTTCCTCCGCTTTACCAAACGCATGGTTTTGCTAAAATAAGCGACTCCTTTCCCGGCTACATTCTCGCTACACTTCCAACACCGCGCGGTGACACACCGCCACATCTCTGGCACAGCCTCATCGCTCGAAGCGCAAATCCGCCATTTTTGCAAAAAAACGCCAAACTTATTCACATGGCTATGTGATGCGCTGCATAGAAACGATCACCTAGATTCTATCCGCGATTAACGCTCACGCTATGCAAGACCCACTTTATTAGCATCACTACTGTTTATCGGGGGATGCATAGCATTATTTATCAATTTGAAGACCGGTCGACTGAAAGGTCGATTGTGGAGGTAAAAATGATCAACCGTCACCACTCAAAAGCAGCGTCCCCCCGAGCTGTGTTGCTTTTTGGCCTGGTAGTTTCGCTATTCTTTTCCACTCCTGTGCTCGCACAGGAATCCCAGGCTGATAGAGATGAGCAAAAAGTTGTAGCCATCAACACATCGCTCAATTACGAATTACTCGAACCCGTTCAGTACATCCGTAAAGCTGATATCTTGCTGAACGCGCTCAGCACCAACCGTATCGAAACCGGGAAAATCTATCTCGGCGCCTCACTCATTGGGCTCGTCGATTATCAGGCTTCCAATACAGATTCCAAGTTTGGCTACCTGATGCGCCATCCAACGGCCAACAACCAGATTGGCAAAGAAGTAAGCGAAGCTACCCTGCATTCTGCACAGGTCATGTTTGCCGGCGCCATCACCAACTGGCTCAGCGTGTACACCGAACTGCTCTATGATCCACAGCAGAGCTTCGGCGCAGGTACCATCACTGCATTGACACGCAACCAGGTACAGGTGCGCAAAGGCTTTGTTGTACTCGGTAACCTGAACGATTTCCCCGTCTATGGCGCCATTGGTAAAATGGACGTCAACTTCGGCTATCAGGGTAGCGTTAGCCCGTTTACCAACTCCACCATGTGGCATGCATTTGCCGGCCTCGGCTTTGGCGCCATGATTGGTGTTGATCTTGGTGGATTCAACGGCTCCTTCACGGCTGTACAGGGTGGCGCCCAGTTCCGCGCGCTGCATGTACCCGTTGAAGATACGGCGGTACCGTCACGCCTGAACAACTTCGTCTTTGACGGCAGCTATACGTTCAACTTCGGGCAGAACTCATCAGTCCAGGCTGGTGCTTCATTTGTCCGTGGTAGCGCCTACTGCCAGGACTTCCCGGTTGTGCACTTCATGCCGTGCGACCAACCCAACGGCGCCGGCACATTCTACGGCACCGCCAACGTAGGCCGGCTGCGCCTGATAGGCGCATGGGCCATCACCGAAGATCCATGGCCTGGTACGCACAACCCTGTACCGCCGCTCAACGCGTTTGAAGAGGAGCATGTAAGCTCACTCGTCGGCGGCGCCAGCTTTGTACTTAGCGACAATGGCATGTACTCTTTCATCCTCTCCGGTGAGTTCTCCAACTTCGTTGCCGGCCCTGACGGATCGCCATGGGAGCGCCAGAACCAGTATATCCTGGGCGGCTCACTGATGATCAACAAAAGCTCCAAGCTCTTCCTCGAAGTATTCAGAACGGAAGGCTATGCACCCCTCAACTTCATCAGTGGCGGCAACCTCGATAATGCAGGGGCTACGCACAGTGATCGCGATGCCCGCAGCCACGGTGTAATTTTCGGAGCGCACATCGTCCTCTAACCCGTTTTTTCTGCAAGCAGCAAATACACAGGCCGGATCGCGAAACCCGCGATCCGGCCTTTTGCTTTTTAGCAGTTCCTGCTACGGATTACCCGCCATCAAACCATTGTTTAAATCGCGATGCTTTCGACTTGCTAACCAAAACATCTTCCCGCGCTTGTGGATGCAGGGATAGCAGCAGCCGGCCATTGAAGTAGGGAAACACGCGCTTGATCGCTGAGGCTTGTATGATGTACTGCCGGTTGGCGCGAAAGAACGCTCCCGGATTCAGCCGTTCTTCCAAATCACTCAGGGTGTAATCCACCAGAAAGCGTTTGCCGTCTGATCGAACCAGGTGTGTGATTTCGTTGGATGCAGCAAAGTAGGCGATCTCCGTTTGAAAAACGGGCACAAGCGCCTCCCCTCCTTTGACCAGAAAGCGTTCTTTGTACGCAACATCACGCGACTGCACTCCTTTCAACAAATCCAGCAATTCCTGCTGTACCTGATCAGAACGATGCGCCGGCCTCGTATCGACAAACTTGTTGAGTGCCGTATTCAGCTCCTCAACCTGGATCGGCTTGACCAGATAATCGATGCTATTGAGCTTGAACGCTTTGATGGCATACTCATCATAGGCCGTCGTAAAGATGACGGGCGCCCTGAGCTGCATCCGTTCAAACACCTCAAAGCTCAGCCCGTCGGAAAGTTGGATATCGGACAATATCAGATCGGGGGAAGGATGGGCTTCAAACCATGTACACGCACCCGAAACGCTATCCAGCACATCGAGAATTTCTACCTCTGCATCTACCTTTTCCAACAACGTCCGCAACCTGTTGGCTGCCGGGTATTCGTCTTCAATAATTACAACCTTCACGTCCCTTGCGGATCTAGGAGCGGCAGTTGTACACGGAATACCGTGTCGCTCTCGTTGATACTTACATGCTGCTGCGTCAACAATTGATAACGCTTCACAATGTTTTGCAGCCCAAGCTTGGTTGAGCGATGGAAACTGCTTTTGCGCCGTTTGTTGTTTTCGACCGTCACGTAGTCACCATCCTGATAAATCCTGATGGTGAGTGGATGCTCGCGGGAGACCACGTTGTGCTTGATGGCATTTTCAACGAGCAATTGCAAACTCAACGCCGGCACCCGGTGTGCGTAGATATCTTTTTCCAGCTTCTGCTCAACCTTCAGGTTGTCTCGGAATCGTACCTCGTTCAGGTAGATGTACGCCTTAAGAAATTGCAACTCTTCTTCCACAGTGACCGTGGAGCGCTCTCGTGTATCCAACACGTACCGGTACACTTCAGAAAGCCGGCCGAGATATCGCTGTGCATCTGTATTGTCCACATCGATCAGCGATGCCAACGTATTCATGCAATTAAACAGAAAGTGCGGATCGAGCTGCTTCTTCAACGCCTCAAACTGCGATTGGGCATTGGCTAACACAAGCGCTTCACGCCGCTCCACGTTTGCTTTCCAGGCAGCAAAGAAGTACATGCTTTCATAAATGCTGAGCAGAAATGCTGTCGGGATTAACGCAGTCAACATATGAAACCAGGCAGATTCCCCCTCTCCCATAACCGGCTCCTGCAACACAAGGCTAAATAGAAACTTGATAAAGAAATTGATGCCCAGCGTGTATACAAACACACTTACAACTTCCGTTAGGATGCGTTTGCGGGTTTGCTCCACATCGGGCCATTTCCGGTACAGATACATCATGATCTGCCGGTTGCCTTCCCAGATGCAAAACGTAAATACAAAAGACTTGCCGATGCCAGATAGTATTTGTAGACCGCCTGCCTCCCAGTACTCCCAACACATGACAAACGACATGATTATTGAGAGCACGGGAATGCCAATCAGCCTTAATCGTCTTTCATATTTCCACATAACTACAGTGTGGTTTTTTGCAGGTACAGGTGTCAAGGCTTAGGTGATACAATTCGCTAATCTGCAATCATCAAGCCGCATTCAGCGTTGTGCCAACCCCAGATCCTTCGCAGGCTCAGGATGACATGGGTGAAGCAGGCTGCCAACCTTAGCAAACTTCGATATTGGAAATTTACTTCGTTAGTCTCCCTGGCAAGCCAGGGTTCGTTTCTTGTTCGGTCTTCGATATTCGAGGGGCTGCAAGCCCCGATGCGATCCTTCGCAAACTCAGGATAACATCGGGGGTGCTGGCAGCCACCCCTCAATCGAAAATCGTCACTCGAAAATCGCTACTCCTAAAACTTCACGTTGAAGCCAACATTAGGAATAAACGAGTACTGAGGAATAATGTCCCGCGTGCGCGTTTTGGGGTTCCAAACAAATTGCTGGATGTTCTCCCGGTTGTACACGTTGAGCAGGTCGAGGAAGAGTAGTAAGCTCCAATCCTCATAATTAAACCGACGATCTACCCGAATGTCAAGTCGGTGGTAGTCTGGGGCACGGTCATCGTTTACGCGTGCGAGGTCAAAGATTGCACGGTTTTGGGCAGCCGACAAATCGTTGAGGTATGGCGTAAAGGGCCGGCCCGAGGCATAGGTAAATTTGCCAGAAAACTCCCAATCGCCCAATTTATAGCCACCTAGCAGGGTAAAGGTATGTGGAATGTCGAAGCTGGCCGGCCGGCGGATGCCGTCGAGTGCTTCGTGCTCTGTTTGTGAGTACGAGTAACTGAGCTGACCGTAATAGTTGTCGGTTAGTTTTTTCTGGATATAAAACTCAGCGCCAAACGATCGGCCACTGCCGGCACTTTCCATCGGGAAGAGTAAATCGGTAACACCAAAGTCATCACCCGAATTAGCAAGCGTCAGCGAAGGAAACTGTGAGCTTACCGGGTACGAGGCATAGTCTTTCACATAGCCCTCAACAGTGACGCGGATGTCATTTCTCGGAAAGAAAGAAAGCCCCATGATGTAGTGGTCCGCACGCATTGGATCCAGGTTTTCATTTTGCGGATCTGCATTCAAGAAAATCATCGGAGGCGACTGAAAAAACTGTCCCCACGAAGCATTCAGATTCAGGTTTGGCAACAACTCGTACCGAAGACTCGCACGTGGGCTGATCCGCGTTTCAGAAATGAACTCGAAATAATCGACACGTGCCCCGAGATTCAGCGTGAGCTTCGACCCCAGGGTTGGCGAAAACTCGGTAAATGCACCAAGCTGCGTAGCGGTGAATGACCGATCGAGGTCTATCGGGTTGATACGGTCCGGGGTTTCGTTAAACGATGACACAGTCCCTAGCGGCGCCTCGAGGTCATAATTCGCACGGAAGAGTTTTGCATCCACACCCATGCGGATTTCGCCAAACGATTCAGGCAGCAATGTCAGGTCATAGCGTGCGGTTGAAATCCCTTCGGTATCGTTTTGCCTGAAGGTGAGCACATTGCCAATTTCCTCATCGAATATCTCGTTTTCGTACTTATAAGCAACATCCGAAATGGTGAGTACACCAAAGGCACGCATGCCGATGAGATGTTGCCAGTTGATACCATTCACAATCTGCCAGCCACCGCTTGTGACATTCTCAAGACTTGGATCTTCCAGGTCGGTTGGATCCACGTTAAACTGGATGTCATCGATACCGCCAAGGCTAACAAAGGTCAGTTTGTTTTTTGGATTGACGTCGTAGACAACTTTTGCGTTCAGATTCCAGTATTCGGGTACAGCCGTAAGGCCAATGGCATCTTCGAGCAGTTCCAGGTAGCTGCGGCGGACGGAAAGAATAAAGGAGCCGTTGTCGCCGAGCGGTCCTTCCGAGGCAAGGCCAAAGCCGGCAATGCCCATTTCCAAATCCGCAGAAACGCGCTCTTTACTCCCTTCACGCAGTGAAATATCGAGTACTGAAGAAAGGCGATTGCCATACTTCGCTGAGAACCCACCCGAGAAAAACGAAGCATCCGACAGAAACTCTGTATTGAGCATGCTAATCGGTCCACCGCTTGTGTTCTGGGCACCAAAATGGTTCAGGCTAGGTACCTCAATGTTATCAATCAAAATGAGGTTTTCTGACGGACTTCCCCCGCGCACAACGAGGTCATTACGCTGGTCGTTGGTAATTGCCACACCGGGTAGCGCCTGGGTCGAGCGCAACACGTCTCCAATAGCGCCGGCAGCGCGCCGGATCTCTTCATACGACATGGTCTGAACGCTGGTTAGCGTTTCCGTTGTCTGTTCGAAATAATTCCCACCTTCAACAATAACTTCTTCCGTCTCGAAATACATTTCTTCGAGCGACTTGTAGACCTCAGTCGCCCGGTTACTGCGTACCACAATGTCAGCAACCTGAATCGGGGTGTATCCTATAGACGAAATGATCAACGTGTACGTACCTACAGGCACGTTCGTAATTTTAAACTGCCCATTTTCGTTGGTGGCGCCACCCAGTGTTGTATTGTACAACTGCACATTTACACCGAGCAGCGGACGCTGCGTATCGGCATCAGTGATTGTACCAGAGATAATTCCAGTTGGCGTTTGGGCATTTGCCAGTGCCGGCAGTAAAAAGATGAGAAGACCTATAAACAAGCGTTGCATGCTAATTGCGGGTAGGGTTGATGATTTTTTATCCGCTAGCAATATCTGCCTGTTTAATGCAAGAGATACCAATAAAATGGGTGAAGCTGCCGTTTAGAGGGGTGAAGCTGCGCAGCCTGCGGGGAAGCGTTGATGTGCATATACACCAAACCCGAATGCATTCAGGGCTTGCGCTTGCTTGCATTGCGTGGTTTGTGGGCCCATCAACCAATCCATCCAAAGATCGATGAACATTCCAGAGAGAAGTACACGCATACACAAGCACGACAAACCACTGTCTACACCCGGGCAGGTGGGCCGTGTACCTCTATGGCGTAATTGAAACAAGAAAGAGGACACGGCCTGCTTATGAAACATCTATAGGTATAAGCCAGATTTGCAGTAAAAGTGACGAGTGCGCACCCCCACTTCGACATTCGGAGTTCCTTGCTCGATATTCAAACCCCGTGCTCGCCCAGATTCTTCGGCTTTGCTGAGAATGACAAAGGTTAAGCACAGTGCTAGGCTGAAAGAGATCCTTCGCGCGGCTCAGGATGACGGGATGATACGGATCAGCCCCCCCCTCACGTCATCCCGGACTTGATCCGGGAACCAGGGTGCGTTGGCGATGTGGGGAGGTATCGTAATCCACCGTGCTCGCCCAGATTCTTCGGCTTTGCTCAGAATGACAAAGGTTAAGCACAGTGCTAGGCTGAAAGAGATCCTTCGCGCGGCTCAGGATGACGGGATGATACGGATCAGCCCCCCCTCACGTCATCCCGGACTTGATCCGGGAACCAGGGTGCGTTGGCGATGTGAGGAGGTATCGTAATCCACCGTGCTCGCCCAGATTCTTCGGCTTTGCTCAGAATGACAGGAATTACGCTCTGTGTTATTCTAGCAGAGATCCTTCGCGCGGCTCAGGATGACATGGGTTGGGCCTAACGCAACTCCTCACCCATTCGAAAATCGGCATTCGAAAATCGGCATTCCTTTAATTCCCTGCAGCCAGCTTATAAATATTCTCTGCCTTGCCAGTTTTGCTTTTGGCGTGGGCAACGGCTGCGCCAACGAAGGAGCGGAATAACGGGTGGGGCTTGCCCACAACAGATTTGTACTCGGGATGGAACTGGACTCCAACGAACCACTTTTTCTCGGGAAGTTCGATGATCTCGACGAGGTCGGTGGCGGTGTTCATGCCGGCAAAGCGCATCCCTTGCTCAAGCAGTTTGTACCGCAACAGGTTGTTCACCTCATAGCGGTGCCGGTGGCGCTCCTTGATCATGTCTTCGCCATAGATTTCCCGCACGCGCGACCCTTCCGTCAACTGGCAATCGTAAGCCCCCAACCGCATCGTGCCGCCCTTGGCGGCCACCTTCTTTTGCTCCTCCATCAGATCAATGACCGGATGCGGCGTGTTGGGTTCAAACTCCGTGGAATGAGCATCTTTCCAACCGCACACATTGCGCGCAAATTCGATAATGGCACACTGCATCCCCAGACAAATCCCAAGGAACGGAATGTCGTTTTCACGCGCATAGCGCACAGCTTCCAGTTTCCCTTCGATCCCGCGATCCCCAAACCCAGGTGCCACGAGGATACCGGCAACATTTTTCAATGTGGCCTCTACATTGTCAGCATTCAAGTCATCCGACAAAATATATTCGATTTCAACATCCACTTCGTGTGCAACGCCGGCGAGCACAAAGCTTTCAGAAATAGACTTGTACGCATCCTGATGTTCTACGTACTTCCCAACCAGGCCAATTTTCACGTTCCCTTTCGGGGCTTTCAGCCGCTCAACAAATTCAATCCATGAATCCAGCGACTGTTCTTTTTCCACTTCGCGAGGCTTGATATTAAGGCGTTCCATCACGAGATCATCAAGGCTCTGCTTTTTGTAGATCATCGGGATTTCGTAGATGGTTGATGCATCACGTGCCTCAACGACGGCCTTTGCCGGGACATTACAAAAGAGCGCAATTTTGCGCCGTAAATCGGAATCTAGCGGATGATCAGAACGACAAATTAGCATGTCGGCCTGCAAGCCATGTGACAGTAATGTTTTAACAGAGTGCTGCGTTGGCTTGGTCTTTAATTCACCAGCGGCATTCAGATACGGCACCAACGTCAGGTGTGCAATCAGTGTATTCTCATGACCCAACTCATACCGCAACTGGCGAATCGCCTCGAGGTAGGGTTGGCTCTCGATATCACCCACTGTCCCCCCAATTTCTGTAAACACAATATCGTAGTCGCCCGTGCTCCCCAGGTTAAGCATCCAGCGTTTGATTTCGTCGATGATGTGAGGTACAACCTGCACGGTTTTGCCAAGGTAGGCGCCTTCGCGTTCCTTGGTGATAACTTCCAAATACACGCGCCCCGTCGTGACGTTATTCGCCTGGCTCGTAGGGATGCCAAGGAAGCGCTCGTAGTGACCCAAATCAAGGTCTGTCTCTGCACCGTCGTTGGTGACGTAGACTTCGCCGTGTTCGTACGGATTCATCGTACCGGGATCTACGTTGATGTAAGGATCAAACTTCTGAATGGTTACCCGCAGACCACGGGTTTCGAGGAGACGTCCCAATGAAGCTGAAAAGATGCCTTTGCCCAAAGACGATGTAACGCCACCCGTTACGAAAATGTATTTAGTGTGCACGTGCGTGAAAGATTAAATCGTGGCTGGAAGATGACAGATACGGATCGCCGGCTTGGCACTAGCTACGTGATGCTGCCTTTATCAACGTACCGCAGGCATAAAAAGAGATGCCCTCAAAAGATACGGTGTTGAGATTTGAAATGCCTGTGGATAGTGGAAAGGGAAAGTGAAAAAGTTGTTTTGTGTGTATTCGGGATTTCGTGTCTTCGTTCTTTTGTAGATATTCTATCGCTAGCTGATGGTTATGTGGATTTCAGAAATCCTTACGGATGTTTAATCCGGTGCTAGTCTGGCAGAGATCCTTCGTGGGGCTCAGGGGACATGGATAGGGCGTAGCGCAATTCCTCACCCATTCGACACTCAAAATCATTCTCGCGTGGCGACGACCAGCACGCCCGTTCCCTTCTTGTTGTGTGTGCGGACATCCAGCCAGTTGAGTACCATGCCGAGTGGGAATACGGGGATATAATAGAATGGCAGCAGCAGTAAAAACAGCTTGCTTGTTGAAAGCAGCATCATCGGGTACTTGATGAGGAAACGCCAGGCGAAGGATCCGTAGCGACCATAAGTGTACCGCGCGTCAACAGGCTTCAAGCCGGCATCGCGGAGCTTTTCCTGCAACTCATCGATGTTGTAGCCATCGCGCACGTGCTCTCCAATAAAGCTCTCTTCATCATCTCCCGACACATCTGATCCCCCCTGGTCTGACGGGGTGTTGATCACAACAAACCCGCCTTTATTCAAAACGCCGGCAAAATTTCTGAACACCGCCCGATCGTCTTCAATGTGCTCCATTACATCAACGGACAAAATGAGATCAAAGGGGCCTTTAGTTTGCAGTTTGGTCAGGTCCTCAAACGCAAAGTCGATCCGGGAACTGTAGGAGGTTTGGGCAAAAAACGCAGCAGCGTTATCGAGATAGTCTTGTTTGATGTCAACAGCCAGGATATTGGCTTTGGGAAAAGACTTTGCCATGAAGTAGGCATATTGCGCGAAGCCGGTGCCGGCGTCCAGTACCTGAATTGGATCACGCGCCTCGAGTTTGCCAAATAAGCCACGCAACATCTTTTTCACGTGCCATGCCCGGAGAAAAAAGAGATGCAGCAACGCAAAAAATATGCGCTGCAGAAAGGGACTCTTTCTAAAAAAATCGCCGAGGTAGTCTTTTATCGGGTCGTACTCCATTGCTCAACACGTCTGTTGTAAGGTGCAACCGGCGGGCGGTGGCCTGTCAGGCAACCAGGGATTCTATGGCTTCAAACAACCGGTCCCAACTGTACAATTGCTTCTCTTCGAGCACACCCTGGTGAAGTTGGGTGTACAGGTTCTCTTTAAAAAACCGCACAATGGCGGCAGCCAACGCATCCGGGTCTGATGGTGGTACAACGAGGCCGGCGCGTTCGTGCGGCACAATCTCCGCGAGCCCGCCCACATCGGTTACGATGAGCGGACGTTCAAAGTGGTAGGCAATCTGTGCCACCCCGCTTTGGGTTGCGGTAATATACGGTTGCACAATCACATCCGCTGCCGAAAACAGCGGTGAGATTTCACCCTCGGGTATATACTTGAACAGCAGTTGCACGTGATCTGCCAGCTTATGTTTTCCTACGTATGCCTGATAGGCACCAGCATCATCGTAACATTCTCCCGCGACTACCAGTTTTACAGCAGGCAACGCATTCCGCACGCGGGTCATGCTCTCAAGCAAAACCTGAAGTCCTTTGTATTTCCGTACAAAGCCAAAAAAGAGCAGCATTGGTGTATTCGGAGAGATACCTAGCTGTTGTCGTGCAGTGGTCCGCTCGATGCCCTCACCAAAGTGGTTGTACACCGGATGGCGCACCTGTATTGTCTCCATCGCATTATGCAGCGAAGCGAGGTCTTGTTGCACGGCATCCGACATGACAATGCCGCCGTCACACGCTTTGAAAAAGTACCTACTGAGCGCGATGTCGCCTGGCCGGCGTTCGTGCGGCAACGCATTGTGGACGATGCTCAGCACCCGAATCCCGCGTGCCTTAAGCCGGCGTGCGATTGTCCCGTATGCCGGCGCAAAGAAAGGCATCCAGTGCATGAACACCACGACATCAGGATTGCCAGCAGTAATAGCACGAGCCGTCCGAAACCACGAAACAGGATTTATGGAATCGAGTAATCGGCGCGATGGTATGGGGTCTGCTACGTCTGATTCGTACTGCGTTTTGCCGGGGAAGAGCAAGGAGGGGTATTGTCGTGAGAAGTTGACGACGTCCACCTGGTGTCCACGCGCAACAAGTCCGTGATACGTGGCATGTAAGAAGTGCGCAATGCCACCTCGATAAGGCGCTGCTGGTCCAACCAGGACAATTTTTCTGGTTGATGCATTCTTTCGGGCAGGCGCCGGCATCATTAAATCTCTTCGCGTACCCGCGGCTCCAGCGAGTCCTCAATCCGGTACGCAGACGTCTCTTCCATGCGCGGCTTGATAATCATCTCGCCCAACAAGCCGGTAGCAAACATCTGCGCCCCAAGCAGGATGAGCATCACCCCAAACAACAACAATGGGCGATCACCAATGGGGTTATCGAACACCAGTTTGTCGATCGAAATCCAGAGGCTGATCAGAAAACCGCCCAGAAACGCTGCCATACCCAGCGACCCAAAGAAATGCATCGGCCGTGCAGCGAAGCGCATCATGAACAAGGTAGTTATGAGATCAAGAAAACCGCGGGCAAAGCGTTCGATACCAAACTTGGTCTGCCCGTATTTTCGTGCGTGATGTTTAACCGGCTTCTCGACAATCCGCGTAAACCCTTCCCATTTGGCGAGCAGCGGGATATAACGGTGGAGTTCACCATATACTTTTACGCTCTTAACTACTTCCCGGCGATACGCTTTGAGGCCACAGTTGATATCATGCAAATCGATACCCGTGAGGCGGCGCGTAATGGTATTGATGACCTTGCTCGGGATTTTCTTGCCCAGCGGATCTTCGCGTTTCTTTTTCCAGCCACTGACAAGGTCGTTGCCCTCTTCCAGCATCGCAATTAACGCGGGAATTTCGTGCGGATCGTCCTGAAGATCTGCATCGATCGTTACCACGTACCGTCCTCTGGCGCGTTGAAAGCCAACAGCCAGCGCGGCAGATTTGCCATAATTGCGGCGAAAGCTTACGCCGGCAAATCGTGCGTCTTCTGCGTGTATTTGTTTGATGACCTCCCAGGAGGCATCAGATGAACCATCATCAATCATCAAAACTTCAAAAGAGTACGCTTCCCGCTCACAAACCTCTCGCAACAAAACAGCAAGTTCGGGCAGCGACTCTTCTTCGTCGAAGACGGGGACTACTATGCTCAGGTGGGGCTGCATCGGGTGTCCTGCTCCAGGTTACAGGTCTACACTCGGATCAATAGCCGGCTGTAGACCTGCAACCCGAACCTTTTAAACGTCGATAGTCGCGTATTTGGCGTTACGCTCGATGAATTTGCGACGCGGTTCAACCGAGTCACCCATCAGGGTGCTGAAGATCCGGTCTACGGCAGCGGCATCTTCAATGGTAACCAGTTGTAGCTTCCGGGTATCCGGGTTCATCGTGGTATTCCAGAGCTGATCCGGGTTCATCTCACCCAAACCTTTGTAGCGCTGGATAACGACCTTGCCTTTGTCCCCGGGATTAATTTCGGCGATGGCATCGCGTAGCTCATCATCATCCCATGCGTAGCGTTCCTGTTTACCGCGCGATGCTTTATACAGCGGTGGCTGCGCAACGTAGATGTACCCATTGTCAAACAGGGCGCGCATGTGACGGTAGAGCAGCGTAAGGAGTAGCGTACGAATGTGCGCGCCATCCACGTCGGCGTCCGTCATAATGATGATTTTGTGGTAGCGTAGCTTTTCAACGTTGAAATCCTGTTCAGCCGTGCCAAAACCTGTACCAAGCGCTGTCACGATGTTTTTGATTTCCTCGTTTTCGAGGATCCGATCAAGACGGGCTTTCTCTACGTTGAGAATTTTACCACGCAAGGGCAAGATGGCCTGAAAATGCCGATCGCGTGCCTGCTTGGCAGAACCGCCGGCTGAGTCACCCTCCACAAGGTAGAGTTCACATTCTGTTGCGTCTTTCGAAGCACAATCTGCCAGTTTGCCGGGCAAGCCACCGCCACCGAAGACATTTTTACGCTGCACCAGCTCACGCGCACGGCGTGCCGCTGCACGCGCCTGGGCAGCAAGAACCACTTTATCTACAATCCGCTTGGAAGATTTGGGATTGTCTTCCAGCCACTGCGATAATTTCTCATTGACCAGTACCTCCACGGCGCTCTGCACTTCGGAGTTACCAAGCTTGGTTTTGGTCTGTCCCTCAAATTGCGGCTCAGCCACTTTCACAGAGAGTACAGCGGTAAGCCCTTCGCGGAAATCATCCCCGGAGAGGTCAACTTTCACATTGCGCAAGAGATTGTTTTTCTCTGCGTACGACTTCAATGTGCGGGTAAGTGCACGGCGAAAACCAGAAACGTGGGTCCCTCCCTCGTGCGTGTTGATGTTGTTCACAAAGGACAACACATTCTCGGTATAGCTGGCGTTGTATTTCATGGCCAGTTCTACGGGCACTACGCCGTCTTCAGCACCGATGTAGATCACCTCATCCAGAATGGGCGTCCGTGCTTCGTCGAGGTAATCAACAAATTCGATGATACCGCCGGCAAAGTGGTACTCCTCGCGACGCAGCGACTCGTCTTCTTCGCGACGGTCTTCAATGCTGATGTAAATATTCTTATTCAGATACGCGAGTTCGCGTAGACGCTCAGCCAGCGTATCGAAGCGGTATTCGGTATGCGTAAAAATGGAATCATCCGGCCAGAATTCGACGCGAGTCCCCGTGGACTCGCCGTCTTTCATTGGGCCGATGTCTTCGACCTCCGTTTCTGGATTACCATAAGCATACGTTTGTTGCCACACGCGGCCATCCCGACGTACTGTCGCAACCAGCTTGTATGAGAGTGCATTCACACAGGATACACCCACCCCGTGCAGACCACCAGAAACTTTGTAGGTGTCTTTGTCAAATTTACCACCAGCGTGGAGCGTTGTCATAACCACTTCGAGTGCAGATTTGCCCTCAACCGGGTGCATGCCAACCGGAATACCACGGCCGTTGTCTTCTACGGTAATCGATCCGTCTTCATTGATGGATACTGACACTTGATCGCAGTATCCGGCAAGCGCTTCGTCAATAGAATTGTCTACAACTTCGTATACAAGATGGTGAAGCCCACGAATGCCAACATCACCGATGTACATGGCCGGCCGCTTGCGAACCGCCTCCAGACCTTCGAGGATCTGAATGTTAGATGCGCCATACCCGTTCGTGACGGGTTTTTCTTCAGTACTCATAGATTCCCTGTTTAGGGTTCAGGGTTAGCACGTCTGCTCCACGTACGCAGGCGTAAATGAAGCCGAAATGCGTCGACTTAAAAATGACATCTAATCGATGTCATCGTGCATTGATTATCCCTTAAAAATACGGTAAAAAACGCACATTAAACAGCTTAATTCAAACGCACAGAAGCGTATCGGGTTCTCTGGTTGAAGTATTGGATGAAGATTACGAGAAGGGATCAAGAACAAGCCGGCTGCAACGCTTATCTCATTGGTTTATTTCAACTTATGGCATCGGCAAAAAGGAGAATAGGCAGGGCTGCAAATAATATCGCCGGGGCAACACGAACGCGCGAGGGTACGCGCAAAACATGGGAAGTGTCTATAGCAGAAAACCCCTGATATTATGTCGAATTTGGTCACCCTCCGCCCCGGTGCACGGGGCACAATTCGCCTGGTCCACCAATACGGAGAACAGTTGATTTGCGTACGGTATCGCTACAACCCGGAAACGCGAACCCGCATTAAAACGGTCGAACTGGTTGTGGATGAAAAGCCATGGACCCCACGCCGGCTCAATGGACGCGGAAGCTGGATGTATCTGAAACAGGACGAATCAGCAACCGAATGAATAGCTGGCGGTCACGCCTTGACGCAGTAAAGAGCAGCAATCCCCAATGAGGAAGCAGACTTAACTCGTTTAATGCTACACTTCCAGGTAGCGCATAAATTCCTGCAGACGATTCTTGAAGTCATCATCATCGCGGTCGTCGCTAAATGATGCGACGACGTGATATCCGTAATGCTCAAGAATATGTCGCACGCGTGAGGTGTCGCTTACATTCAGCTTCAAGGTCACTTTCATTTTCCCTTCGGCTGAATCTGGATTTTCTGTGGCAGTAGACAGAATTTTGACGTCGTTCTGCTCAATGGTGTGCGCCAATTGGGCCAGGGAATAATCCCGACGATCAACTTCAAGCGCAATGATGGCCCCTGACTCTTGCGTAGACAACATCCGGGCAAACTGCTCAAAGATGTTGTGGCGCTTTACAAGGCCCATGTAGCTGCCATCTTCGGTAGCGATAGGCAGCGCTGTAAGTTTATGATCAACGATAACCTTGGTGGCATCGAATACGTGTGTCTCCGGGTTCACGCTCACAGGCTCCAGTCCAAGCAGGGACTCAAGTGGGGCATCCGGGCCCATCGCATCAAGCAACTGGTTTTCGGAGATCAGACCAATAAGCCGGCCCGTGTTGGAAACAACCGGGAGATGGCGAACCCTTAACTCTAACATCAACCCAAGCGCGTGCTCGACAGAGTCGCTGGGCTGTAGAGGGGGCGTTATCTCACTGACAAGTGTCGCAATGGTCATGATGGAATCTCGTGTAGCAAATCTGGACACCACTTCTCTACATGGTGTCGTCGACGCTGTTTACAAATCTTGTGAATTAGTAAAAACGCCTCAAGGTGATGCTTCTTGATACTGCCATACTGGCAGGAGTTCTGTGCAGGTTATGAACCTACAATCGCCATACCAATTTCCCAGTATCCGGCACTAAATTTTCCGAGGAAGCTATGCGCTACTTCATATGATAACCGAACGCGGTCAAGGTTACAGGAGATACAAGACCGAGCCAGGCAGAAGATGTGCGACGACAGTCAAAAACGCCGCTCAATTAAGCCAAATGCGAGCTTTATGCGTTATGGCCCCTGCTTCAGGCAGTTATCACATACTGCATTACTGGTGTAAAGAACAGTTAGATCCGAAGGGCAAGTGATGTATAGCTAGATTAACAAATATTCTGTGCCGAGGCAACCTCTACACTAAACAAAATTATTCCCTTGCATATTTTCTTTTACACGGCTGCTCAACAAACTACACAGCAGCAATGTAAACAGAATGAAGAGCGCATTAATCGACCGCGATAATGTTGTAGTCGGTAAATTGCGCGATCAATTGCTCGATCTCCGCCTTGTGATACGCCCCTGCGCGAAAGGTTAATTTTGCAACGGCTAACGGCGGCGCTTCCGGCTTTCCGTTACGTGCGTACAAATACTCCTCAGATATAATATCTGCGAGGTTGCGAATTTTACTAATCGCTTTTGCCTCCGTCACAGGAATGAGCGTTGTGTATTCGGTAAAACTCGACTCGATTTGACTGAGCACTTCTTCTTTGAGGGCCGGCAATCCGATGCCACGGAGCGCCGAGGTAAACACACAGTTCTCATATGCCTGCTTCAGGCCCTCTATAACACTTCGGTCTTCCAGCCCATCAACTTTGTTAAACACCATAATGGTTGGCACCTCCAAGGCTCCCAACTCGCCGAGCGTCATTTTCACAACGGCGATGTGATCCTCAAAACGCGGATGCGTCGCATCGACCACGTGCAGTAACAAGTCGCTTTCTCGCACCTCATCCAGGGTACTCTTAAAACTTTCGATGAGTCGGTGCGGGAGTTTTCGAATAAATCCAACCGTATCAGAAAGCAGCACCTCTTTGTTGGGTGCTAGCCGCACCTGACGAGTTGTCGCATCAAGCGTCGCAAAGAGACGGTCTTCTGCCAATACTTGCGTATCAGCCAGCGTGTTCATTAGCGTCGATTTGCCGGCGTTTGTATAACCGACAAGCGAAATACGTGTATACTGATGCCGGCCTTTGCGCTGAGTCTTGCGCTGCTTGTCAATTTTCTCGAGCCGCTTCTTGAGCGTCGAAATCCGTGTTGAAATCAAGCGGCGGTCTGTTTCGATCTGCGTCTCCCCAGGTCCCTTAAAACCAATCCCCCCTTTCTGCCTAGAAAGGTGCGTCCATTGCCGCGTCAACCGCGTGCGAAGGTATTCTAACTGTGCCAGTTCCACCTGCGTTTTTGCGGTGGCGGTTTTGGCTCTGCTGGCAAAAATATCGAGAATGAGCGCGGACCTGTCCAGCAGTTTACATTTCAGGATTTTTTCCAGGTTGCGCACCTGAACGGTTGAAAGGTCATCATCAAAGATCACCATGTCGGCTTTGTAAGCCTCGGCCATGGCCTTGAGTTCGGTTACCTTCCCCTTACCGATATAGGTCGCTGCATTAATCCGGTTGAGCGACTGGACGAGGCAATCTTTTACCTTTGCGCCGGCTGTATCTGCAAGCAATTCCAGCTCTTTAAGCGAGTCTTCAACTTGCTCTCTGGTAGTACCAGACTGAATGACACCTACAAGAATTGCTGATTCCAATAAATACCTCTGTGTTGTACCTTTAACCGTACGCCTGTTCGGTCATGTATGGTACTTTCTTTTCGATACTGCGCGATACCATGCCGTTAAAGATTCTCTTGTAGGTATGGGGCACGTCTACATCAAACCTCGCGTGATGGCCATCGTCATCAATGTACAGAAACGTGTATTGCCAGACGTCCCCTTTTTCACGCACAAATGAGTCGACAACCTGTGACCAGCAAAGCACATTATCGCACTTGTTCATATTGCGGATGACAGCGAAGTCCGTAACAATGGTTGCCGCCGTTAGTCGCATGGCAACACACCAGCACACGCCGCCTGCTAAATACCCCAGGCCAAGAAACAGATAAAAACCGTTGTTCACGATGCCGGCATAGACAACGGCGCCGAGGAATATTGCCATAAACAGGGCAGGCCAGCCAGCGCCAGAGAACAAGCCCCGGCGATACCAAATCATTCGAACGGGTTGTATACGCATCCTGCTTTTGACAGCACCTACCAGCAAAAGGCACGTTGCGCCAACAAATAGCAGCAGTAAAATAATGTGAGCCGTAAAAATCACTTTTCCGTTAGTTTCATTGACAATGGGTGGAAATGAATCAACGAAAAAAAGCAGCGCCCAAGCGTATACCTTCGCCACATCTCTTCCCCTTTCATGCCAGCCGGCTGCTCTATGCAGGCACAGCTTCAGGACGCCATTGCTTCGCCACCAACATTTCAGCGATCAGGAAAATCAACGCAAGCAGTAAAAAGACGTTCCATAACTCGATGCCCGTTCGCTCCTCCTGCAACTGTTCCATAGCCCGCGAAACGTCGCCAGAAGCTGCTGTATCGAGCAATCTGACCGTTGTTTCACTTGCACTCTCCAATTGCGCAACGGCTGCTTCAGGATCCAGTCTCGACAAATCGGATTCTTCAGTCCCAAGGTTCAACGCGACCGTGCGCAGTTGTGCATCTGTGCGCACATCATAGATCCCGGGGACCTGCGCTGTATTATCGAGTTGCAGCAACGTGGCGCCAAGCAGCTTGCGTTGCTCTGGCACAATCTCTTCTCCGTCGGGTGCAACCAAACGGGCCGTCGCAGTTTCAGGCAAGCCCGACAAACGAATTTCACCCGGCTCTCCAATGACAAATTGATCGGTCACGCCACCGTCGTTAGAAGACAGGTAATACATACAGCGGTAGATAAGCGGAATAAACAAACCCCGCTGTGGCAGGTCGCTCCACTGCAAGTCGGGCGCCACACTCAACAAAAAGACGCCACCGTTGCCGGCTCGGACTTCTTGCAAAAACGGGAATCCATTGGATAGCGAGATTAGTGTATTTTCAGTGCCCCGAGCCGGCGAGTAGTTCATCACGTAGTAGATCAACGGATCTTCTACCGAAATTTGCTGACGGAATCCTCGCTGCTGATCAAATACCCCTTCAAACAAGGGATGCTCCAGGTCCACACGATCAAACGATGCAATGGGTTGAGCGGAAGAGGTCGACCCGCTAAAGCCGCTAAACTGTCCCCCTCCTATAGCTGATAAAAAACCGTTGTAATCAGGCGCAGCAGCTCCTTCGCCTGGAAAAAACAAAACACCACCACCACCTTCGACATACGTTTTCAGCGAAGAAATTTCACCACTTGAAAGGCTTCTTGGCCCAACCAGCACAACAGCATCAAACGTACCCAGGCGCTGCATAGGTAGCCGGCTTTCTTCAATGGTTTCGACCTGAAAAGCAACTCGACCGCGTGTCAGTTCAGGTGAAAGCGCAAGCTCCAAAAAATCGGTTTGCTGTCCTTCACCCTGAACAACCAGTAACTGCCTTTCTTCCGGCACATGCAAGGTAAAATGCCGCTCGTTGTCACTCGAGAAAGCATCGTCTTCAATCTGTACCAGGCCAGCCAGCCAGCCTCGCGTCTGTGGCGTTACAGTAAAAGAAAGCTGTTTCGGAATACGAGGCAATAGATCTTCGGATGCCTGTGCTACGCGCTCGCCATTCAGGAAAACGCTCGCGACGTATCCTTCCAGGGTTTCAGCGCCATAATTGACCAGTGTTGCTTCCAACCGAACAGGTTGTCCCACCTCGATAATCCGACTTACAACTTCTACACGGGTAATAGCAACGTTATTTTGCGTCCGGTCGCCAACGGGCACCAGATACGTGCGGACGTCTTCCATGCCGGGATACGTCGTAGAGTCAGCAAACGTTTTTTGCTGTAGATCTGAAATCAGATAAATTTCTTTGTTCAGATTGGAGGCATCACGCAGCTGCGTTGCTGCCTCCTGCCACACTTCGGAAATCTTGTCGGTGGCGGGGCTAATTTCTATATCCGCAATAGCATCCTGCGCCAGGTTTTTCAAGCTGTAAGACGTGGGCTCCGTACCGGTATTGTTAGCCGTATAAATGAAGACTTCATCACCGGGTGTTGTTTGCTCAACGAGCGCATTGGCAAGGTCTTTTGCCTGATCAAGGTAGCCTCCCTGCGCGTCGCGCAACTGCATGGACCGGGAGTTATCAACAACAATCGCCAGCGAAGAATTTGCCCTTTTCCCCAACGCCCCCACACCACTCTGCAGGGTCGGACGCGCAAAGGCGAGCGCCAGACAGGCAATGGCCAGCATGCGCAACGCAAGCAGCAAAAGCTGCTTGATGCGCACCCGTTGCATCGTGCTTTTTTGTAATTCTTTCAGAAACTCCAGCGAGCTGAAGTCGATTTTCCTGGGCCGGCGGAAATTAAACAGGTGTATAATGAGCGGAATAGCAGCTGCAGCCAGACCGAGTAACAATAATGGGTTTAAAAAAGTCATCCTCGTAGCGTTTTTCGATGGGCCAGACGCTGGCCTTCCGGCGGCGCAACAGTTTGCCAGATAACACCTTCTTACATGTGTTGAGGCCGGAACGTTTCACTGCGTCAGTTTGTGGGCGCTCGCCCGGAGAACAGACTGTTTCGCACCAGAAAACGCCTACTGAATCGCATAGGCACACCTTCACCTTCCAGAATAACCCCGGGCTCGCCGCCGCGTTCAGCGTGCATATGTAAATGGGGTTGGGTTGAGTGCCCTGAATTGCCCACTTCGCCGATCACAAACCCTTCCAGCACTTCATCCCCGGGCGCTACCGTCAAACTCCCTTCCCTCATGTGAGCCATCAACACTTCCACGCCTTCACATGCAATGACTACGTGGTTACCAGCCAGATGTGTTGTATCTCGTGCCGGCGGAACGTTATCGACATGCCCATCTTCAGCAATGACCACCTGACCACTGCAGGGGGCGTGTATTCGATTACCAAATATGGCATAGTCTGATAGCCTCTCTGGACTTATACCCTTAGCCCGATTGCCAAATGCATTCAGCCGAACCACATCGATCGCATAATCCTGTGGGGGAAATGCGTTGTGATTATTAATCCATCGATTGGCACCACCGCCACCTACGTAATAAATACCTTCACGAAGGGGATAACCCAACTCAACAGCACCAGGCGGAGAAAATGAACCACGCAGCATGGCAAGGTTGAAGACCACGGCTACAAGAATAAGGAATCCCTTGACGCCAAAATTGATGTACTCTTTAACGGGATTCACCTCAGGGGGCGGGGCGTCTTTTTTGCGGTCAATACACCGATAGGCCACGTAGGCCACAAGTCCATAAGCAGGCAGCAACAATAGCCGGAAGTAGTAACTAAACCAGTCCCAGCGCGCTGACTGAAACACAAAAAGGAGAATCACACCAACAAAAACCACATCCAACAACCATTCACGTCGCTGGCTATACTCCTTCTTGAACAAGTCAATCAGCAAAATTGCGGGGAGGCCAAGCTGCAAAAAAAGTTGCACAAATAAAGACATCGCACTACAGATACATCAAAAGAAATGACATCTTGTGACTGGGTTACCGTAATCTACGTGTTTTTTGCAGGCGCTCAAACTTCGTGTCTGCTGGGGCCAACAGGACACATGAAGCCAGTACACGTTTACTCTGTCCTCACTAACAGATGCGACTCGGCATGATCGCCTTGCTTCAAGCGGGTCATGTAATACCCCGAAGCCAATCCTGAAGCATCAAGCTTCACGCTATAAGCGCCGGGCTCCTGGAGCTGATCAACCAAACGTTTCACTTCTTTACCAAGCAAATCGTAAATAACCAGCGTGACATGTCCGCGTTCTTTGAGCGAATACTCAAGTGTTGTTTCAGATATGAAGGGATTGGGATATCCCTTCAGCAAGAGTTCTCTCTTCTCAAAAGAGATGGTCCGTTCGATTGTATTCGTAACGCCCGGCACATTGGCAAAAATCGAAGTCACCTTGTCGCGGTCAACAAGCCAGGTGTAGGCGAAGCGTTTACCGTTGGACGATACATCTGGAAAGCCAGAGTCGAGGGATGGATCCGGATCCAACAAAAAAGGCGCAGCTTCGGGGCTGCCGGCGTTGCTGAAGTACCGCCCCCATGCTCGCATTCCGTCATCGTGGTGCTCCGTCCACACAACCAAAAATTGCCCGTTGTCCAGCATCGCCACTTCCGGGCGACTGCCAGCTTCTGCATCGATTAATCCATTACCGGCGCTAATTTTGAAATTATCACCGACGGGCCGCCCCAGGTCATCGAAGCGCTGGCCATAGATGTCACCGGATTCCCCTTCGCGAAAATCTACCCAGACAACAACGCTGTGGCCGCTTGCGTTCATGGCAACAGACGGGCGGGAATTTAGCGCGCCGGCCGTCCCATTCTGGTTCACAACAAGCTTACCCAGAGCACGGTCCGTATTTACATCAGAAAGATCTGAGAAAAACTGGATTTCAATGTCACAGTCTTCTTCAAGCCTGGTATACGTATCCGGATCGAGTCCTTCGTCTTGCACGCTACACCGTTGCCAACTGGATACGTTAAACCAACCATTACTGGCTACATCAGCCCAGTTCCTGATTTGGCGCTGATCGGTTTGCGTAGTAAGCGACTGGTTAGCAACCGATTGATTAAACGTATACCGCCAGGCATCGGGGTCGACGTACATCGTTGGCATCACGCTGAGTCGTCGGCCATCGGTACCAAAGAACGTGTTATCAACGCGACTGAGGTCAAACCGCGGCATGGTATACTGACCGGAATCGATGGAATTTTGGGTACGCCATACACAGGGCTCCTCGGATGCCGGCTGAAACCCTTCTCCGCCCTTCTCCATCAAACTCACACGCACACTGGAAATCTGTTTGTGCGCGCGCGTCTCGGCCTCCCGGAAGTGGCGAAACTGCTCCATTGAAAGTACCAGCAACCCATCAGAGGAAAAATCCATTTCCACATTGCGCAGCCCATCTTCCAATTTCTCAGGCATTGCATTGAATTGCTCCATGCTTTGCGCGCTGCACACAACCGATTTCGACAAATACACTACTTCAGCGATACGCTCGCTATCCGCCGCAAACCTTTGCAACCCGATCTGCCACTCCTCAGCATCTTCGAGTTTGCGCAAAGCTTCCCAGGAAACGGCGTATGTCCCCATGGCAGACATGGCAATCCGCGGACGGTAGTAAACGAGTTCGCTATCAAAATCCACTGTAGACACAAGTTGCTTCTGTGCAAACGCAACTTGTACTCCCAGTAAAAGCACCAATGCCGTAACTATACCTTTCCTCATCGCCCACCGTATACTGTGACACAAGACGGACGGACGGACAGCGTGTACGACGCAACGTGCGCTGCTACAACTGCTTTTACTGTATTAAATCTATATGTTGGCTGTACGAGATCAGCAGACAAAAACCCGAAAAGAGGGAGTTGTCCCATAACCTGTACAGCACACTTTACCCGGTGGGGGCAAGGGCTTTGCTTCATATCGACGGTTCAAAACCGTGGGATGCTTTTAACCAATGAAAAGCTGTCAACCCAGACAGGTCGAAAGCTCAGCATGGCGTGGGGGCACCCTTAGCTGCAAGTAATACGTGTTCAGGGTAACGTGGAGATGGCGCAAGAAGAAACGCAAGCTCTCCCGGTTGCATTTCGGACTGCACAATAATTTGACTAGCTATACAAGTCGTGCAGCCCCTACTTCGATTGCTGACCTAAGGTAGGTAACACAGAAAGACCAAACAACCCTGTTTGAAAGAAAAGTAGAGCAAAAAACGCTTTTAAAGGCCTTTGGAAGCGTTTTTCCGGGCATTTAGAACAAATCAGCGTTAAATCCTGCAGCCTTTAATCAATCGCTTACACAACCAAATTATTATACAGTTGAGTATCAACTTACCCTACACTGTTACAACGAATCAATTACCGTAGATACTGGTAACTTAAGTGACTGATTTATCACCCTTTCGCATCAATCATACTCGGAGCAGATGCAACTACTTGAAGACCTGGAGCGGACCCGCGTAAAGACAGAGAAATACTTCGCGCTTGATAACACAAAGCTTGATAACGTGTATGCACCGGGCAAGTGGTCGGTGCGATATCTGCTGCATCATTTGGCAGACGCTGAAACCGTGCTTTATGACCGTATTCGCAGGACTATCAGTAAGCCAGGCCAGGTTGTTTGGGGATTTGATCAGGATGCCTGGGCCAGTGCACTGGACTATGACAACAAACCACTGGTTCTTTCGCAGTCCATTTATACATCGTGCCGCGCCGGCATCATTTATCTGGCTGAACGCGCATACACGTCACATGGCAGCAATGTTCTTGTTCACAGCGGCGACGGCAAGAAAACGCTAAAAGACGTATTCGACAAAGTTGTATGGCATAATGAGGCACACCTCAAACAAATAGATACAGCCTTATCACGCTGACACTGCAAGCTGCTTCCGATACGAGCCGGGCGTGGTACCCGCACATCGTTTAAACCAAAAGTAGAAGGTTGACATCGACTCAAACCCCGCCTCAAATCCTACCTGGGTGATACCCAGTGAAGAAGAGCGTAAAAGATGTTGAGCGTGGGTGATTTTATGCCGGCTGATCAGCTCTCCCGGCGTTGTTTGCAATTGCTCCTGCACCAACCCATACAACCGGCCCACACTCACGTTGAGCTCGGCTGCAAGCATAGCAACATTCTTCACGGCTGCTGGCTGCGCCGCGAGCAGTTGCGTGATATCCTGCGCCAGCAAATGATCTCTGTCGATTCCTGCATAGAACTCATCGGGCCGACACCGCTTACACGCCCTGAGCCCGGCAGCCTTTGCAACTTCTTCCGAAAAGAAAAACTTAACGTTTGATGCTTTCGGCTTTCTGGCCGGACAAGAAGGCAGGCAATAAATCCGCGTTGTAAGAACACCGGTTATGAAGCGGCCATTCGACGCTACATCACAACTGAACATGCGCGCCAGCATCTCCTCCCGTGTCAACGTACCGTTCATATCAGTGCATGGCATTTAGTTCAACAAACCCCGGCGCTGCCTCGATAGACGTGCAGATACCTTGTTCCAATAACGCAGTTGCATCCGCTTGTATCAAGCCAGCTATATTGAGCGTTAGTGCCGGCCCCGTGCTTATGCGTGCTACACCTGCCCCGGCAAGCACCGCAACAGAAGGTGCGCCAGGTCCAACCATGATATTTAACGGCGCTTCGATTTGTTGCGCAAGAAGCGGTATCACTTCCAGATCCATGAGCCCGGGCACAAACACCCCATCCGCACCTGCGCGAACATAAGCAGATGCACGCTCAAGGACAATGTCACGCTTTTCGCTTTCAGCAATTGTTACGCCGGGCATGTATACGTCCGTTCTCGCATTGATAAACAAATCCTGTCCTTTGGCCAGGGCGGACTCCCGAGCGCGTTGGATACAGCGGACTTGCTCGGGTATGCTACGCAATGATGCGCCTGCAGGCCCGACTGAATCTTCCAGATTGACACCAACCACGCCGGCATCCAACACGGCGGCAACGGTTTCAGCAACATCATCCGGCGTCTCCGCACCATACCCACGCTCAATGTCTGCTGACACAGGCAAATCGGTTACGCGCACAATGTTGCGGAGCACAGCACAAAGCGCATCGCGCTCCAAATGGCCACCATCGGGCACCCCCAGACTCCACGATATACCGGCACTGGTGGTTGCCAGTGCTAATGCCCCGGCCTTTTCAACCATCCGTGCACTAATGGCATCCCAGACGTTGGGTAATACTAGTGGGTTTTGTGTATGAAGCGCACGAAACGCCCGCGCTTTCTCTTGCTGGTTCATGTATTTGGGTACTCGTTTTTTTTGATTTCGGGTTTTCGTGATTTCGGATACTTGCCTCATTTACATCATGCCTAACTTGATTGCAAAAGAGAGTGCTACCCCAAAGAGATCCTTCGCATAGCCCAGAATGACACGGGCGAGGCATAGTACATTCCTCATTCACTCGACAATCGGCATTCAAACAATAGCACTATCGTCACAACATTTCTTCCGGTATTTTCCATTCGATTTTTTTATCGCTGCCGGCTATTCACAAAAAGCATAAACATATTTAACACATATAGCGTATCTTTCGGCGATCCCACATCAAATGGTGTACATAAATTCTGGGAAAGCAGGCATCTAAATCCTTCTCCAGGAATACAAGCATGCTCCCTTTTATCCGAACACGTGCGCAGTATGTCAGCGGCTGAAACCCTCATCCCATTTCCCGAAGCGCCTGAGGCAACACAAGCTTCAGAAGAAGATCGCGACAAAGCCCGTCACAGCATTGTCATTCGCGGTGCACGGCAACACAACCTGAAAAACCTGGACCTCGATCTTCCCCGGAATAAATTGATTGTATTTACCGGCCCCTCAGGCTCGGGAAAATCGTCACTCGCTTTCGACACCATTTATGCAGAAGGACAGCGCCGTTATGTGGAGAGCCTGAGTGCCTACGCGCGGCAGTTTCTCGAGCGGATGGATAAACCCGATCTCGACCTTATCACGGGCCTCGCGCCGGCCATTGCGATCGAGCAAAAAACCGTATCTCGCAACCCACGCTCAACCGTTGCAACACAAACAGAGATATACGACCACATGCGGCTGCTATTTGCGCGCATTGGCAAAACCATCTCGCCGGTAAGCAACGAAGAGGTCACCAAAGATTCACCGCGATCTGTAGCCGACACGCTCGAAGAAACGCTGAATGACAAAACGCGCTTTTACGTCTGCTACCCCGTACCGGAGCACAAAAAAACGCCATTAAAGAAGGAGCTAGAAATCCTTCAGCACAGGGGCTACTTCCGGCTCTTGCTTATGCCCACCGAGAAAAAGGCCAAAGCCGGCGCGCACGCTACTGTCATTGACCTGAACGAAAAGCCTCCCGAAAAAGTACGCGCCGCTCGAGAGCGGCTCTTTGTGCTTGTCGATCGCCTCGCTATCAAAAAAGGCGACGAAGCAAATGCCTCGCGTATTGCCGATTCGGTAGAGCAGGCCTTCCGCGAAGGCGGCGGACGCTGTGTGATCCAGATTCATGAGGGACAGAAACTCGAATTCAGCGAGTTTTTTGAACGCGATGGGATGCGATTCGAAGAGCCTTCACCACACCTTTTCTCCTTCAACAATCCGCTTGGCGCTTGCCCAACGTGCCAGGGCTTCAGCCGCGTGCAAGGACTCGACGAAGACCTCATCATCCCAAACCCGGACCTTTCCATTCGTCAGGGTGCCATTGCTCCGTTTCGGACGCAGAAGTGGACCAAGTATTTCACGGCGTTGATCAAGGTTGCCGTTGAGGAGCGGATTGATATTGATTTACCCTTCCACCAGTTACCGGACAAACATCGCGACATCGTGTGGAACGGCAAAGGGGCGTATGCCGGCATCAACGGCCTCTTCAAGTACCTCTCCAGTCGCTCCTATAAAATGCATTACCGCATTTTCCAGGCACGCTACCGCGGCTATACCCAGTGCCCAGATTGCAATGGGTACAGGCTCAAGCCGAGCGCGCTTTATGTAAAAGTGCGCGGACAGCATATCGGTGAAATTTGTGAGTTAACAACTCTTGACGCCCAGGCGTTTTTCGACACCATTGAACTGACAGCACACGAAGAAGCGGTGGCCGGCCGCGTGTTGGAGGAAATTCAGAAACGCCTCAAGTACCTCGTAGAAGTTGGCCTCGACTACCTGACGCTAGACAGGCTCTCACATACACTCTCTGGGGGCGAAAGTCAGCGCATCAACCTGGCAACCTCGCTGGGCTCCTCACTCGTCGGTTCGTTGTACGTGCTTGATGAGCCATCCATTGGCCTACACCCGCGCGATACGGATCGGCTCATCAAAATCCTGGAGCATTTGCGTGACATCGGCAACACGGTCATTGTTGTTGAGCACGAAGCTGAAATGATGCGGCGGGCGGACGAAATCCTCGATCTGGGCCCCGGCTCGGGCGTGCATGGGGGTGATGTAATCTTCCAGGGGTCGTACAAAAAAATCCTCAAAGACAAAGCTTCTTTGACGGGGAACTACCTGAGTGGCAAAAAGGAGATTCCACTTCCAGAGCAGCGCCGGCCCATTGATGAGGAGTTTCAAATCCAGGTGCACAATGCCAGACAACACAACCTGAAGCGCCTTGAGGCTAATTTCCCGCTCGGGGTGATTGTGTGTGTAACCGGCGTGAGCGGCTCCGGCAAGTCTACCCTGGTGCACGACACCCTGTTTAACGGCATGCGTCGCATCAAGGGCATCCACGATGGTGAATCGGGTATTGGGAAGCACGACAGCATCAGCGGGCACCATCTTGTGCAAAGCATCGAAATGGTGGACCAAACTCCGATTGGCCGGTCGCCGCGCTCCAATCCGGTTACCTATGTAAAAGCGTTTGGACCAATCCGCGAATTGTTAGCCTCTACCCATCAGGCAAAAATTCGCGGCTTACGTCCGGGCTACTTCTCTTTCAATGTCCCCGGCGGACGTTGCGAGACCTGCCAGGGTGAAGGGGTTGTAAAAATCGAGATGCAATTCCTGGCCGACCTCTACCTGGAATGTGAAGCATGCAAAGGAAAACGCTACAAACAAGAAGCGCTGGATGTACGGTTTAACGGAAAGAACGTCCACGACATTTTACAGATGACGGTCCAGGAAGCGGCAGCGTTTTTTGAAGGCCATAAATCAATCGTTAGAAAACTGTCTGTACTCGACGAAATCGGACTCGGCTACCTGAGCCTGGGTCAGCCCTCGAACACCCTTTCAGGTGGTGAAGCACAGCGCATCAAACTCGCCGCACACCTGAGCAAAAAATCTACCGACAAAACGCTCTACCTCTTTGATGAGCCGACCACAGGCCTACACTTCGACGATATCCGTAAACTGATGGGTGCCTTTGAGGCGCTCGTTGCACAAGGACATTCCGTCGTGATCATTGAGCACAACCTCGACGTCATTAAGTGCGCGGACTGGCTGATAGAGCTGGGCCCAGAGGGAGGCATTCGCGGCGGATTTATTGTTGCAGAAGGCACGCCGGAAGACTTGGCAAAGAACAAGAAGAGCGTAACGGGTACCTTTTTAAAACCGCTACTGAAAGCATAATTTATGTCACTCAGTAGCCCAACAAAATACACTCTTTCACACTTCACACCCAACTTGATTCTGTCTATAGATCACAACTAAGAATCCTGCCATCCTGACCTTGATTCAGATTCCAGACATCTTTAAAAGGACTAATTTACCCAATCGTTCTCTGGATACCGGATCAAGTCCGGCATGACGCGCAGGGAAAAAACGGGCACGGTGTCATTTTTGAACTGATGATTTTAATTGTGACATAGAGACAGAACTTGTTTAGGAGTCCACCGAAACAGCAAGCGCCTAACATGCCATCCCATACAGTGGCATGGAAAAGCATCTAACCCACAGAGGAGTAACCCATGTACGATGTAAACGCACCCGCCTTTCCCGATTACATTGATAGTGAATTTTTTCATATCGCAAGCATTCGGTTGCCCGCATTTGCCGGCATGCAAGTCCGGAATGGCCCGTATGGCGGAATATCCGATGACAATCCATCAACAGGTGAGACGCACGCTGTATCTGACAAGGAGCTAGATCCTGAAATTTTCAGAACTGCAGTTACGTGGGTCATGGAGCGCGATCACCTCATTCGCCCCCTTGTACTCGCGGCCCTTGTCGATGAATATTGGGAGGTACGCGACATTGTAATCGACACCTTAATCGATGAAGACCCCGATGACGTTGTGCCTGAGATTCAATCGTCAGAAGACCTTGCCCCTTTATGCGGCATCATCAATCTTCACATCGGTGGCATGACATCTGAAGGGCAAGCCATTTTTGGTATCGAACTGGGCTGCAATTGGGAGGAAGAGCACGGCGCCGGCGTTCGGTTCGAGGGCCTCAAGGTTGTAGAAGCCGGCATGGGAGATGCCGCGTACAGGTTTGTCCCCCTCGGCCGGCGTGGTATTTAATTGCGCATCTACTTACTACACCATCTCAGTTCATCATTTTCTTTGTATGCTACCGCTCATCGAAAACAACTTAAGAAGTAACAGCGATTGGCATGAACTTAAACTGGTCCTAGTTTCTTGCCACTACAACCAGCTAGATTCGGCCCGAGAGAAGATCGCATCAATGCCGAGCGACCTTAAACACCACCCAATTACTGAATCAATAAATCAATTTCTTTCAGGAAATGAATTGATTGATTTAGACGACCTTGCCATGCAACTAACCCAGCGTGATTTACCTGATGCATGGACTTTACTAGAAAGGCTTTAGGCTGCATTCACTCACTAAAAAATTACCACACGTGAGATTCAAAGCATCCCTTAAGACTTTTCTCAGAGATTACCTTTTCGTTTACATCGGCGTAGCCGTCTTCGGTGGCGTTGCATTCATTTATTCCGCGAAGCTCAGACCATATTAGGATTGTGGGCCACCTTCGCAGCGGTAGCGGGTGGATTAATCTTTGATGTGTCGTAGGAAAAAAGGCTTGCGAAGCAGGGCTTATCCGGTAGATACGTCGATGCAACGGAACGCAGCATAGGATTTGTGCAGCCGCGAAGCACAAATGCGGTTTTCGGATAGGCGCTGAATACGTCTAACCAGGGCGTATGCCTGCACGGCATGCTAAAAAAGAACGATGAAAGGAACTCTGCAACAAAAAGTATATACCAATGATACATACCACCAAATAAAGTATAGAACTGTCTGATGCTAAAAATCGCCAAACTATTTGCCAATGGCCGTAGCCAGGCCGTTCGACTGCCTAAAGAGTTTCGATTTGAAGGCGAAGAAGTTTTTATCAAACGTGTAGGCGACGCGGTGGTCCTGATACCCTACCACGAACCCTGGCAGTCGTTATTTGATAGCCTGGACCAGTTCTCTGATGACTTCATGGATGACCGTAATCAACCCACGAACCAACAGGAACGGGACGAGGTGTTCGAGTGAAGTATCTCCTGGATACAAACATCTGCATTTATCTGATTAAACGGAAACCTGTTGAGGTAATTAAAAGGTTTACCGCAGAAGCCATGGGTGACATTGGGGTTTCTACAATCACCGTCAGCGAACTCACCTATGGCGTCGAGAAAAGCCAGCAAAAAGACAGAAACCGTGATGCGCTTGAACAATTTTTGCTGCCACTCATGATCACAGCCTTCGATTATAAAGCAGCTCTGATCTATGGTCAGGTGCGTGCACAACTGGAGCGTTCAGGCAACACGATTGGTCCGCTGGATACATTCATTGCCAGCCATGCACTTCAGCTAAATGCTACGCTGGTGACAAATAACGAAAAGGCGTTTAGTCGCGTAGAAGGGCTACGCATAGAAAACTGGGTTGCTTCCCAATAAGGACTGACCAACCATCAACGCGAGGTCAGATTAAGCTGTCCTTCGTCCGGCAAGCCACTTTGCCAAAGAATCTTCAGACTCTCCTGAAGGCTGCCCCTTAATCAATCCAGACACGCTAATATCTTCCTCCAGGTCAGGCCAGTGGATACCATATCCATTGCTGATTAAACGATAATTTTCACGTTCAGCCATACGTCCATGATACAGACGTGGATACCAGGCAAGGGGTACGATAAGCCTTCGACCATCGTTTAAATGCACGGCCAATGAATCTTTCTCGAAGTGGACAGATTCGACTCTGGCTTCTGCATTATCACTGACTGAAGTACTCATGCCATTTCTCATTCAGAAGTTGCTGATGTTCTTGAACGTGTTTCTGAATTTTGCTTAACTCTGAGCCACCAAATCCCCAATACTTTTCCAAGCGAACAGGATTGAGCCAAAACCTGGCCGCTTTTTCGTCTCGTTCAACATGCACATGCGGAGGCTCATTTCCCTCATTTGAGAAAAAGAAAAAACGATACGGGCCTATGCGTAATACGGTAGGCATTGGGGGGCGAATGCACTAATAAAATATACGTTGTGACTACGATCTAACCAAGACAGACGTAATTACCTCACAAAACGTAGTGCACCACTTATCAGAGTAATCATTCCCCTCTCTACAAAGCCCACTCCCAGAGCCCTTGAATGACCTCTTCCGGTTGACCGTGACCGGAAGCGCGCAGGGCGGCCATAATGAGGCCGCGATGGTGTGCCTCATGTGACACGATATAGGCAAGAAACGACGCCGGCGGCCCCTCCCAGTTGGGCACTTCACCCGCTCCCTCACATCGATCCAGAAAAACACCCACCACTTCTGCAGAAGACTTCAGCGCCTCTTCCAAATCACCTTTAATCAATTCTGACCCACGTGGAAATTGCGCAACTTCCTCAGCCAGGTCGGGTGCTGCGTGGGTGAGCCATCGTAGCCGAACATTGTGCATGTGGGCAAACTGCGCAGCCACCGGGCGCGTGCGGGATGCATAGCGATCTCCTAAATGGCGCGTCTCGATTGCATCAAGCAAAAAAATGCTGGCGTCACTACTCATATGCCACGCTGTTCTGAGTTCACCCATGGTATTTTGGTATCTTTAATAACAAAATTGCGCACACAACCGCATCCATCCTGCATCCCTGCCTTCTTTGGCAGCCAGGGACTAATAGCTCTTATGATGGCAAATACCTTTCCATCGTCCGACACAAAAGCCTTAAAAGCAGTGTAGTTTTGGCGCTTATGTGCGTGCGCTTCGCTATTTGGCGCACCGTTAATAATGGCATTCTTGCGCACCGAGATAGCGCATATCTATACTACAAATTTTCCATCGAAGGCAAAGAAGCGCGTAGCTTACAGCATAGAATACTATAAATCTTATTACCGCTGTAACAACTGTTTGAAGTGTATAACTTATTTTCAGGACTGTCGTAGGTGTTACTTTTATTTACATGGATGCGACTCTATGATTGTCCACTCACGCTGAGCCTCCCGACGCGTCCTGGTTCACCTGAGAATCCTCTTCACGATTCTCGCCCCTGACATTTTCATTGAGATTAGAAACCTTTATGGATTCAAGTCCCCTGTCTCCCAAAAGAATTGCTCTTTTTACAGGTGCTTACAACCATATTGCCGACGGCGTCTCACTCACGCTGAACCGGCTTGTCGAATACCTTGAGCAACAGGGCTCGGAAGTCCTGGTGTTTGCACCAACGATCAAAAAACCGCCCATCGATCACGCCGGCAAACTGATACCCGCACCATCCGTGCGGATGCCGCTGCCCAATCGGGCGGAGTATCGCCTGACAACCCATTTCCCCCGTCGTATTAGAAAAGCGCTGGATGATTTTAAACCATCTATCATCCATATTGCTTCCCCTGATCGATTAGGCCAGGGTGCACTGAAATACGGTCAGCAAAACGATATCCCGGTTGTATCGACATACCATACCCATTTCAGCTCGTACCTGTCATACTACAAGCTCGACTTTCTCGAAAACTGGTTTTGGGGATACTTGCGCGATTTTTACGAAGCGTGCGAGGAGGTATATGTGCCGTCTGAGTCTATGATCGACGTTCTTGAAACGCACGGTATCACCGGCAATTTGCATCTGTGGGAACGCGGCGTCGTAACCGAACGCTTCAACCCGGGCCGGCGTTCTATGGCCTGGCGCCGGGAGTTGGGTATTGGAGATGATGAAGTGGTCATCTCGTTTATCAGCCGGCTTGTGTGGGAGAAAGGACTCGACATTTATGCCGAAGTGCTCGAAGGACTCACGCGCAAAGGGATCGCACACCGGAGCATGATTGTAGGGGATGGGCCGGCGCGTTCGGAGTTGGAGAAACGCCTCCCCAACACGCTATTCCTCGGCCACCAGGGCGGTAACGACCTCGCCACGGCCTACGCATCGTCAGACATCTTCCTCTTCCCAAGCGAGACAGAAACGTTCGGCAACGTTACCCTGGAAGCGATGGCCTCAGGTATTCCTCCTGTTTGCGCCAACGCAACGGGTAGCCGCTCGCTCATCCGAGATGGCATTACCGGCTTTCTCGCACCGCCACGCAACAGCACGGCGTTTCTCAACTACGTGGAGCAGCTCGTAACAGACCCATCACTCCGCGAGAAAATGGGACAGCTTTCCCTGAAGCGTGCACAAGCATACGACTGGCCCGTCATCCTCAAAAAAATGGACGATTACTATAACCGGGTTATCAATAAACACCTCGTTGAAAGCCAGGCAAAAATCGACCAGCAATACGCATCAACAGGTGCCTGAGTAGCTATTTGAATTTTGATAGCTCGCTTTGTGAATACGGCTGCAGGCCCTTATCCTTGGGCACGAACCGGTTACGGGTACTTTGCTAATTTTGATGACTGCCTCCTGATACGTTGCGCCTTCTTTTTGTCTCTCACTCATTCCCGCCTATCGACCAACCGCTCTCGAATGTTGGCGGGATGCAACGCGTTGCAACCGAGTTGTACGACGCACTACTGGAAAACAAGAAGGTAACCGTTGAACCCATGGTGCTGCGTAGTACCTGGGAACGCACCCATATTAACACGCCTTTTTTCATCCTGCGTAGTATTCGTGACATCAAACGGTTGTTAAAGCAGGATGCCGTAGATGTTATCCTGTTTTCCTCGATGGTTACCGCGTCGATTGCTGTCTTGATTAACAAGTCTATCAAACAAGCCGGCATAAAAACTGCCGCCATTGTACACGGTCAGGATGTTACCACACCGTTTGGTCCATACCAGAAGTTTGTCCCCAAAGTATTCAACGCACTGGATGCTGTCCTGCCTGTGAGTCGGGCTACTGGCGAGCAATGCACAATGCGCGGCCTGCCGAAAGAAAAGTTGCACGTGTTACCCAACGGCGTCAAACTGGATCGCTTTGCGCCACTTGCCCCCTTTGCAACCATGCGCAACGAGCTTTTTGACGCGTTTGATATGCCGCATGACCAGTTGCCGACTAATGCCCTGCTATTATGCAGCGTAGGCCGCCAGGTAAAGCGGAAAGGGTTTGACTGGTTTATAGATAACGTGATGCCCAGGTTACCAGCAAACGTGCATTACTGGCTGGCGGGTGACGGCCCAGAAGGCCCAGCTATTCAGGCGTTAGCAGAACAGCATAATCTGAGTGATCGCGTCCAGTTACTGGGGCGCGTATCGGATGAACAGTTAGCTTGTTTGTACCGAGGGGCTGATCTGTTTATGATGCCTAATGTGCCGGTGCATGGGACAATGGAAGGCTTTGGGGTCGTTATGCTCGAAGCCGGCATGGGCGGCTTGCCGGTAATTGCTTCTCGGCTGGAAGGCATCCAGGATGTGATTACGGAAGGACAAAACGGTCACTACGTCGAAAGCGGTGACACGGATGGCTTCATAAAAGCCATCATGGCATACCACAACAAGCCTGATGCAATTGTAGCGGCTTCCAAACGGGCCTTCGACCATACCGCCAATACGTTTGGATGGGAAACGGTAGCCGGCCAGTACGTTGATGTGCTTGCGGCGCTTTAGTAAGCGATCTAGCGAATAAAAGGAATTACCATATACCACGCGCCAATCGCGGTACATAGTGCGATCAGTGTTGTTGCAATACCGAGTCTTCGCGACCGAAACCACCCGGTGAGTCCAACACTAATCAACAAGAACAAGAGTCCACTCAGGAACGACAGTGAAACAGGCCGGCGCAAGTAAGCGACCGACCCAAGCTCAGTACCTCGTGCCGCCATCAACGTGCTCCCCAGGGTGGCGACAAGAAAAAAGCCGGCGGCAATCGCAACCACAACCTGTGCCACCGCATAGATGCGTGCTGGCTTATCCATTGTGATGAGCGCGCCCAAAAACACAAAGGCAAAGCCGCCAAGCACCGCATTTACAAAAGCCAGATGTTCCATGGTTCTTCCCTCTAATGATGCCATGTGCTGCGTAGCACGTCACAGGTTGATTATACAAGACCCTGCATCTACATTAAGCTAGCCTATACTAACGTACTAACTGCACGCTAGCATTTCGCATAGCTGTCCAAACTTAACGATTTTAGTAATACATTTACTGACCGAGGCCACATCAGCACCTCACCAATCACACTATCCGGTATCGTCCACGCGCTACAGCGTATTTATTCTAGGTTCATGAACAGGAAGCAACTCCTCGGTGCCATTGTTTTGTTGGTACATATCTTTCTGCCTTTTGCAGGGTCATCTTTTGCTCAAACCTTCCCGCGCAACGTTGCGCTCAGCGATCGTGTGGGTGAAACGATTGACGCTGAAGAACAGGCTTACTTCAACCTGTTCCCAAGCGATCGCCCTTTCGAGGGTGCTATTGTAAACCAGTTAAGTGACTCCACATTTACAATCACAATCGACAGAGGTCCGCAGAACGAGTACATCGACCTCAACCTGGATCGGTTTTATGCACTCCGCAAATACATCGATGAATTTGAAATCAGGTATACAGGCGCATTTTCCGAGGACTGGGATTACATCATCTTCTACACAGACCCGCTCCGGCATCCTTTTGGGCCAGGCTCGCTTTACGAATTGACGTTAACTTCGGGTGAGAAAAAAACAGGACACATCCTTTGGGCGAGCGAGGGTGGGGTTTATCTATCACAAATGATTGATGCCCGTAGCCCCGAACTTACAGCTTCCAGATTGTCCTATCATGCGCGGGAGACCTTGCTGCGTGTCTCTCCACAAAAAAGAGTTTTCAAGTCGTTTGGCCAGGGTCCTGATGTGATTTTTGCGGGTGAACCCGTTACTTATACAAACGTGACACTTCCCCAATTACTCAAAGACGCGTTATATCCGCGTGCGCTGCCGCCGGAAGTGATTGCACGAGCGAAACGCAATGCACTTGTGCCGGCTACACCACCTGTTGAACCTGAATGGTCTACCTATACATTCCCCCAGAAAAGCTCGCGTGTGGAAGTCCTGTTTTATCTTCCAACGCTCAAATACTATGCACCACCAGGCTTCAATGACCTGGAAATTACACGAGCTTTTGCTGCAAGTACAGGTACCGAAAAAAAACCACATGTTGATATAAAATCAGCGCTCTTCCTGGCAGCCACGCGCTTCTCCCTAGCCCCGCGCTTACGTGCAGGTGTCTCTTTATCACAAGCCGCTCCAAACAAAACACCCACCATTACAAACAGGCAATTGGAGGGCGAACTGGCTCCGGAACAGGCCAGTGATTTGCGCCGACGTCCGGGTAGCCTTACTGTAGGTGGAACGCATATCGGATTTGGCCTCACCTACTTACTCCGTGCAGCACCCGATTACCTGACCCATAGCACAGCACGCTCCAACAGGCTAGATTTCGATATCAAAATAACAGCAGGCCCGAGCCTGGGTTTGACAAACACGGTTGCAAAGCTGGAATCCGTCGGTCGCGTACGCACGGGGGATGGCGCGACCTTTACGAGTAATACGACCTACGGGATAGCAGAGAAATTCAACAACACCCTGGTTGGCGGGCACGCGACGCTGGAAATCAACGCATTCCTGAACCGCTCATGGTCCATCGGCGTCGTGCTCGACACCATACTCTATGTCAATTACGACATCCCGGAAGTAGAGCTACTTGATTTCTTCGGCATCAGGGAGAAATCAGTTGCCGGCCCAACAAACAACAAGTTGTGGCTGTCCACAGTGTTCTTTGGATTGTCCTACTATTTTTAACATCTCCCTCGCTGCACCTCAAATACCCAACAGCAACAATCAGCACGCAACAATCAGCACGCAACAATCAGCATTCAACAATCAGCATTCAACAATCAGCATTCAACAATCAGCATTCAACAATCAGCACTCAACAATCAGCATTCAACAATCAGCATTCAACAATCAGCATTCAACAATCAGCATTCAACAATCAGCAATCTTATACACCTCCCTTTATCAAATAATTGCCCTGAGTTTTCGCATCAAAGTCTGGCCTAACCGACTTAAAGCAAAGCACAGGCAATCTACCTGATACACCATACCCGTCTTTCTGGCAGGACTTCTTAACTGCTATTTACTTCGATTACATGAAATACCTCCGACTACTTTTCCTCATCGTATGCCTTGCAGTATACGTGCAGCCGGCTGATGCCCAGCGATTCCCGCGTTCCATTGCAATAAGTGAACGCGTTGGTGACACCATTGAAAAACACGAACAGGCGTATTTTGGACTCTTCCCAGGTAATACGGCTTTTTCAGTCGCCCGCGTGCTGCAGACCAGCAACAGCAGCTACCAGATCGTGATTAGCCGCACAGGTGCACAGCAAGAGGTATTAGAGCTCAACATCCCGCAGTTTGAGGCCCTGCAGAATTACATTAACACCTTCGAGGAGCGATACACCGGTGCCCGCGCTACCAACTGGGATTACATCACGGCCTTCACAGCTCCATTGCATCAGCCGTTTGGGCCGGCAGATACGTACGAATTCACGCTGATTACAGGCAGGAAACAGTACGGCAAAATTGTTTGGGCAGATGAGCAAGGCGTCTATATCTCACAACGGGTTTCGGCAAAATATCCTTCCGAAACAGGCAGCAGAATGACCTACATTCCCCGCAGCCACCTCTTTCGATTGAACATGCAGAAGTCGTTGCTCCGCTCCTTCCAGGACAAGCTCGATATTCTGTATGCGGGAGAACCCAGCACGTACACATCGCTAACCCTCCCCCAGCTCAAAGCGGCCGCGTTACATCCACGTTCGATGCCGCCTGAGCTATACGCGCTTTCAGCAAGGAATAACATGGTCCCCGCTGAACCCCCTGCAGACCCGGATTGGCGTATTTTTCGGACCCCGCCACAAAGTTCAATGGCACATGTGCTATTTTACTTTGCGCCGCTTAACTACATCAATCCAGGTTTTTTCAATGTATCGGAAACGGCAGTTTCAGAGCTCGGTGGCCCCTATCCCGTGCCTTCAGAAACGGTCTCAGCCAATCTCGAAACACAACGGCCCCTGTTTTTTGGAGCGCTTCGCTTCACAGTGCATTCCCGATTGCGTCTGGGAGTTTCTGTCAGCCAAACAGCTGTTTCAAGCCTGGAGGAAATTGCCAATGACGCGATAACCGGTAACCTTATTGTATCGCGAACGCAACTGGTGCGCTCTGAGCCGGGGTTGTTAAAGGTAGGTGGCACCTTTGCAAACTTCGATATAACCTACCTGCTTAAAGCTGCCAAAGACTATGTCCAGATTTATCAGAGAAGCAATAGAGGACTCGGAAATCTGGACATCAAGCTTACTGTTGGTCCAAGCGTTGCCTTCGCCCGAACAGAAGCCCAGGTCAGATCTGTCGGGCGCGTATTAACAGAAGAGATCTCTTTAATTAACGCTATTTACGGCACCACTACATCCGAAAGGGGTATTTTTCCCGGTGCGCATGCCGCATTGGAGATAGGCGCATTCCTTAATGGCTCGTGGTCGGTCGGCATTCTCATGGATGCGTCTGCCTACTTCAATTACAAAGTCCCCACACAGGTGCTAAACGACAATGACGGCACAACCGTCAAGGTCCTCCGGAGCCCTTCGGATAACATACTCTGGCTCTCTGCCTTCTATTTCGGCATTGCGCATCACTTTTAAGAATGACCGCTACGGTTCTATGCCGGCTTTTTCTCCAGCCATTGCAACAGCGCCGGCAAGAAGAGCAACGCGGAAATCAGCGTAGCCCCAATGCCTACCACGGCAAGCTCACCAATGGTGTGTAGCCCGGGATGAAAACTCAGCAACAACCCAGCAAAACCAATCATCGTGGTCAACGACCCCATGGTGACGTGCTCGCCCGTTGACTTCAGCACCGTCCAAATGCTGCCGGGCCCCTCTTCCCTAAACCGATGCACGATGTGAACCCCCGCATCGTTACCGATGCCTAACACAGCGGGCAACACAATCAGGTTGTAGAAATTCAACTTCAGCCCCATTATCTCCATCACAAGCAACATCAACAACACACCGACAACCAACGGAATAGTGGCCAGCAGAGCCCAGCGAACCGAGCCAAAGTTGAGCCACATTAGCAGCAACACAATCACGAAGGTTGCCAGAATCATCCACGGCGCTTCGCGCTGCATAAGCTTGAGCATATCAGCGGCAACCAGTGAAGAGGAGCCGGCGTGATATACGCTACCATCAGGTGTCTCAACACGACCAACATCTTCAGAAAAAGCAATGGACTGTCGGCCATCAGACAAACCCACGGCGGGGTAGATGATAATGAAATTCCCCATTTCACCTGACTTCGAGGTGAACTGCGCTTTCAAAAAATCAGGTACCTGATCAATTGCAATCGGCTCCGTCGTCTGCGCTGCTCTGCGTAACCGATCCAGATCTTCCGATGGCTCCTCGTTCAGGAATGGGTCATCGAGCATCTCACGGACATACGCCAGGCGCTCAAGTTTAGCCGCTTGATCCTCTGCCTTTGAGGGAAAGCGATCTTGCATACTTTCCAACCGATCGATGGTAGGCGACAGCGTGTCTTGCATCATACTCACCCGAACCGTCTCAACAATCGGTACAACCTCCTCCGGAGAATCAACCACGATGTAGGCCGGATTTCTGTTTTTCCGGTTATCAAACACCCGCCGGATGTAGTCTCTCCGCTCATTGTATGATTCATAGACCGGCTCGAGACTACCAAAGTCATATTCAAATTCAACACGCGGCACCATGACCAGCGCAGCGATGACCACAGCAAGACTACCCAACACAATTCCTCGCGCTGCAGGGAATCGGCTTCCGCTGGCATGACTATGCTCTGTCACGGTTTCTGCGTTTAAGCGAAGCAGCCCTGTTTTTTCAAACAGCGCGATCAATGCCGGCATAATGACCAACATCGCAATGAGCGCAAAAACAATCCCGGTGCCGGCGATAAACCCAAACTCGCTGAATCCGCGGAAGTCAGCCATAACCAGGATATACAACGCCGCCGCCGTCGTAAGCGCCCCAATCGTAATGGCCTGCCCCGTACTTACAAACGTCTCTTCAATTGCATCGATAACCGACTTGCCAATGGCTCGTTCTTCGGTATAGCGCGCATAAAAGTGGATACCAAAGTCAATGCCTAACCCAAAGAGTACCAGCCCCAACGTAGAGGTCATCAGGTTGAGGGTTTCAAACCTGAGGTATGCAATACCGAAGGTCCACGACAAGCTCATCAGCAAGGGCACGGCAATGAGCAGGGCCAATACAGGAATGCGGATAAGCTCAGAGAATAGAATACGGGAAGAAAATTTACCCCCGCTGCGGGCGCGGTATCCTTTGAAAAAGAAGTACAACACAACAATCAGCAACACAGACCCTGCACCGGCCCCGAAGGAGCTTTTGACGTCATTTTCGATCGCCTTGACTTCGGTAAGCTGCCGCAACGGCCGGCCGGCGGTTACGATCTCCATTTCAGGATGAAACGTAGCCGGCTGCATCGAGGCCGCCAACGAATCCAGATCTTCGTATACCCGCTCGATGAAACCCAAATTGGTCTGCGAACCCGTAGGATAAAAACGCAGCACCATCGTTGTACTGTCCTCAGAAACAGGATAATCTTTACCTACAATATCGTTGTAGGCGGATTGCAGCGCTTCAGCCGTTGTATCCGGTTCAGGCTCTTCATCCTCGTCTTCCAGGTCGAAGAAAAAAGGATTGGCAGCCAACCGCGACTCTTCGATTTTATCTTCGAGATAGGTCTCCAACTGATCGAGCTCAGCCGAGGTCGAAAAGTACAACGCATTGTCTTTCAAGAACTCGGTGTCGCGCCGGTAGTCTACCCGAGAGAAATAAGGCTCCGAACCATCGCGTTGTTGCATGGCCATCGCCAGGGGAATCAACGCTTCGGCAAATTGCTCATTGGCTGCAAACGAGGGGCTCGCTATGGCAACATCCACACTGCTTTCGCTGCCTACGGTTGCTCGCAGCCGTTCGATCGCCTGTACGCTTGGATATTCAGGGGGAATAAGTTTAGAGAAATCGGTATCAACACGGAGTTGACGTGCCTGTTGAAACCCAAGAAATGAAAGCAACAGGGCAACCAGCAATATCCAGATACTGCGTTCTGCTACAAATCGGCTAAAAGGGCGTAACGCCTGAAAAATACGGTCCATCTTCCTCCTGGGGGTAGGGACAAGTACAACACCAGATCATACGGATTTGCACACCCAATTCCCATACATAGGCTTTTAAAAACAAAGGAAGACGGGAAGGCGGATTTGCCGGCTTGACCTGGATCTCCCAGTTCCAAACCACCGTTCTTCCCATCTCCCTCACCAATTCTTTTATAAAGAGCAGCCTCGCTTACGCGTGGCCCATCAAGCACCCACCAAGCAACAGACTAGCGTGCTTCCAGAAGCTTGATGTTATCAAAATCACCTTCTCCGACCGCCCTCGTATTATCCGAGTCGCTCCAGAGGCGAATGGAATGGGGACGGTTAGGCGGCTCATTGTTGAATGCACGGCGATAGTCTTCCATGACATCGCGCTCAACGTTCATCCAGCGGCCGGTATCTTGTGTACCTGAAGCCACAACGATGACGCGAAGCCGATCCTGCTTCAGAATCGTCCCTACAGGCAACGTACTGCTGTATGTATACTTAATGCCTTCAGGTTTTTTAATCAGCCGGCCTTTCATACCAAAAAAGACGTAAAGACCAAGCCCAGCGTCATTGAGGCGCGACTTATCCTCGCGCGCACCGGCCGGCAATTCATTAGCACGCCATTCCCACGACAGATGTGGATGCGTCCGCAGATCCCAGTCAAAACCGTCGCGGTCGTTGGCCATGGTCAAGTGCACAGCTTCACTTTTGGAATAGGCTCGCAAAAACTTGTTGCCCCCCTCGCGAACTACATAAAAGCGTTCGTTTGGACGCATGTGACGATCCTCAACCCAAACCAGCTTTCTCCCCTCGATATACTTCCACTGGGTAGGCAAGCCGCCCTCCGTGTAATTTTCGAAATCATCTATTAATACACCGTCCTGGTAACGAAGATTATCAGACGATGTGGTAAAAAGACTAACGAGCGCGATCAGAAAGACGAAAAACAGCATCAATTTTAGTGGCATTGGGAAACCTCCTGATGAGTTAGGGTCTCCCTGATGAATGCAACATGAATACCATGTGGGTTCTACAACACATCATTATAAAAAGATCTGCGGGCCAAACCCACTATACAAAAGCCCAAGAAACACGTCCTAAGTATATAAAAAACAGTAATTAACAAAGATTTACTATAACTTAAAGCACGTACCTTCAGTCATCATACGCCGTGTCTCAATTTCGGCCACTATGATGAACAAGCCGTATAATGATTGCACACTTTTCAGGTCACTCTTTAGATACGCACCAGCCCATGCGATGGTGACAATCCCAATAAATGAGTGCTGTTACCTGGTAGAAGCAGGCACACAACCGACCACTTGCGCGTATGTGGCTAGCTCTCAATTGATCCGCCGAATTTCGAATCCCTTTTTATGTCTACCCACCTGCCCAAAGTAAGCTGTGTAATGGTAACCGCCGACCGGGTTGCGCTGTGCGCCCGCGCCATCTGGTGTTACCAGCAGCAGACCTACCCAAACAAGGAGTTGGTTATACTGGACAACGGCAACACGCCCATGGCATCCCTCCTTGAGAACGTACCAGCGGATGAAGTACGTTACAAAAAAATTGAGCGTACGCCCGATCTGATTCTTGGCGCGTTGCGCAATGATGCGCTCGATATGGCGACGGGTGAGTTTATCATACCGCAGTGGGACGATGACGACTGGTACCACCCGGACCGTATTCAGATACAGGTTGATGTGCTAGAAAAAGGATATGATGCTTGCGCACTGGCCGGCACACTCATGCACGTCGATAAGACGCCTTACTTTGACCGCCCTTACATCGGCCTCCTGCCCAATGGCGTCCCCCCAACCATCATGCACCGGCGTGATGACAGCATCCGCTACCCTGCATTGCCTCGCACCGAGGATACCGTCTATGTAAACGAATGGCTGAGCAGGTCGTACGTGCAATTACCAGAAGACCAATCGTACCTCTACATCCGTGCGTTTCACGGTGCGAACACCTGGGAGGTCGATCATTTTCTGCGACGCATGCGCAACACGCCACTGGATACGCTTCGTTACGTCTGGTACAAATACATCCGGCGCGACCTGTTTGCCCACCCCCGCTTTCAGCTTACCCCTAAAATGCAAGCAGCGTTTGATCAGTACATAGCAGACTCTAAACAACTCGGACTGTTTTAAGCACCAAAAACTAACCCAGATATGCCTCGGACGCGGCTGTTTTTACCATAAAACTGCATGTTCGTACTGAATCCGCTCATATTCAACGCATTGAGCGCATCCTCGATAGTGAAATCCGATACCACAGGCCGGCCCCGGTAATCAACCTCTTCAAACCCAAGACTAAATAATATATCGGGCATCCGTTGTTTCAGATATTCCTGCAATAGCTGGTAATCCAATCCGTGGGGATCCTCACCGTGTATGTCCACAGAAAACACTTCAAAGGGTACACGAGAGCCCAGCACGATACAGGAGGCGTACCCAGGCTTGAATTGGCCGGCTGCATACACATAACCTTTCCCATCGACGCTCCCGGCTGCACCACCTGCAAACACTAGCTTGTCGAATGTTGTAGCCAACGTATGGAATGCTTTGCTTTGATACGCCTGGCCATCAAAACCAACAAGGGCAAAGTGTTGCCGTTCATCAAGACGTCCACCATTGTGCCTCTTTAGTGCAGTAGCTGCAGCTGCTGTTTGATTTACAGGCCATGCATGAACAGCCAACACATCAAACAAGGAAGCCGGGAATCCAAGTCCAATAATACTGTATTGATCATGACCAAAGTGAAGCTCGCCCGCTGTGCTAAGGGCGAAGACCGGGCAATCGAATGAAGCAGCTATAGCCGGCCCTAATGCCTGAAAATCATGGGCGGTAGAACAGCACAACATAACGCCGGCAAGGCTTGTCGTATCCAACTGGTCCCTAACATCTGCAATGGCCGCAGATGCGTCTTCAATACGGGTTGATGCTTTGGGGATGTGGGGACGTGCCAACACCGGCGACTTGTCTGCCATCTCACTACCACAGGCTACATTGTACTATACAACAGCACGCACGGGGCGTACTTTACCGAAGTGGTATCGGAGAAATGGGCAGTCTGTTAAATCACGTGCCGGAGACGCAGGGCGTCATCGTGCAAACAAAGCCATGGATTGCACTTTATTGGTCCGGTTTGCCAAAAACATGTCGATCCATTTTGCAAAAGGAAAAGCGAGCAAAATGAGCTCGAAGAAGGTATGCCAGAACATGATGTTCATCACCAGATAAATCCCCATGTGCAATGCCAGCACTGCAAGGACAACCAGCATACGAGGTTTACGCCACCACATGACCCAGGCAAAGAATTCGGAAAGCAGGCCAAAAGTCAAGATGAGGGTTGCAAAGGAAAAGCTACTCAGGGCAAACTCCTGCAAGAAGTTGTAATCAAGCAAACCGGTATACCCCATGGCATCCACGGCTTTTTCGTGAATCCAGATCCACAGATGCCGGCCATCTGACCAGAAAATACCTGTTCCGATGAGCTTGCAGATCGCGGCCATGGTATACCCCAATCCAACGAAGAAATAGGTATAGCCCATGGTAAAGCGCCGCCGCACGCGAGAATCAGAAAACACGACCATCGCTGTAGCAAAGCCCAATAGCGTCATTCCAACGACGTTGGAGCTATGTGGGATTTCGCCCAGCGTGTACCGCGTAGCAAACTGAAGGTGCAGCAACAGGAAGGCAACCAGGTAGCTGTATTTGTTGATGCGAAAAAAGCCAAGCAGACAAAAAATTGAAATTAAGCCGGCAATGACCAGCGATGAACCATTACCGAAAAAGACAGATACATCCACATAATTTGCGATGCCAAGGGGCAATACAAGGTCGCTGATACGGAGGATATAAAACCCCCAATCCCAGGCCATGTGGATGGTACTGCCAATAATGAACAGCTCGAAAAGCTTGAAAAACACCAGCTCTCCCTGCGTTTCTTCTCGCTCAAAATCGAATAATTCGCGACTAATCTTGGAAATCAAAGACACGGTATATCTGGTGGTTTATCGTGGCAAAGTGGGATTAACTTGTGCACCCTGTGCATCAATAAGCACGTAAGGTTCAAAATGAAGCACAACAGAATCCTGTGCATTCATTTCGCCGCCGGCTCGGAAAACGAGCAGCCTTTGTTCGGCCAGTTGATTGGCTTTGAACATATTCCGCAATCCCTCAACCCGATCAGCATCCCATTTTTCGGTTTTAGACACAAAGTTGGCAAGATCGATAGGATCAACGCCGTGATCATCCAGTGCAACCGGCTTGCCTGGCAGCGTTTCGCTATCCACAATTTGCCACGGCACAGCACCGTCTTCGGGCAAATCTGATAAGTCCCGCACAATAGACCGGCTCCAGGGGTTACCAGCTTGCGAGAACATGGGGTAGATACTAAACGGCCAAAATTCGCCCAGGTGGGTTGCTACAAGCAAGGCGTAAACCAGGAAGGTAATCCCAATCGCTTTGGTTGCTTTTTTATATGCTACGGAATCCGATGCCACTGCACTAACCAGCGTTTTTCACAAAATTGAATGGTGTTGGTGGGCCGATAAAATACGGCACGCAGCGTTACCAAAAAATAGCCGGCTACTTTCCTTTGATGCTCAAGTAGCTGAATAACACAAAATTGACGAGCTTGTCGAGAGCTGCCGTCACCAGTAACATACTTGTCATACCCGAAGCAGATACATCAATCCATCCTGCAAAAGCTGGGGCAGCAGCAGCCACAAGCAAGTCTTTAGAAGGCATAAATGGGATCTGCTGGGTTACTATTTGTACAGATAACGGAATAAACCAGGCAACAATGGGCACGTCTGGCATCACGGTCATCCATTGCAAAATCTGGAGCGATTGTACAAATAATAGCCGGCCAATGTGAATCCCAAATAGCGTTCGTATAATTCGTGCCGGTAAAGAAATAACAGTCTTACGAAATCGAATCGCGAGTGCGATTAGCATGGCCAAACAGAAGCCGCCTCCCAAAATCCAACCTACATGTACCTTACCAAGCAACAGCTCAAACGGAATTACGCCGATCAACAAAAAGGTGCTCAGTAACGTTAACGAAACAAGCATAGAGGCGAGCGACGAAACAATCGTATTGTCCTTTATATCAACTAAGATCTCGCGCCTGGACTTGTCTAACTTGTCTTTTGCCCACAAAAACAGATTTGCTTCGCCGGAGTAGTTCAGTACCTCTTTATTAAAAACCCGTTTTTTTATGAGCACGGGGAAAATATCAGAAAAAGAAGCCCCCCAGATAATACGGTAGATAAACGACTCAGCAACGGGTAATCCGAGATACATACCCACAAATATCAGGTAAAAAAGCGGCTGTGTTGGAATATCCTCCCAAACGTTGGCCCATCCTACACCATACAGTGATCGAATCAACAGCACCACAACCCCCAGCATCAATATCCGCCGGCCCCAGGTTGTCATCAAGGTCCTCGTTTCCTCGCTGAATGTCCGCTCGAACCAGCCTACAATACCGGTTGCCGGCTGTTTTTCAGAATCTCCTTCGCTCGGGGTGGTCATCAAATGGGTGGTCAGTGGGCGAGCAAGATGCGCCAAAATTGACATGCGCCAGGGGCAACATGCTTGAGCCAAATTGTAACGGTAGCCTGAACAGCGTGTTTCTTACGACACAACGCTGCCATAGACCCGATACGATCATAGATAAAGGGTGAAAAATTCAGCTGGTGGTGACCGCAAAAAAGGCCGGGATCAGAAGTTGGTTTTTACCGGTTAGTTTTTGTTTTTTACCGCAGGCCCTTGCCGGCTCCTTTTCAAACACCAATAACGCATTCAATTTTATGGCCGACATCAAACATACCTACCAGTCTTTGCAAGTGGGCGACACCTACGCGTTCACCCGTTTTATCTCGGCCGACGATGTTCACGACTTTGCAAGAGTTTCTGGAGACGACAATCCAATTCACGTAGATCCCGACTACGTTGCCTCATCTACCGATTTTGAACGCCCCATTGTGCATGGCGTCTTTTTGCTCGCCGTTGTTTCCAAAGTGCTAGGCAAAGATTTTCCCGGTTATGGGAGTGTTGCAGTTGCCATTTCATCCAAGTTTGTGCGTCCCGTGCCCGTAGATAGCGAAATCACGGTCGAAGTAAAAATTGCTGAGAAAATTGAGAAGCGTAAATTTGTTAAGGCACGCATCTACGTGTATTGCGGAGGGAAAATGGCTTTGGGCGGCGAGGCAACTCTCGTTCCACCTTCCGAAGAATGACAGTTCACAAGGTACGCTGGCCATCGATCTAGCGTGCCTTTCTCCTCCTCCTTCCGCGCGATTCTATATATAGGCGTCCGAAAACTTAATTTACCAACTGCACTAGCTGATACTAGAAGATATTGCACCGGTGTGTGATTTTCGATATTCGAAAGAGCCACCAGCCCGTCGATTGTTTGTCTTCCTACCTATAGCTAGATGCACCCGCACCCGCTCCTTAAAAGCCAGATCGAAAAAACCCTGGGTGACGATGCGCCAATGAGTAAGGGGTTGTCCAATCTCCTCACACTCATCAGCACAACCTATGAGCAAAACGACGTTGTGCAGGAATTCCTGCACGACTCCATGCAGCTCAACACGCAGGAATTAATCCGCGTAAATGCCATCTTGCAGCACGAGGCCACCAAAAAGGCTATTGTACTGAATAACATCAAGCATTCCATCGCGGCGCTCAAAATTGAGCACTTCAAACACGATCTCTCAGACGCAGACCTGCTATCCCTTTCCGAGATCCTTGCAGAACAAATTGCCATGCGCAATTTGGCAGAAGATCTACTGAAAGAGCAGGACGAAAGCCTTCGCCTGATCCTGGAAGGCACAACAGGTTTTGTGATCTACACGATCAATGACAAGGGGCACATCACCAGTTGGAATAAGGAAGCGGAGCGAATTACAGGATATTCAAACGAAGAGGCCATTGGGCAGCATTTTTCTCTCTTCTTTGAAATTGGCCATACAGGCAACACGCGTGCTGCCGAGATTTTGGAGAAAGCCAAAACTGAAGGGCAATGCGTCTACGAAGGATGGCTTTACATAAAGCAGGGTGATCCCATCTGGGGTGATAGCACCCTGAAGCCCATTTATGACAAAACGGGTAAACTTAAAGGCCTCGTCTCGATCAACCGGGACATTACGCGACGCAAACAGGATGAAGAAGAGTTGCGTGATGCCAAGGAGCAGGCAGAAGCAGCAACGCGCGCAAAATCTGAGTTTCTCGCTAACATGAGCCATGAAATCCGCACGCCGATGAACGGTGTGATTGGAATGGCTAGCCTGTTGCTCGATACCGGACTGGATGAGGAACAGAAAGACTACGTGCAAACCATTCGCTCGTCTGGCGAATCACTTTTGTCGATTATCAATGACATCCTCGATTTTTCCAAAATTGAGGCCGGCCAGATTCAGTTGGAAGAACACGCCTTCAACCTCCACAACTGCATTGAGGAGGCCTGCGGCTTGGTTGCAAACAGGCTCCGCCGAAAAGTTGAGTTAATCTATGACAGCCAGCCCGATGTGCCAACCGTAATTCTCGGTGATCCGACGCGGCTTCGACAGATCCTGATCAATCTTCTAGGAAACGCAGTCAAGTTTACCATGGAAGGTGAGATCGTTGTCTCTGCAAGTGTTAAATCCGTCAAAGGGGAACGCGTCACGTTGCAGTTTGCCGTCCGCGACACAGGAATTGGCATTCCGGACGACAAAATAAGCCGGCTATTCAGCGCCTTCTCCCAGGTAGATGCGTCTACAACGAGAAAATTTGGCGGTACAGGACTCGGCCTTTCCATTTGTGCACAGCTTTGCCAAATCATGGGTGGCGAAATCTGGGTAGAAAGCAAAGAACACGAAGGCTCAACGTTTTTCTTTACCATTCAAACAAAAGCTACCGCTCAAGACAACCAATTACCCTGGTCCCAGGTTGTTCGAGGACGTAAAGCATTTTTGTTTGTCATCAACAATACATTGCGACGAACCCTCGAGAAACAGCTAAAACAATCGGGTTTCCTCGTATACAGCACATCGCAAACAGACCGCAATGAACCCTGGTTTGCCATGCACGCACCAGATGTCATCATCACAGACCAGGCGTTGTTGGAAACTGATTCCAGGTTTGAAAAATGGATTCAAGACCAAAGCAGGCAGGTTGCAACAGTGGTTTTGCTTCCTATTGGCGAGCGCATTGACCACGCAAAACAAGTCATTGTCAGCGCAAAACCTGTGAGATATTCGCGCCTCTTGAAAAAACTAGAGGTAGCATTTAATGACCAGATGCCAGCCGCCAATAAAACCAGAGAGGCTCCAGCCAAGTCGTTTACGCAACTGCCTACAATGCGCTTCTTACTGGCGGAAACCAATGCCTTTGACCAGCGCATTGTATCTAAAATGCTCTCCCGATTTGGCCACACCGTTCAAGCTGTCACAAATTTCCAGCGTCTGCTTCAGTCTTTGAACGATAAACCGTTCGATGTTCTTTTGCTTGATGCAGATTTGCCAGATATAGACCCCGCAAAATTGGCTGATCTACTGCTCCAGGCACAACACGCAACGTTGGCAACAATCGTTCTTTCGGACGACCAGCAGCAACAGAAGCGTAACCAGCCTGAACTCCAACATCTACCCTGGATCGAAAAGCCCGTTAGTATCCAGAAAATGACGGAAGCCCTGCTTCTGCTTTCAGACAAACTGCCGATACTTAACGCATCTGCGTAATTATTTGTCGTATTTCGCCGGCAGCCTCATGATCAAGCTCCAGCAATTAGGAGAAAGCACTTTGCGTTTTGTCGCAATCCTGCTTGCGTCTTTACTCTTTATAGCAGATTTGCTGTTTCCCGGCTTCAACACGGGAGGCATTCTGTATCAGAGCCTGTTTATCCTTTCACTCTGGATCCCAAGCAAGCAGAACAACTTGATGCTTGCCGGCCTGTGTACCCTATTCATAACGGGCGGGTACTGGTTTCGTCATGGCATGACGATCGAATCCTACGACCTGTTTTCGCGCAGCATTTCGCTACTCGGCCTGTGGTCTATTGCCTTTGTTGGCGGTACCAAAAGCAAATTACTTGGTGGGATTGCAGAACGCGAGAAAAAAATTCAATCCCTTATCGAAGAACGTACGTACCAGGATCGCGAGCAGTACATCAAAAAGACCCAGGCGCTGCAACTCCAAATGCGACAGCTAGAAGACGAAGCAAAAGACCTTCGCCTTGCTGAAGATGCCCACCGCCTTGCCAAAGAAGTGGCAGAAACAGAAACCAAGGCCAAATCGGCGTTTCTTGATAGTATGAGTGTCGAAATCCAGACACCCATGCAAGGTATCATCGAAATGGCGAGCAAGCTGGACGATACTCCACTCGACAGCCACCAGCGCGACTTTGTCTATTCTATTCGCTCTTCCGGAGAGTCGCTGCTTTCGATTACAAACGACATCCTCGACTTCTCCAACATTGAATCGGGTGATATCGAACTCAATGAAAAGCCATTTGTCCTTCGAGATTGTATCGAAGATGCCTTCGACCTGGTCATCAACCGAATCGCCCAGAAAAACATTGAAGTCTCTTACACGATAGATCCAAGTATTCCTGTTTCTATTGTATCCGACCCGGTTCGGATCAAACAAATCATTTTGAACCTGCTATCTAACGCGGTACAGCGTACCAATGACGGAGAAATTTACATAACAGCCAAATTGCTGGAGAAAACGTCGGAAGGCTACGTGGTGTATTTCTCGATACAGGATAGTGGGCCACAAATCCCACCCGATCAAATTGCCGGCCTGTTCGAACATTCACTTTCTGATGTCTTGCGCAAATCACAGCATAACATTGGACTCGGCATGACGATCAGTACCCGTTTATGCACATTGCTTGGCGGAAAGATCTGGGCTGAAAGCAGCGAAGGGCAAGGCGCTGTTTTTCAATTTGTTCTGACGGTACAAAAAGCCGGCAAGCAAATCATCCCACTCCAGGGCAAACCCTGGTTTATCGGCAAACATGCCCTCGTGGTTGATGACAACGTCAACGTACGACGCTTTCTCAACCATCAGTTGAAAAATTGGGGCATGCAGACAACCGTATTTGCAAACGGTCCCGAAGCTATGCGGTGGCATGCCGCAGGACACGTATGTGACATTGCACTCATCGACATGGACATGCCCGTCCTCGATGGCCTGACCCTGGCCCATCAAATTCGACAGCGTAACAAAGATCTTCCTATTGTACTGATGCCGATGATTGGGAGCCGCGTTGCAGACGGTGTGTTGTCAGGCGTGCTCCCTAAACCACTCAAGCAGAAGCGGCTCTACGACCAAATTAATGCAATTCTAAGCCTCAAAAGCACCACTGAAGCAGAGTTTGTTGATCTTACCAAAAACAAAGGCTAAACCAGGCTTAATTCGCAAAAGTAAAGTCAAAATTAAGCAACAAAGACGCTAACAAATCGGCTATTCGATTCATGTCATCTATAAAAACGCCTTCTCCTATTTGATGGTACGGATAGATTGCCGGCTCGATTGCTATACTTGGAATATCACCCTGTGCCGGATTACTAAAGTAGGTGCCATACACCTGGTAATCATTGGTCCCGTTCGCCAGACGAATGTGCTGGTCTTTTGTGCAAATAAAGGTTTTCAACGCTTCAAGCTTAGCCAAAACAGCTTCAGAAGGCTTAAAATCACCTTTTGACCATGCCTCTGTGTACAATGCAACACCAGGCTCTCCCTTAAAAACAGGCGTTGTATCCAGGGTAATAAAGGTCGCAGGTTGCAGGTTATTTGCAATGATGTATTCAGACAAACGCTTTGCACCTATCTGTGGCCCGACATGACTGCCATGGTTTTTGAGTAGATGCGGGTGTTGTCTTAGCCCCATACTTTCTTCCATTTCTGAAAACAGAATAAGTAAGGGTGGAAACTGGCCATGCGCGGCCTTCTGCACAAGGTTCAGGCACAACCCGATGCCGGCTGCGTCATCCATTTGACCGCGGATCTGCCCATCTACAACTTCTACAAATAATTCGTCAGGAAACGCAACACCATAATGGTTTATTTTATCCAAATGTGCTGTAACAGCAACCGGCTTCAAGCGATTATCACCGTCAATCAGTACGAGTAAATTATTATCTTTTATTTCAATTAAATTTACATAATTTAACGTATCAAAAAACCCTTTCACAAAGTCATGTATACGTTCCTCAAACGTACTAAAAGAAGGGATTTTGGCAGCCAAACACACCAACTCAACAATGTCCATAAATTCTTTATTTACAAATACTTAAACCACTCAATAATCAAAAACATCGCGCAATATTAATTCACGATATGTTATGTTTTCCATCGAAAGTAACGTACCAATTGGCTGCATTAATTGTGTACTTCCATAACCAGGCACACTCAATGGATGCCCTGCGCGCCATCGGTTAAAATAACTGCGAATAAATACACTTTCTGGCACTAGCGGTAACTGTGCTACATTGGATGCAAACACGTTTATTTGCTGATTACGCATCAAATAAAACTCAACATTGGAAGTATAAAAGGTATGCACTTCCAATTCCATTTCTTTTAGGTATGCTGCAATAGCAGGCAATGCGGCTGATCCAGCAAAATTACCCACAACAGGTATCACCCTGTTTTCTTCCTGCATTGTCTTCAATCGCTGAAAATAAACTTCAGCAGCAAGAAAGCTCTCATATTCCCCCGAAAGGGTGGTTTCTGTTGCCAATTGAGCATATGTAGGATAATAGGACTGAGGGGCTCTGCCATGGCTGGTAAATCGCAGTGCCGGCCCCTGTGCAATGAATTCAGCATGGATCTGCGCAATTTTAACAAAATCAGCGTCTACTAACGCCACACCTGACTGCCGCACTTGTTGTAATACCGCATCACGGATAGCTTCTTGTACGCCAACTTCCAATTTTTCAGCCTCAGACACCATCTCGAGCAATGCCGGGGCAGTTAATGCGGTGGCGGCTTCATTTTCAGCATAGGCAGCGCGTGCAAACAGATTTCTCAAAAATGCCACGCGATTATCCGACAATTCAAAAAGCGCCTTAAAGAACAGATGCGTGAGCATGTTGTCTCTTCGGATATCTAAAATGATGGCAAGCTCAGGTTCTAGATGCGCGATATAGGAGAAGTTTTGATCTGGCCCAACGCCCAGGTACGCACCACCTGTTAATCCAAGCTGGTTCAGTCGTGGAATAACATGCAAATACGACGACTCGTTGGAAATCAGATTGTCTGTATCAAAGTAGCCTCCATCGCCGGACAGTCTTTCAACGAGAACACCAAAATCTGCTGCTGCATCAACAGCGGCACCCGCCAATGGTAACACCTGTGGAACCTCTGCCGGCTGTGCTCCACAAGCAGGGACAAAAACTATAAGCAAACCCAAGACCAGGGTTCGCAGCATCCCAACAAGGACGTGATGCAACCTGCTCGTCTTCTTTTTTTTCATGATTCCCAATTGGAGATCTGCCATCGAATTCCGGGTCATTTACCCATCAAATATGAAGATAATATCAAGAAAATCAAGCCCTTCTCAGCCCTTAAATCGTGTAGTTATACAGCTAAAAACAGTACGCAGTGCGAGAATCGATTTCATTTTACATAAACCATTTAAAAACAATAACTTACAATAACAATAATTTCTCAAACCAGAGGCGACTTAAGTCTCAAATAAACAAATGCTTACGCGAATTATAGCATTTTTCGAACATGGCTTAGCAAACGGTCAACTTCGTCGTCGGATGTATAACACGCACAGCCCGCCCGAACGAGTCCTTCATCCGAAAGACCTAGACGTTCGACAACAGTAGTTGCGTAAAAATCACCATGCGATGTGAACACCCCAACCTCAGCCAGTTGCCTGGTCACTGCTTCAGCTCGCATGCCAGATACGGTAAACGAAATTGTGGACGTTCTGGCCTGCGCTGGCCCGGGACCATACACAGTTACATGTGGCATCGCAGCAAGTTCTTGCCACAGCCGGGTTACCTGATCGTGTCCGCGCTGATCGAGCGCTTCATAAACCAGCGCCAACCGCAAGCGCCGATCCAACGAAGGATCAGGATGTAAGTCTGCAAGGAAGTTAACAGCAGCAGCGGCACCTGCTATACCCTCATGGTTTTGCGTACCTGTTTCGAATCGCTCAGCATTTTGATTGGGCGCCGGCACCAGGCGAGCAACATCCAGTTTTTCCATCAACGCATGCCTGCCGTAAAGAATACCAACGTGTGGCCCGTAGAACTTATAAGCAGAACACGCTAGAAAATCGCAACCAAACGCAGCAACATCGACAAGCTTATGGGGCGCATAGTGAACAGCATCAACAAACACGTAGGCGCCGGCATCATGCGCCAGGTCAGTAGCCTGCTTCACATCATTGACCGTTCCAAGCGCGTTGGAAGCAGCACCAAACGCTATCATTTTGGTGCGAGCAGAAACCAATGATCGAAAATCATCCCAATCAATCTGACCAGATGCCGGGTCCATTTTCACCTGCTTCACTACCATGTCACGCTCTTTTGCCATCCGTCGCCAGGTATCAACATTCGCATGATGGTCGAGTTCAGTCACAATCAGTTCATCACCCGGTTGCATATCCTGACCTATAGCCCGCCCAATGTGCAGCGTAAGGCTCGTCATGTTTGCCCCAAATGCAATTTCATTCGGTTTGGCATGTAGAAAATCAGCAAACGTTTGCCTGGCCTCATCCAGCATTTGATCTGTTTCAGCACTCGCCGGATATGCCCAATGGGTATTGGCATTGTGGTTATACATGTAATCCGTCATCGCATCACCCACCACACGAGGTACCTGTGTCCCACCTGGGCCATCAAAATAGGCTACAGGATACCCATTATGTTTACGTGTTAATGCTGGGAAATGGCTACGAATTTCTGCAACAGACGCTATGCGGTTCATAATTTTTCTTTTCTGCAAAGGGGAGCATATCTACTGGAATCTACAAACTGTTCACCTGGCATTGCATATAGAAATCGCGCTGTTTGAACTGGAAACAGAATATTTTTTCACTCAGCATCTCCAGTCCCCTGCTGATAGAAAAGTATACCAGCTAAACGGTTGCTATCTTGCCACCTCACAGCGCTTGCACCAGCCTACAGGACCATGGCTTCCCAACGAATGCACCGGGTACAGGACCCAATTATCCCACATATTGCCTCTCTTATTCGAGAAAACGAAGGCACCATTTCACTGGGCCAGGGCGTAGTACACTACCCCCCACCTCAGGCAACAATAGCAAAAACAGAGCAAATCTGGACAGATGTGCGTAACCACCTCTATGCACCAGTCTCGGGCATAGCACCGCTTAAATCGGCAATCCATGAGAAGCTAGCAATTGATAATGCAATCCAACTAACCGAAGATCACTGCCTGGTTGTAACAGCCGGCGGTAACATGGCCTTCCTAAACGCACTCTTCGCCATAACCGAGCCGGCAGACGAAATCATTTTGTTTGCGCCCTGCTATTTCAACCATGAAATGGCCATTACCATGTTAGGATGCAAACCTGTGCTCGTCCCGGTAGATGAAAATTACCAAATAGACGTTGAAGCCCTGCAACAAGCCATCACTCCAAAAACCAGGGCGATCGTCACCAACTCGCCCAACAATCCAACAGGCGCTGTATACCCCGAACAGGTTTTACGCCGCATAAACGAGATTTGCAGACAAGAGTCTATCTTTCATATCAGCGACGAAGCTTACGAATACTTCACGTATGGCGGTACGCCACATTTCTCACCAGGCAGCATTGCAGATAGCGCTATGCATACCATTTCTATCTATTCCCTGTCAAAATCATACGGCTTTGCCGGCTGGCGTATCGGCTACATGGTAGCACCAAAATCACTACAACTGGCCATCGAAAAGGCGCAGGATACTAACCTGATCAATGCTACGGTTGTCAGCCAGTTTGCTGCTATAGGTGCTCTTGAAACAGGTGCTGCCTATCCGCGCTCATTCTTAAACGGATTAGAAGAAGTGCGCCATCAAGCAGTCTCGCAACTGGCCAGCATCGCGCATAAATGCACAACACCACAGACAAATGGTGCGTTTTACCTGTTTCTAAAAATTAACACGGATATGCACGCGCTACAGCTAGCCGAAGCACTCATCAAACAGCACAAAGTAGCCGTCATCCCAGGCACAGCATTTGGAATGGACGATGGATGTTATCTCCGGGTGGCCTACGGTGCGCTACAGAAAAAAACGGTTGAAGCTGGTGTGCGCCGGCTTGTCGAAGGACTCGACGCGTTGGTCTAATTACTTGCCAAGTCGTGCAACCAGCGCTTGCATCGCCTGCTGGGTCTCCTCTTCATACCACCCATCGACAAAACGCTCAATATCACGGTCACCCATTTCATCAAAAAGCGCGATGAGATCGGCCCGCGCTATGGCGCGCGTCGACAACATGGCCCTGGGTGGCAATTTCAGCAGGCTATTACACCAGGCCACCGCATCTTGTACAACGGCTTCAGGTGTATCGACCAATGTGTCTACTAATCCGACTTCGTGGGCTTCCTCGGCTAACATCAATTTGCCGGCGGTCATCAACAATGCCCCCTTCCTGGGTCCAGTGAGTCGCATCATGGCACGCTGAATGGTTTCAGGCACGGTAAGTCCAACCTGCACTTCATTCAATCCGGCCCGGTATTTACCCCGGCACATCACCCGGTAATCGGCAAAAATTGCAAGCACCGTCCCGCCGGCGGGACTATGCCCTGTCATGGCACATGCAACAGGCACAGCACAACGCGCAATGGTCTCCATCGCCTTAAAAAGAGAAGCAAGAAAGACAGATGTCTCCTGGCGATCAAGCTGTAGCAGAGCTGGAACATCCAGGCCGGCACTAAACATGCCAGACTGCCCGGATATTACCAGTGCACGCGCCTCCTTTTCGCCTCGCTGAATGCCCTCCATCAGCATCTCAAGCATCGCAAGATTGAGTGCATTTACAGGTGGGCGATTTATCCGCAATTCCAGTACATCGCCGTGTTCTATTTTATCAAGCATCTCTGTTTACGTTTTCGCACGACAGCCCCTTCTTAGCCCATGCGTAATAGTTATGTCGAATAGCACCAATTCAGAATACAGAATCGATACGTATAAATACCACACAGCATCAACAGATTCCAGCGCCTTTCATGCTACCAACTGGTAATCTAATACCCTGGATGTCTGTTTATGTAGTTGTTTTAAAGCAAATACTTAAGTTAATACATACTAACTATTAGCGCACATATACTTAGGCATATTTACCTACACCAACACATACAAATTGACCACTAACCCAAAACAGAAGAAGTTCTCCACATGTAGTTTTGCAAAGGCATCGTGTTAACCAGTGGGTCTAAAATGCGCGCATCGTATTGCGGCAAGGTGAGCCATGTTTAATCAAAAAACGGTATTAATAACATAAGGTCATGCTGTCCAATGACTGAACCATTGCCTCCGGCATCGCATGACAACGACTGAACAGGGCACGGGTCGCGGATTATTCTTAAGTTAGGGCCACCCGCAAGATACCGACACCCCGTGCAGCCCTGATGCACGAAGCATACTGAGACTGCATCTGTAATTCCCAACGCAGTCCTGCATGCACGACATGCTAAAAGATGACTGATTGGTTCGTCACCAATTCATCCATCGATGATGAAAAAACCACCACATCAAGCAGAACGCGCTGATCTTATATCAGAACTTGCCGCAACCAAAGAACGGCTTGCGCAAGCTGAGCACATGCTGCAAGTTGAAGAGTCGTTGGACCGCATCCGGCTCAGGACCATGCAGATGCGTAGCAGTGAAGAAATGGCCGAACTCATTGCCCTTGTGTTTGAAGAACTTCTGGGCCTCGGATTCGACAACCAGACGTGTGCGCTTGCTATCATCGATCCGGAAACGGAAGATAGTGAGGTATGGCGGTATAGCGAAAATGGGCAACGCGTGGGAGAAAGCTTTTACGTGCCGGCATTCGATCATCCTGTATATAACAACATTATCCGGGGATGGCGCGACCAGTCTGCTTTTGTGGTTATCGATCTCAAAGATAATATCCTGCAAAGCTACTATAAGCACCTCTTCACCCACTCAGAATACAGCCAGTTACCTGTTGAACGCCAGAAAGCGTTGCTCAGTATGCCACAGATCGTGTGGACCATGGTTTTCATGAAGCATGGCTCTCTTGCTGTAGTAGATTATGGCCTCACCGCACGCGCGCTCGATGAAAATCGAATCGCCATTCTTCGCAAAATGGCCAACACCTTCGAGCTGACGTATACAAGGCTACTCGATTTACAGGAAGCCGAAAAAAGGGCAAACATCGCGCAAAAAGATGCCTCGGTTAGCCGGCTCAGGGCTGAGATTGTATCTATGGAGTCGACCAGCGACCTCAACAACATCAGCTCCCTGCTCTGGAACGAGCTCAGAAATGCCCGAATAACTTTCATTCGATGTGGTATCATCCTGGTTGATGACACCAAAGCGACCCTGCAGGTTTTCCTTACTCGCAACGATGGGACAACCTTCGATCCATTTACTATTCCTTTTCGTGGGTTATCGACATTCCCCGAAGCCGTCAGCGCGTGGCGCACAGGCAAAGTGTATACAGATCAATGGGATCAAAACGGATACGATGCATGGGCAAAATTTCTGATCGAACAAGAGGTGATGCTACCGGAAGACAAAGATCATTTTGAAGAAGCCGTTCTGGGAGGCGCGCACCTGACGTTTGTGCCGTTTGTCTATGGCCACCTTTTTGTCGGCAGCCAACACCCATTAAAAAAAGCGCAAACTGATCACCTTGAGATGTTGGCTGCGACCTTTTCGGTTGCCTTTGCCCGGTACCACGACTTCCAGCAGTTGGAGTCAAAAAACAAAGAACTGGCGGATACCTTACAACATCTTGAGACAACACAATCCCAACTCGTGCAGTCAGAGAAACTCGCATCGTTGGGTAAACTGACAGCCGGCATTGCGCACGAAATTAAAAACCCGCTCAATTTTGTAAATAACTTTGCCGAGATCTCCATCGAATTGGCCGAAGAGCTAGACGAAGCGTTGCAGGATGGTGAAGATGCGACAGATATCATTGACGATCTCAAACAAAATGCGCGGCATATTACCAAACACGGCCGACGTGCGGCGAGCATTGTAAACAGCATGATGCAGCATGCAAGCGGCTCGCAAGGAACCCGCCAAGAAGTTGAATTGAATGCACTAATTGAGGAATACATTAACCTGGCCTACCATGGCATGCGCGCGCGATCGTCTACCTTCAACACATCGATTACCCAGGAATTTGACGAAAATGCCGGCACAGTAGAAATTGTACCGCAGGAAATCGGACGCGTCCTCATCAACCTCTTCAATAACGCTTTCTTTGCCATGCAGGAGAAAGTGGAAAAAGGCGACGCATCGTATAAACCTGAACTTACCGTCAAAACAAAGAAACTGGCCCGAGCCGTAGAAATTCACGTCACAGACAATGGCCCCGGAATTCCCAAACGGGTACGCGAACGCGTTTTTGAGCCCTTCTTTACCACCAAAGCAGCAGGTAGCGGAACGGGCCTCGGGCTCTCGCTCAGTTTTGACATCATAACCCAGGGACACAACGGCACCCTCGAACTCGAAAGTACACTTGGTTCGGGTACTACGTTTAAAATTACCCTTCCCGCTGCCTAAAACACATGACGCTCTGGTGTTTACATGGGAATCTACAAACCCCATCGGTCTGGGAGCGTTTTGCCACTACCTGGACATACAAGGGACGCCCCATCGAACTCAAGTGCCCCAGTTTATGGAAAAATACAGCCACAGATTTTGACACCTGGACCGATCACTTTTGTAGCGAGGTAGCACGCCACGATGCCCCTCAATGGTTACTCGGGTATTCACTTGGCGGCCGTCTGGCGCTGCATGCACTTCTTGCTAATCCAACCTTGTTTGCCGGTGTCATGTTGGTTGCCGCACACCCGGGACTTGAGACAAAAGGCGAGCGAGAAAAACAACTTGCCTGGGACACAGCCTGGGGCAATCGATTTTTACAGGAATCGTGGGATACGTTGTTTACTGACTGGGATGCGCTCTCCGTCTTCGATGGGATACCCAATCCAGTCGCCCGGGATACCAGTCGGTTGGATCGGCAGGCTATAGCGAATACGTTTGTCCGCTTTTCAAAAGGCCGGCAAACCAATCTACTCCCCAAACTCGCACTGCTGACAAACCCACCCGTTGTATTTATTTCCGGAGCACGCGACACACGCTATCAGGAACTGGGCAACCGTATGGCCGCGTCATGCCCCACAATACAACACCACGTTGTACCCGATGCGGGTCACCGCGTACCGTGGGAAAACCCGGCTGCCTTTGCACAAATAATTCAGGTTTTTCTAGACCAAACTCCTTAACATTAACACCTCAAGCCTGTTTTCGTGCACATGTGTTCCACCCATCACCCTACAATTATGAAACACTCACGCCGTCAATTCATCAAGCAATCTGCATTGGGCGCCGGCCTGGGACTTAGCCTGCCTGGTATGATGGAAGATTTAGATTTCGAAGCTTTCTCAGACGATCACAACGTGATTGTTTTTCAGGGTGACTCGATCACCGATGCGGGACGGGACAAGGAAAACCAGCAAGCAAACAGACCGCATAGCCTGGGAAATGGGTACGTAAGCCTTATCGTTTCTGAATTGCTTGGTAAGCAGCCGGCAAAAAATTGGCAGTGTTACAATCGTGGCATCAGCGGTAACAAAGTGCACCAATTGGCAAAACGCTGGAAAGAGGACTGCATCGATTTAAAGCCCGACTTGCTGAGCATTATGATCGGGGTCAATGACTTCTGGCATACACTCACCCACGATTATAAAGGCACCGTTGCGGTATACGAAGAAGATCTACGTAACCTGCTCGATCTGACCCTTGGCTCATTTCCCGACCTCAAGCTCATCATTGCAGAGCCCTTTGCGGTTGATGGCGGTACGGCTATCGACAATGCAAAATGGTATCCGGCGTTCAATGCTTATCGCGAAGCGGCAAAAAATATCGCAATGGACTATAACGCCGGCTGGGTCCCTTATCAACAAATATTTGATGAAGCGCTCGAAAAGGCACCGGTTTCTTACTGGTGTCCAGATGGCGTACACCCGGCTCCTGCCGGCAACTACCTGATGGCCCAGGCCTGGTTGAAAACCTACCGGTCGATGATGAAGTAGTCCTTAGCGAATACGCAGTAACATGCAGGCGAATACCATCGATAAAAGAACAGATTCCACTAGACTGGAAACGTTTAGCGACGCAGTGTTTGCATTCTCAGCCACGCTGCTCGTGGTTTCGCTGGAGGTACCCGAGAGTTTCCCAGATTTAATTGACGACCTGCGCGGCTTTGTTGCATTCGGACTCCGATTCGCTGCATTGCTCATGCTGTGGAGTGTACACCACGCCTACTTTCGCAGATACCCGCTGGCAGATGGACTGAACATTATCCTGAATGCCTGCCTCTTGTTTGTCATCTTGTTCTACGTGTATCCGCTTAAGTTCATGTCTGAAGGGCTTGTCAGCACGATAATGGGCAACCCGGCGAATATGGGCATGCGAAGTGTGGACGATCTGGCCCTCATGTTTATTCTGTATAGTGCGGGGTTTGTCGCAATTTTCTTCTTCGTTGCGCTAATGTATTGGCATGCGTACCACAAAAGCGCACAACTCAACTTAACATTGATTCAAAAGAAAGAAGCAGCCTTTTTCACGCGGCACTATATGATACTGGTCGGTGTAGGTCTGCTTTCAATCATCGCAGCTATCCTGAAAATAGGTATTCAGTTTGGTGGTCCTGGCCATGTTTACATGATTTTGGGGCCACTGTGTTACTGGCATGCCCGGCGACACACAAAAGAAGTAGCCAAATTAGACGAGCAAGAGACCCCATGAAGATGTTGAACCCACTCAAGCTGGCTTGTTGCCATGCATTCTTGCTTCTATGTTTTGCAGCCAGCGCTTTTGCGGTGCCAGGTAACCCACCTTCTTTGGAATTCCGGGCAGAAAAGGTAAAGTCGAAGGACATTGATGACGTGCTGAACAAGCTTGCGCCAGAGGGCTGGATGCCGGCGTTTATCATCGAAGACGAGCTCAGAAAACGCGTCCTGTTCAGGCGCTCCCTCGATCCGGCGCGGCGTGCGCTCACGCTGGAGTACCAGGCGAAAACCGTCGATGGGATGATGAAGCAGATGCAGGAGGTGGTCAATGCGGAAGCGGAAGCCGGCTGGATGCCCGTGTTTATCATACGCGATACGTTTAAACACCGCATTATCTTTACGCGCGATAAAAACCGCACCAGCGCCAATGCTGAATACATGAAATTGATCGTCGATGAATCGCGGCACCTCGATGACACCTTTAACCACCACGGGCGCGTTGGCTGGGAGCCCAAGTTTGTAATCGAATATGGCGAGCGCTACCACGTACTATTCAGGCGCAAAACAGGCGTTGAGCACCAGCCCAAAAAGTACCGGGCCCTTAAAACGCTTGCTACCAGCCTGATCGATAATACCTTTAACGAACTCGCCGTTGAGGGTTGGCAGCCGCTCATCACGTTTCAGGACAAAAAAGAGTACCGCATGCTCTTCGTCTCACACCCCCAGGCACATCGCCTCGAGTATTTTGCGGATCGCGTGACACTGATCAAGCACCTCGACGACAGCTTCACCAAGTGGAATCAGAACAGCTGGCATCCCATCTTTCTCTGGCATTTCTCAGCAGATACCACACTGTTTACCGGTGAAGAACAGTACCGTATCCTGTTCGCTAGAGCGCGGGAGTGAGGAGTGAGGAGTGAGGAGTGAGGAGTGAGGAGTGAGGAGTGAGGAGTGAGGAGTGAGGAGTGAGGAGTGAGGAGTGAGGAGTGAGGAGTGAAATTTCCTTCGATATTCGGTGTTCCTTGTCAGGGGTGTTCGATATTCAAACCCGGCGCAAGCCCCGAAGAGATCCTTCGCAAGGCTCAGGATGACGAGGATGAAGTAAATCATCATTCCCCAATCAACAATCAGAACCTCTGCTTCGAGTTACAAGTTCACATCTTGGTAAAGCAGCGTAACCCACCTTTTTGTATGCTGTGCTGTTATACTCCCACCTTTTCCATCAGAATACCATGTCTACCACTATGCTTCTCCGTGCGGCACCTTTTGTGTGTACGTTGTTGCTTCTTAGTATTTCGGCACCCGTCCAGGCACAGCAACCAGAATCACAGGCAAAAAATGTCATTTTGTTAATTGGCGACGGTATGGGCCTGACACAGATGTCATCCATCTATTTCCGCGATGTAGATAAGGTACATTTCGATGAAATGACCCACATCGGGCTCATCAAGACCTGGTCTTCAAACGCAAAAATTACGGACTCAGCGTCGAGTGCAACCGCATATGCTGCAGGCGTCAAAACGTATAATGGCGCAATCGGCGTCAACGCTGATACTGTAAGCGTCCCTTCAATCATTGAGCAGATTAGTCCGAATGGCATTGCAACCGGCCTCCTGGCAACATCGTCGATTACACACGCAACGCCGGCTGCGTTTTACGCACACGCTTTTTCTCGCAACATGCACTACGGCATCGCCGAGCAACTGGTCACGTCTGATGTTGATTTCTTCGCTGGCGGAGGACTCCAGTACTTTGCAGACCGCAGAGACGGTAAAAACCTGTTCGGCAAATTAGAAGAACGGGGATTTGAGGTTGACTCAACCGCATTGCTACACACCGATGCCCTTGATGCAGCAAAGAAATACGGCTTTCTACTGGAAGCGGATGGCATGATGCCCATCCTCGAAGGACGCGGTGATTTCCTACCCGAAGCCACCTCGTTGGCACTGGCATATTTTCAGAAAAAAGACATGCCGTTTTTTATGATGATCGAAGGGTCGCAAATTGACTGGGGAGGCCACGCAAACGCATCCGAGTATGTGATGACTGAGGTGGAGGATTTCAATAAAACCCTGGGGCGCGTCCTCGACTTTGCGAAAGCCGATGGGAATACGCTGGTTGTTGTTACCGCCGACCACGAAACAGGCGGATTTGCCCTCTCAGCAGGCGATGACTATAATGCATTGAATGGCACGTTTTCAACCGGGGGGCACACCGCGACCCTTGTACCGGTCTACGCCTTTGGTCCGGGAGCACGTGTATTCAATGGCATTTACCAAAACACGGCGATTTACAACAAAATCCTCGAGGCAACTGGCTGGTAGGGATTGAGTTTGCCGGCCTTACTTTTTAGCGATTACCCAGCTTTACTATGAAATTGATCCGCGCAAGCCTTTTCTGTTTGTTTGCCTTTTTTGCCACACCATCCCTCTACGCACAAACGCATAACCCAGACGATGTTGCAACACTCGATGGCATCATCAATGCGTACTATGAAATTGTCTCGGGTCCCGCCGGCAGCATTCCCGACCGGGAACGCGATCTGTACATCCATATCCCCGACGCACAGGTAATTATTATATCAGAAGATGCGGAAGGTAACATTGTACCTAATACGATGACCATCCAGGGTTTTCACGACCGGATGGATGGGCCGCGTAAAACAGGCTTTTTTGAATACGAAATCCACCGGGAAACCCAACAGTACGGGGCCGTGACGCATATCTGGAGTACATACGAATGGAAAACTACCGAAGATGGTCCTGTGGGTGGACGTGGCATAAACAGTATCCAGCTCTACCACGATGGGGATCGTTGGTGGATTGCAGCAGAGGTGTTTGATACCCGCAACAAGCCCGTTCCCGAACAGTACATGCCGAAATAAAATCAAGAAGCCCTGGCGTGGGTCAGACGCCAGGGCTTTTCCATCTCAAGGAGATCCTTCTTCCGATATAAACTTTTTACGGGGTATTAACAGTCAAAATCAACGGGTTATTGGCATCGCGGGCATCCCATTGCCGATGCCACGTACCAAGGTTGGTAACGCCAAAGCCGGCGGCAAAACCACTAAAGGCCCCCAGGTTTAACAAAGCACTCTTGTCACCGCGAATGGTTGTATTGTCCCCAATGATCAAATCCAAACCATAATCTGCAGACTGCAAATCGGTTGCGAGGTCTTCCATTTCATCTTCAAAATCCTCCTCCTCGTCTGTTCTACGATGCCAATACAAACTGGCCTCATACACCATTTTGTCTGCGCCGAGCAATAGATTGCGTCTGTACGCGCGCAAAGCAAGTGACCCATAGCGATTAAAGTCTGCCCAAACACACTCTGGACCACTCGAGCGATTTGTAGGATGGTAACAGGGATCATAATCAGAACCCGTGTCCCACATCTTTTTGAGCGAACTCAATCGTGTGATGGCAATATCAAAATGCTCCAACTCATTAATGGGGAATGCCTGGGTTTTGAAGACATTTCCACTGGCTGCGATACTCGCGTCGAATCCGGCGCCGGCTGTTTGGAGCACAGGAGGCCCCGTCGTTCGATCAATCGTGATCACACCCCGACCATGGTTGTGGTTGTTCACAATCTCGAAGTAAACACTATCGCCAATCAGGCTTAACGTCTCATTGAAATAGGTATTGTTCTCATGATCTGGCTCCGAGAAATCGTCGGAATGGAAAACAACTCGATTGCCTTTTTGAGAAGTAAAGTCGTGCGTATGCTGTAGAATTTGTGAGTGATAGAAGTCCTGACCAAAAGCAGAGGTCCAGGTGCCATTCATATCGCGGTACACCGATACATCCATATGGCCGGTGTTAGGCAACCCTTCGTGTAGGGCAACGATAGCACCTTCGATAAGCACATCGCCTCCCAGGTTGATTGCTGGATTCAAACTACTCTGTGGCGGTTTCACCAGAATTACGCCATCCCAATTGAACGTGACACCCGGCGGTACAATAAGGTCGCCTTCAACAACCAGAATACCTTTGCCCGAAAAGTCACTGGATAGGGAAAGATCACCCTCAACTGTTAACATGGACTTGCTGCCGTCGAGTCCAAAGGTTGAACTGAGATCGCCGGCGCCACTTGCCAATTGGTGCTGGGCAGGGTTAGCCAACGCATACACTTCAACAGCCTCGCTAATCTGGTCTGGATAAAACAATCCTTGCTGGCCGTCAAACGCGTCGCGCTCAGCCTGTGTGAAGCTCTGGATGTTGGAAGCCAACGTAGTGTTTCCACTATTATTTAACGCTGTCTCCAAAATCGTGGCACTTTCATTAAGTCCCAAATTCCATTCAGACAAATCTGAAATTTGCGCAAGATCATCAACAAAAACAGTCTCCAAATCTTGTAGACTCTGATCATCCAGGGCGATGCTTTCCAGATCGAGAACCGCCAGGTTCGAAATCGTTGGTTGGATGGCTCCGGCTTTAAACTGTACCGGGTTCAACGAAAACCCTTGCCAGGCAAATCGGCTGCGGATTTCGTGGACGGTTGAGTCATATGCGCCATACGCACGAAACTCGAGAATATTGGGGCTTGGGAACGAGTAGTCCTTAATCCAGATTTTGCCTCCATCCCGAGTCAGTGTATCTGTAAAGGGCTGCGTAACGGTGTTACTCCCGTCGCTGTCCACCCAATGGGTGAGAACGAGCTTACGCCCCGTCAGCGCGAGGTCTCGGGCCATTTCGAGGGAGCGTTTTTTGTTTTCGCGGTTGTCTGTTTCGTTGGCCTGGCCCTGCATATTAAACACGGCAAGTAAAGTCGAGAAGACAACAGCAATGGCTATTACCAGTGCGCCTTTTCCCATTTTGTTTTCCTATACGTTTTAATTCCAATTGCTCAGCTCAACCGTTGCACCATAGCGACTGAAATTGAGCTGTGTTCTGGATTCCTGGCCTGCAATTTCATCCATTGCTTCCTGTGCCATCTGGAGTTGGAAGCGGACTTTAGAAAGCGCAAGCGGGCACTGACCCGACACGGGTGATTGAAATAGAGGATTTCCATTTTCTGCAAACTCAACCCTGAAGAAGGCAACGCCGCGATCACTCCATCCATTTGCCGAGCCGGCGACAAACCGATCCAATCGATAAAGCGGATGCGTTTGTGTCGTACCTCCAACCAGTCGAGAAACGTTGTGCCCAGGCGTACGCGACAATTGATACAGAACTTGTGCAACCGGTGCTGCCATTGGGTCAGCATAGTCCGTTTGGGGATCTGAAAGCGTTGGAAACTGGAATGTTATTGTTGTATCCCCATTGAACGAAAAGTCACATTCATAAGACGTTACCAACCCACCCGAAAAAACGCCTCTCGCAATAGCAGAGTCGGTTTGGGCCTGGGTGCGCATGTTCATCAAGTCGCGTTCAAGCATTTCAGAGATGTCCAGCGTACCCGAGCGTACCATATAGTTTACCGTTGTCTCTGCATTCGACTGCATACCGCGGAGCTGGATTACCCCAACAATCAACATGATGGCCGCAAAAACCAGAAATGAGCTTATGTGGTCAAATAAAAACTGCATAATACCAGTAGATGGAGGGCTCGCTTAGTTATTGATGTAGTCCGTAATGACTACCATTTTCTGAAAGCGAACCACGGCTTGCGCCTGGCCGATTCCGTCAAGTGCCGTTGCCTGAATCTGAATCTCTTTTGCAAGGGTAGGTACGGAAGAGCTATCACCATCAACGGCCTTTACATATCGAACAGAATATTCGCCTTTGATTGTGAACTGCTCATTGTTCAATGCGTGCGACGTTGTATCAACGAGCCCATCAAAATCGTCGAGATCGTCCAGGGTTGTCCAATCGCCAGGATCTTCACCACCTTCATAGCCAAAACTAGCCAAAGGCGTAAGATCACTTAGCCCCGTATCAAGGATCGTCATGTTAACCCGGGATTCATCAAAATCGCGCTGTGTGATTTCGTGCAGGCGTACTTTGGCAAAGTCAGCTGCGGCTGATTCCATTTCACGGAGATAGGCATTTTTCTGGACGAGAAATGCGGAACGCTGTTGGTTGAGCGAGAGCGTTACAAGTATGAGTAGCGCCCCCATGGCAAGCATGGTTTGTTGCATGGGCTTAAACGGTTGGGGATGTGAGAGCGTATGGGTGAAGCAGCGCCGGCACAGAGAAGGGGCGAAACCGGTCTGTTCAGTGTCAAGCTTCGGGGGAGATGGGCAGGGACTGTATGGACTGCACAGCTAGCTTGGATTCGTGTTTCATTATTTTACAAGAAGCGTACCACTGCCATACTTTTGAGGCATTTATTTTAAACTTTGCTTACTATGCGCCAAAACGAGTCGCTTTCCGTGTATATTCGTGCGCCAAAGTATGGCGTTTTTTCGAAACGCTGGGATAACTCCCCACCCCAAAGGTGCAATACCGAACCAGGTACAGCAACTTAAGCCTACATCCACGGGCGTATCAGATTGGCGCATCTCAAAAATGGACTCAACCCGTAAGCCGATTTACCTACATCCCGGCAGGGTTCTGCGCATCGGAGGTTGCCGCTGCATCGATGGTTGAGGCGGTTGTGGAAGCGCCAGAGATTTCGTCGATGATTTGCTGCATCCATTCAGCTTCTGCACGCGCGACGCCCACTTGCAACGAAGACTGCCGGCTCAGCTCAATGCCTTCCCTGGCTTTTGCTACCGCTGCTTCTCCTTTGCCTTCTGCAGCCAGTAAACTTGCCTCTAATCTGGCCACCGCGTGCTTCTCTACAAAAGGGCCGTCGTACTTGTAGGCTACAGGATCTAGTTTTACATCTCGCCGCAAGCGCGTGTGATAGTACAACACTTCTAACCACAATGCCGGCTGCAACATACTCGGGGCATCGTCCAACGCGTCATGGATAAAATCGATGCACGCACCAGCAGCTTCGATGTCTCCCCGATCCAGATAAAAGAAATACGCCATGAGCCGCGTTGTAGTATCCATTTTGTCCGACATTTCCGCCTGCATGGCCAGCATTTCTTCAATGTAAGATGCCGTCCAGTCACGTGGTCTGTCACCGCGTAATGCTTCTGCCGTGAGGGCTTGTAACAGATACTTCCGCTTCCCCCGGGTACCTCCCCTGAATAAATCGAGGAGTTGCTTCCCATCGTTGTCGTACCCTTCTGTTGGTAGCGGCAACAGGGTAACAAGCGCGATACCTCCATTAAACAAGGCACTGCAAACCAAAAAGAAAACCGCATACCCCATCCAGGCCTCTGTATAGGTAGCGCTATGTAGACTGTAAGCAAGTAGCGCACTAACCCCAGCTGTTATCAAACTTGCCAGCGGCCCGCCGGCTATATACATAAAAAAGCGTCCGGGTGTATCAAGCTTTTTTTCAGGGATGCACAACGCTAGCCCCCCGCTCATTTGCAACCAACGGTTAAGTCCCAGCTTCAGGCCACCTGCTTCATGGGTTAGTTTAAACGGACCAGCGATCATCATCACAAATCTGAACCGGGCAGCCAGTCCACCGAACACGTGGCCTAGCTCGTGAATTAATATGACAAGAAACCCCTGAAATACCAGGTATGGAACAAGCACATACCACGCCGGCACAGTGAACTCAATGTCACCCGCAACCCCTTCTACAACCGATGCCAGATATGCGCCGGCCATGGCCCGGCAAACATAATGGCGACAAAAGCCACGCCTTTTCTTATTCGAGAAGATTTGGACGACATAGGATGGTATGTGGGGTATTAGAAAGCAGACGTGTACTTTACGTATCGGCTTGTTCTACGAATTCAGAACCAACAAGTTGGGCTGGCCCTTCTGCCTCGAATACGTAGCGAATCATCACGTTGGCTCGCACGCATGCAACTGTCAAAATGACTTGCGTATCGAACATGAATGAAGTAACCTGTTCGTGCCACTATTCTGTTTAAACCCGCACCGGATCATGAAGAAGAAATCCATCTCCCGTAGGCAATTTGTTGGACAATCAGCAGCCGCGTCCTTTGGCGCAATAGTATTACCCCGTCATATTTTAGGCGGTCCTGGCTTTCAGGCGCCCAGTGACACATTGAACGTCGCAGCGATCGGCGCCGGCGGCATGGGTGCATCAAATATGAGCGCCCTTACGAGTCAGAATATTGTCGCCATTTGTGACGTAGACGACGCGCGAGTTGCTGGCTCAATGAGAGACCGTGATGGCAAAATTCGTGACGATCGGGTTGAACTCGTCAAAGCTTACGAGAAAGCAAAGAAGTATAAAGACTTCCGCAAAATGCTCGAGAAGCAAAAAGACATTGATGCGGTTGTTATTGCAACACCAGACCACACCCATGCGCCGGCAGCTACCATGGCCATGCGCATGAACAAACACGTATACGTACAAAAACCGCTTACGTATACCGTTCACGAAGCACGCGTATTGCGGCAAGTTGCAAAAGAAACAGGTGTCGTCACCCAGATGGGTAACCAGGGGCACTCACAAGATGATGGCCGGCGACTGCTGGAGCTCGTTTGGGCCGGCGCTATTGGCCCGGTACACGAAGCCCACATCTGGACCAACCGACCCATCTGGCCCCAGGGCATGGCGCGGCCTACCGAAACCGAGAAGGTGCCCGATCATCTCGACTGGGACCTCTTCCTTGGGCCGGCAAAGAAAGTGCCCTACCATTCAGCCTATACACCTTTTGTTTGGCGTGGCTGGACCGACTACGGTACCGGCGCACTCGGCGACATGGGTGCACACTTGATCGACCATGCCTACTGGGCACTCGATCTCAAAGCCCCGACCTCTATCGAAGCCGCTGGCTCACCTTACGGTGGCGAAGACCGGGCCTCATTCCCGCTTGCCACTCAGGTACACTACGAGTTTGCCCAGGGATACCGCGATCCCATCAAGCTGACCTGGTACGACGGTGGCCTGCTCCCTCGCCGGCCCGATGTGATGCCGGCAGATGCAGAGGTCAACCCTACAGGCGGCGCGATGCTGATCGGCGAAAAAGGTGTCCTGGTCTACGATACCTATGGCCACAACCCGCGCCTTTTCCCTGCAATCCTGGAAAAAGAATACGCAGACTTGCCACAAACCCTGCCGCGTATCGCAACCAGTCACGAAATGAACTGGGCAAATGCCTGTAAAGGCATGGGCGAAGCAACCTGCCCGTTTGATTATGCAGGACCATTAACCGAAACCATGTTGCTCGGTAATGTCGCCTTACAGTCGGGCTATGGACGGAAGTTGTTCTGGGATGCCAAGAAAGGTGAGTTCATCAACGCACCCGATGCCAACAAGTATTTGCACTACGAATACAGAAAAGGCTGGGAGTTGTAAGGTGCGCACGGGCTAGATTACTAAAGCACGCAGAGACCGGGTTTCTGCGTGCTTTTTGCGTTAAAACCAATTTCGAGTGCCGAATGTCGATTGTTATTTTCATTCAGCAAATGCGCGCACTAGCGTGTCAAGTAGCGCGCCGTTGGCGTCGTGCCGATATTCCCAGAACATGATGCCGCCCAGTCCCTGGTCTTTCACATACGAGGCTTTGTGTTTGAGGGACTGCGGGTCTTCAAAAGAAATGAAGGTTGATGAGTCAGCGCTCCACAGGTACGACGCCTGGGCACTATCATCCCAATACAGATCAAAACTACGCTTATTTATATAGTCAGCCGTTAGTTCTTGGTAGGTATAAGCCCTGGTGGGTGCACCCGCTGCCTGATACAGACCGCTGTTCGTACTACCCACTTCTTTCCATCCTCTCCCGTAAAACGCAACGCCCAATACAACCTTCTCTGCAGGGATGCCGGCGCGCAAATGACGGGTAACGGAATCATGCGCATTACGCCCTTCAATTTCGGTGTATCCCGATTTATGTAGTCCCGTATGATGCCCCGTGATGGCTGAATTAGCCGTATAGAAATCGAAGGCCATTACGTTTACAAAATCAACGTGCTGATGCACTTGATCCATTTCAGTGTTTTCGAAGTAGCGTGGGCTCCCGCTTGTTGCAATCGAAAGGACGTACGTCCGGTTGTCTTCCGTGCCGGCTTTGTTCAGCGCTTGACGCGTCGTTTGGAGCAGCAAGGTGAAATGTTGCTTGTCTTCCGGCCGATACCGAATCCCGGGGCCCGGCTGGCCCGGATACTCCCAATCCAGATCGATACCGTCTAAATCATAGGTCCGCACTACATCAACCACCTGGGCCGCAAAATCCTGTCGGGAGGCGTTCGTTAGCGCCGCGTCGGAAAAGTAATCTGCCCCCCAGCCACCGATGGAAAGCAAAATGTTGAGCCCTGGATTTCTACTACGCAACGCTGTCAACTGGGCCAGATAGGCTTCAGACCCGGGACTTCTGAAATAGATGGTACCCGAAGAATCGAGCCGGGCGAAAGAAAAATTGATGTGCGTGAGTTTCTGCGGGTCGATCTGCCGCACATCCGTATCAGTGTTCACGTACCCGATGATGCGATAGTCACCAAACGCCGGCGCAGGCTGCTTTTTGATGCCAACCTGGCAACCAGCAGCAAACACCACCAGCATAACACTTGCGACAAACCTGAGAACTACATTATTTGTGGAGGCGTCACTCATGGCACCAATGTGTCGTTTACGGACCATCAATTCCGTTTTATTCTGCGTACATCCTTCGTTACCAGCGCCATTACCCACAGGAATTCCATGAGATACGCCCTTTTTATCTGTTCGTTGTTGCTTTCTACGCTATCAGCTGGTTCAGTATCCGCACAAAATTGCCGGCCATACGATGTTTATCCACCTCAATTTACTACTGAGCAAATTACGGCGCATAAGCTGCTGGCTAACGCGTTCGATGACGCCCCTCTGGATGCCACTACAAACAAAACTGCCAACAAGCAGGCAAAGCATTTCGCTTCTTGTACCACGCCAACGCAACACACATCATCAAAACAAGCCGATGATCCGCTGCATACCGTTACCCGTGAACGCTGGGAGGATGCAACGCAAGCATGGCGTCCTGACGAATCCACCGTCTTCACCTATGATGATCAGGATCGACTGCTTGAAGTAGTAAAGGACCGCTGGAGTCCCGGAAATCAAATTTGGGTTCCTGTTTCTATCAACAACTATATATATAGTGGTACCACCAGAGAAATCATAACAACCATTTGGAATGGAACAACCCATATCAACGACCGACGCGAAATTCTTGCACGTGATACAGTAGCCAATGCTGTGACTGTACGCAGTGAAGAATGGATAGCCAATGCCTGGCAGGTGCAAAGCGTAACCACTTCGTTCAACGATGGGGATTTGCTACAAGAAGCGCAGACCACACAATTCCAGGGCGGCCTCCCACTCGTTTCTTCGCGGATCACCGCATCTTACGACGACCTAGACCGGGTTACACGCTGGCTATTTGAACAGTTTAACGATATATCCAGCCAATGGGATACCACAGGCCAGCAACTCTTCACCTATACCGATTCATCCGCAGTGCTATTGGCCCAAGCCTATCTCGATGTTAATCAGTGGGATACTTTTTTTAGACTAACCAGCCTGTTTAATGATCGCGGCCTTGTAAGCAATCAGACGCGCGAATTTTTACAGCCTTTTCCCAGCATCAGCCGCACCCTTTTTGAATACGAAGCCGGCCACGACAATCCCATCTCCATCATCAACCAGTTTATCGACCTGCAGGGTAACTGGGCGAATGACGTAGCAGACTTTATAACACACGATAGTGACGGCGACATCCTGATCCGATTAAATCAACTGTATAGCCAACCACCAGGGAGCGCAGGCGCCTGGCTGAACGTCAGGCAGGACATATTTCTTTATGATCGCGTTTCAACAAGTGTCGAAACAACATCTCCAGCGCTCTTCTCGGTGGCTATTTACCCCAATCCAGCGAATCGTCCCGTGACCATAGCCGTTTCGATAGCAGATGCTGCCGTAGTAGAAATCATAGCTTTCGATATACTGGGGCGGGAAGTAGCCACGCTGCAACGGAAAACAGTTACCACAGGTACAAATCAACTTGTATGGGACACCGCAGCACTACCCGCAGGCCAGTATTTTGTCCGTGTTAGATCGAAAGACAAGGTCAAAACCTACCCCGTAACCCTACTGCCTTAGTTTTTTCTCGGATTGACATTTAAGGGGCTTATTAATGGCGTAGAATTGCTATTTTTTACGCATGTAATTCTATGCGCACCCACGGCCTTTCAGGCTACCGCGCAAACGCTTATTGATACATCAACTCCACATCCGACCTATGAAACGAACGGTTACGCTATTTACGCTCTTGTTGCTCGCATTTTCTGTCCAGATCGCAGCAGCTCAACAATGCCCCACAATTGAAGGCTTGACAGCGAAGGCTGCAGACCAACAGCTTTTGCCGGCCCACATGCTGGAAGGGAAAGCTGCGCCCTATCACGTGATGCATACAAGTGATTTAAACGATCAAGAACGATTTACTTGCCTTGTGACGGAGGGCCGCAGCATGGTCCTGCCTATCCTCACAGCAGATGATCCGCTCGCCAGCATTCTTTCAGAAGACTGGGTTCAAGAAAACTGGCTTAATGCCTTTTTAGCTGAATTCTTTTATAACGGCGAAGTGCAGGTGCAATCAACGATCAGTGCCTGGGATGCCGCATCTTCTTCCTGGCTGCTGGAAGGTCGCGTTACATTTGTATCCAGCGATCCGAACGGATTCTTTACCGAAGTCCTTACAGAAACATGGAATGGAACGGGGTGGGATCCGGAAGGACGCACCCTCGCGGACTGGGATAGCGATGGCAATCAAACCCGCTTTGAAGGCCAGGAATGGGAAGATGGTGCATGGAATACGTTTTTCCTTATCGAAACGGTTTTCTCAGACCAAACAGTTGTTTCTATTACCCAGGGCGAAGACGATGATACGGGTATGCTAACCAACGTATCACGTTCAACGATCACCTTAGACGATCAGGGTAGGGAAAGCGAACTATTACAAGAAATCTGGAACGAAGACACAGCTGCATGGGAAGTCTTTACTAGAAGGACGAAGACGTACCAGGATAATACCATCACCGAACTGGGACAATTCCCTGATGGTATGGGTGGTTGGCTGAATTTTGACCAAACAGTCTTCACCCTTAACGATGCCGGTTTACCCGTAGAAGAACTCAGCTCCAGCCTCTTTCTTGGTACCGCCGACCCATCCAACCGTATTCTGTCTACCTACAATGACATGAACCTGTTGATCGAGGAGCTCGATCAATCCCCCGATGGCGCCGGCGGCTGGATAACCGATTTTACATACGTTGCCACGTATGATGCTGACGGCGATGTACTTGAAGAGCTGTATCAGGAAAATGATGGTACTGCTCTGGTCAATGATGAGCGCGACACCTACAACTATGGTCAGACGGCAACGTCAGTGGAAGACGATCTAGGCAGCACGCTGGCTTCTTTCGACATTTACCCGAGCCCGGCCCGTGGTCGCGTGCAAGTTGAGGTAACGCTGGCGCAACCAGCTGCGCTTTCAGTCGACGTATTTGATGTGCTTGGTCGCCGCGTACACCAGATGGCAGACGAGCAGGCTGCAGCCGGCACCCAAAGCTTTGCATGGGAGCCTGGCGATATGCCAGCCGGCATGTACTTTGTCCGCATCACCATGGACGAGCGTGCAGAAACCCGCCCGCTCATGCTGATGAAATAAAACAACTTTTATAGCTGATCCAGAAGTGGTGCGTCGATCTACCCGGCGCACCACTTTTTTATTTTTGGCTTTTTTTGCAATACATGCGCCTTTTTTTTCGATTTCGCTGTGACTACTGATAAGAGCTGCTTTTCACAAACAGCTCACTTCCACTTTTTGATTACCACTGCATCCGAGCCCAAGCAGAACTGGATGCACACTTTTTCAGGAGAACACTATGCGCGCAGTAAAACAACTACTTCTTTCTTTTGGTTTAATCCTTGGCCTTTCGGCCTCTGCACCCGATATCACGCAAGCACAAACAGATCCATTCATTGGACAGGTAATCACCGTAGGCTTCAATTTCTGTCCCCGTGGATGGGCACCCGCCAATGGCCAGTTACTTCCAATTGCACAAAACACCGCACTTTTTTCGTTATACGGCACCATGTACGGTGGTGATGGACGCACAACGTTTGCTCTGCCCGATCTGCGCGGTCGCGCAGTTGTCAACGCCGGCCAGGGACCCGGCATGATGAATTACCGTGTGGGTCAAAGGGGCGGACTGGAAACCGTCACTTTGACAACACAACAGATCCCGGCGCACAATCACCCGGGTACAGCATCTGGTGTTACTTCCGCTTCAGCAACCGTATCAGGTACAGCAACAGCCACTGCTACATCGACACAAACAAAAATTCGCCAGCAAAATGGCGGCGACTCAGGTGTTGCTGAACGCACTGGTGGCACAAACGATGGCGTCATCAGCGCACCCAATGTTTCTGTAACACTGGACGATCTCTCGATCACCAGTCTCGATGTTGACGGCCTGGCAGTAACAACCCATAATGTAGGCGCCAGTCAGGCACACGAAAACCGCACACCGTATCTCACGATGACCAATTGCGTTGCACTGGTTGGTGTATTCCCGAGCCGGAATTAAAAAACCACGACGTGGTTAGGACACAATGCAAAAGAGGTATGGCAATTTTCTGCCATACCTCTTTTTAATGCTGGAAATCGCTCGTTGCCTAGTACTATGACAAGCTGATACTGTCGCGTTCTGAATCCTTCTTTTTGCCCTCCACAGCGTTGCAAAATCTCGACTTAAAACCATTAGGCCTGCGATTTTGCGTCTTGTGGAAAACAAAAATAAAGATCCATTTACACAACATTACCAACTTGTCATAGTACTAGTAGCCTACTTCATCAGCAGGTTCTACTTCTCCTTCGGGCTCTACCTCTCCAACTGGCTCTACCTCTCCAACTGGTTCAACCTCTCCAACTGGTTCAACTTCGCCCGCAGGCTCGACTTCACCCGCAGGCTCAACTTCGCCGGCTGGTTCTGCATAACGCGCTTCTTCTTGTAATTCAGCAGCAGTCTCATTTGCCGGGCCGGCGCAACCTGTGACTGTAAAAAGCGCAACGATAAGCGCCAGGGCCAGTGGCTTTAACAACGTCGTTTTCTGGTTTTCCATACATACCCCGTCGATAAAATTAATTCCTTAATAGTACCTACGGACGCTGAACAGAGAAAGATGCAGCACCTATGCTGCATCGTAGGCGGCGCGGAGCCAGGATGCGACAATATCATCAACTTCGTCCACACTACTGATGCGTACGCGATGCGACACCATGCTGTTAAAACTCCCCGATGCTTCGAGGCGGTCTTCCGGTGCAACACCTTTCAGATTAATGCCGACATCAACGCGGGTTTTGGTCGAAGGCTGAATCAAACCAAACTGTTTGGAGCGCCGCAAGCTGACGTAGCTTTTCTTGGGCGCGATGGTCACGTCATCGCCAAATGCTGTAATGATTTCGAGCAGCCGATCGTAAATTGGGCGCAGGTTAGCCTTTGCGCCGGCGTATTGAGTGTCTACCAGATCTGTTTCTGCTCGCGCAGGTTGGCCCTGCGTTTTTGCCTGATGCGCAATCATGTTTGCAAACCCGTGTGTGATGCCATGTTCACTCTTCAAAAACTTCACCACCTGGCCATGTTTTTCGTGCGGGCTCTTCTGTACAATAGCGATCCACGCCGCTAATCCTTTCCCTGTTTTTGCTTCAAGGTTGTTAATCATGGTTTGAAGCATTTCTTCAGGTGTGCTTGCCATATTAGATTTGATCTGATTTTGTTGAGAAATGGGCAATGGCATCTACGATTACCCTGGTTTCATTGTTCAGCGCAATTCCCTATATATATCGTGCACCACAATTAAACCGCTAATCATAACGACCAATGAAACTGACCTACGTTGCTTCTTGTCTGTTGCTACTTCTCCTCGTTCAGGCCACCCCGGTCATGGCGCAGGGGTTTGGCGGCGCTATGGCCATGGGCGAAAACACGATTTTTGTCGGCGAAGCCCGTAATACCAATTTCCCAGGCTCAGTGTACGTCTATGCTGATGACGAAAAACCGGGTACCTGGATTGAAACCACGCGCCTTGAACCCGCCGATGGTTTTCCTGGCGATCGCTTTGGGCATGCCATGGCGGCTTCCGGAAAAACCCTTCTTGTAGGCATGAGCGGGCATGGTGAAGAAACCGGGCTTGTCATAACCTATACCCGTAACGCTGAAGGCTTTTGGGAAGAGTCGGGCAGCATTGCAGCCCCCGAAGGACTTCCCGGCGACCGCTTTGGTAGCAACGTTGTGATGGAGGCCGGCCTGGCAGCTATCGCCGCCCCCGGACGCGACAAGAAAACGGGCAGCGTTTTTGTCTTCAAACAAATGGACGATGGCAGCTGGGACGCACATAGCGTGCTTCGCCCAGACGATGCTGCAGAAGGTGATGGGTTTGGCGCGGCCTTGGCAATGCAGGGTACAAAACTGCTCGCCGGCACCCCGGCACACAACGAAAACAAAGGTGCCGCATACCTCTACAGCCTGGATGCGGAAGGCATGGCCTGGAATCAAGACCGCAAACTGGAAGCCAACAATGCTGAAGAACAGGCGCAATTTGGTCAGGTCGTGGCTTTTGGTAACGAGGTTGCCTATATAGCGGCCCCGCGCTTCAACAACCGCCAGGGTGCTGTTTATGCATTCAACCTTCGCGCAAATAGCGCGCGGCGAGCACCCTATCAGTTACTCACCGCATATGATGGGCTACGCAATAGCCGATTTGGTACTGCCATCCTCGCAACAGAAAACGAGCTCTGGATCGGGGCACCTGGCGATAATCGTACAGGAAGTGCTTACCTGTTTAGCGACCACGGGCAACGCGGCTGGCAAAAAGTACAGAAAATCACAGGTGATGATCTAACGGGACGCGCCTCGTTTGCTTCAGCTATGCTTCGCAGTGGCAATGTGGCAGTCTTTGGTGCTACGGGGATCGACGGCGGTGAAGGCGCTGCGCTTATTTTTGCACGCAACGCGGAAAGCAACAACTGGGACCAGCGCTTGCGGGTAATCAACCAAGTAAAAGGTATTGAAGCCATTACCGGCAACGAGGTCAAGTGTGAAGATGATAAAGCCGCCGGCTTCGATTGCAAAGGCGTAAGCCTCCAGTCCTTTATCCCAATCAAAGAAATGGGCGGCGGACGTGGCGTCATGGTGAATGACATCTGGGGATGGACCGACCCACAAACTGACAAGGAGTATGCGCTTATTGGTAGATCAGACGGGACATCTTTTGTGGATGTAACCAACGCAAGCAATCCTGTATACGTCGGCCAACTTTCTATGACTGAAGGTGCACGGGCCAGCGTTTGGCGTGATATCAAAGTGTATAAGGACCACGCATTCATCGTTGCTGATGCATCTGGTCAGCATGGCATGCAAGTCTTTGATCTCACCCGGCTCCGCACGGATGGTCCGCCGGTAGACTTTGATGCAGATGCCATCTACGATAACATTGCAAGTGCCCACAACATCGTCATCAACGAAGAAACCGGGTTTGGTTATGCAGTGGGCAGTAGCTCGGGCGGCGAGACCTGTGGTGGTGGCCTGCACATGATCAATCTGGAAGACCCCAAAAACCCAATGTTTGCCGGCTGTTTTGCCGACACCGAAACGGGCCGCAATAAAACAGGATACTCACATGATGCACAGTGTGTTGTATACCAGGGCCCAGATACCGAGCACCAGGGAAAAGAGATTTGCCTTGGATCAAACGAAACTGCATTAAATATCGCTGACGTCTCGGATAAAGAAAACCCCGTGTCGCTTTCAGTAGCAGATTATCCCAAAGTTGTTTACGCGCACCAGGGATGGCTCACCGAAGACCATCGTTATTTCTACATGAACGATGAGGGCGATGAGCCAACCAACGTTGTTGAAGGGACGCGTACGCTGGTATGGGACGTGACAGATCTTGATGATCCGGTCCTCGTCAAGGAGTACATTGCCGAAACCACATCGACAGATCATAATCTGTACATTCGTGGTGATTTGATGTACCAGTCCAACTACGACAGCGGATTCCGGATTCTCGACATCTCTTCCCCCGAAAACCCTGTGGAAGTAGGCTTTCTCGATACCACGCCATTCGAAGGTGGCGGTGGCGGCTCCTGGAGCAACTACCCCTACTTCAAGAGCGGCAACATCATCGTAACGAGCATGCGTGAAGGCTTGTTTGTTATCAAAAAAGATGAAGTGGCGTTTTAAGCCGGCAAGCTAGTTTTCTAAAAAACCGGGACCAGGCATACACATGCAGGGTCCCGGTTTTTTTATAATAATGTAGCACACTGAAACCTCCACTCAATGCTCCCGTAGGCACCTTCAATCAACCTACCAATCCCAGTAAAACGATCCGGATTCCGATGCGTCGTATCTCGCACACATAACACTTTTGTAGAACCGGGCGCGTAGTCACGCGGCCATTACAAAAGTACGCACCTCTTGCATGCCAGACGCAGGGCTGTCCAGCGGCAATCCGCATTTCACAGCCGTCTGATCGGAAATCGTACGTTTATCCCACTTTCTCTTTCGCCCTTTACCGGGCCTGGACTTCAGGACACGCTGACCAGTCTACAAGCTGGTCTCCCGTTAAGTGGTTTTTTCTCTCGTTTCCTCCCACATGTAAGGCGCGTGCTCCGCCCAATGGCGCGGCATATTGGACAGATCTCCCTTACTGAAAAAAACCAATGGACCAATGTTAGCAATTGAAGTACAGAACCTGAGAAAGGCATTCCGCAAGCGTAAAGGCTGGAATCGCAAGGTCGTTTCCGAGCAATGGGCACTCGACGGCGTCTCCTTTTCGATTAAAATGGGAGAAACGTACGGCCTGCTTGGTCCCAACGGCTCCGGGAAGTCAACCCTGATCCGCATCCTGTCCACCCTTCTTCATCAAGACGAAGGTACGGTCCGCATGCTCGGCTACAGTTTGCCGGCAGACGCACGGGCTGTGCAATGGGAAATTGGTCGGGTGAGTGTTGACGCAGCGTTTTACAAAAAACTCTCGCCCCGGGAAAACCTGCTATACGCAGCACAGCTGTATGCACTGGATCCCAAAGCGGCAGAAAAACGCGCCATGGAAATCCTCGAACGCCTCGGCATCGAGTCGGACCGATTTAGAGAGCCCATCGAGGAAATGAGTCGGGGGATGCAGCAAAAAATTGCCATCACCCGTGCCCTGCTGCTCGATCCGCCGCTGCTTTTGCTGGATGAGCCAACAACCGGGCTCGACCCTAAAAGCCGGCGGGATGTGCAAACCTTCCTCGAAGACCTGCGCGAAGAAAAGGGGACAACCATTCTCCTGACCACGCACGACATGGCGGAAGCAGAGCGGCTTTGTGCACGCATTGGCTTTCTCTCAAAAGGCAAGCTGCTGATTGAGGGTACTGCTGATACGCTGAAACAAGCCGCCAACGCGGAAACACTTGATGACGCCTTTATTGCCATGGCCGGCGAATCGCTGGAAAAAGAAAACGAAGAATCGCTAGCGGCCGCGGAGTAGTATGCGGCCCGAAAAATCTGGTATAGAAAAATGATTACCGCAATTAGACAAACCTGGGCGTTTGTCTTCAGAAATTTCCACCTGCTCAGGCGCTATATGTCCTGGGTTGTTGTTTTTACGTTCTACGAATTCGTGAATGCGGCTACCATTGTTTTGATTGGTGTCGCAATCGACGAACCTCGTCTCACCATAACCCTGATCCTTGGGGTCATGCTGTGGAATTTCCTGTCTGCCATGTTCCACGAGATTTCCAACTCGATCAGTTGGGAGCGCTGGGAAGGCACGCTGGAGTACACGTTTATGGCCCCGGTTTCACGTTTTACGCACCTGCTGGGTGTGAGCATTTACGCTGTCCTGTACAGCCTTGTCAACTCAGCTGTTGTATTACTTGGCCTGCTCTTGTTTGTAGATCTCGATTTATCAGGCGCCAACATGGGTGGTGTGCTCGTGGTATTGCTCACGGGAAGCGTTGCTTTTACAGGTCTGGGTTTGATGGCAGCTGTATTGCCCGTGATGAGTCCTGAGCACGGTGCGCAGGCAACCAACATCTTCCAGGGCGTTCTGTTGTTGATTTCGGGTATTTACTATCCGATCTCTGTACTGCCTGTTTGGTTGCAGCCGCTCTCGTACATCTCGCCGGCAACCTACGTATTGTCAGCAAGCAGGACACTGATTGGCCTGGATGAGGATAGCGGTGAAATGCTGGAAACAGGAGGACAAATAGCCGACGTAATTCCTGAACTGACAACCCTGGCCATTATGGGTATCGTCATGGTCCCGCTTGGGCTCTGGATTTTTGGAAAAGTAGAAAGCTGGGCCAAGAAGACAGGTAAGCTGAAGCGGACGGGATGAGCCGAGTGCCGAGTGCCGAGTGCCGAGTGCCGAGAAAAATTAAACCTGGCACTCGGCATTCGAAAATCGGCGTTCAAAAATTAGTCTTCACGCTGAAGGGCGTATTCCTGAGGTAAGAGGTCAGCAACACCTCGGGAAGCGAGGAAACCGAACACGGTGACAGCACTCGCAGCGCCTGGCGGAGAGTAAAGATATCCTGACTCGTGGACCGTCACTTCACCGAGGCGGTTCATTTTCATGTAAGAAAGCTGCTCAGATGGGGGTGGCTTTTTCTTGCCAAACAATTTGACACGGTCTCCTTTTCGCTCGTAGTAAATCCGGATAAAATCTCGGAATGCCATCTTGTATTCGTACTGCTTTTTTGTCCTTCGCAGGATGGTGCGCTCATCGAGGGGGTGGTATTTCTGCAAAAACGTTTCGGGTGCCGGCGCCTGGTTGCTAAAATCGCGCAACAGATAAAAGCCTTCCAGCTCGGTGCGTAAATGGATCATCGACCAAAGAAGGTGCTGGAGTGAGCCCTTGAATACAAACTCGCGCTGCTCTTGCCAGCTTTTGCTCTGCTTTTTATTCTCAGGCTCCATTTCTTCAAATCGCCACGTGCCCTGCGTAATATTCAGATCTTCCTCTTCCTGGTGTGTAAACTGATCCAGCACAAATGTGAGGTTGTATCCCAATCCTCGATTTTCTATCAATAGCGGTTCGCTGGCAAAGGCTTCAAACACACCGTCTCCGTGCCTGAAGCTCAACACGTATTCGTTGGTAATTTCTGTTTCACGCGCATTGGTTGATGTACCAAGGAAAAGCTCTTTAAAATGAACCAACTGCTTCTTCCATGCTTTAGGCTCGTCTTCTTCGACAAGCACACCTTCCAACTCATAAACTGTAGGTTTTAGTAAGATGGCAACATTGCCAGGTTCTGCGTCATCCTGGATTTCGACCACTACAGATTCAGAATCATAGCCGATAATGGATGCAACAACCTTATACGATCCGGGCAATACGTTTTCCAGGGTAAATCGCCCTTCAGCATTTGTGATGGTGCCCTGGAGCCGGCTTGCAAGAAACACGTGCACCCCGGCTAACGGCTCACTCGACTCTGCATCCAGGATGGTACCAACAACATTTTTCCCTACCTGCTCCTGGGCATAGACGGGTACAGCGCCGGCGAGTAAAATCAGCGCAACAACAGCATTTTTTATTGACCTGTTAAAAAGGAACTGCATTTTACATTCTTATCTATCAGAAACGATGTAGTTTGCCCGTGCATCGTTAAGCGTGTGCATCGTTAAGCATGTGCATAGTTAAAGTACAGGCAAGAAAGCGATTAGTTTACAGGAGCTCATTTATAAAACGCACAAAGCGGTTATGATACCAGTGTTCGATCCCATCACTATTGATACAGGAACCGCCCATACGTGTGCCTGTAAGCAAAAAACCACCAATAATTTAGACCACCCGTATTACTTATGAGGCGGCTCTCCTTGCCCGTAATGGGACTGTCGATTGCCTGTATATTTCTGTCACTTGTTGCAGGCTCTCTGTTTCCCGACACAGTCTCAACTGATGCGATGATCCAGGCAACAGCCAATGCCGCGACACAAGACGCGTCAGCCAATGCCACGATACAAGACGCGTCATCAAATCCTGATGTGAGTGTTTCGCTCTGGGCCAAAGAGCCCATGCTGAAAAACCCGGTTGCTATTAGCCACGATAACCAGGGCAGAATTTATGCAACGGAAGCCAATCGTAGAAAATCAACAGACCTCGATGTGCGCAATATGCGGGGCCTGAAGCCCATTCCCTGGCCTGTTGTTGATTACAGTATACAATCTGTTGCCCAACGGCGCGAGGTACTTCTACAGTACCTTTCTACAGAGCATGCACAGGCTAATCCCTGGATGAAAGATTACAACAAAGATGGCCAGAAAAACTGGATGGACCTCAGAGAAAAAACCGAGCGGGTTCATTTGCTCGAAGATACCAATGGCGATGGTAAGGCCAACCGGGCAAGCGTCTTTGCCGAAGGATTCAATACAGAAATAACCGGCACGGCCGGCGGCGTACTCTGGCATAACAACAAGGTGTACTTCACCGTCATCCCAGACCTGTGGCTTCTCGAAGATAACGATGGAGATGGTGTTGCTGAAGAACGAACTTCGCTCGTTACGGGACACGGCGTGCACATCGGTCAGGGAGGGCATGACTTACACGGACTTACCGTTGGGCCCGATGGCCGGCTCTATTGGTCCGTTGGAGACAAAGGCGCAAACATCACATCCAAAGAAGGCAACCATTTTTTCTATCCCAACCAGGGACTTGTACTACGGAGTGAAATGGATGGCAGCAACGTCGAAGTGTTTGCTCACGGGCTACGCAACTGTATGGAACTGGCCTTTGATGATTTTGGCAACCTCTTCTGTGTGGACAACGACGGCGACTTTAAAGGTGAACGGGAACGACTTGTTTATGTGACCCAACACAGTGACACAGGCTGGCGCATCAACTGGCAATACAACCACTCCAACCAATGGGCGGAAGAGCAAGGATTACCGAATTACAACCCGTGGATGGCTGAGCAATTGTATGTCCCCCATTTTGAAGGCCAGGCAGCTTACATAACTCCAACACTTGTTAACTACTCTGATGGCCCTGCCGGCTTTACACGCAATCCCGGCACCGCACTTTCGGAAGCGTATCAAAACTATTTCTTCGTTACCCAATTTCCCGGTCAGAAGATTTCCGCATTCCAACTCCAGCCCAAAGGTGCTGCCTTTGAAATGGTGAACGAGCACAACTTCCAAAACGGGTTTATGGCAACCGGCTTGAGCTTCGGGCCTGATGGCGCCTTGTATGTTGCCGACTGGTCGGGCAATTGGGAGCCTACCGACAAAGGTGGTATTTTTAAACTAGACGTTAAAGCCAATCCCCACCCATTACGCAGTCAAACAACCAGGTTGTTAGCTGCCAACCTTGCCTCGTTCAGCGTCGACTCGCTCAACGCGCTTTTGCATTACCCGGACCAACGCGTACGACTCGAAGCACAATTCCAACTTGTACGTACTGCATCACCTGCACTGGTTCGAACAGCGTTAGATACAACAGCAAAGCAACTTGCTCGTGTCCACGCTATTTGGGGTTTGGGGCAGTTGGCGCGCAGTGGCACACTGACGCAGAACGTCGATCTTGGCGCGCTACTCGCTGATGAAGACCCACAAATCCGCATCCAGGCCTGCAGGTTGGTGCGGGAGGCGCCGGCTTTATTTAATGCATTCGAGCCTTTGCTTATCGAACTGCTGCAAGCCGATGACGAAGGTGTTCAGTTTCATGCCGCGCAAGCCCTCGGCAGCATTGGCACGCCGGCTGCTATTCCTGCATTGTTTGATGTGCTGCGTACTGCTACAGGAAAAGACCCGTTTATCCGGCACAGCATAGCAACGGCCCTTGCCGGCATAAACAACGTTCAGGCATTAGAAGCAGCAGTAAACGATGAATCTAACAGTGTTCGAATTACAACGGTCGTTGCCCTACGAAGAATGAAATCGCCGGCTATTGCAGCATTCCTCAACGATGGAGATCCGCTTGTGGTGCTAGAAGCGGCCCGTGCGATTCATGACGACTTTGGTATTCCCGAAGCCATGCCGGCGCTCGCCAACCTTGTCAATAACACGCCGCATACAGATAATGAAGCTTTGATGCGGCGAGTCCTCAACGCAAACTATAGACTCGGCGAGCCGGACCACGCTGCAGCTATTCTGGACTTCTACATATCCGATGCGGGGCATGATGCCTTACAACGTGAAGCCCTGCGTATGTTACAGAACTGGAGCAAACCGCCGGTACTGGACCGTGTTGAGCGGCGCTATCGCATCCTTGAACCACGAGACCCGGCTACCATCCGTGCGCTGCTCGAGCGTCAGATTGCCACGCTCGTACGCAGTAAACCAGATAATGCTTTAATTAAACTGTTGCGTCAGTACAACGTGACGCTTGATCCTGATTTGCTACAACACCGCCTCGCCGACGAAAGCCGGCCCGCATCCGAGCGCAAGGAAATCCTCGGCTTGTTAACAGATCAATCACGCCAGGCAAAAGAAGCAATTAGAACAGCGTTCAACAGCAAAGCAGTCGACCTGAGAATGGAGGCACTCACACTGTTGGCTGCTCGTGATAGTCGGGACGCTGTCGCTCGTATTGAAGATATCCTCGAAGAAAGCACAACCTTGCAAGAGCGTCAGCATGCATTGACACTGCTGGCAGACATCGACAAGCAACAAGCAAGTCAGCTAGTTGCCCTACTCGTTCAGGATTTGCAAGCCGGCAAGATACCTCCGGAAGAACAACTCGAAGTTTTCTTTCTGTACAAAGCACAAGCAAACGACCTCGCACTGTTCAACGCCAACATAGAAGCCGGCGCAGAAGCACCGTATGCATTCAGTTTAGCAGGAGGCAATGCAGAGGCTGGACAAAGGCTGTTCAACGAACACCCGGTTGCGCAGTGCATTCGGTGTCATGCGGTAGCTGAAGGTGAAGGAAGCGCGGTTGGCCCTAATCTCTTGGGTATCGGATCAAAGCGTGATGCAACTTTCTTGATGGAATCGCTGGTTGCGCCAAGTGAAACCCTGGCAGCCGGATTCGAAAACGCAGCAGGCATTTCAGCGATGCCGCCGATGGGAAGTATTTTGTCTGCAAGCGAATTGCGAGATGTAATGGCGTATTTGCGCGCGCTCTAATCTACTACCAGTTTGGGATGCGGGACACGGGCCAATAGTTGCCAAAGCACGTCCTCGTCAAACGGTTTGCAGATAAAATCATCGAACCCGCAAGGATTGTCATGCGAAAACGAATAATTCGCATCGGAAGTAGAGAGTATAATCCAGGGCTGCTTCCACAAAGCCGGCAGTGATCTAATGCGCTTTGCAGTGCCGCACGCGTTCATGTACGGCATCACTTCATCGATTATCGCGATATCGTACTGCTTCATGCGTACCGCCTGCACAACCTCAAAGCCATTGGAAACGATATCCACCTCATATCCCATAAACCGAAACATCCGTTCGGCAATTTTTTGTTCAACGATATTATCGTCTGCCAATAAGATACGGAGGTAGTCCGCTGGTCTTCTGGCATGCCCTTCATGCGACTGTTCTATTCCTTCGTGCATGGTGGCGCCCTTTTCGATTGATACAAATACACAATACTGTATCAAAAGAGTCGACACATACGCCTTTTCCTTAATGCACGATCGTGTCCTGGATTGGTGGCATATCCGTTACGTTTTTAACCCAAATTGTCAAAACAAGGATGATATTCCAGCGTCCCGCTTATTTCCTCCAATACACCGGGCCGTAAAGCCTGCACCATAAATACCTCGGGGGGGACATCGTACGGGCTTTGTAACCCGTGCGTAGCAGCGATAGAAAAACCGAACCGGGGATAATAACCGGGATGCCCGAGTACTGCGATCAGGCCAACTCCTGCTTCCTTGCATGCGGCAACACCAGCGTTAACCAACGCACTACCGATGCCTTGCTTTTGGTGAGACGTCAATACGGCCATGGGCGCCAGGCCGGCGAGTAAAACCGGACTCCCGTTACCTCGCAGTTGCATAGGCGAAAACAGAATGTGTCCAACAATGGCATTTTCCGTTTCAGCCACAAGCGAAATGCAATCGGCGGCATCACGTAATGCATCAACCAGATTGGCTTCGGCTTCAGATGGAAATGCATCAAGATTGACACGCCGAACGGCTTCTATATCTTTCGATTGCTCGCGACGAATGTGTATGCGGCCTTTTTTCATCCTCAAAAAATAGGGACCAACTCCCACCAGCCGCAATCCTTATTCAAAACATCTAAAGAAACTATTGTGCCCAGTCGGGCACGGGGGTATCCGGGTTGAAGAGTTCATCCACGTAATATTTACGGCGATTGCTGGCATTACCAACGTAGAGGCCGGCCAGGTTTGTACCAATCATGATACTCGGCCGGCTGTTGTTGGGCAACAGGCCCATCCGATGATCGCGGTTCAACACCATATGCCCCAGTTCGTGAAAGACCAGCGCCTCGTTGTCCTCTACAGGCCGATCTATCCAACACGTCTTGCTGGTCGAAATCGTAATGGTTGGTTGTCCCGTCTCTGGATCGTCATACCATGGCGCAAAGCCGCACAGCGTCCGTCCGTCATATATGATTTCGTCCGTTATTTCAAACTGCACCATCGACATAATGCTGTCGATATCGACGCTTCGCATTGCAGCTTCAAACCGAAAGGCCTGTGCATGCTGTTGGATTTCTTCGAGGAAGTCTCTTGGTGGCTCGGCTTCTTCTTTCTCCAGTACACTGCAAGCCGACAAGCAGAAAATCATGCCGGCGCACAATGCAGTATAGGCGCAGTGGTGCAATTTCATAGTAGTTCACAATACAATGATGACTATTTCAGGGTATATCAAAATTAATTCCTAAACAAAACAGGGGTGTGTGCGGCCACACAATGCGACCTGAACACACACCCCTTGATTCCTTTGGCGCTTTACGCGACCAGGTTGTCATACGCTATTCTTCCATTGGCGAAGCGAATACTTGCGTCCAATAGCTTTCGTATTGCGACATACGGTTGGTCACACATGCAGCACCAAGTTCCGTATAGTCCGGATTCATGATGGTTTTGCAATGCCCCTCACTATCCAACCATCCATAAACAGCTTCAGAAACTGTTTCGATGCCGGCATAGATGTTTTCACCCACGTAACGCCAGTTATAACCAAACTCCTGGACACGCATGCCAACGTGTGTACTGTCCGGTCCGCGATGGGCAAAGAAATTCTCCGTCGCCATGTTATGCGCATGCAGTCTGGCGGCCCGTTCGAGGGTGTAATTCCATCGTACAGGCGGCGCATCTGTAAATTCCATGACACCACACAGCCGCGGTTGTGATCGGGCTTTATTTATAAGGTAAACCATTTGTTTGCGCAGCAACTCCGAAGACGCGCACGTTGCTTCTGCTGAAGGCAGATTAACAGGCGTCTGTACCGCGTTTACTGCAAGAAGAGGGGCTTGTTGTAAATCGGGGAGCGGAGGGGTTTCGAGCGGCAAATGATAATGTGAAATCCCCCAAATCAAAAACAGAAGAGCAAGCGTTCTCATATTCCTTATTCATTCTCATTACTTAACGCATATCTTTTCTTCGACCTGGGCGGGGGGCTCGATCAAAAGAGATCAAAGAACATTTTGATTTGGGGCTATCAAGTATCTTACCAATTCCTTCACAATTCGATTTCGACACAAAACTGCCACAAAACTGCCAGAATTAACAGACGCTTTAGCCCTCCATTGTATACACATTTTTTTCCGTGGCCGACAAATGCCCCAGCGACTCGCGTTCGGAGTTGCTTAAACAAGCAACCTAGTCTACCCTGACGCCAAAACGATTCAACAGGGCAAGGACTTCTGGATAAGAAAATCTCGCTTTGGTAACGCGGCTCTCCGTTGGGTCTATGCGATAACCGGCAGCACCACGCAAATCAGCTTGAGACAAGTCGGCGCGGCTAAAGTCTGCACCCTTTAGGTTGCTGTTTTGAAAATCGGCCCGCTTTAGGGTTGCCCCCTCAAATACGCAGTCGAGCAATTCGCTATCAGCCAACCGACACCCTGTCAGATCCATGCCCTGAAAAATGCAATAGGGCGCGCTGCAGTTGGACAATGAAATAGAAAAGAGTAGTTGGTTACACCTTGTAAAATCAACGCCGGCGAGCTTGCATGAAATGAAGGATACATCTGAAAAGCGTGCGTCGTACAACTTCACATTGCTAAAATTGCAATCGCGCAGCTCGCAATCTGCCCACTGAGATTTGCTCAGCTTGGTATCAGCGAAATTGCAAGCGGTAAACGTACAGTCTCGGAATATGAAGTCGGAAAGGTCCTGGCCACTACAATCCAGGTTTTTAAATTCCTGCTCGTCAAAAACATTGCCATCGAAACTGTGCATAGGGTTGCGGAATCGTGTAGTTAAGTAGAGGATAAAGTGGTGCGTTGCTATGCAACAATGCAACAAGGCAACAATGCAACAATCTAACACCCTTTTTCCTGGCGAATCAATGATTTTGGTGTGGAGCTATTTTTTTATCAGATCGATTTCTACATTGATCTCAGGTCCGGTACGATGCAAGCACGCCCCCCACTGAAGACCCGCTTTTCAGATTCATAATCGTGCGAGACCATGACGAAAGGACACCTGTCCCCTTTTTGTTCTGATTGGCGCAAGACTGTTCTGCTGCTCAGTTTTCTGCTGCCTTTTTTTTCTCCCTTAGCAGCCCACAGCCAGTTTGCTGCCAAAGAAGCAGACGCCGGCATCGGGTGGCTCAAATCTATTTCGGGCTCCGACTACAGTGCCGGCGCCGACATCGCTGTCGATGTGCAGGGCAATGTCGTTATTGCCGGCGTGTACCGGGAAACCATCGCACTCGACAATGACCCCGATTATCGGTTTGCGAACCGTGGCAAATCAGATATTGTGTTGCTGAAAGCCACCGCATCGGGAGATGTGTTGTGGATGCAAACCATCGGCGGTGCCGGCAACGACCGTGCATTCAGAATTGCGACGGACACAAACGGAGACATTTACCTTACCGGTTCCTTTGAGCGGGTTCTAAACTTTTCACCAACCGACAACACCCATACCCTCGAGAGCGCAGGCAAAGAAGATGTGTTCCTGGCCAAGTTCGACAGTGACGGCAACATCTTATGGAGCCAAAGCGCCGGCGGAGCACTCTCTGACCAGGGTATTGGTCTTTCGGTCAGCGCAGATGGGATGGTCTACATCTCCGGCTTTTTCGAATCAGCTGCTACGTTTGGTAACCAGCGTATCGAGAGTCATGGCCAGTTGGATGCATACCTCGCTCAATTTGACGCTGCGGGCACGCTCAAATGGGTGCGCGCACTTGGAGGCGAGAAAAGAGACCTGGCATCTGGTATCGCAGCGGATAGCAAAGGCCGGGTATACGTAACAGGAGTTACCCGTGGCCCCGCTCCAATGTTGAACATCGACCCTGCACGTATCATGGGTGCCCCCCATGGCCAGGATGATCTGTTCCTTGCGCGGTTCACGTCTGCAGGGACACTGGATATGCTCACGTACTCGGGGGGGCGTGGGTTCGATGCAGCCAACACGCTAACGGTAGATTCGCAGGACAACGTATACATCGCCGGCTTTTTTGAAGATGAAGCTGCCATCACCGACTTCTCTGGCTCTGCAAAACTAATGCGCGGCCAATCGTTCGACCTCTTCGTTACCAAATACAACAGTGATGGTTCGCTTGCCTGGTCCAACACGGCTGGAGGCGATCAATGGGACAACGCGTACGATATTGATGTTGACCTACAGGGGAATGTTTTTGTCACGGGCCTTTTCAGAAAGGGTGCTGACTTTACAGGCAATACCGAACATGACCTGGAAGGACTCGGAGAAGCAAACGCATTCGTAGCCCGATACAAGATCAACGGCGCACTGGATGGTCTGAAAAGTATCGATGGAGCAAAGTCCGAAGGAGCCGGCATCGCTGTTGATGTCTTCGGCAACGTTTTTCTTACAGGTGTATTTGTACAGGATGCCTTGTTTGAAGGAAGAACACAGTCACTTTCCAGCACCACATTCGCTTCATTTATTGCCAAATACGAAGCTTCCGGTTTCGATAAAAGCCCTGATGAGCAACTATTTCTCGTTGATAGCCAGCGTGGCTTTTTGCTCTCTCCCAATTTCCCAAACCCTTTTTCCACACAGACCACGTTTGAGATCACGTTGGCTAATGCAACCGCGGTACGTCTTTACGTGCATGATGCGCTGGGTCGTATTGTAGAAGAAATTAGCAATAGCGAATTGGCGGCTGGTATTTACCAATTTGTTTATGACGCCGGCCAACTGGCGCAGGGCAATTACTTTGTGCGACTCGAAACGCCTTCAGGCAGTACAACGCGAACGATCACCCGAGTGCGTTAAAGCAAGCCGGCTTTGCAATTCTTCAGGGTAACGGTGGTGCCATCGGTTACGATGCACACCTGTGTGCTTTGCACGTACTCAACCATTTTCCCGGTTGCATTTACATGTAGCACTTTAAGCTCGGGACCCTTGGTGGTACTTCGGAACTGGATTTCGAGCGGGGTACCGCCCATCGGTATATCGAATGGTGTCATGCGCCGATCAAACGGTGGTGTGTTCTGTCCGTTTTCAACCCAGCGCAACACCGTCACTTCAGCTTGTTGCATATCCCCATAACTCGATTGAATCCGTACAAATGGTCCTGCTTTGGTTGTAGATGACCAGAGCACGGGGGCCGGCCGGGCACAACCGACACACATAAACAAGGCACATGCAAGCAGTAGAAACACAATAAAAGCAGTGCTACTTTTCATAGATCATCTCTTCAAGGGGTTTAGATAACACACGCGCTCCGGGATAGTGCGTTGCCGCAAGTCGGCGGAGGTCTTCTTCATCACCCGGTGACACATGGAGAAAGGCAAGGTGTCGCGGCTTAATTATATCATTAATAACGGCACGGCCACTGGATTCGGACAGGAACCACCCCGGCAAAAATGCAACATCTATACGTGTGTTTGCCACCAGTTGCTGAATATCTTCACGCCCAAACGCAGGATCCCCTACATGCAAAAAACGAAGGCCGCCCATTTCCACAAGGTAACCGAGATTTTGAATCCAGCGAAAACGTGCTGAGCCATGCGCAACCTTACCAGCGCGAACGGTGATGGCTTTCCTTTTTGTCGTTACATACGTGCCGTCTTCATAAACAATCCCCTGAAGTTGCACTGCTGGCACATCGTGCTGCTGCGCCATCACGCTATCGATCACCTGTTCGCTGCTGAACAAGAAGGCCGATGGGTGTGCCATTAAAAAGCCGGCAACATCTACCGGGTCGAAATGGTCGCGATGAATATGCGACACAAGTAAAAAGTCGATACTATCGAACGGTGCATCACCGGCAAGCATCGCGTCTTTCAAGGCAGGCGGTGTTGGACGATACATTGGGCGGTAAGGCTGATGCAATCCATCGATCAGCACTTGCCCTGCACCATCTTTGATTAGAATGCCGGCATTGGCGACAAAATAAACCGACACATAATTGCTGTCGGGTGAGGAGAGCGGCGTTTTGTTTTTGTGCTGAAACCCATGGCCAGTAATAAGCACCAACATAAACACGCAAGCTACAATATGGCCGAGATTAACTTTATTCATACATAGCCCCCCTTTGCTTTGGTCTCTGCTATGAAAGTCCTACCTTGCTATACCACACCGGTATCAACGTGTTCTCTTTGCATTAAACCCTGTTTTATTTGTGAATCCTCTCCACTGGGACCCTAGCCCTATTTTACTCGAAATTGGTCCCCTATCAATCCGCTGGTACGGATTGCTGTTTGCTACAGGTTTCTTTCTCGGTTTCTTATACATGCGCTACGTTTATGAACGCGAGCGCAAACCCGTAGCAGACCTGGACAACCTGCTCCTCTACATGATGATTTCGACAATCGTAGGTGCCAGACTTGGGCATTGCTTCTTTTATGAAGCATCGTACTACCTGAGCAACCCCATTGAAATACTTAAAGTCTGGCGTGGTGGCCTTGCCAGTCATGGCGGTGCGATCGGGATCTTGACTGGGATGTACCTGTATTCAAAGAGTAGACGTAACCAGCCGTATCTCTGGCTACTCGATAGAATTGTAGTGCCAATTTCATTGGCCGGCTGCCTCATCAGGCTTGGAAATTTCTTTAACTCGGAAATCCTGGGTGTGCCGACCGAGAAATCCTGGGGGGTTATCTTTGCGCGGATTGATGAATTACCCCGCCACCCGGCACAACTCTATGAATCCATCAGCTACTTGCTGATTTTCACGGTTCTACACCGACTCTACAAGCGATACGGAGAAGAAACGCCACGCGGGATGTTACTTGGATTGTTTTTGATTCTCGTGTTCTCGGCACGCTTCATCGTTGAGTTTGTTAAGGTCAGGCAAGCTGCATTTACAGAAGGGCTGCCATTAAGTATGGGGCAGATCCTCAGTATACCTGCTGTTATAGCAGGCGTCGTGCTGCTGAACCGCGCAATGAAAAAATCCACATGACGCTCCACAGCCATGTACCTCATGGGTATACTCCTGCATCCGCGCACCTGCGTCTTTCTACTGCTCACAAGCTGCTTTCTGCTTTTGGCGGCCAGCACTGCGCAAGCACAAAGCCGCGGCGCTGTTAGCGGCATCATTCGCGATGCAGAAACAGATGAGTCTCTTCCGGGTGCCCATGTTTACCTGGCAAGTACAACGATAGGCGATATTACGGACCCCAACGGCTTCTTTAACATTCAGGATGTGCAAGCCGGCGCTTATCAAATTATCGTAACCATCATCGGCTATAAACCATTTCAACAAACCGTTGAAATCACAGCAGGTGGTAACACCGATCTTTCACTTCTCCTCGAAAAAGATGTGTACCAGGTTGGCGAGATCACGGTGACTGATAACCAGCCCAAAAGCTGGAAACGGGATCTCACACGGTTCAAGCGTATGTTTCTTGGCAATACGCCAAACCGAAGGGGTTGTGAAATTGATAATCCCTATACCATCAACTTCAGCCGGCCGGGGAATTTTTTCGAGGCATCAGCAGATCAACCCATCGTCATCCTTAACAAACACCTCGGTTACAAAGTAACCTATCTGCTCGACGAGTTCAGCTCAGGCGGCAACCAGTTCAGGTTTACCGGTCAACCGGTATTCGAAGAGTTGACACCTAAAAATGACAAAGAAGCCAAACGATGGGAGAAACGCCGACTCACAACCTATCGCGGCTCCTTTCAACATTTCCTGCGTAGCGTTGCCCAAAACCGGCTAGAAGAAGAGGGTTTTCGCGTTTACCTGAACGAAACGCTGTTCTGGCAACGTCCACACACCGAGTTGATGGACTACTTTGCAGAGAATAATGCATCAGCAAGCCTGGATGCATTCCTAAAACCGCACCCGGTTGACCATGAACGCGTATTCGAATTTGTCGGATATCTGCACATTTTCTACCTGGAAGAAATGATGCATCGGGATTTCTACGATTGGATAGCCATGAACTACAATGCTTCCAAAGAACCTGTGCGTGCGGTACTCCGCCTGACCCATATCGATGCCGTTTTTAACGAGATTGGCTTTTTGAATAACGCATTCGATCTGGCGCGGTATGGGTATTGGAACTGGGAAAGCGGCATCTGCAATTGGTTGCCGTTTAACTATGGCCTCGAGCCGGCGGGTTGAATTATCATACGCCTTCGCACACTTAGCTAATCGTATACTCTCCCATTTTCTACCGCAGCAGTATGCTAAGACTCGCAATTTCGATTAGCCTCTTTCTTTTTCTTGTGTGCAGCGTGCATGCACAAAACACCGGAGAAATACGTGGTGTTGTTCTCGATGCTGAAACGGATGAAGCATTACCCGGTGTGCACGTTTTCCTCGCAAACACAACCATCGGTGATATCACAGATCAGCATGGTCAATTTAACATTGAAGCCGTCCGGTTAGGTACCTATCAACTCGTTGCTACGAGTATTGGCTATAGGCCACACCGCAAGCACATCAACATCGCGTCGGACAAGGAAACAAACCTCACGCTTAAGGTGACCAAAGAAGTGTATGATGCCGGAGCAATAACCGTCAGTGATAAGCGATATAAACCGAGCAGAAAAAGGAAGCGGGACCTTACCAAATTCAAGCGCATGTTTCTGGGAACTACACCAACCAGGCAGGGCTGTGAAATAGAGAATCCTCACGTCATTGCCTTCAGCATGCTCTCAGGCTTCTTCGAAGCCTCCTCTACAGAACCGATTGTCATTACAAACAACTACCTCGGTTACAAAATAGCGTACATCCTCGATTTATTTAGTACGGGACATAATCTATTCAGATTTAAAGGTGAGCCGTTCTATGTAGAGATGGAGCCACGCGATGAGAAAGAGGCAAACCGGTGGAAGAAGCGAAGAGAAATTGCCTATCGGGGTTCATTTCAACACTTTCTGCGCAGCGCAGCTGAGGGCACACTTATCCAGGAGGGTTTTGAAGTTTACCAGACTGACTCACTTTTTTGGAAACGTCCGCATCAAAAGCTGATCGATTTTTTTGAACTGGAAGGGGCGAGTGTAGAACCGGCTGAATATATAAAATCACATACGCTTCCACACGAAAGGGTGCTGGACGTTGCTGAGTACCTGAATATTTTCTACATCAAAGAAACCATGCACCGGGACTTCTACCGTTCAGGTATCCTAAACTACAGCGCTTCCAAAGAACCTGTCCGTGCGGTCATTCGCACGACAAACGGCAAAGCAATCTTCAATGAAGTGGGCTTTTTGAATAACGCGTTTGACGTTGCCAGATACGGCTACTGGCACTGGGAAAGCGGTATTTGCAACTGGTTGCCTTTTCACTACGGGCTCGAGTCAGCCGGCTAAAGTTGCAGTTAAGTACATCGGGGCGGTATTTTCTCGGTATCTATCCATCCTCCCCACTTGATAATGTACAACGTCAACACGTTCCTGAGTGTAAGCCTCTTTAGTCTGGTTGTTGTTGCTTTCATGCTCCGCTCCTGTTCAACCGACAGCGTAGCCGACGTGGAAGAGCGCCTCATTCCAACGCCAGATTACACACTTACAGCTGATCAAACCCACAGCATTTTTAGCGCGACGATCCCGCCTGTACTAACCGTACCTTCCGGCACCGTCATCGAAGCCTTCACTGAAGAAGCATCCGACCAACAATTCGAAATGGGTTCAAGCGTCGATGCTGTTGCCAGTCTTGATTTCGATCCTATTCATCCGCTCACTGGTCCTGTTTATGTTGAAGATGCACAGCCAGGTGATGTACTGGCGGTGACATTACATAAAGTAGAAATAGGCGACTGGGGCTGGACCGCCATCGTTCCGGGCTTTGGTTTTCTAGCTGATGATTTCCCAGACGCAGCACTCAGAACCTTTGAGCTGGGGAAAGACGCAACCTCGATAGACTTTGGCAAGGGCATTACAATTCCGCTACGCCCGTTCCCCGGCGTCATGGGTGTTGCGCCGGCAACTGACTCCTTGCTCTCAACGATACCACCTCGGGCAAACGGCGGTAATATGGACGACCCGAATATGGTTGAGGGCACAACGGTTTATTTTCCGGTGTTCGTTGAAGGTGCCCTGTTCTCTATCGGCGATGCGCATGCAACACAAGGCCATGGCGAAGTAAGCGGTACAGCGATCGAAGCGCCCATGCGTTTTGTGTATGAGTTGAACCTGATTAAAGGCGGCCATACCATGCAAGAGCCGCAGTATGAAACGGATGACTATTATGCCGTTACGGCCTTTGCCACAACCATCGACGAAGCAGCAAAAAAGGCTACGCGGTACATGATTGATTACCTGGAATCGGTACACGGCCTGAGTCGGCAAGAAGCCTACATGGTCTGTTCACTCGCCGGCGATCTGAAAATTGCCGAGGTCGTAGATGTGCCCCACATGCTGGTTGCCATGCATATATCTAAAGACGTGCTCGGCATGTAGCATTCGTTTATGTACCAACCTGCTCGGCTGCCGGCACCCGCTTTGAAGCATCGCTGAAATACACCCCACCCAACACCGTTAGGCCGAAATAGGCAGCAACGAGCTCGTCGCCAAACGGTATGATAGTGCCAATGTCAAACCAGGACGCGGTGACTTCGATGAATGCGATCCCTGCAAGGCCGCGGGCGATTTCCAGCCATGGCCCGCTCCGTAGCTGATCCATCATCGAAGTAAAGCCATAGATCCCAACAAAGACAAACGCACCGTAGATAAACAACGCCGGAAAGCCAATTGCGGTAAAGCTATACAGCATATATAGCAACAGCAAAGCGGTCATGACAAACTGAAACCACGACCACACAACCAACGGCCGAGAAGCCGGCGCATTGTACTTGTCAAAATTGTATACGTCCGAGATGTAGTGCACGGGATAACGTTCAGCAACATCCTGTGGGCGCCACCCTGTTGGCATAAACCAGATCCGCAACTTGTCGCGCCAGCTTCGCGTGCGCCAGGCATCTTTTACGAGCAACCACACGTGCTGGAAGTTAATACGAATGGGATTCCAGGTCTGCGCCGGCCGCGTAATGCCGTATACAGGCGGCACATCGTCCAACTCTTCCTGAAACGTACCAAACATGCGGTCCCACCAGGGAAAGATCTGGCCCAGGTTTTTGTCGAGGTATTCTGGATTAATTGCGTGATGAACCCGATGCTGGGATGGTGTGATAATTACGTACTCCAGGACTCCCAGCTTGGGCACGTGCCGGGTGTGGTACCAAAACTGCAAAAACAGGTGGATGGGTGCCAACAGGTTTATCACATTGGCAGGTACGCCCAATAATGCTGCCGGCAGCAAAAAAAGCGCGTAAATACCGATGATGTTGGAAATAGACTGCCGCAACGCACAGGCAAGATTGAACTCTTCGCTGCTGTGATGGATGACGTGGTTATTCCAAAAGATGTTTACGCTATGGTTGAGGCGGTGCGACCAATAGCCGGCAAAATCCATTGCTATAAATCCAACCACGTAAACCAGCACGGACGAATCGAGTGAAATAATCGCCAGGTGCTCGTGTAGAAAGGGATACGATATAATGATGATCACAACGCCGAGCGAGTCCTTGATCACATTGGTAATCCCTGAACTCAGGCTCGAAATGGTGTCAAAGCTGTGCAGCGTCTGCTTCCCTTTTACGACGCCATAGATGGCCTCGATGAGAATCAGCACCATAAAAGCTGGAATTGCAACCAGCAATGCATTAGCATAAGTTTGCATGTATTCGCCCGACCGACCTCCTACCGGGCCGGCAATTTACTCGCTTGATTTTTTTGTTTGATGTCGCTTGAATTCCTGTAGCGACTGTTCGAGTAAATGTAACTGCTCCGCAAGGGCATTTTCAATGGTGGTACGGCGCTCGTTTTCGAACTCGGTCACAAGTTCTGCCGGCACACTGGTGGAAAGCATGTCAACATGAATCCGCATTTGCTTCAGCAATACAGCCCGAATGGCTCGCAGTCCAACCCTTGGGCCTTCCTGCGGCATATCGCTTGCATACACATCAAGGTATCCATCAATGAGTGCTGTAGCGCGTGCAGCGTGATTTGTCCCTTTTAATACCGCAGTTACCTGTGGGACATTCATCCAGCGCTTGTAATGCACAAGCGTCTGCTCAACTTCCTGGATAAGAGGTTCGAAGTTGTCGTCGGGTGTTTGTACCGGTGTTGCAAACGCTAAACTCGTTGTAAGTAAAAGAGCGAGAAATGTAGCCATAGCTAGCTTGTGGTGGTCTACTGAGTGCTTTGTATATAACTATATACTTAAGAAAGCCTCTGTTTTGCCACAAGGCAATTTTTTGACCATGCACTAACGGCGTTCGTGCACCACTTACCTGCAAATCGCGTTATCGGTTTACACGACGGAGGTATACGTTTTGGTTATCTTTAACAAGCCGGCCCCGACGATCTTCGTTATATGCTGCAAGGTTGCGGCCATCAAACATCCAAATGCTGTCGTCCATATCGAAATGCTCCCCATCGCCCATGTAGAGCGCACCGTCTTCGATGTACCACTCTGAATACTCAACCTCATTCTCACCAAAGGCATTGACAACAACGCGCAGTTCATTCTCGCGCTTGAACTCGAAGCGTATGTCGATCTCGTCAAGCACACCATCCACTGTTTTGCTCAGAATGCGATCCAGGGCTGTATCGCCGCCATCCAGGTCTTCTTCGCTGATGTCGATCTCGAGCTTCCATGTACCGCTAAGGTCTTTGTAGTGAACGCGGGTCTGGGCGTTGGTTACAGCGACGCCGGCAAAAAGGAAAAGCAGTACAAGCAGTAGTGGTGTTTTCATCGCAGTGGTAGTTATGCTAAAAATTTAACATAGCTCCATTACTGGTTTTTGCTCAGAAAAGTTACGCTACCCGGAAAAGATTCTTCAGATAAGAATCAGCGGTTAAACGGACGTTCGTTGATCCAATGAAAGCCGCGCTCGTTGAGTAAATACTTTTTTGGCGGTAGGGATTTGAGGGTAACTACAATCGAGTCTTGCTTGTACAGACCACTGATGAACAAGGTGCTGTCATCAAGATGCTGGTAGTTCAACGTTATATTCGTCAATGAATCAGCATAAGTATATACTTCGATCGTCGCGCTGGTCGTATCTGGATTGAATGATACACGTTCTGTTGAACCATCAACCGTGGTAATTTCTGCGCTCCCGTGATTTTTCACTTCGAGGCTCACCCAACGGAGGTAACTACCAGAATTGTTTGATGCAGATCTGGTTGACTGAAAATCCACCGTCTCATACGATCCCACCAGCGCCATATCAGTCGTTTTCTCTGCTTCAGCCATTCTTGTATGAAGCCCAATTGCGCCTGCAATATTCATTGCAAGCACAGCAAAAAACCCAAGCCCTTTGAACATCGTCAAAGCAATCCCCAGGTTTGTATTAATATTAAACGCCTTTAGGTCGGCTGCCTCGGCCGTTTCATTCAGAATAAAAAACGTATACAGCCTGGATACATGAGGCGCCGCTATAAACGCTGCAAAAAACAGCAGATGGGTTGAGTATATCTTCACCGGCACGTCGTAACTGAAATTCAGCACGACAACATTCGACATCACACCTATGACAATCAAGGCACCCAACAACGCCGTGCGGCGAAACATCAACAATACTCCACCAACAACTTCTCCGAGTCCGGTAAAAAGATTATACGGATACGAGTAACCCATAAAGGTCCATAACAATCCCATTGGAGATGACTCACCGTACGTCTGTGCCAGGCGTGCGTCAGGCGGGTAGGGGAACTGTGTTTTGAGGACTTTGGCCATACCATACATCACCATAATTAGGCCAACATAAACAGCAACAAAAAGACGAAGTCCTGCAGCGAGTTTTTCATAATCCGTGCGCTCCCGATCTGCCCATCCCCATATCAGCGTTGCAACTGTAGCAACGAAGAGGATCGCTAATAACTGCACATAGTTATAGGTTGTATCGCCACTGCCATTCGGTTTCTCTGGCATTTCATAGCCGAGATTCAATACAGCATCACCAATCCAATAAATAAAACTATCCCAGGCTCCGGAGAAGGGAAGCATGTGAAAGATCATGCCTAGCATTCCATCCAGAAAAATGAACAGCAGGATGTAGCAAAAAGAGAAGCGGAAAAGGACCTTTTGTAATCGAGTCCAGGGTGCAGTCAGGGTGAGTGTCTCCATGATGCAATGCCGTTACGTTGGTGGTCTACTAATATAACGACACGCAGAAACAACCAGCATCACGACATCCGGCCATACTCGGCCAGGAATTTACTTCGGCCAGGAATTTACTTCGGCCAGGAATTTACTTCGGCCAGGAATTTATTGATGTGCAAGACGCTCCGTTGCTTCCCTCGACCAGGCATACCGAACAATGGCGGCCATGCCGCCGTCGGGTTGTTGATCTGTTTTCGTTTCGACGGGCTCACCGTATACGCGTTCGTAAAATGTACGCGCCTTTGTGTTGTCACGATAGACCCAGAGGTACATCGGGTTGACAGCAGGTGGACGGCTTGCAGCACGCTCCAGAACCCACCGTGCCGCGTGTTGCATGAGTTGCCGGCCAAGACCACGCTGCTGTACTGTTGGCAAGACATGCAGATTGTCAATCAACGTGCCCCAATCAGGATCAGCATCTGCAACGGCACACACAAATCCGACCATCTGTTTTTCCTCTTCAGCAATACAAAGAAAAATCGGCTCCGGAATGCCATCGTTGAAACGCGATGCCCAGTAGTGCATCCGGTTGTCCCACAATGCTTCATCAAGAAAGGTGTCGGATAAAATGCCGCGGTAAGCTGCTTGCCAACTCTTTGTATGTAACTGTGCAACAGCTTCCCAATCTGCTGCTATACCCAATCTGAATGTAATCATGGATCCTATTTGACGCCATCATCTAACAGTGTTAGGCGCTTTGTATCTAGGTCTTTTGCATTTTACGTCTGCGTTAAAGGTAGCTAAACGGGCAAATCTGTGCACCAAAATCACCTAACAGTGTTAGGCGACTCGCCCCCTTCAGGGCCGTAGAATACAACCCAAACCACAAGATCATCCGTAAAATCTTCAAAACGATGCACTACACCAGCTGGCACAAACAGCACATCGCCGGCACCAAACGCATGGTGCGCATCGCCATTCACAAACATGCCGGCACCAGAAACAACAAAGTACAACTCATCGCGCGTGTGTGGTTGTTGCGGGTCAACATCCTTCGGCGCATAAATTTCAACTTCCATCGTTCCATGCTCCAATACCGGGGCAAACCGGTTGCCCTGTGCATCGGGTACCAGCGCCAGCGCTTCAGCAAGGGTCTTGTGGTAATCAGCCATGTGATTTCATTCTATAGATAAGATACAGCGGTACTCATCAACGTAGGGCGTTGCGCAAAACCGAGCTTCTCATAAAACGTGTGGGCGTCTTTTGTCTGCAGTGAAAATTGGGTGTGCGACAACTCGGGGTGCCCCATCACGCGTTCCATCATCCACTGCCCGAGACCCTGTCCTCGATGTGTAGATTTCACCACCATATCTGAAACCCAGGTTGTTGAAGCGAAGTCGCTAACAACACGCACAAATGCGATCAGCTCCGTTGCATCGTAAAGCGAGAAACACATTGAGTTGGCAACCAGCTTTTCCATGTTCTCGCGCGAGCGACGCTTCGCCCAGTACGTTTGTTGGAGTAACGTATGCAGTTGCGCGATATCCACCCGCGTCCGTTCATCGTACAGGGTATACGTTTTGAATTCCCATTTCATGGTGTCCGTCAGATAAGTAATTCCCCAGAAAAAACAAGCGCAGCCTGGCCGCCGACATTTATGCCCTCGATATTTTGCAGCGACCCCACACAGGATACCGCGGCTTGTCCTGGCCGGCCCATCCAGTGCCCTTGCTCTGCGGTAAACGAAGCAGCACGAAGTAAACCATGATGCCAGAGGTACGAGGCCATACCGCCTGTGGCAGAACCCGTAAATGGATCTTCCATTGTATCGGGTGGCATACCGAAGTGTCGGGCAAAGGTATCGCCGGCTTCGGTGGCACCTTCCAGGCAAAACAGATGCGGACTAAAAAAATCCGCTTGCGCCCGTAAGCTGGCATAGGCAGGAATGTCCAACGCGGCTCTCCGCAACGCATCGAGGTTTGCAAGCGGTACCATGAGTTGAGGTGTCCCTGTACTGACCGTCTGAATTACAGCACCCGGGAGCAGGTCTGCCGGCTTCAGGTTGAAAACAGGCATCACATCTTCCGGGCGATGGGTTTGCAAGAAAGCGGGTTTGCGCTGCGTCATCACAATTTGCTGCACGACACCATCTTTCTGATGGACCGCAACCGGAATCAGCCCGGCCGGCATTTCAAGGGTGATGGTTGTGACCGCTTCGGAGAGTTGAAGCCGCCCCGACTGGATCAACGCAAAGGTAGTTGCAATGGTTGGGTGACCAGCCATTGGAATTTCTTCAGCCGGCGTGAAATACCGAACGCGAAAATCAGCTTTAGCAGCACTTAGCACAAACGCTGTCTCCGAGAGATTCATTTCCTGCGCAATGGCCTGCATGGTTGCCGCCGTCAGGTTGTCGGCATCAAAGACAACAGCGCATGGGTTGCCACCGAGCGGACGGTCTGTAAAAGCGTCCACCTGCATCAAAGGTAAAGGCATGGGTACGTGCGGGTTCAGGTCCGTATTGATTTACGAGAGATTCGATTGCGCGGCGTAATCAGACAAGACTGTATAATCAGGCAGCACGATCAAGCAACCCGTTTTTCCAATCTCGTCTTAAACAGATCTTTCTCTTTCTGCGGAAGGGCAGCAACAGCTAACGCGCGACGCATCCCATCAACATCATCGCGCTCGAGCACCTTCATCCGCAAAATGTCTACCACCGAAATGCCATGGGTCATTTTTGCCAGTGGCTTTACTTCATCCCCGGCTTCAACAACGCCTTCTTCAACCACCGAAAAGTAAATACCACACCGCAAGCTCTTCAGAAAGCGCTCGATCATGTCGCGGCGCTGAAAACGCATGGCAAGTTTATCACAGGGCTGGCGTGGCTTTACCGCCATCACGACGGCAGTGCCAATCTGAAACGTGTCACCAATTTGAATGACGGATTCGTCGAGATCATCAATGGTAAGATTCTCGCCAAACATACCATCGGGCATTGCCTCGCGCTCGAGTACAGCCTCCCAATATGCGTAATGATTTTTTCCATAGCCATAGACGGCCATGTCTTTGCCGCCATGGACCTTCAAATTGGTTTGGGTATCGCCATCTATACCTAGCGATGCTACACCAACCGGGCCGGCTACCGGCGTTTTGACGATGGAGGAGTGAACGGTTTGTCCATCCCATGTAAGCGGTGCAGACTTGCCAACATTAACGGATAATACGCGCATGATTGCTTTCGGAGGGTTGCGTGGATAATTCCTGTGTGGGTTGTTGCTTCTCTTATAGAGATACCTGTGGCAGTTATGACACCGTCTGACAGATCAGGCGCGAGATCACTGCAAGGTGATGATCATCGTGCTCAGCTGTGAAGAACAGCAAGTCTAACATGCGCATCGGTTGCTTCAATCGGGGATGCCGGCTCGTCATACCGAATGCTTCTTGCGGCAAGGTTTCAATGCGCTGGATCAATGCAAGGCGCTGATTGCGAAATTCAGATAACAGGAAAATGAGTGGACGATTGTTGTGATTGGCTCGGTGCGTCTTCTTGTTTTCCAAATCGGCAACCCGCATTTCTTCCGCGCCGGCGAGAATGTCCTCAACGCGGCCTAGCCATAAAGACTCAAGATCGAGCAGGTGGCCGACTTCTTCCTGAATCGACCATTTCCCATTTTGCTTGTGCACCAGTTGCCGGGCATTGAGCCCTTGCATGCGTTCCTCAACCCGCGCCGGCGTACCGCGCAGCCGCTCGATCAGGTTGGCGGTCATCCAAAGCGGCAAGTCGAATGAAAATTTTCGTTCAAACCAATCCATCAGGCTCCTCCCAGTTTTTCTTTGCAGGCACGTTCAGAGCCGGCATCGCAGAGGCCGGCGACCTTGATACCGCGACAAGTTTATTGCACAAACCAAAAACAAAACAGATACAGTTTCATAAATTGTTACGGTTACAATCTGCTTTTTCAAAACTGTACCGATAGACAAGCATGAAAGATACCCTGACCCGCCCGTCGTTTTTGTACGAGCAAATTGTAGCAGACATCACACAACGCATCGACCGAGGGAGTCTTCGCCCGGGCGACCGCTTGCCTTCCGTACGGAGCTTTAGTCAAAAACACGGGGTCAGCATCTCTACCGTGATGCAGGCCTACAGAAATCTCGAAGACCGGCTCTTGATTGAGGCACGGCCGCAATCCGGATTCTACGTGCGTCCACAAATAAGCCAGCGTCCCCACGAGCCTGAAATCTCATCGCCGCCTAAAGCAGCGCAGGATGTATCGGTAACCGAACTCATCATTGAGGTTTGTGCAACTGTACTTGATCCTGACATCGTCCCGCTGGGTGCAGCCATCCCAAGTCCTGAACTCCTCCCAACCCGGCAACTGAACCGAATGCTTGCAACCGTTGCACGCAACAGCGGCGAACGCACAACGCAATACCTGTTACCCCAGGGAGATCTAGCCTTGAGACAGGAAATTGCGCGTAGAAGCCTCGACTGGGGATTCAACATTTCAGCGGATGACATCATCGTGACCTGCGGTTGCATGGAAGCGCTCTCTCTTTCACTACGTGCGGTGGCTTCTGAAGGTGATGCTATTGCCGTAGAGTCGCCCACTTATTTTGGCGTGCTTCAACTCATTGAGAGTTTACGGATGAAAGCGTTCGAAATCCCAACGCACCCACGCGACGGCCTGAGTCTGGAAGCGCTGGAGACAGCATTCCAAAAACAGCAGGTTTCTGCCTGCTTGTTTATGCCAAACTTCCACAATCCGCTCGGCTGCGTGATGTCCGATGAAAAAAAGCAGGCGCTGGCAGAACTTGCTGCCAAATATCAGATCCCGGTTATTGAAGATGATTTGTATGGCGACATCTTCCATGAACCGCCGCGCCCACGCGCCCTTAAAGCATTCGACAACGATGCGCGCGTTATGTACTGCAGTTCATTTTCGAAAACACTTGCCCCCGGCTTCAGAATAGGATGGGCCGTTCCAGGCCGGCACATGAAGACAGTAATGCAAGCAAAAATGGCCAGCACCATTGCGGCTGCTGCCCCGCTACAAATGGCCATCAACGAATTTCTAAAAAAAGGCGGCTACGATCACCATGTTCGCCGGCTGCGACGCGCCTATGCCCACAACCTCGCCCGCATGACTGAAGCCGTAAGTACCCACTTTCCAGCCGGCACCCGGGCCACGCGGCCACGTGGCGGCTTTGTGCTGTGGATTGAGTTACCAGAGGGCGTTGATGCGCTCAAGCTCTACCAGCTAGCGCTCAAGCAAAAAATAGGCGTTGCGCCTGGGCCGCTTTTTTCAGCAACGCAGGCATACGCTAACTGTATCCGGCTCAACGGTGGTTACCCATGGTCGCCGCGTATCGAAGCTGCACTCAAAACGCTCGGTAGTCTTGCTGCAAAACTGCAGCCCTGAATGTAGCGGCGTAAAATCTTTCAATAAGTTGTAAAAAACTGTTGACGCGCCTCAAGCTTTACCCTACCTCGCCGAAAATTAATGCCTGAGGATGTAGTCTACTCCGGGACCTCCAGGGATATTTGGCGCGATTTTGGGAAACGTAGTACTCGGCCACAGTTTGTCTCAGATTGCACGCACAACATATTGTACGCAAACTGACTGGCCCTCGTAAACAAACGCGGCTTTGGTGCCAGACACCTGCACGCCCCCATCGGCTTCACCTGTTGTAAACAGGTACACTCCCCATTTCCATGAAGCCAGGGTATACGGTACCCACAAAGCCTCTACCAGGACGCGGACGGCTTACTGCCTCAGAACCACGTGTGTTTAGAGAACTCTTTCCGTTGTAAAGCCCATGAAATCACTCACGCCTTTCGTATTACTCATCGCCTGTTCAGGCTGCATAAATCTTACACCCATAGACAATGGCCGGCAAACCATGCAGTCGGTTAATCAGATCGCTACAAGCCAGGTCTTGTACGTGCACCATTTTGGTGACCGCCGAGCTGCGGCAAGAAAACTACGCATCAATCCAACCCATACTTCCTGGGTAGATGCTGCGTCGGGTAGCTACGTGACGATTCCAACAAGCGAAATTGTAGACATCAAAATCAGGGAGCAGGAAATCCGACAAAACAATGGATTTGGTATGGGGATGTTGGCCGGCGCCTCGATGGGTGTCATGTTTGGATTGAGCGGTGATGCAGCGCCATCCGAGAAAAGCACCATCGCCGTCCTTGGCGGCATGGGCATGGGAATCCTGGGGGGGATGATCGGGAAAATGACAAGCCAACGCGAACGCGTCAAGTACCGCGTACTGTGGGCAAACCCCGAAGTACCAATTCGGCGTGCGGTCTGGTAGCTCCAGTCTGGTAGCCCCCGTATTTGCCAAACAAAAAAGCCGGCCCATGGTGAGCCGGCTTTTTTGTTTTTGCAAGATGTGTTCGTCGCAACTAGCGAGGGATTTTAACTTTCGTTCCTCGCGGAAGCGTCTCGTTAACTTCCACCTGGTTGATGATCGCAATATCCTCCACTGTAAACCCGCGGGGCAATGGCGATGGCAAGAAGGCGCTGATTGTGCCGGCTTTCGACGTTGTAATCACATCAATCCGGGAAGGCTTCACATTGATTTTGCTCTGGTCTGTCAAAGACCTGAACCCGTCAAGTGTATTGTAGAACCCACGGCTGTACGTATCAAACGAAGTGGCAGCGGTGTACGCGAGGAAAGAGTACACGTTGTTGCTGTACTCGATGTAGCGGGCCGCCAACTCAAACTCACCACCCTGCTGATCAGCAGCTGTCGCAGACACGTCATAGGCCGACAACCCATTGATGCTCGACGACTTCTGGCTGATGACGGTAATCCCCTCCTGGGCCGCGAACTTGGCGCCGGCATCTTGCGCGGATGACACATCCGAAGCAATCGTAAATACCATAATCGCTTTTTGCTCCTGGTCAACCAGCGCAACCTGCGTAGGCTGGTTGATTACCGTATAACCTGTTGGCACAGGAAACTGAAAGCGTAGCTCCGGATGATAAAACATACCATTCTCAACATACCCCTGACGTGGATCATCACCAATTACAATATCATCCACTTGTGCCAGGTAGCGATCCGCTTCGATCTTGTTCATTGCCATCTGAACGCTCAACTCAGCCGCCATGCGCTTGATGGTAAGTTCGCGCTCACCCGGATCGGGGTGGGTAGACAGGAAGCTCGGGATGCTCTGGCCGGCTTTGTCACTGATACGTCGCAGCGAACGGAAGAACTCGGCGCCTTCTGATGAATCGTATCCTTCCATCGCGCCATACTCAACACCAAGGCGATCAGACTCGCGCTCATCATCGCGCCCGTAGCTCAAGAACATCAGGCCGGCTAGCGTACCACCCGTATTGAGCACCTCCTGCGCGGCGGTACCACCAAAGACGCCCTGGGCACCGATCGCAGCGCCAATCACGCCCAGCTGGCCTAACTGCTGGTTCGCTGCACGTATGGAAGCATGGCGCCCCACAACATGGCCAATTTCATGGCCCAGCACAACAGCAAGCTGCGCCTCGTTATCCAGATGCGCGAGCAAGCCCCGCGTGATGTAGACATAGCCACCTGGCAAAGCAAAGGCGTTCACCACCGGACTGTCTAGCAATCGGAAGGTGAATGGTGTATTTCGCATCTCCTCCGGTGTATCAGGCCGGCGCAAGTGACTAACGGCTAACAACTCTTCTCCAAGGTTGGTGATGTATTGCTCAAGTGCCGGATCATCATAGAGTCCGTACTGCGCAATAATCGACGCATCAGCTTCCTGACCAATCTGAACTTCCTGTTGCCAGCTGTAGCCGTACGCACGCTTCTTGCCAGTAATGAGACTTCTGTCTACCACACATCCACTGCCTAATACTGCAAACACAAGAAAGAGCGTCAGATTTCGTAAGCTCGTAACTGCCTTCATTTTTATAATCAATTGTATTTTGTGTGATGCTGTAGGTTAGAGATAAACTAGCGTTTTTCCAAGGTAATTGGTTACGCCGTACGGGAATAATCAATTAGCACAAAAATATGTTTAAAATATGTGTACCCTGATTAAAATCGACACCACAGTACGCTACGCTGTTATCTAGCATCATGGATAAACAGTCGCATGGGGATCAAGGCCGGCGCCATAAATCTAGCACAGTGAACACACGGGTGCCTCAGGCAACAAGGCTGGGAAGGGTCGGAGGATGCGTGTCCGTTTGTATAGATGCGTTAACTGCTTTCCAAAGCATAACTCCAAAGCATAACACTGACACGTCGTGGGATTACTCATACGACAGTTGTGGCAACGCGGGTTCCGGGCATTGAAACATACAACACCATTTAAACAGCTGCGTGTAACCTGGATACCTTACGAGGCCACCGAATGCACGGCACCTTCGTGCACTTCCAATGCCTGGTTTTGGTCATGCGCAAACGAGAGTGTTTCATCAAAGGGTGCGCGTTGCGCGGCAGTGATCAGGCTTTGACCAACCACATCTGAATGCAAGAGCTCCAGGAAAACCCGGGTGCGGTGGCTATCGAGGTTGCCAAACAGATCATCGAGCAACAGGATGGGGGACTCGTCTACTTGCGACTTCAAGTAGAAAAACTGAGCCAGCTTGAGCGCCATCCCAAAAGTGCGATGTTGTCCCTGGGAAGCATAGCGCCTCACTTCCAGATCATTCAACGTAAATACCATTTCATCGCGATGGGGACCTACCAGTGTGCGGCCCAACTCAAGCGCACGCCGTGTCGACTTTTGCAGCCGCGCAGTAAAGGCCTGGTCGATCGCAGCTTCGTCAGCATCGGCATCAAAATCGGCAATGGTTTGATAGCGCATTTGCGGGCGCTCGCTTACGCTGCCGATCCGATTATACGCTTCATCCAGGAAGACAGAAAATGCTTTCACAAACCGAAGCCGGCTCAAAATCACGCGGCTCCCCAAACGAACCAACTCGGCATCCCAGGAACTGAGCACTTCACTGGAGAGGGCGCGGGTTCGGCGGTACTGCATGAGCAGGACGTTACGCTGCTTGAGCACCCGACGGTATTTCATCAAGTCATCCAGATACACAGGACGCGCCTGGCTCAGGATGTTGTTCAGAAAACGGCGGCGCACTTCGGGACCCTCAGCGGTCAATGCCTGATCAGCAGGGGAGAAGACCACCACAGGAATTTGTCCGACGATGCCGGCCAGTCGCTCGAGCGGTGCCTTGTTAACAAACATGCGTTTGCCTTCGCGCGGGACGTATACAAGTCGTACCCCAAACGCACTACGATGCGTACCCGAAAAGCTGCCTTCGATCTCAAAAAAGGGTGCACCTTTTTGTAACACGTAGCTATCAGAAGATGCAAGAAAACTTTTTGATAAGGCCAGGTAATGGATGGCCTCCAGCATATTGGTTTTGCCGGCACCGTTGGGACCATAGATCAAGTTGACCTTCTCACCAAACGAAACATCAGATGCTTTGTGGGCACGAAATGAATTAAGTCGAAGTGTATTGATGAGCATCTGGAGGACTACTTGCTTGCGCAGTTCAGCGCGGGAAAAAGTATGGTGATTCAGTTCAAATCATCACGTGTAATTTGATGCTGAAAGATTACAACCTGCGCACCTGTTCCCAGCCAGCTACGGGGATCCGGCCCAACGAGGAACTTCAGCCAACCTGTCTGCTTTGAGGATTGCAATTTGAGGATTGCAATTTGAGGATTGCAATTTGAGGATTACAATTTGAGGATTGCAATTTGAGGATTGCAAATCGCGCCGGCACAAGACAGACCCAGTGAAGTTGAACGAGCCGAGCATCGTGCGAAAGTTAAGCGCTACAAGGCAAAAAAACGCTATAAACTTTCTCTTTCCAACAGCCCAAGCTGGCGCGGCTTTTCAAAAAGAATCCAATACAAAAACTCCTGGTACTTCGGTCCCCCAATCCAGATCTGTTCATGCAAGAATCACCCCTGTTCAATCAGCTCAAACAACTCGCCACAGAACAACGCAACCCGGCCTCCATGCACTTCGACACTGCCAGTACGCGGGAGATTCTGGAAGTGATCAATACCGAAGACCACAAGGTGCCCATCGCGGTACGCCAGGAACTGCCGTACATCGAGCAGGCCGTGGACATTGTCGTAAACGCGTTCGAGCAGGGAGGGCGCTTGTTCTACGCCGGCGCCGGCACCAGTGGCAGGCTTGGTGTGCTGGACGCCTCTGAATGTCCACCAACCTATGGCACGCCCCCTGAAATGGTCCAGGGATTAATCGCCGGCGGACCAGAGGCCGTATTTCGCTCTCAGGAGGGCGCAGAGGACCTCGAGGCCAATGGGGAGGCACACATCAAGGAAGCCGGCGTAACGACGGGAGACGTCGTCTGTGGGATCGCTGCGAGCCGTAGAACCCCTTATGTCGTCGGCGCTGTGAAATACGCACGCAGTATTGGCTGCAAAACCCTCTTCATCACCTGCAACCCCCGCGCTACGTTTGACCTCGACGTGGACGTTGCCATGTGCGCTGTTGTAGGGCCCGAAGTCATCATGGGCTCGACCCGCATGAAGAGCGGCACGGCACAGAAACTGATCCTCAACATGATCACCACAACCGCCATGGTCAAGATGGGGAAGGTCTACGAGAATATGATGGTCGATCTCCAGATGACGAACGCCAAACTCGTCGAGCGCTCCCGCCGGACGGTTATGATGGTAACAGGCATCAGCTACGAGGAAGCGGCCCGGGTCCTCGCTGCGGTCGAGGGCCACGTCAAACGCGCACTCGTTGTAATCCTCGCTGATGTATCCCCCGAAGAAGCCCGCAACCGTCTCGCCCGCGCCAACGGATTTGTGCGCCAGGCAATTGAAGGCTAGGGAAGGAGAGCGACGCTGAAATACGCAAGCGGTGTAACCTGAGCCGTGCGAAGAGTCTCCTGGGGAATAGCGGAATGCTGATTGCGGATTGCTGATTGCGGATTGCTGATTGCGGATTGCTGATTGCGGAATGCTGATTACGGAATGCTGATTACGGAATGCTGATTACGGAATGCTGATTACGGAATGCTGAATGTTGATTGCTGAATGTGATTACTGATCGACACCAAGCCCGCTGCGTAGCAACTCATTTATGTGGGACCTCATCTACACTAGAACTCATCTACACTAGAACTCATCTACACTAGAACTCATCTACACTTAGAACTCATCTTTCTATTGGCAGATGTTCCACGTGGAACGTTCGGGATAACCTAGGGCATGGAGCTCAAAAACAAGCCTCGCGCTCAACTTCCTCACCTCAATCGTTTAGAACCAAATAGTCTAGAACCAAATAGTCGACACCAGATCCTGACAATCTGACTCAGGCCATCTGATTCTATTCGATTCTATCTGGGTCTATCTGAGTCTATCTCAGACCATCTCAAAGGGGCAGCGGCCTTGTCTCGACAACATGCGCGCTCCACGCGACACCACTGTTCCACGTGGAACGTTGCCGGCTCTGACGAACGTCAACGCAAAAAAGGCCTCTACATTATCTCGCAAAGCATTCCTCAAGAGATCCTTCGCGCTGCTCACGATGACATGAACAAAACAGAGCAACAATCCAAAATCCACATTGCAGCAATCCACATTCAGAGCAATCCACAACGTCAATCGCCATTCAGCAATCCACATTCAGCAATCCACATTCAGCAATCCACATTCAGCAATCCACATTCAGCAATCCACATTCAGCAATCCACATTCAGCAATTCACATTCAGCAATCCACATTCAGCAATCCACATTCAGCAATCCACATTCAGCAATCCACATTCAGCAATCCACATTCAGCAATCAATGCTACCCTGGGTGTTCCACGTGGAACACCCCCTGAACCTTCTGCCTGCCTCCTTCGTTGGACGCTCAAAACATGCAGCCGTACTCCTTCCAGAAAAAGGGTTACGGCCTTTTGCTGTTGTATCTACTTGCTGTTTATCGACTTGCCGCACTTACACGCGGCAATAAGACGCTGCAATAAGATGCTGTCAGGTATCCGGAACGTCCTCAGCTCACAGGCCTCTGCTTACCTTAGCGCCAGGCATAACATGCAAAAGACGAAAGCATGAAGGGTATTTGCCGTACAGAATGTACAGCTTGATTCGCAAGACCTTTAACACCACAACCTAGTTAGCCGGCTGTGTCGCTTAAGTTTATTCAACAACAAATCCAAACACTGGACCTGTTTCCCCGGCTATCCGCCTGGCTGGAGCAGCTTTCCCCACAGGCTCCTGAAGCGCTACAAGTCAAAGGACTGGTCGGCTCACTGCCGGCGTTTGTCCTGGCCTGGACGCACCAGGTACAACAAAAGCCACTCATCTGCATGATGCCCGATGCAGACGCTGCAGCTTACCTCGCAAGCGACCTCGAGCAAATTGGCGGCGAAGAACTTCCCGTCCTGCACCTCCAGCCATCCGGACTCAAACCTTACGACCCGGAGCAGATGGCTGACGCACAGGCCGTCATTGCGCGTGCTGATGTCTTGCAGCAACTCTCCGCCGGCTTCAAGGGCATTTTTGTTACAAGCCTCGAAGCAGCCTACGAAAAGGTACCCGACGCAAGCAACGTAAAACAGGAAACGCAAACCATCGAAATAGGGGAGTCCATTGGGCCTACTGCTTTGTTTGAGCGGCTTGTGCAACAACTCTTCAATCCGGTTGAGTTTGTGGCGTCGCCCGGAGAAATAGCACTCCGTGGTGGTATCCTGGATGTCTTTCCTTTTGCCGGCACCTACCCGATTCGTATCGAATTCTTTGGCGATGAAATCGACTCGATCCGCGAATTCGACGTGCACTCACAACGTTCGATAAGCCGGCTCAAAACAGCTCGACTCATCCCAAACCTCGACAACACCCTCGCACAGCGCAGGGAAGCCAACGCCTTTCAGTCTATCTTTTCTTACTTCCCGGAGGACATGCTCCTCGTCTTGTTCAACAGTGCAGGACTCGAAGAACAGGCTACCGTTCTGTTTTCAAAAGCCCAAGAAACGTACGAGGCCCTGAACACTACATCCGCCGAAACCGAGCCGCACCCAAACCAGCCCCTACCGCCTGAGGCGCGGTATGTTGGACCCGAAACCTTCACCCGCACCTTCCTGCTTCACCCCAGACTCCTGCTGGGCACCTTTTCAGGCAATACCGCTGACGAGGTACTTACCGCTAACACCAAACCACAGCCTTCCTTCAATGGCAACCTGCAGCACCTGCGTAATCACATCCAGGAAAACCACCTCCAGCAAATCAACACCTACATCCTCTGCGACAACAGGGGACAGGAAGCACGGATGCTGGAAATCCTCGAAGACGAAATCGAACGCGGGCAGGTAGAACTCAAAGTCGAGTCGCTACACGAAGGCTTTCTCTTGCCCGAGACCGGCCTGGCTATCTACACCGATCATCAAATCTTTAATCGATTCCACCGTCCAACAACCCGGAAGCAGCGCAAGAAACACGGGGGCATTAGCCTGCGCGAATTGCGCAACCTGTCGCCCGGGGACTTCGTGGTACACATCGATTACGGAATTGGGAAATTTGCCGGCCTGCAGCAAATCACGGTGCGCGACAAACAGCAGGAAGCTGTCAAGATGTTGTTTCGCGACAACGATGTCCTCTACGTCAACGTGAACGCGCTGTACAAGCTACACAAATTCACCGGCAAAGAGGGGCACCAACCTCGACTGACCAAACTGGGATCAGGGCAATGGGAACGAACCAAGTCGCGCACCAAAAAGCGAGTCAAAGACATCGCGCGCGACCTCATCAACCTCTACGCCAAGCGCAAGGCATCGCAAGGTTTTGCGTTTAAAGAAGACACGCTCTGGCAGCGCGAACTTGAGGCGTCGTTTAAATACGAGGATACACCTGACCAACGAAGCGCGGCAGAAGCTGTTAAGCGCGACATGGAGCAGGGCGTACCCATGGACCGCCTTGTCTGTGGAGACGTAGGGTTTGGCAAAACCGAGATAGCCGTGCGGGCTGCCTTCAAGGCCGTACAGGACGGTAAGCAGGTAGCCATCCTGGTGCCGACAACCATCCTTGCCTCGCAGCACACAAAAACCTTCGCCAGGCGGCTTGAGCAGTTTCCTGTACGCGTGGAAGAACTCTCTCGGTTCAGAACCAGTGCAGAACAGAAAGAGACGCTTAAGCAACTCAAAGCCGGCACCGTTGACATCGTCGTTGGCACCCATCGCCTGCTTTCCAAAGACATCGCATTCAAAAACCTTGGCCTCCTGATTATCGATGAAGAGCAACGCTTTGGGGTCTCTGCCAAAGAAAAGCTCCGCGCACTTCGTGCAGAGGTAGACACGCTTTGTCTTACCGCAACGCCTATCCCAAGAACCCTGCAGTTCTCGCTAATGGGCGCACGCGACTTATCCATCATGACAACGCCTCCCCCAAACCGCCAACCCATCATCACCGAGATCCACACATTTGATAAAGACCTGATTCGGGATGCTATTCTTCACGAGACAAACCGTGGCGGCCAGGTGTTTTTTGTTCACAACCGGGTGCAGAATATCGAAGAGATCTCCGACATGATTCGGATGCTGATCCCCAACATCCGCATCCAGGTAGGGCACGGACAAATGAAGCCGGCGGAACTCGAGCGTGTAATGACCGGCTTCATCCAACACAAATTTGATGTGCTGGTAAGCACCAACATTGTTGAGTCAGGTGTAGACATTTCGAACGCTAATACCATGATCATCAACCGGGCCAACCACTTTGGGCTGGCAGACCTGCACCAGTTGCGCGGCAGGGTGGGGCGGTCTGACCAGAAGGCGTTTTGCTACCTGCTAGTGCCCTCCATTCATAGCCTCACCCGAGAAGCCAAACAACGCTTGCAAGCGGTCGAAGAATTTAGTGATCTCGGGAGCGGCTTCAACATTGCAATGCGTGACCTGGATATTCGGGGCGCCGGCAATCTGCTCGGGGCTGAACAAAGCGGGTTCATTGCTGATGTGGGATACGAAACGTACCACAGAATTCTGGACGAAGCAGTACAAGAACTGCGCTCAGAAGAATTCAGAAACCTCTTCAAAGACGCACCGCCACCGCCAGCTGCGGATACCGTCATTGATGTGGAGGAAGACGCCTACATTCCCGACGCCTATCTGTCCAATAACGTAGAGCGCCTCAACCTGTACCGCCGGCTGAGCGAAGCAGGAGACAACGCTACCCTGGACGAAATGCAGAAAGAAATGGAAGACCGCTTCGGCCCAATTCCCAAAGAAGTTGAACACCTGCTTATGGCAACCGGCATGCGTAACATTGCGCAGGGGTTACGGCTCTCGAAACTGGTGTACAAAAACCAACGGCTCTTCCTCGTTTTCCCAAAGCAGGATGAAGATGCTTACTTCTACGAATTCCTCTTCCAGCCACTTCTGAAAATCCTCAACGAAGGTACACGACGCTACGTGCTGAAAGAGAACCGGGCAGGTAAACTTCGGGCAATCATCCAGAATGTAGACCAACTGCGTGACGCCTTCGACGTGATGAAAAGCCTGGCATCACTCACTGAAAAAGAAACAGCAGAAACCTCAGCTTAAGTATTTATTTATAATACACTTAAGTAAAATTAACTAAACAGCAACGAAGGCATTCTGCAAGGGCAGCCGTACCCAGAAACTGGCGCCATTTCCATACTCGCTCTCAACTCCAACGGCGCCTTCAGCTTCCTCGACAAGTTGTTTTACAATAAACAAGCCGAGGCCAGTAGAGTGCTCGCCGGCGGTGGGCCTGGCACTCAAACGCTGTAGCTTACCAAACACGTGGTTCTTGTCTTCTTCTGTCAAACCGGGCCCTTCATCTTTTACCCGCATGCATACTTCGTCTTCCTCCGGCGTCAACGTGATCCATACGTTTCTGTTTGAAGGGCTGTACTTAATTGCATTAGAAATCAGGTTGTCGGCCACGCGCAGCATCGCATCTTCATCCGCTTCGATCAGCAAGACATGCTCGTCATCAAAATGAATGGTGATGTCCTTGTTTTCAGCAGCCGGCTTGTTGCGGCGAATCGAGTCCCTGACCAGATCAGCAAGATTGATCGTCTCACGGCCATGGTTGACATGCTCTTCCTTGCTATGACGATCCAACAACTCCGTCACGATTCGAAGCATACGTTCAGCTTCGGTTTTCATGAGTCGTACGTTTTCAATTCCATCATCTACAGTCGGATCAGAAGTAAGGAGTTCGAGATCTTCAATGAGGATGTCTGCCAACCCAATAATGCCGCCAAGCGGATTCTTCAAATCGTGCGACGTGATACCGAGAATCTCCTTGTTCTCCTCGAGCGCCTGCATGAGATCTGCAGTACGCTCTTCCAGATTGCGGGTACGCTGATCGACGAGATGCTCGAGCTTTTTCTCGTGTGCTTTGATTTTGGCAACACGCCACTTATAGATCCCGATGAATCCGAGGATAACTGCCACAACGAGACATACGTAAAACCATATCGTCTGATAGAAGAACGGACGCAGGTAAAAGCTGTACGCAACGGCTGCTTTGCTTTCAACGCCATCGTTATTGTACGCTTTCACGTGGAACGTATAAGCACCAGGCTCCAGGTTCGTGTAGTAAGCTCCACGCCGAGATCCGGCATCCACCCAGTCTTCATCGACGCCTTCCAGCTTGTACTGGTATCTGACATTTTCGGGAGAGATATAGCTCAGGCCCACATAGTGGAATTCAATTTTGTTTTTCCCGGGCGACAATTCCAGATTACCAGCCAGTGGCGCCTCTTTACCATCAACAAGCACCTGCTCCATAATCATCCGTGGCGCAAATGGATTGCGCAAAATGGCGTTCGGATCGATCATCGCCACGCCTTTATCGGAAGGAAACCAGAGCTTGCCATCATTGCTCTTCCAGCCGGCCGGCTGCACGCCGCCGTTAAACTCCCTGGACTTCAAGCCATCCGACATGTCATACGATACTGACGTGACACGATCTACCTTGCCGGCTGCCAACGCCTCTAGCTCTGCTTTACTCACCCGAAAAAGGCCCAGGTTGCAGCTCATCCAAAGGTTGCCATTATCATCTTCCAGAATTTGCTGGACGTTATCATTAAAGAGCCCTTCCTTCGTAGTGTATGCTGTTATGGAAGTGCCCTCTATGCGATTCAATCCGCCGCCATACGTACCCACCCACATCACGCCGTTGGCATCTTCGTACATGGAAAGTACAGCATCCGAAGAAAGTCCTTGTTTTGTGGACAGTGGCTCGATCCGACCATCTACAAGTCGGTTTATTCCTGCTTCGTAGGTGCCGATCCAAACTTCTTTGTCCTGCCGCTCAAGCATCACCGTTATATAGTTGCTCGAGATGCCTTCAGCTTCTGTATAGGGCGTGAACGAGTCGCCATCATAAAGCGCAGCACCACCGCCTGTTGCAATCCACAGTTCGCCATTCGGGGCAGTGTAGAGACCAAAGACCGCATCATTGGGTAACCCGTCTTCAGCAGTGTAGGTTGTGAGCTTGCCGTCTTTCAATCGCGATAAACCGCCGCCGTACGTACCAAACCAGATGCTGCCATCTGGTGTGCTTTCTACGGAGATCACATAATCAGCACCGAGCCCATCTGCAGATGTAAGCGAGGTGATCTTGCCATCTTTCAGCCGGCTTGCCCCTTTTTCTGTACTGAACCATATGCTGCCATCTCTGGCTTCATGGATGCCGAGGACAAAATCACCCACCACGCCTTCATGCGATGTATAGGTTGTAAACTTGCCTTCACGAAGCATGTTGACACCACCACCGTCGGTGCCCACCCACATGTTGCCTTCTTCATCCTGGAAAAAAGACTTGACCGTGTGATAGCTGAGCCCATGCTCGGTTGTGAATATATCGATCTGCATTTGATCGTGGAACGAGGCATGCATGGCGCGCACCAGTTCCGGCTTCGTAAGTACGGCGCCCGGGTCAATATCGGCCTCCATTGCGCCGTCTTCCAGTACCACTCGATCCACGCCTTCCTGGCTGGTGCCCACCCAAAGGCTTCCTATTTTGTCTTCGTAGAGCGAAGAGATGTTGTCGGAAGAGAGGCCGTGTTCAACGGTTGTGATGAAGAAACTGCCGGCATGATAATGGACCAACCCTTTTTTGGTACCAATCCAGATACCGCCTTGCCGGCTGCTCGAAAGGGCAGTAATACCGTTTTCGGGGAGCCCGTCTTCCGTCGTAAAGGTTTGCGCTTCACCATGCGCGTAGCGGATCAAACCACTTTCGAGGGTTCCTATCCACAAAATACCTTCGGGCGTTTCGTACAGCGCAGTGATATGGCGCGATTGGATATCCGGTACATCGACCATTTTACCCCGGACGAGTTTCTTCAATCCATGCCCGAACGTACCAATCCAGAGATGATCGCCCGTTTGGGCATCAGCGATTGCAGAGATACGCGCTTTCCGTAAACTGTCTTGCCGGGACGGGACAGCAAAGCGTCCGTCTTTGTATCGAATCAAGCCGGCATCGAGTGTGCCAATCCACAGCGTACCTTGCTCGTCAACATGCATCACGCGGATGTTGTTGCTTTCAAACTCAGCAACACTACGCTTGTCGTACACGCGCATGTCTTCGCCATCAAAACGAACCAAACCTTCCTGTGTCCCAAACCACAAATACCCATCTTCGGTTTGAGCGATTGCATTTACAGATCCCTGGGGCAGACCTTCTTCCGTCTCCCAAACATTATGCACAAACTGTGTCAGCGTTTTCTCAGGACTCAGGTATTGAGCGTGTGCTGATTGCACAAAGATTGGCACAAAAGGAAGCAACATCCCGCATGTCAGGAACAGGATGAACGGTAAGAATAGCACAAGCGGTTTTTGCCGGTACATGCCAGTAGAAGTATTTCGAGAATAGACGGAGGTGCCAGCGGTAAATAAATTATCGTCTCCAAGCGGGAGAGCCTTAATCAATACGTCTGAAATAAAAACAATGGGTCGGGGCATCACTTTTTTTCTGGCAGCATTACAAATCGAAAACCAGTGCCGGTCACTACCCGAGAGCAAATCTGCGTTTATGACGGGTTTTAGGACTATTCAAATACGGCACCTTCTTTGATAGCAAGCACAGTACCATCATTTTACCACCCCCTAAATGAAGGACTTCGATCAACCACACCTGCCGAAGATGTACCACTACATTCTTTCGGTGAAACATGAATCGAATCCCCCCCAAAACCAACTGGTTTAGCCTGGTCGTTCTTGTTCTCCTCTTCCTCAGTCCTGCAATCCTGCAAGGTTGCGACGGCATGCTGAGCAACGATGACGGAGAAATTATCGACCTTGCCACAACCCCCGACGAAAAATTCCGCCATAAGTCGCTCCTCGACAAAGCGGTTAAACAAGGAAAAGCAAACAAATCAGGCAGTAATAGCCTGGGCCTGATTATCGCAATAGAACCCCAGCGGGTCCTGGATCGCTACAGAATCCTGGATCGCTATCGCATTCTTGATCGCTATAAAATCCTGGATCGCTACGAGTACGATGAAGCCTTCAACGGTTTTGCCATTTCCGTAGACGATCTCGAAGGGCTCTCGGAATACAATGCTTTTCTGGACATGCTGGAAGCTGATCCGGATATCATGTGGATCGAGCCGGACTTTAACATCGAAACACCACTGCCGGCTGCCGGGACCAGCAATACCGGTCAGGCAATTCCCTGGAGTGTTGCCGCCATTGGTGGCAAAGACAGCTGGGCGCGTTCTGGGGACGGCAAAGGTACGGTCGATGTAGATGTATATGTACTCGACACCGGCGTAAGCAACGATGAGCTAGACATTGTCCATTCCATCGACTTCAGAGAACTTGCTCAACAAGGTGACCCTGTTGACTATGATGGGCACGGCACGCACGTCGCCGGCATCATTGGCGCCATTGATGATCACGACGGTCTTGTAGGTGTAGCGCCTGGTGTTCGCATCCACAATTATAAAGTATTGAATGACGATGGTCGCACCGATGTATCGGTAGTAATTGCGGCAGTTGAGCACCTGATTGAGGAAAAAGAAGCCAACCCCTCACGCCCCATGGTGGTAAACATGAGCCTGGGAGAAGACATTGGTACAGAGTCTTACACGGCACTGGACCAAGCGGTACAGGCGGCTACAGATGCTGGTATCGTTGTAATTGTTGCGGCGGGTAACCAGGCCATCAATGCAAAAAGAGTCACGCCTGCACATGCGCGGGATGCGATTACCGTCGGTTCTTACGATGTAAACGGTGTATTCTCCAGCTTCTCCAACTTCGGACCTGCTGTAGATATTCTTGCTCCGGGCGAAGCGGTGATTTCACTGGAAGCAAGCGAATCGGGCCATGGCCGGCCTATGTCGATGACGGGTACTTCGATGGCAGCGCCACACGTAGCCGGCGCAGCTGCTCTTTACCTTGCCCACAACCCGCATGCTACCCCCAATCAGGTACTGGATGCTCTACTTACAGATGCCAAGAATTTTGTGGTAGGTGCCCCAAACAGCACAACCAACAAATCCATCTGGGTTGGGAATGCATCTACTGAGATGTTCTCCGTAGCAATTAACAATGCTGCTGATGATGCGGAGCAGGGTGTGCCCAACGGGGTATTCTACAATCAGAGCCCTGACCTGGAGCTCGCTGATGATCCGCAAAATACCAGCAGTGGACAGATGGTTGGCTTGCGGTATAACGGTATCAATATTCCGCAGGGGGCAACGATTACCAATGCCTACATCCAGTTTACTGCTGACCGGGAATCTTCTGGAAATAGCTCTCTCGTAATCAAAGGTGAGGCTTCACCCAATGCTCCACACATCACGTATACGTACAATTCCCTGACCAACCGCCCGCTGACAAATGCTTCAGTGAACTGGTCACCAGGCGAATGGGATGACCGCGGGGACCGTGGAGTTGCGCAACGTACCTCGGACATCGCTGAGATCATACAAGAAATTGTAGATCAGCAAAATTGGAACGCCGGCAACAGTCTTGCGCTCATGCTCACCGGCTCGGGTAACCATGCTGCGGTATCGTATGATGCCAATCCATCCCAGGCGCCAGTCTTGCACATCGAATGGCTAAATACAGGCTATGCACCTGTGACCTCAGGCAGCAACGGCGGTGGCAACAGTGCATCGGCAGCCATCAACAGTCCTTCGGATGATGCAGAAGAAGCTGGGTCGCGCGGATACATGTACCTGGGCTACAACGAGATTTATCTTGGAAATGGTAACAGCATGTGGCACACGGGCCTGCGTTTTAGAGGACTTGACATCCCGCAAGGCGCTGTCATCACAGGTGCCTACATTCAGATGACAACTTATGCCGCGTCAAGCAACAGCACAAACCTGACCATCACGGGGATGGATGCTGATAACGCATCTACATTCTCGAACAATAGATACGACGTGTCGTCGCGGTCGGCAACGGGTGCTTCAGTACCCTGGTCGCCTGCGGCCTGGAACGTGGTAGGAGAAGCGGGGCCGGCGCAACAAACGCCAGATATTGCTGCTATCGTTCAGGAGATTGTAAATCGTCCAGGCTGGAGCAGTAACAATGCCCTTGCCTTCAGAATCTCGGGTACAGGCTGGCGCAACTTTGCCGCCTACGAGAACGGTGGACAATCAGCGGCGGTGCTCCACGTGACCTGGGAATAATAGCTAACCTTAGGTCGTGTAAATGGATCTTTATTTTTGTTTTCCACAAGACGCAAAATCGCAGGCCCAATGGTACTAAGTCGAGATTTTGCAACGTTGTGGAGGGCAAAAAGAAGGATTCAGAACGCGACAGTATCAGCTTGTCGGAGTACCAGTAACCCGACATAGTTTAGACACACAGGTTGCCTGTTGCCAGCACCGCAGGATCGAGGCGGATGACTGGCAACAGGCAACCTTATTTTTGTGCAATTTTTTGATGCGTCTACTCGGTAAGCAGGGAGTTTCAATTTTAAACCAGCGCGCCAATCGCGTAGCCACGGGCTACAATGGACTGCGCAACCGGAATTTTAAACCAGAATGCAGCACCTTCGCCGAGGACACTTTCAACACCTACCTGGCCGCCATGCTGTTCTACGAGTTGTTTCACGATATAGAGTCCATACCCTGAAGAATGCTCGCCGGCAGTCGGTTGTGCAGAAAGGCGTTGTTTTTTACCGAAGACCTGCTGCAAATCTTCGTCTGTTAATCCTGGCCCTTCATCGCGCACACTCACCCATACATCTTTGTCCTGCGTAAGCATCTCTACCCAAACGCGGCCATGCATAGAGCTGTACTTGATAGCATTTGAAATCAGATTATCCAGCACACGCTGCATCGCAGATACATCTACACACACGGCCACCTTATCTTGCTTCCCACTGAAGAAAATTTTCAGCCCTTTGTTTTTGGCGTGTACTTTATTCCACTTCAACGTCGTCAGAATGATGTCATTCAAAAACACTTCTTCTTTTTGAAGCGGACCGCGTGCGCCATGACCGTGCCTGTCCAGCAAGCCTTCAACGTTATTCAGCATTTGCTTCGCAGCCTGATGGACCAGCCCAACGTTTTCCTGTACATCAGGCATTCGCTCATGGTTGGGCATATACGCCAGGTCTTCCTGGATAATTTCGGAAATGCCAATTACACCCCCCAGCGGATTCTTCAAATCGTGTACGGTAGTGCCCAGGATTTCCTGGTTTTGTTCGATGACAAAGTTCAGTTCAGCCGTCCGCAATTCCAGCGAATGATTGGTATGCGAGAGCTGGCTGTTTGCCCAATTAAGACGATCGTTGGCACGCTCCAGTAAATCATTGGTATCCAGCAACGCGTCGTTCGTAGCAGCCAATGCATCGATCACTTCGCTGTGTGCTTTATTGATGCGGTGGACTTCTTCTGTCCGTAATGAGACAACGTGCTCCAGTTCATCTGCACGCTTGTGCAAGTGACGCATCTGGTAGAGGTGGATACCGTAGGCACCCCCAAAAATCAATGCAACAACCAGCGATACAAATAGGAGAGTCCCCCAAACCGTACGTGACCAGTCGGGACGCGCCGGTGGATCTTTGGTCAATTCAACCAAAGAAACGGGCTGCATAACCAGGGGATGTATACGATAATTGTGCCCCACCTTCACATTCGCGTCTACCTGCTGCAACGACAGGTCAGACGGTTTCGCATCGATGGGGGCAAAAGCGATGAGTGTGGCGATAAGTGTTACCAAAAACATAGGTGCTGCTCGTCGAATACTGAATCCAGAGTCGATTTGCAGTATCGGTCACAACTTTTCATCCTCAAGGCAATCCCATACGTACGGCCACTAATCAACTACTCAACGAATCAGTTGAATAAAGATCCCAACACCACATGCAGTCCATCGGTGCTACTCCTCTTTGAGAATTGCGGAGAGTCGGTAACGCAGCACGATGGCCTGTTCATCTCGGCCATAAACGCGACGCAAATTGCGCATGGCCAGCGTTTCTTCGATTTCACTAAAGAAAGCAATAGCCACAGAATCCTGCGATTTGTTCGTTACTAGCCATGCCTCATCTGCTTCAATCGCCGCTGCCAACTGCAATGAACGGGGTTCGCGTTGTGCAAGCAGTTCGGCATCCACGTCGGTCCAGCCAAACGAAACCATACCTTCGCGTCCACGCCGAAGCCGCAGGCGATCCGGATTGGTATCGAGCAGGTACTCAAACTGAAGTTGCCGTAGGCGCCACTGGTTGAGAACGAGCGACGTGTCTCGCTCAACAATGGCCTGGTATGCCGGCTCAGCATCCAGGATCAGCGATGCAATGGATGCTTGGTGCGCCTGCTGCACTTCGATGAGTTCTGTAAAGGCCTGCTTTGCGTCTTCGTGCGTAGGCCGCAACTCACCGCAGCCTACACCAAGGCCGGCGAACATACCGAAAAGTAACAACAATCCTACGCGGGATGGGAGGTACATGGGTGCAATGTGCTGATCTTGACAGATACCAGCGCACAGGTGGATGTGCGTGGTCTGTCTTACGCTCTACTCAACAGCAAGATGCTTCTGCACCCATCACTTCCAAAACTATTTAAGATCAACGTAGCGCTTACTGCTGCCGGCTCGCCTCGTAGATACCGATCCATTTTTCGGGCGGCATTTTCTGTACCAACTCAGCAATCAACTCGAAAGGAATGGTTTTCACATTTCTGAAGCGAATACAACTTTTGCCCATGTTGAGCTTGGTTTTGCTGTGCTTCGGGTATTCTGCTTCAAACCAGGCAAGCAATTCTGGATCAGCATAAATACCCATGTGATACAAGGCAATGAAGTTTTTCTGAGAAGCAATATTAATAAAGGGCAGGGGATCTTTCGGGTTACAATGGTACCCTGCGGGGAAAAGTGAGTGGGGCACCACGTAGGCCGGCATACCATACTGCATGGTTTCCTCAAACCCTTCTGGCAGATTTTCCAGAATGATTTCGCGTAACCTGTTAAAGGCCGGCTGCCGCTCTTCAGGAATGGCTTCTAAATACGCTGCCACGGATGATACTTTGTACTGCATAACAACCTCTCAATTCGTCTTTTTATAGCAGACACTCAAACCCTTGTGTATACGATTTCCACCGCTTTGCCTTCAAGCCCTTCAGGCGTAACGTTATAGGCTGTGATAACGAGCTTGTTTTCATTTTCCAGCACATACGTGGTACGCCATCCCCAATCCGGAAACTCTGGACCAACAGCGTACATGCCTTTTACTGCAATTGACTTCTCGTCACTTTCAGATGCTGCGCCTACCGAAAACAGGATACCGTGGTTCATATGAAAACTATCAAACCATGATACTTCATAATTTGCATTAGCTTTGTTACACGTGATGGTCTCTTCGCCAGCACGAGGTTTGTCCTGGATCTCTCCGGTGTACGTGTGCCGCAAGAACGGACCGTGATTCAACATTTTCATTTCGCCAGCAATGGCTGACTCATCAGCCAATTGGTCCGGCTGAAACCATGTGCGGCATGTCCCTTTCCAGTTGCCCACCATGGCTTTCAATAAAGCAATTTGTTCTTCCATCAGTATTCTCGATAAATAGGTTATAAAACGTTAGACTGCGTTCGCTGGTAAAACTTTGGCGTTTCTCAAAACAGCAGCTGATATAAGTGAGACAAGCAGACCAACCGGGAAAATTTCCGTGAAGGTAATAAAGAGCCTGAAAATCGGATTGCTGTAGCGCGTTTTCAGTTCTTCCATTTCAGTTGCGGCTTGTTCGAGTTCAACACCTGTTATGCCTTCAGCCTCTTTAGCTGCCAAAACACCTTCTGTATAGGTATCGATAAACGCATAGTCCGTGATCGCCAAATGCGCTTCCCAGGCTACGATGTAAATAAGGCTGGCAACAAGCGAAATCCCAAGCCCCATCAGAAACGCCGTCCCAAATTTGATGACACCACCCAATTCACGATCGCGGTATCGTTTGATTGCAACAAAGATGACACTCAGTGCCACAATCATTATCAGATAGCCCAGCCACTCCAAAGCAGCCATCGATGAGTCTGCTTCTGCCGTCACTAGACTTAAGATAATGCTGCCAATGATGATGCTGCCCGACACAACGCCGTAGACAAGAATCTGCTTTTTCATTTTTTCGTCTCCGTTTACGAAATATGACGCCGGGAAAGTAGTCGAATCGTGGGGATTACGCATCACCCAACCGGGTGATTTTGGTTATTTCACCCCTTTGGAGGAGCCAGGAACAACCTAAGTACAAACACATCAATCCTGTCGGATTGTTGTATTTGCTGTTGCAAGTTACAGCTTACAGGTTTTTGGGGGCTTGTTCCATTACACTGGCTTTAACATGGCTTACGAACAACCCATCAGATTCATAGTGACTGAGTACATAAGTACAAGCAAATAAAGATTGAGGGATTTCGTAAATCTTGTTCATATAACAGAACGGTAAAAGCCAAAAATCTTCAACTTGCAACCTTAAACAGCAAACAGATCAATCCTGAAGGGTTGATCTGTTTGCACTTACGGAATCATCTGAAGCTCTTTAGCTTTGTTGATGGCCTGTTGCCGGCGGGACACCTCAAGTTTTTGATAGAGGTGGGCAAGGTGGGTCTTGATGGTGTTCGGCGATACATACAAACGCTCCGCTATTTCTTTATTAGACAATCCCTCAGCCAAAAGCACCAGCACGTCGTACTCGCGCTCGCTGATTCCAAGATACGTTAGCGCCTGATTGTTACGTTGGAACAAGGTATCGGTGGATCCTTTGCCCGTAATTTTGAGACCCACCCAAAGGCCAAGGCCGGTGAATGCAACAGCGATAAGAAGGATGTAAATCTCCGGCGAAAAAAGGCGGACCGTGTATTTGTAATTCAGCCAGTGCAGTGAAAAGGCAGCCAGTCCAACTACTACACTGTAAACCAATATTGACCGCTTCATGTTGTGAATGACTAAACTAATCGCTGACTATCACGTACCGAACGAATCGTTGCAGTTGGTAAAGAGGGGGATCGCAAGATAAGAAATGATTGGCAAAATCATCCGCCAATCAAGCATCGTATTGTGCAACAATGGTTGCGGCTTTGGCTTTGAGCAAGTGTTTGAGTGAGTCAGGTTCAAGTACTTCGGCGGTAGCACCATAACGAAGGAGCCAGCCGGCAATGTACTCCATGTTCTCAAACTCAAACCGCACGGTCACTGTCTGCTCATCTTCCTCTTCGGCATCGATTACAGCCGGCACACCGCTTCGCGCCCAGCGATACATGTACTTATCAAAACGGATCGCTACAGCGATGTTCTTCGGACTCTCTCCACGCTCAGCTAAATGAGCTGCAAGATCAAATCCTTCCGGACGCTCGAATTTCTCTAGCAACACCCGTAATGATTGAATATTCTCAAGCCTAAAACTTCGGATATCATTTCGAAGCTGATCATAAGCAATCAAATTCCAATGGTCAGTATAGTACACGAGGCCCAACGGATTTACCGTGCGGCGGGTGAGTTCATTGCGACTCGTGACATGGTATTCCATCAATACACTGTATTGCCGCGCAACGGCCTGGCTCAACTCATACCAGCGACCTTCTTCTTCGTCTGTGATATTGGGTTTATGGCGATGAAGCCAGTACGGATCCATAACGGTGTTTTCCTGCAGCCGCTCCACATAATCCTGGATTTCGCGCGGCAGTACCTGATGGATTTTCATACCAACATGATCGGCGTCTTTTGCCAGCGATGCATCAGACTGCAGCTTCATAAATTCGGTGCCCAACAACAAGGTAGCTGCTTCCCGCGCGGTAAGCATCAACGGCGGTAGTTGATAGCCTTCCAAAATCTCATACCCACCACCATCTGCGTACGTAAGCGGAACGCCAGATTCTCCCAGGGCGCGCAAATCTCGAAAAATGGTACGCCGGCTTACACTGAAATGCTCAGCCAGGTCTCGCGACGTCATGTTAGGCCTGGTTTGTAACAACAGAACAAGCGCAAACAAGCGTTCTGTACGGTTAAGAATGCGGTCAGCGCGTGCCATGGCAAAAACCGATAACTGGAGTTGTGGTGGACGTGATCACTCTAATGTATCACATATGTGCAAAATATACTTCTCTTTGAAGAATGATGCACGTTCAATTTGAGCAATTGACGATTTTTCAATATTTAAAGACGGAAAACCCGCATGTAAAGATGCAATTTCATCTTTCAGGTCACCGCCTTTCAAGCAAATTAGCCCTTGTGGCCAGTTATGTGTATCAAATTCAGGGTGGGTTTGAAAGCACCGTACATGCCATCCCCACAGCGTTCTGAGCGGTGCCGTTGCGCGCGAAACCGAATAGTGCAGCGTCCCATCCCATTCCTCTGCACGTCCATGCCATGTATCCAGGTTGAGCAATTTTAAGGTGCGTGCCATCGCCCGAATAGCCTGTAATTTTTTGCCAACAGCATCGATGCCGATGAATTGAACAGCAGGAAAGACAATCGAAAGGGGGATAAGAGGTAGGCCGCCGCCCGTACCCCAATCCACAATAGTGGCCCCTTCTGGAAAACCACGTCTTGCAATCAGCAGACAGTGCGCGATGTGTCGCTCCTGGATAAAGGGGATTGTTGAGGGGGAAATAAGATTCAGCTTGGTTGTATACCGTGCAAGAAGCTCAGCATATAGTTCAAGTTGCGCCTGTTGAGCGGGCGATAACTGAAGGGCCTTGTCGTTGAGGGACTGCAAGAGAATACTACCGAGACAGCGGGTACGTGGTAAGGGCGTGAAGCCGGCAAACGAAGCGTTAATCCTGGCTGGCAGGATTTGCTGCCTTCGTGGGCTTCTTCTTGTGTTTTTTCAACATAACCATCAATACGGAAAGATCCGCAGGGCTCACGCCACTAATGCGCGATGCCTGGCCCAGATTATCCGGCTGGATTTTGCTTAGTTTTTCGCGGGCTTCCATGGTTATGTTCTGCACCTCATGGAAATCAAATCCGCGCGGAATTATCCAGGTCTCAAGCTCGATCATTTTATCAACCAACTCGCTCTCGCGCTGCAGGTAGCCGGCATATTTCAAATCGATCTCAACCATCGTTGCAATTTTCTCGAGCCCCGTGTCATTCGCAGATACTTCCTGCTGCAACCCTGTGTGAGAAAGTAAATCAGGCAACGACACCTGGGGTCGCACAGCGAGTTTTGCGATCCGCTCAGGCTGCGTGATGGGGGAGGTACCTATTTTTTCCAGGTAATCGTTGACGACATCGGGTTTCACGTTTTTGCCACGCACTACTTTTTCCATCGCTGCCATCGCTTCCTTTTTAGCAAGCATGCGATCGTAGCGTGCTTTTGTCGCCAAACCTAGCGCATACCCCATCTCGGTAAGGCGCAAATCGGCATTATCCTGGCGCAGGAGCAGGCGATGCTCCGCACGGGAGGTAAACATACGGTACGGCTCATCGGTCCCTTTGGCAACCAGGTCGTCAATCAACACGCCGATGTAGGCTTCGGATCGCTTGAAAATCACGGGCGATTTATCGCGAAGCTTTTGCACAGCATTAATTCCTGCTACCAATCCTTGAACGGCTGCTTCTTCATATCCTGTAGTGCCATTAATCTGGCCGGCAAAGAAGAGTCCCTCAACCAGCTTGGTTTCCAGACTATAACGCACCTGGTAAGGCGGGAAGTAATCATACTCGATAGCATACCCCGGACGAAGCATGTGTACGTTTTCGAGGCCGGGGATTTCCCGCAATGCACGGTATTGGACGTCTTCAGAGAGGCTCGTTGAAAATCCGTTTACGTACCATTCGTACGTTTCCCATCCTTCGGGCTCCAGGAAAATCTGGTGGCTTTGCTTTTGGGCAAAGCGATCAATCTTGTCTTCGATTGATGGGCAATAGCGCGGCCCTCGCCCCTGGATGCGCCCTTGGAACATGGGGCTATCCGCAAATCCTTCTCGAAGAATATCATGTACGGCCGGCGTGGTCTCCGTGAGCCAGCAACTCAGCTGCCCGTCAGGCAACTTATCCGTCATGAAAGAAAACGGACTGGCCTCGGGGTCGCCAGGTTGTTCTTTCAATTTCGCAAAATCTACAGATCGACCATCAATGCGAGGGGGCGTACCTGTTTTTAGCCGGCCACTTTCAAATCCGAGTTGCTGCAAGCAGGCTGTTAGCCCAACCGATGCGCGTTCGCCGGCACGACCACCACCATACTGCTTTTTGCCAACATGGATGGTGCCATTCATAAAGGTGCCACTCGTCAGGATAACACAGCGTGTTTTGAAGTACTGGTCCGACTGTGTGCGAACGCCTACAATTTTCCCATCCTCGACTTCAACGGCTGTCGCCATGTCCATCCGCATGAACAGGTTGGGAATCGACTCAAGATCACGGCGCACAGCTTCGGCATACATCATCCGATCGTTTTGCGCCCGCGGACTCCATACAGCAGGACCTTTCCGCTGGTTGAGCATGCGAAATTGAATCCCTGTTGCATCAGTCACCCGGCCCATCAAACCACCGAGTGCATCGATCTCCCGAACAAGCTGACCTTTTCCAATGCCGCCGATCGCCGGATTGCACGACATTTGCCCAATCGCCTGCAGGTTCATGGTAATCAGCAATGTGCGCGCACCCATACGGGCGGCTGTTGCTGAAGCCTCGGCGCCGGCGTGTCCGCCGCCAACCACTATGACATCGTACTCGAAATAATCAGCCATCCTTCCTATAAACAAATAAGTGCTAGCCTGAAAACTATCAGCCTAGCACTTAAAGCGAGGTTTTGTTTCCTTAATCGGTAATAATAAGGGTCAATCCGTATTTAACGTCATCAATAGAAAGGTCGGCGTTAAAGTGGGGGATATAATAAAGCGTATCGTTTCGTGAATCGAGATCTTCGATACCGAAGGTTCGCAAGCCAACAACGCTCTGGTCTCGCTCGAGGTCCATAAATACAGCCTGTCGCTCTGGCGACCGGTTCGAGCTACTCTCGATGCCAATTTCAAATTGGCGCACAACCGACTTACCCTTTTTGAGCTCAACTTCATACTCGCCAAGGCTGCGACGTACGCGCAGTGTCATAGGCGTAAATCCTTTGTCGCGTCCTTCAACAAAAACCTGAACCGACTCGCCTTCAAAAATAGAATTGAGCGCTTTTCCCTCGCCGCCTTGTTGGGAGGTTGCGCATCCGGCAACCGCCACGGTCGTCATAAGAACCAGCATTGCATAGAAAATTTTCTTCATGTTATCTCGCCGACAAATGTGATGATGGTATGGAAGGGAAGACACTGAAGAATTGCTGCAGATGCGATCTGCATATCCGGCAATTCAACAAGCATAAACCACTGGAATGAGTTACGCCCTCATTAATTGTTATCAAATCCGACCGTATCGGTTCCTACAGGAGCATCGAGCCGGCTTTACTGAATTAATATACCGCCGAAACTGCTACAGATAAAAAGCCTTTATTTTCCCCTACCGGCACATGCACGCGGACCCTCATTTCCAAACAAATCTTGAAGCCGCCGGGCATGCCTACTCGGACCACCTCCACGAACAACTGTATCAACTGGAAACAACCTGGCAGCATTTTCTTCGGGCAAGAGGGGAGGGGCGGGTACACCTAGATGCTCTTCAAACCATTGTACATAACCTGCATGGACAAGGCTCATTTTTCGGCTATCCTGAAGTCACGCGACTTGCTGAAGAATTAGTGATCTGGCTAGAAAGCTGCACGGCCGGCGTTGCACTTCCAACCCAACACATTCAGTCTGCCGTCCAACATCTCATCAACCAGTTGCAACACGCAGCGCTTGTCGATCAGGAACAGCATATGTACCTGTTCCAAGAAGACACAATAACGGCTATATCGAAATGTAAAGAAACTCGCAGACCCGGTATTTCGCCACGCAAAATTCTGATTATCGAAGACGCTGATTTGATGCGTCAGCATATCGTCTCCAGCTTCCAGCAAGCCGGCTTTACTGTTTACGAAGCCGCTGATGGTCTGACTGGCATCGACCTTGCCATTGAGCATTTGCCCGACCTCATTCTGCTCGATATCAAGATGCCCGATGTCGACGGCTTTACTGTACAGAAAAAAATCCGAACACACGATGACCTGTTCGACGTGCCCCTGATTTTTCTCACATCGCTTAGCAGTGTAAGCATAGCACAAATCCAGACTGCACTTGCATACGGCGTTACAGATTACATCCCCAAACCCTTCAACATGTCACGGCTCATTGACAAGGTAAAACTACACCTGACCTAAATTAAAACAGGTGACAGGAGCCGGCGTTTTGAAACCAGGTGACCGATACATTTTGTCGACTGTTTCAGTGGTGACTACCCGGCACCTATCATCCGCCAACAACTCCTTACCATCTGTACCTCAATACTTTTCACTTCGCGCACCCCATACCCGGCATAGCGATAAACGCACACCATTCATACCAGCATCCTTTTTGACCGTATCGCCTAAACCGCCTGTTTGTAACGCTTAAGCATGCTGCATACCGTTACACTGATCCTGTTTTAAAATAGCTACCCGGTATACCGTATCACGCCAGTTCCAAAACAAATGCGCCCAAAAACCCTTAAAACAGCATTTTTACCGTAACCGTTACCAATTAAGCTACGGCGAAACCGTCACGGAAGGGGCTTTAATGCCTGTTTTGAATTGCCACAGGATACGGCGCCATTTCGGTATCCATACAGTAAACCGTCCCAACAAATCACCACACACAACCAGCAAGTGTCACGTTTTAATTTATACCGGAACGCTCAGAGCTAACTGATAACAGTAGTTGCTAGAATGGAATTGCGCAAAACGGTTACACAGGACAAAAATCCACAAAACCAACTACCCAAACACTAGCCGCCGCGATAATACCGCTGTTTGAATTTGTACCTGTTTGAATTCATGTATGGGCCAATCAAAAAACCTGCAACCTTTAACCAGAAACCTTCAACAACAAACACATACAAATGTGTTTGGCATCAGACCTGCGTAGCAACCACGCGGACAAGCTCTTCGATAGAGGTCTCGCCAAGTTTGACGTACTCACGGGCAGAGTCTTGCAACGTCAACATGCCTTCATCAACGGCCGTCTTAACAATGGCTGCTTCATTGATATTCTCTTTTGAGTCAACAATGATGCTGCGAATCGCCGGCGAAAAGGCCAGCGTTTCGGTAATGGCGCGCCGGCCTTTATATCCTTTGCCTTTGCACTTTTTGCAGTTCGGATTATTGCCCGGTTTGTAGAACGTACTGTTTTGAATTTCTTCGTCAGAAAAGCCGATGCTTTTAAGCAGCTGATCGGTCTGGGTATTATCCGGCACTTTACACTTTGAGCAAAGCCGGCGGATCAGGCGCTGTGCTACAACAAGGTTAATTGCGTACGCAATCAGGAATGGCTCAACCCCCATTTTGTACAAACGACTTACTGCGCTGGCGGCATCGTTGGTATGGAGCGTGGAGAAACAAAGGTGACCCGTGTTTGCAAGTTTGATCGCAAGGTCGGCTGTCGGCTTATCACGCATCTCCCCCACCATCACAATATCAGGGTCGTGCCTAAGAATGGCACGAATGGCACCATTCAAATCCAGCTTATGACTCAGCTTGATCTGACGTACCCCGTTGATGATATACTCGACCGGATCCTCAACCGTTAACACGTTTACCTTTGGCGTAACCACCTGGTGCAGACAGGCAAACAGGGTTGTCGTTTTACCCGAGCCTGTAGGTCCAGTCAAAATCACCATACCGTTCGGCTGACGGATAGCGCTATTGAAACGCTCCAATGCTTGCTCGAGCAAACCAAGCTGACGCAAGTCCGTGATTACGTTACGGTCGTCAAGCACACGAATAACGATGCTTTCCGAACGTACATCCTGCGAGGCGTTGGCAATGGGCAAAACAGACACACGAAAACGAATGAGCGTGTCATCTATAATCCGCTGAATAAATCCATCCTGGGCCGACTCGCGTTCAAAACGGTCGACATTTAGCGAATTATCTTTTACCACGGCCAGAAAGGCTTCTGCATCGAAGCGTTTCTCAACGTACCAGCAATCGAGCTGACCATCTACGCGAAAATGGATTTCAATTTTACGGTCTTTGTTCGGGAAAGATGTGAATATCCGATACGCCTTTACGCACAGCCTCAAGGATGGTCGCTTCAAACAGGTTGATCAGCGATGACCGGCCAATTTCTGCTTCAAGCGCATCCTGATCAATGAGCCCAGTGGACTTCGCTTCTTCAAACGATGTACCCAGGTCGAGCGCAGCGTCTTCCCCATTCTCTACCCGATCGAGGTATTCGTTTTTCTCGATCACCGGGAAGCCTTCTTGAATCAGTGTGACAATATCTGATTCAGGTACGAAGCGAAGCTCGTAGTTTTTAATGCCACAACCACGCAGGATACGGGAGACTTTGTTATTGGTCGGGTCGTGCGTGGCAAATAGCCAGGTATTTCCCTGCCGGCCAATGGGTGCCATGTGATGGTCCCGAAACATCTTCCAGGCCGTTTCTGAAAAGGCCTCTTTCTGCTGCTGTACAAACCCGTACGTTTCCGCCGAAATTTTCCCTTCGTCAAATGCATAGACCTCTGCTGCACAGGCATAAATCTCATCTTTATTGAGATCAGGGTCTTTTGCAAGCACGCGCCACAACGTATCCGCTGAAGCAATTTCACCGCCTTCTTTCCATTGTCGCCACGCGTGTTCAATTTTTTCGATAGACACCAGTTGCTTGAAGCTCATCATGATCACGACGCGATCACGCAATTCAAGCAATGAGAACTCTTCTGCTGCTGGTTCTTCCTGGGCTCCCTGCTTAGCGGAACGGGTTAAATTCATAGTCAATAGGTCCTGGCACTCAGACAGTCGATTTAACAGGTCGATTTTTAGCGGCCGGCTTCCGATGGAATAATGAGATTCGGCCTCTTAAAAGGATCGGCTGAAGTGCCTGGATCTATAGCCCTGTAGGGGGTCTACCCCTCCCCTACTTACCAATACAAAAACGCGAAAAGATCTGGTCGAGTACGTCTTCGTTGGTTATTTCTCCAGTGATGTGTCCAAGTTCATGCAAAGCCACACGCAAGTCGAGTGATAACGTGTCCCCGGTGGCGTCCATCATCATCGCTTGTTGCGCAGACTGTACCGCGGCGAGCGCCTTTTCCAGATGTGCTTGATGGCGCTGGTTCATGACAACCGGAGAGGCTTCGATATTTTGAAGACTCGTGCCGGCAATCGCAAGCATTTGGTCGATGAGGGGTTGTAAAATTGCTACATCGTGCCGGCCGGCTTCTGCAGAAAGCAGTTGGTGCTCGGATGAACCCGATGGTTTGGGATTTGTCGCCGGCCACTGATCGAGCTTGTTGCCCACCAGAATTACAGGCAGGTGTTGCTGCGTCTCGCGCATGGTTGCCAGCCACGCCTCTTCCTCCTCGTCGAGGCCTATGTTGACGTCGTACACATATAACAGTAAATCGGCTGATTCGATCGAGCGCTGCGCCCGACGCACCCCCTCCGCCTCGATTACATCCTGCGCATCCCGGAGGCCGGCGGTATCCACAAATCTGAAACGCAGCCCTTCAATTTCAACTTCCGCTTCGATCTCGTCGCGCGTTGTGCCCGGAATATTACTCACAATTGCCCGGTCCCGGCCGGCTAACGCATTTAACAGCGTCGATTTGCCGGCGTTAGGCCGCCCCCCTATCACCACGCGCACCCCATCACGTACAAGCACACCAAGCTGGTACGACCCCACCAGTGCTTCCAACAAATTCCGAATCTGCTCCAGCAACGCGGTCAACCGATCCCGGTCTACAAAATCCACATCCTCTTCTGAGAAATCGAGCTCCAGCTCGATGAATGCGCAGAGCGAAAGAAGCTCTTCGCGCAACCCCGATAGTTGCGCTGCATAACGTCCCTGAATGTGATGCAAGGAAACGCGGTGCGCCATCGTTGACGAAGCGTGGATCAGGTCGGCTACAGCTTCGGCCTGCGTCAGATCCATTTTCCCATTGAGAAAGGCACGCTGGGTAAATTCCCCGGGCTGCGCAAGACGTGCTCCGTGCTCAACAAGTGTTTTGAGGATGAACTGCGACGCAAAGTCACCACCGTGGCACGAAATTTCGACTACGTCTTCCCCCGTCACACTCCGAGGAGATTTGAAAATGACTACAACAACCTGGTCTACGTCGCGGCCGGCAGCATCGTGAATGTATCCTACGTGGGCAGTATGCGATGGGACAGCTTCGAGGTCTTTCCCTCGAAAACATGTGTTGGCGATGGCACAGGCCTCAGGTCCTGAGAGCCGTACAATGGCGAGGGCGGCTTCACCGCGAGCCGTAGCAATGGCAGCAATGGTGTCGGTGACAGCCATAGGAGTGGTGTAACGCTTGGGGATGTATCCGCGCGATTAGCGCTTCACGCGGGAAGACTTGCCTTTTTGCCGGCCATTGGTCCGCCCATTTTTAGAGCGACCGTTTGATTTAGACTTAGCCGTTGTCTTGGCTTTCGCCTTCGTATTCTTGCGTGGACCACCCTGCTCTTCCTCAAGTGCTTTTTCAGCTTCGATCGACTTGTTGATGAACTTCTGCTGGATCGCAGTGATCACGTTGTAGCAGAGGTAGTACAGGTTCAGGCCTGATGCCCACTTGTTGAAGATGAAGAAAATCATAGCCGGCATGAAGTACATGATCATCTTCGCCTGCGGGTTGGTCGAAGGTGAGGCCTGAATGCGCATCTGGATGATCATCGAAATACCCATCAGCATACAGAAGCCGGCAACGAAGTCACCGTAAAGCGGAATTTCAAACGGCAGATTCAGGATTTTATCCGGCGCCGAGAGGTCATTTGCCCAGAGAAAGCCCTGCTGGCGAATCTCAATAGATTGCGGCAGGAACTGCCACAGCGCAATAATGATTGGGTACTGGAACAGCATCGGCATACAGCCACCGAGCGGGTTCACCCCTGACTCCCGGTACAGCTTCATGGTTGCTTCCTGCTGCTTCTGCGGATTGTCGCCGTACTTTTCCTTCAGCGCTTCGAGCTTCGGCTGCAGCTCACGCATCTGCGCCATGCTGCGGTACGACTTTTTCGTCAGCGGATACACGGCTCCTTTAATCAGGAAGGCCATGATAATAATGATGATCCCGTAGCTTGGGATGTAGTTATCCAGGAAGTTGAAAACCGGGATAAAGACAAACTTGGCAATTGGCCGGGTCAGGAATTCAAAGAAGTCCCAACCATAATCCACCATATCATAAAGGCCCAGATCGTACGCGGAAATCCGGCTGTACTCCATGGGTCCGAGGTAGAGGCGGAACGATTCAACATCACCTTGCGCAGCCGGCATCTGGAGGCGCGCCTCGTAGTCCTCTTTCATCATAGGATCTTCGAGTTCACCAAAGCGCTCGCCAATCAACTCCGCGCCGCGGGTATCACCTGAAGGGATTACGATGGCGGCGAAGTACTGATTCTTTACGCCAATCCAGGATACCGAACCGCGAACGTTTTCTTCCTCGTAGGTCTCACCATCGAGTGTAATACCTACAACGTCTTTGCCGGCGCGGGCATAGCTCGCTGTTTTAATGGCCTCGGTCTCGTGGTCTTCTTCAGAGAACGGGACACCGCCATCCCAAAAAATGTCATAGCCTTCACGCGTGGCGAAAGAGAGTGCGTTTTCCTGGACCAGATCAAGGCCAACTTCATAGCTACCCGGCGTGAATGTGTAGGTCTGGATAATACGTCCCTCCCCTACATCAACGGAGAACTGAAGCGTTGCCGGCGCATCACCCTCAGCAAGCTGAATGGTCTCGCCAGAGAAGTCAGTATCAAAGAAGAAGGAGCGGGTATCAACGTTGCGGCTGGAAGGCGTGGTAAAGAAGAGGCCAAGGGCGCCGGCTTTGGTAGAGTCGACAATGTTGACCGGCGTCTCCTGATCAAATTGTTTAAAGTCCTTGAGTTCAAAAGAAACGAGCGTAGCACCTTTGGTAGAAAATTGTGCTTCGTAGAGATCGGTTTCAACCGTAATAATCCGCGCTTCCCCTGTTTGTGCTGATGCCGTTGTCGAATCGACTACAACAGGCGGTGCGGTTTGCATTGCCGGCTGCTGCGTGATGTCGGTTTGCGAATCGAGCGGTGTTTGCTCAGTAACCAGGGTAGAATCAGCACCGGGCCCTTCGCCAGGAGGCGGTAACGGCGGGGTGATGAAATAGAACCATACCAGCAGAATCAGGGTGATGAGTACGGTTGCGGTGACTACGTTGCGATCCAAAGTCTTGTCCTTTTTAGTCCACGCGGCCTCATAAACGGGCCGTAAGTCGTTGTTCTACCTGTAGTTTAAGGAGAAAGGTTCAATTAGGCGTGGAGCCTTCTTGAATTTTCCTGACAAGCGACGAAAAAGCGGTGGGTATATGCCGGGGGATTTGCCGCTGGGCCGTATCGAGGCTCCCCCTGAAGATTACCATAATGGTTAGCGTCGTGCCGGGCTTACCCGACATTTCGTCGAGCAATACGTGTTGGTGGCGCCGAAAGGCCTCGCGCATGTGCCGTTTCAAGGCATTGCGATCAACGGCTCGTTTGATGCCCCGGCCGGTGGTAAAACCAATTTGCAGCGGCGCGGGGGTTGCAAGCTCATCCTGTGATACTTGTCTAAAAACAAGGCGGATGCAGCCGGCGGTTACTGTTTGGACATCCTGTCGGTGTCGATCAAAAAGGGGACGAATGAGGCGTTTCCGTTTGAGACGGAAGCCCGGGGGGAATGAAAATCGACGATTTGACGGGTCCTGTGCCACACCGGGCGCCGGGCTTACTTACCGCTGCGGGTATCGCTAACAGTAAGAACTTTGCGTCCTTTTGCACGCCGGCGGGCGAGCAATTTGCGTCCGTTTTTTGTCGCCATGCGGGAGCGGAAGCCGTGTTTGTTGGCGCGCTTGCGCCGGCTTGGCTGGTAAGTGCGTTTCATTGCTTTATGTTCAGCTGGTAATTCTGCTTTTAAAAAAAGAGAGCAGGGTTTAATGCACTGCCCCTCGCCGGGTTTCGCTACGTCTGCGGATAAAGAAGTGAATTTTCGACTACGACATCCCCACTACGCTATCCTCTCCAACCTTCACCACCGTCATTCCCAGCTAGACTGGGAATCCACAGAGCTGATGATCGCCGAATAACATACTGACACCGCTATACCGTTAGCCCTTCTCATTTTGCCGTTCGTGTGGATTCCCAATCAAGTTGGGAATGACGAGCAGAAAAAGCCCGAAAACATGAATCCTCCCAACGGGCGGTGTGATACGATCAACGCTACGCACAACAGTACATCTCAAATATCAACACTTTCTTAAAATTTGGAAACTTTTACAGCAAACCCTAAGTTTATCGCCCTCCTTCACAGGAATGCTGATCATGGATTAGCAACACGTGCTGAAATCCGGGCGATTAGCTCAGCTGGTTAGAGCGCCTGCCTTACAAGCAGGAGGTCACTAGTTCGAATCTAGTATCGCCCACTTAAAGCCTCGCAAGTCATGCTTGTGAGGCTTTTTTATAGAACAAGTAAAAATAGCTTTTTTGAAAGAGCTTGCTATCGTAAACACTTCTGATTAGTAATATCAAACGTATTACTCGCTCTAATCCCCTAGAGAAAGCGACTTTATTCTCGCTCTAAATACGTTGTCAAATAATTCGGCTTGTTCAATTAACCATTGGTACTGCGCAGCCCACTTGCTTTCATCCCTTGTGGATGCATCATTATACAAGATTATTCTACAATCTTGCCCCTCAGGGAGCTCTTGCCATTCGAGCGCACCTAGCCTTTCTTCTATAGCCTCTTTCTCATCTATAAGCATAGAGTAGGCTGTTTTGGCTCTTTTTCCTCGAATGTAAAGCTCGCAGCCGATACGATCTGACTTAGTATTGCGGGTCAGGGAAATTTGGAATTTTGACCTACCTATTGCTATCGAATACCAATGGCGAGCAGTCGGAGTCCTCAATCTTAGATTCCAGTCACCTTCTTCTACAAACTCATTAAATCCACTCCAAAAGCGAAGATGTTCTTCTTTAGTTGAGGAAAGTTCTTTTGCTTGAGATTTAATCTTGATAGATTTAGACCAATCATTTGGTCGGCATACTACTTTAAACCTAGGTGCAGGCAAAGAATCATCGATTTTCCACAACTCGACTTCACATGCAAAAAAGGCCAAATCTTCGTTTGTTGACTGGTTTAGCCAATCAATGGCTTGACGATGCGGCTCAGTAATCTGAGTGGCAATCCATATTATTATAGAAGCATCGACACCTGAAGCATAAGTCATTATTTGACCAAGATGCTTATGATCTGTTTTGCCAAGCTGGTTTTCGATAACGACTTTTCTACCAAGCTCGTCTATCGCGACAATATCCGCCCTATAATTTCCAACAGGCTCCTCCGTCCCTTCAACGTCTAAATCCAAGTTGATTGCCTCTGAAAGAACTGCCATGTTTTCTTCTTTAGCTAACCATGGCGTAAAGTCTTTTTCTTCATTTCGCCACTGATCCCGCACATCAACTTGCTCGAACCTACCTAACTTCATGAATGTGATCATTACTTCATATAAACAAACCATTTAAGGTAGTTAATAGGGATTGAAAATCAAGAGACATGTAACTATTGGGCGGCTCTTGATGGACCTACCCATTTGCAATATTAATCTGTACTGCTGGGCTCACTCTCCCCAACCAAGGCATTCTCAATGATGTCCTTGCGCATGACTGCCATGATCAGACAGCTGTGCGTCAAACCATTGATGAATGGCTTCAACAAGCTCGGTTTCATCACTGGCATATACAATCTGCCCACCGTTTTCGATTTGGCTGTAGGTTATCTGTAATTGCTCGTGGCCCATGACCAACGTGTGGAGTCCGGGCATATCGTGGCCGTGGATCATAGCGGGTTCGTGGAAATCGCCGGCTGCAAACTTGCCGGCTATCTCCTCAAGGTGCGCGCGGATTTGCTCAATCTCTGCGACATCTCCGTCATCTGAATACACCTGCTGCAAGCCGCCATCCTCTCGTTTTTCGAATACGTGGGTGGAACGGTCCAGGTCAAACGGCATCACTTCCGCACCACGCTCAGCTACCGCTTCCTGACGGTCAGGTTCATGCGTTTTACCGCAGCCGGCTACGATGAGGATGCAGGTTAATAGTGCTATTCTTTTCATTTTTGGGTGTGTTCGGGATTTCGTGTGTTCGTGTTTCCGGGATTTCGTGTTGTATTAACGTATGGGTATCCGCCATCCCCAATCAAATCGACATTCCTTTCTGGATACCGGATCAAGTCCGGCATGACGTGGGGTGAGCGCAGTACGCCAATCCCAAGCCAATCGGCATTCGAAAATCGGCATTCGAAAATCCTTTCCTGGATACCGGATCAAGTCCGGTATGACGTGGAGGGCAAAGCATGAAATCTAACTGGGGTATTATATGGATGTCGAAGGCCTGGAGTCTGCATTTGCGTTTTCGGTTGAAGGCTTCGCCTGCAGCACGTGCCTTTTTCTCCACAAGTAATACACGGCCGGGATTACGATCAGGGTCAGGATTGTCGACGAAATCATTCCGCCGACCATGGGTGCGGCGATGCGCTTCATTACTTGCGAACCTGTGCCTGTGCCCCACAGAATGGGCAGCAAGCCGGCCATGATGGCAATCACGGTCATCATCTTGGGCCGCACACGGTCAACCGCGCCAACGATGATAGCATCGTACAGGTCTTTTAATGAACGCATTTCACCTCGGGCCAGCTTGTCCTTGTAAGCAAGGTCGAGATAGATCAGCATAATCACGCCCGTCTCAGCCGCGACGCCGGCCAACGCAATAAAACCCACCCCAACGGCCACGCTCAGGTTGTATCCCAGCAAGTAGATAAACCAGATACCGCCCACCATTGAAAACGGTAGCGAAAGCATTACAATCAGACTCTCCGGGATATTTTTGAAATTGAAATACAGCAGCAGGAAAATGATGACCAGGGTAAGCGGCACCACAATCTGCAACCGCTCTTTTGCCCGCTCCATATATTCATACTGCCCGCTCCAAACCATGCTGTAGCTTTCCGGCATTTCTATTTCGGCACCGATAACTTTGCGGGCGTTTTCTACATACGTACCGATATCCACATCTCGAATGTCTACATAGAGCCAGGCCGTCTTTCTTGCATTCTCGCTCTTCACAACAGGTGGCCCTTTCACAATATCAAAATCAGCAACGTAGCTAAGTGGGATTTGGGGGCCGGCTGGGGTTGGGATCAGCACACGCTGGAGCGCCGGCAGGTTATCCCGTAGTTCGCGGCTGTAGCGCACATTAATCGGGTAGCGCTCGAGCCCCTCCACTGTTTGGGTCACATTCATACCACCAACCGCCGACATAATCACGTCTTGCACGTCACCAACTGTCAGGCCAAATCGTGCAGCCTCGACGCGATTGATTCTGTAATCAAGGAAATTGCCACCCACGGTTTTATCTGGATATGCGCTCACGGTGCCCGGCACAGTTTGCAACACCGCAGCGGTCTGTTGTCCCAGTTCAGACAACACTTCCAGGTCGGGGCCCATCAACTTGATGCCAATCGGCGTTTTGATGCCAGTGGATAACATGTCGAGCCGGGTTTTAATCGGCATCGTCCAGGCATTTGTGAGACCTGGAAAATCGATGGCTGCATCAAGTTCTTCGATGAGTTTATCAACCGTCATACCTTCACGCCACGCGCTTTCCGGTTTGAGCATGATGGTGGTTTCAATCATCGACAGCGGCGCCGGATCGGTTGCTGTTTCAGCACGGCCTACTTTGCCCAGGACATGCGCCACTTCGGGAAATTGCTTTATGATTTTATCCGTCTGCTGCAGGAGTTCTTTGGCCTTGGTGATACTAATCCCAGGATCTGTAGTCGGCATGTAAAGCAAGTCCCCTTCATTGAGCGGCGGCATAAACTCAGAGCCGAGGCGCTGCAGTGGGTAGATGGTCGCAATCATCACCAGGATAGCAAGCACTATGGTGGTCCATTTAAACCGCAAAACCGTGTGAATCACGGGATTGTAAATCCAGATGAGGAAGCGATTGATGGGATTTTTCCTCTCGGGGATGATCTTCCCACGGATCAGGTATCCCATTAGCACCGGCACGATGGTAATGGCGAGCAGTGCGGAAGCAGCCATCGCATAAGTTTTGGTAAAAGCCAGCGGTTTAAAGAGCCGGCCCTCCTGCGCCTGCAGAGTAAATACAGGCAAAAACGAGAGCGTAATAATGAGCAGCGAAAAGAACAGGGCCGGCCCAACTTCCTTTGAGGCATCAATAATAATTTGCCAGTGATCCTTTTTTCCGCCATCACGCTCTATATGTTTATGCGCGTTTTCGATCATCACGATGGCTGCATCTACCATAGCACCAATCGCGATGGCAATACCACTAAGCGACATGATGTTTGCATTTAATCCCTGGTACTGCATGATCAAAAAGGATATCAATATCCCCATGGGCAGCGTAAAAATGGCAACCAGGGCGCTTCGGAAATGCAGCAGAAATAACACCGTGACCAGCGCAACGATCAGGCTTTCTTCTAATAGTTTATCTTTGAGATTCTCGATTGCACGCTCGATAAGTCCCGAACGATCATAAGCCGTCTCAACAGTTACCCCTTCAGGCAATCCCGTTTTTAGTTCTTCGAGTTTCGCTTTCACCGCATCAATGGTTGCCAGCGCGTTTTCGCCATAACGCATAACGACGATGCCACCTACGGCTTCCCCTTCTCCATTCACATCGAGGGCCCCACGCCGCAACTCTGGTCCAAGGTGTACGTTTGCGATATTCCGAATCAGAATCGGCGTACCGTTTTCATCAACATCAACGGGGACGTTCTCGATATCATCGGTTGAAGCGATGTAGCCGAGTCCGCGTACCATGAACTCGGTCTCGCCCATTTCTACAAGCCGGCCTCCCACGTCGTTGTTGCTACGCTGCAATGCCGTACGCACCTTTGAAAGCGGGATATTGTAAGCCAGCAGCTTGTTTGGATCTACCTCTACCTGGTACTGCTTGACGTACCCCCCGATGCTGGCAACTTCAGCCACACCGGGTACGCTCATCAGTTCGTATCGCAGAAACCAATCCTGGATAGAGCGGAGCTGCTGGAGATCATACGTATCGCCGCCATCAAGCGTGTATTCATAAATCCAGCCGACACCTGTTGCATCAGGGCCAAGCGTTGGGGTGATCCCCGCCGGCAGCCGGCCGGATACATAATTCAGGTATTCGAGCACCCGGCTACGGGCCCAGTACATATCTGTGCCATCTTCAAAAATGATGTACACAAACGAATAGCCGAAAAAAGAATAGCCCCGAACGGCTTTGGCAAAGGGTACCGACAACAAAGCCGAAGTCAATGGATACGTGATCTGGTCTTCCACCACTTGTGGTGCCTGGCCGGCGTATTCGGTAAACACAATCACCTGGACATCGCTCAGGTCGGGGATTGCGTCCACGGGTGTATTCAGCAAAGCATACACGCCGGCGACGGCAACAATCGACGTAAACACAATCACCAGAAATCGATTCCTGATCGAAGCTTCTATAATTTTCTCGAGCATCAGTCGTTCTCTGCTTCTTAGTGATGGTGGTGGTGTGCTGTTGAATCTGGGGTCGCCTTTTGGGCCGGCTGCGCTGCCGTAGAATCTGTTGCCGTAGAATCTGTCGCAGTGGAATCCGTCATCGCTGCGGGATTCGCTGCGCCGTGGTCCATCTGGCTGTGGTCAATCTGGCTATGATCCATTTGGCTGTGATCCATCTGGCTGTGGTCCATTTCGCCGTGATCCATCTGGCTGTGATCCATTTGGCTGTGGTCCATGCCCGCAGGGTCATCTGCATTGTCAGGAGCAGCCTGATCTTGCAGCATTTTCTGAATGGCTTCCTGCAGGCGGCTTTCGCTATCGAGCATGAACTGCGCTGACGTCACAATTTCCTCCCCTTCCAGCAGTCCTGAGAGGACGCGCAAAAATCCATTACCCGGCCCGCCTTCTTCACCAATGCGAATTTCGCGCGGTTCAAATTTGCCGGCGCCTCTAACAACAAAAACCAGGGTGCGCTCACCCGACCGAATGACTGCCTCGGTTGGTACCACCAGTGCCTCCGGAATCACTTTACCCTGCAATTCCACATTGGCATACATGCCGGGCTTCAAATCGAGGTCCGGGTTGGAAAACACGAGCCGTACGTGTACATCGCGTGCTTTCTCGCGCAGGTAGGGATAGATATAGGAAACGCGGCCTTCGTACGCTCTCCCGGGCAGGTAGGAAAGCTCCATGTTAACCGGCTGTCCTTCACTGATCCATGGCACTTCGTTTTCATAAAAGCTTGCGTGCACCCATACCGTGCGCAGATCAGCTATTTGAAACAGGTCTTTGCCGGCGTTGATATGTGCCCCTTCTATGGCGTGTTTGTTGATCACAACCCCGGTAGCCGGCGCTTTGAGCCGGATGTATTTGTTTACCTCTCCGGTTTGTTTGAGGCGTGCTATTTCATCTGCTGGAATGTCCCAGTATTCGAGACGCTTCTGCGCGGAAGCCAGTAACTTGTCAGCATCAGCCCTCACCGATGCAATGCTGCTATTGCCCAACTGCTCGGCATTGCTGTATGCAAGCAGAAATTCTTGCTGGGTAGTAACCAACTCGGGAGAATAGATGTCCATCATGGGCTGGCCGGCAACCACCTCTTCGCCTACAAAATTGACGTGTAGTTTCTCTATCCAACCCGAAATCTTCGCATTTACCTGGTACAGATTTTCCTCATCGTACTGCACTTCCCCAATTGTGCGAATCATCCTTGAGAAATCTGTCTTCTGCACGGTTGCTGTACGCACGCCCATGTTCTGTACGGTTACAGGATCTATCGATACCATACCGCCCGAAGCATTGCCGGCTTCGTCTGCATACACCGGGACGAGATCCATGCCCATGGCAGATTTACCCGGGGCATCATAGATTTCTGTAGGATCCATCGGCGCGTGCCAGTATAAAATCTCGCGCGCATCATCACCTGGCGTAGCAACGGCCTGAGGCATATCGCCGGCATAAACAGGGACGAGGTCCATGCCCATTTTCGATGTACCAGGCGCATCATAGATTTCTGTAGGATCCATTGGCGCGTGCCAGTAGAGGATTTCACGCGTGTCGACGCCGGCAGCGTCAGCCTGTTCAACGTTGTAGGTAAATCTGCCGAGAAAGAAGCCGGCTGCGCCAACAACAATTGCGATAAGTAAAACAAGTATAAATCGAGTAGTTGTCTTTTGGGTATGCATCGTGGGCACCTAAAGGCTTTCGATTTCTGAAAGAGTATCCACACCAAGTGCACGCTCAAGGGCGGCAATGGCTTTCAAGTAGCGGGCAAAGGTATCTTCATATCCAATTTGTAGTGAGAACAACATCCGTTCTGCATCTAACAAATCGAGATAATTGGTTCGGCCCGTTGTATAGGCACTAAGGGTAGCTTGCAGGGTTGTTTGTGCCTGTGGAATCAGCGCATCCTGATACAGGGATACCTGCGCTTTTTCGTTGGTTACCCGACTGACGAGGTCAGTAATCTGCGTCCTGAAATTGGTATGAAGCCCCTCGATCCTGGCTGCGATCTGGTTTCGGGTCACCCGGGCTTCTGCAAGACGCGCGTTGAGCCGGCTACGCCAGATGGGTATGTTTAGCGAAACGCCAAGCGCCAGCGCATCGCGCCCCGTAGCTGTTGCCGGCACATTGGCAGCCCCAACACCGAAATAGGTGATGTGAAAGCCAAAGTCAGGCAAGAAGTCTTTTTCTGCTACCGCAATTTCGGCTGCCGACTTTTTTTCAGCCGACTCAAGAGCTTGTGCTTCAGGACGAAACGCCAGCGCTGCTTCAAGCAATTGGACATGATCTAATGCGGGAAGAGGGAGCAACTCCAAGTCCCCAACTTCCACTGCTTGATCTGGTGCATTTGATTGACCTGGCGCATTCATTAATCGAAACAACATTTCTGTTGATGAACGGCGCTGAACATCCAATGCTAACTTGCGCTGCAACAACGTATTGCGTTCCAGTTGTGCTTTCAGAATGGCTTGCTGCAAGCCTACACCAACCTCGTATCGCGTGGCAGCATTCGCTTCAAAATCTTCCAGTCGTGTCCAGAAGTCATTCAGGAGTTCTTGATTACGCTGGATGCGGTAGAGTTCAAAGTAGACCTGCTTCGCGTCATAAATGAGATCTTGCTCGAAAGCAAGTGTCTCATAAGCGGCTACGTCAGCATTCAACGCTGCCACATTCCCTTTCAACGCGAGTTTACCTGGAAAAGGGATGGTTTGGTCGACGCGCCACTGGGTACGTTGTGTACCACGGGCGGTGAGTAATGGGTAGGGTTGATAGGTAATACCAAACCTGGGGTCGGGCAAAGACTCCACCTGACGCTGGTGGAAAGTCAGCGCTTCTGCCTCCAGGCGCGAAGCCTTTAAGGCGGGGTTGTTCGCCCGAACACGTTCAATGATGGTGGTCAGGTACGGGGTATCTGCCTGCGCTTCGTTTGGTTGGGCAATCGAGTTGCCGGCACAAAAGACGAACCACAGTGGAATCATCCACAGAGATCGTGAGAAATACATTTCCCTCTTTGCTTGATGGCCGCGCATAAGCGCAGAAAGTACTATCGCATCGCATACTTCCCGGAGGAAACGGATGCACAAGACATTGGCTACATGCTCACCAGTTGCGTGTGCAACTGCATACAGCCATCAAATCAAAAAGCTGGAATGTAAAATGCGAAAGGGAGGTGCAACAGGAGGGCCTATATCCTGAAAGGCCCTTTTTTGCGTTAAAAGAGGTGCTCCAAGGGCAACAACGGTACATGGAAGGACGTGTGCATCGCTGAACGTAACGCGCACATCGGATCCGGTAATAAGCGTCCGCGTGGCTACCGTAGCGCCATGTTGAAGTTCTGCGGCACAACAACCGTCATGGGCATGTTCACCAGGTTGCTGTTTATCGTCACACGGCTGCTCGTGGTTTGAGCTACTGCGTTCGTGGCCGCGTTGGTGACCATGTTGCCCATGATCACGATGCATATCCCCGGCGTGGGTGTTTGCTTCATCATGCCTGTGCTCTGTATGGTTAGGCAGTGTAGCATGCTCCCCCTCGCAGCAACAAGCCTCTACCATCGGACCAGCATGCGCCTGCTCCATCATGCATACATGCCCGACAATGGTCATGACACTTGAGAACACAAGCGAAATGGCCAGAAGCCGATACACGGTGCGATATTTACGCAGGTTACAAAGCAAGCTACTTTCGTTTTGTGTGCTCTAAAAACGACAACGCAGACAGTTTCTTGTCCTCAGCCAGTATCTTCTCCACAACTTTCTTCCGCGTCATAATCGTTACCAGCCGGCGGAAAACCTCTAATGCTTCCGTGTACTGACGATCGGGGCGTTTCATTTCGGTAGGGGTTTGGTTGGAATGTCGATTTTCGAATGCCGAATTCCGATTGTCGATTGGAACAGGATTAGCAAAAAACCTGATCCTTGTCATCCTGAGCCGTGCGAAGGATCTCTGGATGTTGATTGCCGAGTTTAACAGTGGGAGCACTACAATATCGGGCTAGCTGCACGAAACGTCAATGACTCATCCAATTTCGGCGCAAACACACACCTCTCCCCTCCACACATTCGGCAATCGGAAATCGGCATTCGACACTCAAAATCACCCCGTATCGGCGGCACCAAAAATGCCAAATCTTTTTTTGTGTTTGCCTTCCGCCGGCCGCTTTTTGAACAGCCACGAAATAGGCGACAAACGATTAGCTTTTCGGCGCGGTGCTGGCTTTTCAGTTGGCGTTGCCTGGTCATCCAGGCCACCTTCTTGAGCCACTTCTACGGGCCAGGGCCGAAATTCTGGAAAGGCTGGAATTTCTCTGGATACCGGTACGTACGTGCTTGGACGCGCCGGCTGCTCTTTGTTTACGGCTCCTAGGAAAACCTGCGCTTTCTCTTTCATCCAGGCGTCGTGATCCACGCCGAGGAAATCGGCAGTAAGATGGTGCTGTACTACGTTGGCTGGCAAAAACCGCTGTGTTTCGTCAGGTTCTGATCGCTTATAGAAACGGATGCCCTGCTCGGTGTAGAGCCATTCAACAAATCGATCGAGTGTTGCTTTTTCATGCCGGCGTACTGCCAATGTACACTGAATGGGCTCGGTGTATGGATCTACACCGTACTGCTTTTCCAAATGATGATAAACCCAGCGCTTCCCCTGGTTTACGGCTTCTGTTACGATGGTTTTCGAAGGAAACACAAAAAAGAATCCTTCATCGTCATTATGACTGGAGGCTTCCAGTACCAGATTGTAGTGACCGGTAGCTCGCGCCGTTGCAACAATACCATAGCCAAACCCGTGGCCCCCAAGCGTGGAGAGGCTACGCAATTCAACGGTTGCAAATACATCATTTAACAACAGTACGGAGTGATCGTCCTTCTTCGGGACAACCACTACCATCCCGTTCTGGCGCGCTGTATTTCGATCCAGTGCGTTTTGATTCGCATACATTTAGCTACACCAATGTGTTATGAGCGGGTAGAGCTAAATCGACATGTGGGTCCTGGACATGTACCTATTAGTCATCCCTAAGCGCATGAAATGCTGATTTGATGTGTTAATCGGAGGCCTTCAGGGCAATTTATTATTGCCTTAACATTCCTGTAAAGGACTCTTCCGTATGATATGCCGGCATCCGTTGTTTGTTTTTAACATCATTTGATTATTGTGGAAATTTACCCCGACTTATCCGCTCAGATTTCATCCCTGATCGAAGGCTTCGATTCGATTCCCGCAGAGCGCAAAGCCATCCTCGAAGAGCTGGCCGCATACATTAAAGCACAGCCGGCACCCGTTAAGCTAAATTTTATCTGTACCCACAATTCCCGCCGTAGCCATATCAGCCAGATTTGGGCAGCAACGGCAGCGCACCATTATAACGTAGCGGTATCCTGTTTTTCAGGAGGCACCGAGGCCACAGCGTTTAATCCACGCGCCGTGGCTGCTATGGAACGCGCCGGCTTTATGATTCACAATCCGGGCGGTACAAACCCGCATTACCTTGTAAGCTTCGCAAAAAGTGCGCCGCCACTCACCTGCTTCTCAAAAACCTACGACGACCCCGTAAATCCGACTACCGCCTTTGCCGCAGTGATGACCTGCGATCATGCAGACCAAAATTGCCCGTTCATTCCCGGTGCAACCCGCATTGCGCTTACCTACAAAGACCCCAAAGAAGCGGACGATACGCCGGAGGAAACCGCACGCTACGATGAACGTGTACGGCAAATTGGTACAGAACTGCTCTATGCGATGTATAGCGCGTCGAGATAAGCAGCACCCTTACAATTCCTGCCACCTATTGGTATAACATGTTAAAACGCTGGAAAAAGCTCGGGCAAACAATCCGTTTTGTAAATCCCTGGTGGACCTATAAAGTAGACACGTTCCAGATCCCCGATGGCGTAAGTGGTGAGTACCACTTTGTCTATACACGAGGCTCCAGCGCCGTGGTACCTGTCACACCCGATGGCAAAATAGTACTCGTCAAGCAGTATAGATATTTGTGTGACCGGGAGAGTCTGGAATTTCCTTGTGGTAGTATCAATGAAGGCAGCAACCATGAAGAAACGGCCCATCATGAGTTGGCAGAAGAAGCCGGCTTTGAAGCAGCGACCCTCCTTGACGTCGGCCATTTCAATCCGTACAACGGCGTAACCAGCGAAATCTGCCACGTTTATGTAGGCGCAGATCTTACCCCTACAGAGGCCAAGCCAGACATCACCGAAGAATTTGAAATCCATCACTACACCGTAGAAGAAGTAGATTCTCTGATTCGCGACAACACCATTTGGGACGGCATGACCCTCGCCGCCTGGATGCTCGCACGCCCTCATGTAGTGTCTTTGTTAGAGCAACCTGCTTAACAGAGTAACCTGGACAATTTACCCTCGAAACAGTGTCGATTTTGAGCATCCAGACACTACGTTTGGTTAAAACAGTTGAGAAACGTCTGGAATAGTTCTAACTTGGCACGAAATCATGAGGTAGTTTCAGGCACCAGATCCCAATCTCATAGCTACCCCTCAGCCTGGAACCCTAACTTTATTCTCCAATGTCTACGATAGAAGCCCAACTATCAGCAGAAAAGAAGAAGCTGGCGCTTGTAAAAGAAGTCGGACGTGCGCTGTCCTCTGCGATGGATCTTGAGTCGTTGCTCAAGCTCATTGTGGAAAATATTACCCTGTTGATGGAGGCGGACCGATCTACCCTATACCTACTTACAGAAGACAGACAGTTCTTGTGGTCGCGGCTTGCGCAAGGGAATGAAGAAGTTGAAATCCGGCTTAAACTCGGTGAAGGACTTGCCGGCTGGGTGGCATCGTCTGGTGAAACCATCAACATACCCGATGCTTACAGCGACGATCGGTTTCAGCCTTCGTTCGACAAAAAAACGGGCTACCGTACCCAATCGATTTTGTGTATCCCTATGCGTAACCACTTTGGGGATATCATCGGGGCCGTGCAGGTGCTGAACAAGAAAGCCGGCCCGTTTATGAAGGACGACGAAGAGCTGCTTGCAGCCCTGGCCAGTCTGGCAGCCAGCGCAATCGAAAACACCAAGCTCTACCAATCGGTTGTCACCAAAAACGAAGAGTTATCTGAAACCCAGGAAGAACTCAAGCAACGTGGCTTTGAACTGAACGTGCTCTATGACATCGAGCGCGAAATGAACTCATTGCACGACCTCGATGAGTTGCTCGAACGCATCCTCCGCAGGTCTATTGAGATTGTTGGCGCCACAGCCGGCTCTATTGCGCTGATTTCAAAACGGATGGGCGACCTCCGTTTCCACACAACGGCAGGGCAACACGGCGACAGCGTACTCAAACACAGACTCCAGCTTGGGAAAGGCGTCATCGGCTGGGTAGCAGCCAATGGTAAACCCGCGATCGTTAACAATCCGGAAACGGACCATCGGCATGCGGCCGACTTTGCAGACCGCATCGGCTTACATCCGAACCACATCCTCTGTGCGCCGCTTATTTATGGCGATGAAACGCTTGGCGCTATCGAAATCATTGACAAGCTCGGCCCGTCAACCCGCGGCGACTCGCCGGTTTTTGACGAAGATGACCTCCGCCTGCTCGAACTGATTGCCGGCCAGGTGTCGCGTGCCGTGCAACTTGCCCGGGCCAACGTAGAACGCGAAAATGAAAACCGCCTTGCCACAATTGGCCAGATGATGGCCGGCGTACTACACGACCTGAAAACACCTATGACCGTGGTGTCGTGGTACGCTGATATGATGGCTGAAATTGAGAATGAAGACGAGCGGAAGTCCTACACCGAGTTGATCAAACGCCAATTCGACTTGATGGACGGGATGACGCGCGAGGTACTGGCGTTTGCGCGTGGCGAATCCCAGTTGATCATTCGCAAAGTTTACCTTTCGCGATTCCTGGATGATATGGTGAAGCAACTCGAACACGAGTTGGCAGACAAAAACGTGCAAATCATGCTGGACGCTGAATACAGCGGTGTGGCGCATTTCGATGAAAACAAAATGATGCGCGTCATCCACAACCTTGCGCGCAATGCGATGCAAGCCATGCCTGATGGCGGCGCGTTTAAAATCCGCACCAAGTCTACAGAGGAGAACCTGATCTTTGAATTCAAAGATAACGGCCCGGGTATCCCCAAGGAAATGCAAGGCCGGCTCTTTGACCCCTTCACCACGGCCGGCAAAGCGGAAGGTACCGGTCTCGGCCTGGCTATTGTTAAGAAGATCGTTGACGACCACGAAGGTACCATCGCCTTTGAATCAAAACCCAATGCGGGTACCTGCTTCCGCGTCACCTTGCCAAAACGCGAAGAAGAGAACCTGGACGAGCCGGCGCTGATTGGTTAATCGCTTTAGCATGACTGGGTAAACCACGTGATGCTAGACGAATAGATTCTCTCGCTATACCTTATCAACAAAGCGGTATGCAATCCATCGACCTCGTTAGAGATAACCTGATCAAAAGCGGAAACCGTGTGTTGCTCAAGGTCGAGGAAATGAAAGACCATTGCATGGTTTTCCCGACACCTAATGGCGGTTGCCATACCCTCTGGACACTTGGCCACCTCGCCTACATCGAAACACTTGTTATCCGGCACTTCATGCTGGGCGAGCCCAATCCGCTAAGTCACTGGCAAGATATGTTTGATGGCTCCGAAGTATCCGACGATGTCAATGATTTTCCGCCCTTCGACACCGTGCTTGCAACATGCCGAGAGGTCCACAACGCAACCCTGGCGCTGCTCGATTCGCTTACTGAAGCCGACCTAGATAAACCGAGCGTAAACACGCCAAAAGGTTATGAAGACACGTTTGGCACTTACCGGTTGTGTCTTCAATATGTATCAGACCACCGGTACATGCACCGCGGCCAGTTGGCCGATGCGCGACGGGCTGCCGGCGTGGATCGGATGTGGGTGTGATACCCCTCTTCCTCTCCGCCATCCCCAGTCAAGCTCTGTCTCTACATCACAATTAACATCATCCGTCCCAAAGGGACACAGTGCCGGTTTTTCCCTCCACGTCATACCGGACTTGATCCGGTATCCAGAGAACGATTGGGTAAATTAGCCCTTTTCAAGATGTCTGGATTCTGAATCAAGGTCAGGATGACAGTTTTCTTATTCGTGATATAGAGACAGAGTTTGACTGGGTGTCCACAGGACAGGCAGGTAGCTACTGTTTTACGGCGGCAGACACACCCCGACCATGATAAATCACGGTCGACCCTCTCAAGAGGGTATTTGTCTTTCGGTTGGTATACCTTAGCGTAACATAGACATACTATAAAGCCGCTTCTGAGATACACCTTTTTTGCGTAACCCTTTACAATCACCAGAAAAGCACTTTTCTTAATGCACCCACCCGTTTGTTCTACCAGAACATAGTGCAAGTGTTATGGCAAAGCTTGGAAGCGCTGCATTCCCCCTTCGCGTTGCAATCATCGGTGCCGGCCCTGCCGGGTTTTATGCCGCAGCCCACCTGCTGAAGCAATCCGAACACACGATCCACGTCGACTTATTCGACAAACTGCCCACCCCTTTTGGACTCGTGCGTGGCGGCGTTGCCCCCGATCACCAGAAGATCAAGTCGGTTACCCGGCAATACGATAAAACAGCCAGCCATGAAAACTTTCGCTTCTTCGGAAATGTCACCCTCGGCGAGCACGTCTCGGTAGCTGACCTCCGCAATTACTACCACCAGGTTTGCTACACCACGGGCACGCAGACCGACCGCAACCTTGGTATTCCGGGCGAAGACCTGAACCGCAGCCATTCTGCAACCGAGTTTGTTGCCTGGTACAACGGGCACCCGGATTACAAACACCTTTCATTTGATCTGTCCCAGGAAAGCGTTGCCGTAATTGGCGTGGGGAATGTTGCTGTAGATGTAGCACGCATTCTATGCCGTACGGCTGACGAACTGGCAAAAACTGACATAGCAGATTACGCGCTCGAAGCCCTAAGCAACAGCAATGTCAAAGAGGTTCATATGCTCGGCCGGCGCGGGCCAGCACAGGCAGCGTTCACCAACCCCGAAGTAAAAGAACTCGGGGAAATGGAAGACGCAGACGCGTTTGTTCTCCCCGAAGAAGCTGCACTCGATGCATTGAGCGCCGCGCAACTGGAAGCCAATCCGGATCGGAAGATTTCGCGGAAGCTCGAAATCATGCAAGGCATGACCAGTACGCCTGTGTCTGGGAAGTCAAAAAAGCTGGTCATCCGCTTCCTCGTTTCACCTACTGAAATTATTGACGACGGCACGGGCAGCGTTGGCGGGATGAAACTTGTCAAAAACGAACTCTACCAAAATGACAAAGGCGTTTTGCGGCCGCGGGCAACCGAGATCACAGAAGAGCTCAACGCCGGCCTCGTATTCCGCTCCGTCGGCTACCGCGGACTCCCGCTTCCGGGCGTACCGTTCAACAGTGACTGGAATTTGATCCTCAACGAACAGGGCCGGGTATTGAGCGAAGACACTCGTGTACCCCAAACCGGCGAATACACCGCCGGCTGGATTAAGCGTGGCCCAAGCGGTGTGATTGGTACCAACAAGGCTGATGCTGTTGAAACCGCAAATTGTATGCTGGAAGATTATGCAGCCGGCAAAACACTGCAGCCAGCCCATATCGATCCGGAAGCTATCGTCAACCTTTTGAAAGAACGGCAACCCGACTACTTCAGCTATGCTGAGTGGCAAAAGCTTGATGCCCTGGAAACCAGCAAAGGAGAAGCCCTTGGCCGGCCCCGCGTTAAATTTACCGACATACCGTCGATGGTTGCCGCCGTCAAATAATATACCCTAACCCCAAAACCACATGATGCGCCTGATTGCTGTGCTCTTGCTGAGCACGTTGGCCCTGAGTTGCGACACGCCTGTAGTGTCCATTGCTGAAACCGGCCCCACCGACAAACCCAATATCCTGTGGTTGGTCGGCGAAAATATGAACCTCGATCTCGGGGTGTACGGCATGCCCAATGTCTACACACCCCACCTCGATTCGCTTGCCGAAAACGGACTGCGCTATACCCGCGTCTTTGCCACATCGCCCGTCTGCGCACCAAGCCGCTCCGCGTTTATGGTAGGCATGTACCAGACCACAACCGACACCCATCACATGCGCTCGCACCGGGACGACGACTACCGATTACCCGAGGGCGTCCGGCCCATCACCCACCGACTTGGTGACGTGGGTTACTACACGGCCAACATCAAGTACATCGATTCATTGGAAGTGGGTACCGCCAAGCTCGACCTCAATTTTGTGAACGAAGGGCCAATGTACGACTCCAACGACTGGTCACAGCTACAATCCAACCAGCCATTTTTTGCACAGATCAACATGCCGGAAAGTGAATACGATATTTACGATCGGCAAACATGGAAACATCCCCGCGTCAAGTGGTACGGCGAAGAGCAGCATCCACAAATTGCGACAGCAGAGAACGTAACCCCACCGCCATATTACCCCGATCATCCCATTGTACGGGAAGAGTGGGCACGGTACCTGAATTCCACTTCAGGTATGGATATCAGAATTGGCTGGATTCTCGACCGGCTGCGCGAAGAAGGTATGGCTGAGAATACCATCATTGTGTTTTTTGGCGACAACGGACGGATGGAGCCGCGTGGTATCCATTGGCCCTGGGATACAGGTTTGCATGTACCGATGATTATCTACTATCCACCAGGCATGGATACCCCACCGCAGTATGAAGTGGGTGGAGTAAACGAAGACGTAGTGAGTCTGCTTGACCTTACAGCAACTACGCTGGAAATGGCCGGCATCAAAAAGCCGCGCGGCATGCAGAGTCGGCGCATCCTTGGTGAAAAAGCAGATCCGCCGCGGACGTACGCGTTCAGTGCCCGCGATCGGATTGACGAAACGGTGCTCCGCATGCGATCGGTACGCGGTAAAAAATACCACTACATCCGCAATTACAGCGAAGGGGAAGGGTTTGCCACATTGAATCGCTACAAAGAGAAGTGCTTCATGATCAAACCCTTGATGCGCGAACTCATGGCCGAAGGCAAACTCACCGGGCCCGCGCTCCAACTCATGCAGCCCATGCCGTACGAATCGTTGTACGACACCGAAGCGGATCCGCATGAGATCAACAACATCGCAACCTCAACCAACCCAGAACACCGGGAAGCCCTGCTTAGCATGCGGGCTGCGCTGGATACCTGGATCGCAGAAACGGGAGACCTGGGTGAATGGCCTGAGCCCGAAGAAATCGTTGCACCTTTCGAAAAAGAAATGCATGACTGGTTCGGCACACCGGATTGGGTTGACAGTGACTAAACCAATCCGGTTGGATTGATTTGGTTGAAAGTTGCAGGTTGAAGGTTGTTTTCCTTTGGGCTTGTAGCCTAGTACTCTGACAAGTTGGTAATGTCGTGTAAATGGATCTTTATTTTTGTTTTCCACAAGACGCAAAATCGCAGGCCTAATGGTTTTAAGTCGAGATTTTGCAACGCTGTGGAGGGCAAAAAGAAGGATTCAGAACGCGACAGTACCAACTTGTCAGAGTACTAGGGGGTGTAGACTATGGTTTGGCGGACTGCCTCATTGTTCGCGCGGAAAAGGGATAGGTAGACACCGGCCGGTACTTTGGTGCCGGCTGTGCTTCTTCCATCCCAGGTCAGCGTATACCTGCCTGGGGCCTGTATGCCTGTATCAATATGCCTTACGCGTTGACCCAACTGGTTGTAGATCGTTATGCGTACCACTGCTTCTTTTTCCAGTTGGTAACCGAAGGTTGTTTGCGTGCTAAACGGATTTGGGTAAAGTGCATTCAGGCTAAATGTTACAGGCTGTTCATCATCTTCTATGGCCGTTGCAGTGGACGTGTTATCAAAAAGGAAGATGCGATCAGCGATTTCATCGATGGCGGTAATATCGAGGTCGCCGTCGTTATCGCGGTCATGCAAGATGGTGCAGGAAGCCGCTGTGGTAGCGGGAAGTGTTAGGCGGTGGGTGTAGGTGCCATCGCCGGCATTTTCCAGCACCGTGTAATCGTTACTCGAGAAATTGCTGGTAACCAGGTCAAGGTCGCCATCTCCATCTAAATCTCCCAGGTCGAGCGCTAAAGGAAAAACACCCGTTTCATAATGCACCGCCTCCTGCATCGTCCCATCTCCATTGCCCAGGACCACAGAAACGGTGGCATCACCCGTGTTGGAAGAAACTGCATCTGCAAATCCATCGCCGTTTATGTCGCCCGTAGCTAACATCCAGGGACGAGAACCCACCGATACTTTTTGGGAAAACGTGATATTGCCCTGCCCATCCCCCAGATACAGAAGCACTTCGTTGTCGTTATATGTCCCAATGAACACATCCAGGTTGCCATCATTGTTTGCATCAGCTGCAGCACACGCCGTTTCGCCAGAGCTTCCCGTTTCAATGATGATTGAAGACCCGAAAGCACCTGATCCGTTGTTCTTTAGAAGCGATATCGTACCCGTACCTCGCACGCCATCCCTGTTAGCGGTCACAATGTCCATCATCGTGTCTCCATTCAGATCCAAAGTGCACAGACCGCGCACTCCTTCATCTGCCTGCAGACTTTCACTGTGCCCCACATTTCCGCCATCTTCCCCCATCCACACGCTAATTCTGTTGTTTTGTGTATTGCCCACAACGAAGTCGATGTAGCCATCCCGATTGAAGTCCGTTCCTTCGATAGGGCTCGGCGTATCTCCGTTTGGAATAGGATATAGATCAAACCCGTTGTACCCGCCGGCGCCATCATTCAAAAACACCCGGATGTCATTTGCATCTTCATTAGGAATAACAAGGTCGCTGTAGCCATCCTGATCCAGATCGCCCGCATAAGCACCGTAGGAGCGGACGCGTCCCTCATTGGGAAAGCGGGTGGAAATATCATCGATTTGCGTAAAATCAAATCCGGCCGGCGCGGACCGTGTCCAGAAATTCCAGGTATAGCCATGGGCCATCGGTTCGCCGGCCATACTCTGGATGGTGCGCGGCAACGACACCGTCACCCATTCGCCGGCCATAAACGGTTTATCTGGTACAAAACGCAGCACCGTGTTGTCACTTTCCAATGTTAGTGAACCTTCTCGGACACCGGACCAACGGCCAAAAACGAAAATAGCAGATGCATCTACGGAGGCAGGATCCAGGGCCAAATCGAACGTAACCGAAAGCTCAGTAGTTGTACTTGCGGTAACGGTTTGCGACAACGGAAACAAAGAAGTGACGGTTGGGGCTTGTCCCATGGCAAACGTTGAACATAACGTGGCATATATAGGAATCACCCAGCCCAATGCATATTTTTTTCTCATTATTCCGTTTGTTTTTCCCATCTTTTTTGCCGGCAATTAGGCCTGTCGATTTACAAAACTGTATCACAATACAGTTGATCAATGGCCTACGGTTTACTTATTAAATGAACGACACGCCATGAAATGGTTTCTAAGGGCAATTGCTTTTACGCTTTTCCTTGTCATTGTGCTCGCCCTTTTGTTACGCGTTCGCTATGGCGGCGGTGAATACTATCCCGACTTGAGCACGCCGCCACTTTGGGGGCCGGACTCACTCGAAGTGGTTGCCACACTGGAACAGCCACCAGGTAATCTGGCCGTCTCAGCAGACAACCGGTTGTTTTTCAACTACCACCCCGAGTCAAAACCCGTGGGTGGGAGCACCGTGTTTGAATGGGTAGATGGCGCACCAGTCCCGTATCCGAGCCGGGAGTTCCAGTCGAACTTTATCGCCGTACTCGGTATGTTCATCGACCAGCAAAACCGGCTGTGGACGCTCGATACAGGCAACCAGGGCCTGGATCCTGTACGTTTGTTGGCGTTCGATCTGAACACGAACGCTGTGGTTCACGACCACACATTCCCCAAAGATATCGCTGAGTCGCTTTCGTTTATGAACGACTTGCAGGTGTCTTCGGATGGACAAACGATATACATTGCCGATGTGAGTTTCTGGCGACAAAACCCGGCGCTGGTGGTCTATGATGTAGAAAGCAAGGAAGCCCGCCGGCTGCTTGAAGGCCACGAATCGGTGGTCGCGCAGGACTGGATTGTACGCACCGATATCAAAGACATGGTGTTTGTAGGTGGCCTCGTTGCACTCAAACCGGGTGTTGACGGCCTCGCACTCAGCAAAGACGACGCGTGGCTGTATTACGGCGCGATGACCCACGACGGCTTGTACCGCGTCCGCACAGCCGACCTGCTCGACCAAACCCTCGATGCTACTACGCTGGGCAGCCGGGTGGAACGCGTGGGTACCAAACCACTCAACGACGGCCTTACCATTGACGTCGACAATAATGTGTACATCACAGCCGTTGAACACAATGGGATCATCCGCATGAAGCCCGACGGCAGCCTTGAGTCTTTGATCGACGACGAGCGCGTGCGCTGGGCCGACGGGATCAGTTACGGCGGCGACGGATACATATACTTTACCGACAGTGCTATCCCCGACCTCATGCTGCAGTCCAGGGCGCACATTGATGCGCGTGCACCGTTTTACATTTATCGGTTTCGGGCTGATGTGGAAGGGGTGCCGGGAGGGTGATTTTTGAGTGCCGATTGTCGAATGCCGATTGTCGAGTGGGTTAGGGAATAGTGGCATTCTTTGCATATGTCATCCCGAGCCGTGCGAAGGATCTCTGCGAGACTTGCAGGCCCTTGATTGTTGATTGCAGAATGTTGATTGCAGAATGTTGATTTGCTTCAATCATGTCATTCTGAGCCTTGCAAAGGATCTCTGGTAGCATGGCACCTGCATCCTGGAGAAGCGCGCCGAACAATGATGCGCCAACCACTGCAACAACACGTATCGAAATCCCGAAAAAACGAAAGCACAAAATTACAATTACACCAACCATGAACAGACTTAACTCTACATCCTGGTTCGCGTTATTTGCTTTGCTCTTTATAGCCATGCCTGCAGGCGCACAAGAGGTTGATTTTGATGTACCAACAGAGATCAACATCATCCAGGGCCGGCTTTCGGTGGTGTTCAATGAAGGCTTCGGCGCTGCAGATGCTGAGGTCCTGATGAAAAGCCTTGGCTATCCCATCTTACAAAAACACTTCTACGACTGGACCTCCCGGGCGCACGCAGATCAAATGCTTACCGAAGAAGAAGTGCGCGAAATTAAAGCACAGGCCGGCGTGGTAAGTGTATCCCAAACATCGCTCGGCAATGTACACTCAACAAACGCATCCGACGATGCAGGCTCCCTCGGCTATCTGGTGATGGTCACGTTTGCAAGCCACATCACGCGTCAAACAGCTGAAGATATCCTAAGACCGTTTTCAGCGTTCGATTTCACCGCTGTTGCCTCACCACCCAACGAGGTGATTATCGAGGTAGGCGATAAAGACGAAGTGGCCATGGCCGTGCTGCAAAATCAGGAGCAAGTGCGGTGGGTGACCTACGTGGGTATTGGAAGCGGCGGCTAATCACCACACTGCGCGCGTAACTGCTGTACGCCGGCAAGTTTAGGATGAGCGGGCAAACCGTATCCACAGTTTCTTTAGCGCGGATTCTCTATTTTGAGAAATCTATCCGTTCCACCGAATCTTAAACTCCATGCGATTTCTCTCCATCTTGATTCTCGGCGGTGTACTCGTGATCGGTCTGCTTTTCTTCCAAATGAAGAAATCTGAGACTGAAGCTGCCACTATTAAAGAAGTAGAAATGGAAATGTCAGCCCCCGATATGTCCGAAGCTGTACGCCACGTTGTTGTTTTCAAGTATAAACCCGAAGCCACCGAAGCACAGATCCAGGAAATCACCGATGCCTTCAAAGCACTGGAAGACCAGATTCCCGGCATCATTGGTTTTGAGCATGGGACCAACAACAGCCCCGAAGGGCTAAACCAGGGTTTCACCCACGTGTACCTGATGACTTTCGAAAACGAAGAAGCCCGCGACACCTACCTGCCCCACCCCAAACATGCCGCCTTTGGCGAGATCCTGATGGGATCGGGGATTTTTGATGGTGCGTTTGTGGTTGACTATACGATTGCAGAGTAGGTTGACGAACCGGATCGGTTCGTTAATTGTCGATTTTCGATTGCCGAATGTCGATTTATGTTTCTTTTAAAACAATCGGCATTCGGCACTCCTTTCTGGATACCGGATCAAGTCCGGCATGACGCGATAAAGAAGCTATGCGTTAGCCCCAAAGCCAATCGAAAATCGACATTCGAAAATCGAAAATCCTTCCCTATCGGTCGCTCCGCTTCTTCAGCTTCTTCCTAAAATCCTTTAGCGCAATAAGGGCAACGCCACTTGTTATTACGGCACCGATGCCAAATACCCACTTCCCTATGGTGCCGTTGGTCGTTTGATCGAGAAAAGGTAAGCCACCTGAGATGTTTTCGGGGGCGCTGCTGAATGCAATCCAGAATCCTACGCTGGCCATGGCGATCAAAATCAGCGCTGCCATTCCGGCACGCATCGGGCTTTGCTCCTCGAACAACATCGCGCCACCACCCGCCATACAAACAAACCCCGCGAGACCAAGCGTCCAGCGGGGAGCAATAAAAGCGTCGGGAGAGGCAGGGATAAGACCCGCAGCTACCGCTGCGATGAGGGCGCCGATCAAGATGCAAAAAGCTGCAAGCCCAACCGGCGCACGCGTATTAGCCATCACGTGAGTTTTGTTAGGCAGTGTCTGAAAGATAAGTTCTGCTTCGTTAGATCCTTCGCATTCGCTCAGGATACGGCTTTGTCTCTAATAATTTTGGATTTTTCAGACAAAGCCTAGATGTGACTAGCGACGCCGGGAATGGCGCTGCTTGTTACTGGACCGCTTCTTTTTGTCGTTACGGCCCCCGCTTCTCTCGTCAGAACGCGGCGCTGGTGCCGGCTCAGATGCCTGGGACTCGTTCCGTTTCTGGTAGACTTCATCCACCAGCATCGCCAGCAATTCAGGCTCTTCCTCGACGAGTTCTTCAATCATACCCACAAACTGGTTCATCCGCTCGCGCTCCATGTTCGATTTATCTCGGAACCGCTGTTGCAGCATCATCGTGGCGTGCTCAGCCATCCGTTCTTCAACGGCCTCAGCGCTTGGGACTTCACATTCCTTGATGTCGATGTCGAACTTCCGGGTAATGCGGAGCAGAAGTGTTTTTTCGGTTGGCGTCGTCAGGACGATGTTCGTACCTGTTTTACCTGCGCGGGCAGTACGGCCGGCGCGGTGTACAAAGTACTCAGGATCCTGCGGTACATCGAACATGAACACGTGGCTCAGATCGGAAATATCGATGCCCCGCGCAGCAACGTCTGTAGCTACGAGGAAACGCAGTTCACCTTTGCGAATGCGGTCCATGACGCGTTCGCGTGCTTTCTGGTCGAGATCGCCAGAAATTTCGCTGGCGTCAAAGCCGTAGTTGCGGAGAAACTTCGCGAGGTACTCTACATCGCGCTTGGTGTTTACAAAGATGATGGCCGACTCAGGGCTTTCCATTTCAAAAAGCTTGACGAGCGTCCGGTCTTTGTCCATTTGATCCACCTGATAATACCGGTGGTCGATAGCGTCGACACTAACCTGCCCTACACTGAGTGACAGGAAGCCAGGCTCGTAGAGGAAGTCTTCAGCGAGCGAGCGCACGCGAGGTGGCATGGTCGCGCTGAACATGAGCGACTGGCGGTCGCGCGGAAGGAATTTTTTCATTTCCCGCATTGCCGGCAGAAAGCCCATCGAGAGCATTTCATCTGCCTCATCAAAAATGAGCACTTTCAATTGGCTCAGCGAAAAGCTTTTGCGGTACAGGTGATCCAGGATACGTCCGGGTGTACCAATTACCACGTGTGCGCCTTGTTTGAACGCACTCAATTGTGATTTATAGCGCACGCCACCGTAAACCAGCGCAGCACGCAGACCGTCTTCGGTGACTTCACCGCCGGCCATTTTGGTAAACTCTTCGTGTATTTGCCGTGCAAGTTCGCGCGTAGGACACAGGACGAGGGCCTGCGTCTCGGGAATGGTCGGATCAATTTTATCGAACAGCGGCAGCAAAAAAGCCCCGGTTTTACCGCTACCTGTGCGCGACTGTACAATAAGGTCGCGGCCTTCGAGGGCGTAAGGAATGGACTTTTGCTGTACGGACATAAGAGACGTCCACCCGGCTGTATCTACAGCTTGCCTGATCGAAGCAGGCAGGGTATCAATGGTGACGTCCGGGAGGGGCGGGTCCGGTTCGCTAAATGAGGATACAACACGATCCTGCCGGGCAGCTTGCTGCGCTTTGGCAGTAAAATCAATTACAGTGGTAAACTTTTGTCTACCAGATTCATCAGATGACATGAAGTTATTAGAACAACTAATTCAATATAAATAGAGAGATGCCGGGCACTACATCATCTGTTCGATCTTCTCAACGAGCAGGTTATTTATTCGATGCAGTGGGAATGCCAGGGCGCTAGCACTACATGGCTAACGCTACATGGCAAGACCTCCATCAACATGGAGCACATGGCCTGTAATGTAGTCAGCAGCGGGAGATGCGAGAAACAGTACACTATTCGCTACGTCTTCGGGGGATGCCGGACGACCAAGGGGAACAGCCCCAAGCATGGCTTCCTGTGCTTTTTCTGAAAGCTCAGCGGTCATATCCGTTGCAACATATCCTGGCGCTACCACATTCACGGTGACGCCGCGACCACCCAGTTCTTTGGCAAGACTTTTCGAAAAACCAATGATGCCGGCTTTGGAAGCGGCATAGTTTGTCTGCCCCGGGTTACCCATTACGCCTACTACTGACGATATATTAATAATTTTACCGCCCCGCTGTTTCATCATGGGGCGATAAGCTGCTTTGGAAAAGTTAAAAACGCTTTTAAGATTGGTGCCAATAACCGCATCCCAGTCCTCTTCGTTCATGCGAATCATGAGCCCGTCGCGGGTAACGCCGGCGTTGTTTACTACAACGTCAATGCTACCCCACGCGTCGATAATCGCCTTGACCGTTTCCTGTGCGCCTTCAAAGTCAGCCGCATCACTTTGAAAACTCATTACCTCTACGCCTTTTGCTTCCAATTCGGCTTTGAGCGCTTCGGCAGTTTCAGTAGATGAGCGATAGGTAAACGCAACCCGTGCGCCGGCGGCGGCAAATGCCTCAACCATGGCGCGGCCAATGCCGCGCGTGCCACCTGTTACCAGCGTACTTTTACCAGTCAAGTCCAGCTTCATTTCCAATTACAGTCTTTTGATCAATAACGTTACCGGGGCCGACGTCCTCAGGAAGCCTGACCATTCTGTGATGCGGTTGCGTGCGCCTTATGGGCTACTTTGGAGCCGTCGTACGCCCACTTTAACAATGTAGCGCCCCAGGTGAATCCACCGCCAAATGCCGTGAGCACCAGGTTGTCACCTTTGCGCAGTTCGTGTTCCCAATCGCTCAGGCAGAGCGGAATGGTGCCGGCAGTTGTGTTACCGTAATGCTCGATGTTGAGCATTACTTTGTCCATGGTTACTCCCATGCGGCGCGCCGTGGCATCGATAATCCGCAAGTTGGCCTGGTGCGGCACGAGGTAGCGCACATCATCACCCGTAAGCTCATTGCGCTCCATAATTTCAGCTGCAACGTCAGCCATGCCTTTGACTGCGTTTTTGAATACGGTTTTGCCGTCCTGGTGCACGTAATGCAACCGCGCATCTACCGATTCGTGCGTTGCCGGATGCAAGCTGCCGCCGCCGGCCATGCACAAGGCATTTACGTTGGATCCGTCGGTGTATTCGATGGAATCGAGTACGCCATAGCCTTCTTCGCCGGGCTCCAGTAGTACGGCGCCGGCGCCATCACCAAAAAGCACGCACGTCGTGCGGTCGGTGTAATCGATGATGGCAGACATTTTATCTGCACCAATCACCAAAACTTTATCGTGCTTGCCCGATGCGATAAATTGTGCACCGGAAGACAAGGCGAAGAGAAATCCACTACAAGCAGCAGAAAGGTCGTAGCCCCAGGCGTTGGTTGCCCCAAGCTGCGCCTGGACCAGGCACGCCGTTGCGGGGAAAACCATATCGGGGGTAACGGTAGCTACAATAATAAGGTCAATTTCTTCCGCCGAGATCCCACGTTTCTGCAGCAATTCTTCAGCCGCCTTGGTGGCCATGTAAGACGTTGCTTTGTCGGGGTCTTTCAGAATTCGCCGTTCTTTGATGCCCGTTCGCGTCCTGATCCATTCGTCGTTGGTATCAACAATCGTTTCGAGCTCAGCGTTGGTCAACCGATATTCAGGAAGAAAATGACCAACGGCAGTTATAGCAGCACTTCGCATAAAAAAGAGTCAGTGTAGTGAACGCACTGGGGAAGTAGGGGTGGGGATAAAATAAGACCTGAAAGGGTCAATCACCGAGAACTTCTGTGATAGCTTCGGGAATATTGTGGCCTACAACGCGCGTAGCTGTTAAAATAAGTTGCTGGATAGCGCGCGCAGATGAGCTTCCGTGCCCAATCAATACGTTGCCGTTTACACCCAGCAGCGGCGCACCGCCGTACTCTTCGTAATTAAACCGTTTGGAAATAGAACCCAGCAGCGTTTTGACCAGGCCTTTTTGGGCATCGTCGAATTGCAGGCGTTCCATTTCTTCCATGACGAGTTGGCGCAACACGGTCGTCATACAGCTTTCGCCAAACTTCAGGACAATGTTACCAACGAAGCCATCAAAAACAATGACATCTGCCGCGTAAAAGAGCAGGTCACGACCTTCGATATTGCCCACGAAGTTTATATCGTCGCGCGCTTCGAGGAGATTGTAGGTAGCTTTGATTTGCTCGTTCCCTTTCCCTGGCTCCTCTCCGATGTTCATGAGCGCAACCGAAGCATTTTCTCGGTCCAGTAACCGCTCAGCGAAGATAGCGCCCATCTGGGCAAACTGTACGAGATGCTCTGGTTTACAATCGACATTGCTACCCATATCAACGCTAATGCTGTGGTTTCCCTTGGTGGTAGGTATAAAACCGATGAGCGTTGGACGAGCAACTTTAGGGAGCCGGCCGAGCGTAAATAAAGAAGCCGCCATCACAGCTCCTGTGTTGCCGGCACTGATGAACGCGTCTGCGTCGCCTTGTTTATGTGCGCCCAGCCCAAGATGGATGGAGGAGCGCGTTTTATTTTTTACAGCGGAAGCAGGCGATTCTGCCATCCCGATCACTTCGGGTGCATCTATAAGGTGCAATCCATTTACAGTAGCACCTTCATGTTTTGCAAGTTCTGCCTCCAGTTCAGCCTGAGGTCCAACCAGCAAAACTTCTAGTTCTTCGCCGGCTTTAGCAAGGGCCGCAAGGGCACCCTCAACCACAACTCCGGGGGCATGGTCTCCCCCCATCGCATCCACAGCTACTCGGATAGGCATAGGTAATCAGGTTGTATTGTTAAATCGCTCAAGATTACACATCTCTAAGGGATGTATCAACCCTGGCGATTTAAACATAGCATAGATTTAAACTATGACGATTTAACTATGCGTAATCGACGCCATCCGCGATTTTGCGGCCGCGGTAATATCCACAGTGTGGACAAGCACGGTGACGGAGTTTTACATTTCCGCAGTTGGTGCACTCCATGGTCTGGGGGCGGCTCAGGCTACCGTAATAAACGGATCGGCGTGACCGTGTACGTGCTTTTGAATGTTTTCGCTTTGGATTAGCCATTGTTAACTCTTTACAGCTTCTAGAACCAAATATATTTAGCCAAAGGCGGTAGTGTACTCCGATCCTGGCTTTCGGGTTCTCTCTTTTTTTTAATCCTGCGCACTATTATGCCACTACTTCGCAAATAAATGATGAAGCCGGCTACTCTTCTGTGTCCTCGTCGTCCCCCATCGAACTCAATTTGCGCAATGCTTCCCATCTCGGATCAACCGCAGCCTCACCACCATCGGGCTCACCAAAAGCAAGAGGAATCTCCTCGGTCTCTGCGCCCGGCGCAATTTTGCGCGCAGGAATTGATAAGATAAAGGTGTCGCGAACAACGTCGGTAATATCAATTTCCTCATCAGCCGAACCAATCCGCACAACCTCATCGTCCGCCTCTTCTCCCTCCACAGGTGGCTCTGTCGAAAACAAAACCTGGTGCTCGCCTTCTACGACCTGCGTAAAAGGGTTAAGGGTGCGGTCGCACGTAAGATGGGCTTCAGCCTCAGTTTGCAGGATGACAAATATCCGGTTTGGATGGAAATCTACCCGGGCATCTACCTGCAGGCCATGAAATATTTCCGGGTCCAGCCCCAGCGCATCCGGCGCCGGCTGCCATTCGAATTCGTGAATCCCGGGTTTGAGCGATTTAATGTCAACTCGGATCATTGCTAAATCGGATCAATGCTAAATCGGATCATTGCTAAGTTGGATCAATGCAGTGCAACATGTTGTCCACGCGACTAGCCGGAGCCGCGCGAGGTAGGGTTAGCCACAAGCACCGCACAGGTTGCCTTAACCCTATGCAGGTTTTAAGACAAATTTAAGCATGGTTGCAATATCGTTACTCTTCAGCACAAAAATTCTGAGCACAACTGCTTGACGTTATTGTACAGAATGTTTACAATTCTTCTCCCCATTTGAGGGAAGGCGTCAGGATGCGTAAAGCATCAGCTCTGTCACTGTAAAGTAAGCGTGTTTTTCTTACCAGAAGTTTACACTTCAGGATCCAGCAACACCACATTCTCGTGAACAGTTGTGCCCAGACCTAACCTGCAACGCAGGGGCACAATAGTGTGAATAACTTGTTCATATTGACCCATAACACACCAGATTAAGGATCCAGATTAACCATTGCATTGTTTACTTTTTGTCCGAGCGTATTTTTCTGTAGACAACCAGTTTAAAAAGCTTGCAAATCAGGCTAAAAACGGCGTTGTGCAGCTGTTGAAAACATGTGCATAACAATAAGCCACTTGCATGGGTTGTACTGTGGATAACTATGAGCGTAATCAAGGGATGTGCATAACTCGTGCATATCCCCTGTACACAAAACGGACTACAGGCTATCAGGCATTCACGCGCGGCACCAATGCAACGTAATGCTTGCACTTCCAGCGCTTTTCCAATTGGTCCGGTTTTTTACCTTTCAATGACGACACGCTTACCCTGCTCGACGTGAGTGTGACCCAATTTTTGATGCCCTTACAACATGGAGCTATCGGCAGATGCGGTATGGCAAGAATGCTTGCAAATCATCCGCGACAATATTAGCAGGCAGAGCTTCAAAACCTGGTTTGAGCCACTCACGGCAGAGAAACTGGTTGAGGAAGACGGCGAAACAAGACTGACGGTAAAACTACCCAGCCGATTCTATTACGAATGGCTGGAAGAGCACTATTTTGGTTTGCTTAGCAAAACCATTATGAAAGTGCTTGGACCACAGGGCCGGCTCTTTTACAACATTGTCATAGAGAAAGACGATACAGAAACCGGGTACGAAGGATCGTCTATGCACTTGCCGTCGCGCAAGCCGGCAAACGAACAACCGCCGATGCCGCGCCATATGGGCAATCCCCAAATCGGGCATCCAGGCCAACACCCGGGACATCAGCCCCCCAGCCAACCCTGGAATCCGCATACACAGCGCAATACCCCCGAGCCCCCTCGGCCACATTACAACAACCAGGGCTACGCGCACCAGGCACCGCCGCCCGCTCCCCAATCGCCATTTGCCAATCCGTTTGTAATCCCCGGACTGAAGCCGGCGAAAATCGAACACAACCTCAACACATCCTACACCTTCGACCGGTTTATTGAAGGCGACTGCAACCGCCTCGCGCGGAGTGCCTCCCTCGCCATTGCACAGCAACCTGGCGCAACGAGCTTTCAACCCGTTCCTTATCTATGGCGGTGTAGGCCTTGGCAAAACGCACATGATCCAGGCGATTGGCAACCATGTGCTGGCAAACAACAGCAACCAGACGGTGCTGTATATCTCCAGCGAGCGTTTTACAACTGAATTTGTGCAGGCCATCCAGAACAACCGGGTAAGCGACTTCTCGATGTTTTATCGACAAATTGACCTGCTGATTGTGGATGACGTGCAGTTCTTTGGCGGCAAAGAGAAAACCCAGGAAGAGTTCTTCCACATTTTCAATAGCCTACACCAGGCCGGCAAACAAATCATTCTCTCAGCCGACCGCCCCCCAAGAGACATTTCAGGTATCGAAGAGCGTTTGCTTTCACGATTCCAGTGGGGCCTCACGGCCGATGTACAGGCACCCGAGTTCGAAACTCGTATTGCTATTTTGCAACGCCAGGCTGAAGACGATGGCATCCGCGTGTCGCGCGACGTCATCGAGTTTGTCGCCCACCATATAAAAAGCAACATCCGCGAACTGGAAGGTGCACTGATCAGACTGCTTGCGCATGCAACGTTGCACAAGCGCGAAATTGATCTAAATATGGCAAAAGAGGTACTGCGCGACCTGATTAAGGATACACGTGTCAACCTCACCATCGATGAAATCCAGCGCATTGCCTGCGAATACTTCAATATTCCCGAAGACCTTGTACGCGGCAAAACCCGCAAACGGGAGGTGGTGCAAGCACGGCAGGTTGCCATGTATTTCTCCAAGCAACTTACCCAGCACTCACTCAAAACAATCGGCCTGCACTTTGGTGGACGCGACCACTCCACAGTTATTCATGCCAATCAAAGCGTAGAAGACCAAATCGACACGGATCCTAAATTCTCAGATACCATCGAGGAGATTCGTCAACGACTGGAACTGCGAAGCCGCTAGGCTGGAAAGGTAAATGGTACGCCCGGGGTGTTTTCCAAAAATTTTACGCCCATAAATTTGCAGTAAAGTATTGTTTAAGCGAACTTTACTGCTACCTTTTAATTTAAGAGTGGCTATAATAAGGCCGGCCTGAAACGCCGCTGGTCTTCACTTCTTGTTGTTTGCCTCGGGTTTGCGCACATACGGCCCGAAATGCCCACAACCGGAAACCCGTAACCCAAAAATCGATCTGGTCAAATCCATGAAGTTCTCCGCATCCAGTGCTGAACTCCTTCGGGCCTTAAATACTGTCGCCGGCGCCGTTCCTTCCAAAAGTACACTACCCATTCTCGAGTGCGTGTTGTTTGAGCATGATGGTGATGTGCTCCGCTTGAGTGCCACCGACCTGGAAATTTCAATCATCCAATCGCTGCAGGTGCAGTTCGAAAGCAATGGCAGCCCGCGTGGCAACCGCATCGCTGTGCCGGCCAAACGCCTGCTCGACACCCTGCGCGCCCTCCCAAACCTGCCAATCTCGTTTGTAACTGATGATGAATTCAACATCACACTGCAAACAGACATGGGCAAGTATAAAATGGTAGGTCAGGACGGTGCTGACTTCCCGGCACTGCCTGAGATTGCCGGACAATCTGGTTTCCAGACCAACGGCGAAATCCTGCGGCGCGCCATCCAGAAAACAAGTTTTGCTGTGAGCAAAGACGCACTGCGTCCAGCGATGATGGGTATCTACTTCCAGATCGCTGCAGACCGTGGCCGCATGGTTGCCACCGATGGCCACCGTCTTGTGCGCCTGACGATGGAGTCGGTGACCAGCGAGTTACCTTCCAACTATATTGTACCTGAAAAAGCCATGACCCTCGCTGCGCGCGTTGCCTCGGATGCAGACTGCGCCGTGATGGTTGACGGCAGTTACGCCAGCTTCGACTTCGGTGCCTGCCGCGTGCTGGCACGCCTCATCGACGAAAACTACCCAAATTACGAAGCCGTTATCCCGGTTGAGAATGACAAGCGCCTTGCGGTGAATCGCGAAGCGATGTTGGCAGCCGTGAAGCGTGTCGGCCTGTACTCGTCGAGTATGACGAACCAGATCCGGCTCGCCATCTCCAACAACCAGGTCAAAATTTCTGCTGAAGACATCGAGCGGTCTAGCGAAGCCCATGAAACTGTCGCTGCTGATTATGACAGCGAAGACATGGTGATCGGGTTCAACGCGGCCTACCTGACCGAGGTACTCGGCCACTTGGACTCTGAAGAGATTGTATTTGAATTGAGCTCACCCAACCGCGCCGGCATCGTTACGCCGCTTGAGCAACAATCGGGTGAAGAACTGCTGATGCTCATCATGCCAGTTATGCTTAACACCTACGCCTAAGCTTACCATAATTTAGCGAGCAAACGTTCTGCCTCACTAGATTTAGCGCCCGCATGCCGCTGAACCAACAACAGCTGTGTGCGGGCTTCTTCTTTTTTGTCTCCTGCCAGATATACCTTGGCAAGTAGAAATCGTACCTCAGCAACCAGCTCATCAGGTACGCGATCAACATTGGAAAGACGTACCAGTTGATGCTCTGCTTGGGCTAGTAACGCGGGGTCGTATGTATAATGTACAAAGAAGTAGCGCTGCTGAGCATTGGTATATAATAAGGCGGCCTCAAAAAGAGACACCATATAATCTTCCCCACGCGCAATCACTTCGGGCGTACGCGATGCCCTATCATGCAAAACAAGGCTCCGCAAGTTAGAAGGCCGACTGGCTTCAAGCTCAGCGGCACTCAAGTACGCAAGACTGGCTGTTCGGTTGTTGTAGATGAACAACAAGCAGACAAGCGTAGCTGTTACACTCGCAACAACCCACGACTTTCGTCGCTGCATGATACCTGACCGATCTAGCAGCCCAGGACGTGGCGCTCGATCGCGCCGCCGAGACGATTCCACAGCAACAAACTGATGCCCCGACAATGCTTCGAATTGCGCAACAGGGTCGTGGTTTATGGTCATGGCAACCAGCTTCTGTTTAATCTGAGCATAGCGCTCCGCGAGACCTGGTTCGGTCAGCAATTCCTGTATTTTTTCGTCAGGCAATGAAGCCTCAGCCGGCATCGATACCCGATCACTCAGTTCGTTGACAGCGAGATATGCTATGACCTCATCGACATCAATAGCATGTTGCGCGGAGACCGCGACAACCATTTGATGTAGTGCCTTTACCTCTTCCAGCAGATCCGCATACTGTGGCTGAGTTTGAACTTCAAGATCCAATGCCAATTGTTCTCCTGAAGAAAGGAAGCTGTAATTCAATATTTTATCTTCCAGTGTATTCATTGTATCCATACAGTTTGTGGTTATTTCCACGTAAGACAGTAGCGCGTGAGACCCCATACCCTACTGATCGATATCTTCACGGAAATCTCTTTTTATGAGCCGGCGTAATACCTTGTCTTCTCGCAACCGCTTCATAGCCTTGTTGAAATAGGACCGAATGACGGCCACACTCTTCCCGGTATGCATGCTTATTTCGTCGTATGACTTATGCTCAAATAGCCGCATTTTCACAACAGATTGCAGGTACCTGGGAAGCCTGGAGATTGCACTGTGCAGGACCTGATGTAGCACCAATAGATCATCATCAAACGAAAACACAGCCTCTTCCGCATCCGCTATTTCGGTTGTCCTGGTCGCAGTTTTTGTTTTGCACGTCCGCAGGTGATTCACAAAGAAATTGCGACAGATAACACTCACCCAGTTGGTGTAGCGCATTTCATCCCGAACCGTATGACGCCGATCAACCACGCGCTCAAAAACGCGAGCAATGAGCATGTCAAAATCGGCAGCATCCAAATCAGGACGGCGCGCAAACTTTGTGATGAGGTTTCTCCAAATAAAACAGTAGGTCCAGATATCAATGGTTACCCGGTCTTCATGCCGGCCGTGGCTTATCCACTTTCGATAGGCTGCGTTTGCAGCCGGCATGTTATCAAGTTCAAAAGGAAGCCGTGCGAGCAACGCATCGAGCTTTGCTAAGTGTGTAGTGGATCTCATAGGAGGGCAAGGTCTGGGCCGGCAGCACGCTTTGCCGGTACGTCCTTATGGTCGGGGAGCGAATAAAGTCGGTATATCATCGGGTGTTTAAGTGCAAGCCAGGTGAGAGGGCACTGGCCAAACCAATCAAAACAGCATAGGTATCGGGCATCTATTCCGTCAATATTGTGGGAAGATTTATGTCTTATAAAACTATATGCAGGCCTCAGCGTGTTAGAGCACCTTATTTTTCGGGATCCCCGATACACTTTGCAGGTTAAAGGCTGGCTCTACAAAGCTGCGGCTTTAACATTTTGACGTCTATATATTTTATAGACCGAGTCTTTTGCAGGAAACCCATGAATGTAAATAGCTTCAAAACCTTTAGCGCCAAACCGACCGATATCGAGCGGGAATGGCACGTGGTAGACGCCGAAAATCAAATCGTCGGGCGTCTGGCTTCTAAAGTAGCAACGATTTTGCGCGGCAAGCACAAGCCGAGCTACACGCCACATATGGATACGGGAGACCACGTAATTGTGATCAACGCAGACAAAGTTCGGTTCAGTGGCAATAAAGAGACGGACAAAGAGTACTTCCGTCACACCGGCTACCCAGGTGGGGGCAGAACCCGCACCCCGAAAGAGGTACGCCAGAGAAGACCGGAATTCATTGTCCAGAACGCGGTTAAGGGCATGCTTCCCAAAGGGCCTCTGGGCCGGCATATGCTGAAAAAACTTAAAGTATATGCAGGTAGCGAACATCCGCACGAAGCACAAAATCCTAAAGCTCTGACTCTATAGTTTAGAGCACCCTTTTGAAGGGTACCTGCTACATAGACGCTTTTGAACGAATAAGTTAACCTTATAATTATGTCTTCAACTGTACAATTCGCTGCTATAGGCCGTCGTAAGACGTCGGTTGCGCGTGTATACTTGCGCAGTGGCAACGGCAAAATCGTTGTCAACAAACGCGCTATCGAGGATTACTTCCCCCTCGCATGGCGACGCAAGCAGATTCTGAAGCCGCTGGATGTTACTGAAACAGCCGGCACCTTCGATCTGGTCATCAACGCACGTGGTGGTGGTTCGACCGGACAGGCAGAAGCAATCCAGCTCGGTATTGCTCGCGCCCTGATCCAGTTCAACGAAGAACTCCGCAAGCCACTTCGCGACGCCAACATGGTTACGCGTGACCCGCGCATGGTTGAACGTAAAAAATACGGACAGCCAAAAGCACGTAAACGCTTCCAGTTTAGCAAGCGCTAAATCGAATTGGGCATTCTATATGCAGGCTTTGCCCACCTGCGCTATTCAACGAATCAATCATACAGTTGGATATCTGAACGGGTGGCCTGGCACACGCGGTGCAAAGGTCTGTTTGGGTAGATGAAAACTGTAGGTGTAAAAACCCGATAACATCATGAGTGAAGTAACGCAAGGCACAAACCGTGTCTCCGTAGAACAACTGCTTAAAGCAGGTACGCATTTTGGTCACCTGACCCGTCGTTGGAACCCAAAGATGAAGCCCTTCATCTTCATGGAGCGCAACGGGATCCACATCATCGACCTGATGCAAACCCAGACCGCCCTGGATCAGGCAGCTGAAGCTGCTGCCCGGTTTGCCAAAATGGGCCGCAAAATTCTCTTCGTAGGGACTAAAAAACAGGCACGCGACATTGTTCGCAAACACGCTGAGTCCTGCGGATCACCCTTTACCGTTGAGCGCTGGCTCGGTGGTACGCTGACCAACTTCCAGACCATCCGTAAAAGCATCCGTCGTATGGAAGGCATTACGAAGATGCAGGAAGACGGGACGTTGGATCAGTTGAAGAAAAAAGAACGCCTCATGAAATCCCGTGAGCGCGAGAAGCTTGAAAAAGTACTCGGCGGGATTTCAAAAATGGCCAAACTTCCTGGCGCCGTATTTATCGTAGATATCAACCGCGAGCATATCGCTGTTAAAGAAGCCCGGAAGCTGGGTATTCCTATCATTGCGATTGTTGATACCAACTGCGATCCTGATCTGGTTGACTTTGCTGTACCGGCAAACGACGATGCCCTGAAGTCGATTGACCTCATTACTTCGGTTATTGCTGCTGCTTGCGCGGAAGGCTCTAAATCAAGAGAGATTGAAGAAGCTTCCAGAAAAGCAGAGAAAGAGAAGCGGAAAATGGACGAAGGCGAAGGCAACAAGCAGGCTGAGAAGAAAAAAACCCGAAAAGGCAAAAAAGCAGCACCAAAAGCTGAAGCTGCCGCAGAAGAAAAACCTGCTAAAGAAGAAGCGCCAAAAGCTGAAGCTGCCGCAGAAGAAAAACCTGCTAAAGAAGAAGCGCCAAAAGCTGAAGCTGCCGCAGAAGAAAAACCTGCTAAAGAAGAAGCGCCGAAAGCTGAAGCTGCAGCAGAGGAAAAACCTGCAGAGGAAAAACCTGCAGAGGAAAAACCTGCAGAGGAAAAACCTGCAGAGGAAAAACCTGCAGAGGAAAAACCTGCTAAGGAAGAAGCTGCTCCTGAAGCTGAAGCTAAAGAAGAAGAAGCTGCTAAAGAATAGCACCAGGTCCAATTTCATTACTGAATTGTGTATCCCCTGCCGGCCAGGTAGTAGGAACGCCAGGTGCCGGCAAGCCTCCTTTGGAATAACGAACGCTTAAAAACGTAACGCTAGATAATGTCGATCTCCGCAAAAGATGTAAAGCGACTCCGGGATACCACCGGGGTAGGCATGATGGACTGCAAAAAAGCACTGGTAGAAACCAATGGTGACTTTGATGCAGCAATAGATCTCCTTAGAAAAAAAGGACAGAAAGTAGCCGCTAAACGTGCTGAAAAAGAAGCAAAAGAAGGCCTTATTGTTACAGCCGTTAGCGCTGATTCACAAAACTGGTGTCATCGCCGAAGTAAACTGCGAAACAGACTTCGTTGCACGTGGCGATGATTTCTCCGGTTTTGCCAACAAAGTTGCAGAAATTGCACTGAGCGAAAAGCCGGCTGATCTTGATGCACTGCGCGCCCTCGCATACGACGGTAGCGACTCCGTGCAAGATGCGCTATGCTCGCCCTCACAGGCCGCGTTGGTGAAAAAGTAGACATTCGCCGCTTCTCTGTAAGCGCCTCTGACGGCACCATCGTTCCTTACATTCACCCAGGCTCCCGGTTGGGCGTACTGGTTGAAATGTCAGGTGATGGAAATGCAGCTAGAAGCTGGCAGAGACGTTGCCATGCAGGTTGCAGCGCTCAATCCTGTTGCAACACGCAGCGACGAAGTGCCTGATGACATCAAAGAAAAAGAGATGGAAATCGCACGCGAAGCCGCACGCAACGAAGGCAAACCGGACAACATCATCGATCGGATTGCAGAAGGCAAACTCAAGCGCTTCTACAAAGACAATGTACTGATTGAACAGCCCTTCGTAAAAGACTCATCTGTTACCGTGAAAGAAATGCTGAAGCAAGCAGACGTGGACGTCACAAGGCTTCCTTCGGTTTGCTCTCGGAGATTGATTTAACCAACCGTTGTACAGACCCGGCTCGTTGCGCCGGGTTTGTGCATTATGCGGATGCAGGCATAACTACGCGCAGGCGAACGTAACGATTAGTAACTTTCAGAGGCAGGCAGCTGATAACGCAAACACTTAAATACAAACGCATCTTACTCAAACTCAGTGGCGAAGCCTGTTACTGGTGATAAAGTCTTTTGGTATCGACCATAAAGTATTGAGCAAGTACGCAGAAGCAATTAAGGAAGCGGTAGACCTTGGCCTGGAACTCGCTATCGTTATTGGCGGCGGCAATATTTTCAGAGGGATTGACGCAACCGATGGCATGAAACGGGCGCATGCAGATTACATGGGCATGCTCGCCACGATGATGAATGCCATGGCCCTGCAGGATGCGCTGGAGCAACAAGGATTACGCACCCGGCTTCAATCAAGCATCCATATGCAGGAAATTGCAGAGCCTTTTATACGTCGGCGCGCCATTCGGCACCTGGAAAAGGGCCGCATTGTTATTTTTGGAGGTGGTACCGGGAATCCATACTTTACCACCGATACAGCAGCGTCTTTGCGCGCCCTGGAAATTGACGCCGACGTCATTCTTAAAGGTACCCGCGTGTAGATGGTATCTTTCACCGCTGACCCCGAGAAAGATCCGTCTGCCACGCGCTTTAAAGAAATTGACGGCAGCGAAGTCATCAGAAAAAGACTTGCGCGTAATGGACATGACCGCCTTCACGCTCTGCAAAGAATCAACATAAGCCGATTATTGTATTCAACATGAATAAACCCGGCAACCTGGTTCGTGTAGTAAAAGGGCGAAGAAATTGGCACGCTGGTTCATTGGAACGGCCAGAATCTGATTAAGACACCATCAGCTACCGTTATTTCGGATTGAATTTACCCCGGAAACAGGAGGTAGCAACATGCTTGACGAAATGATCCAGATGATCCTTGACGATGCAAAGGACGAATGGAAAAAGCGCTTGAACACTTGCACCGACGAACTCTCAAGTATTCGGGCCGGCCGCGCTACGCCTGCGATGCTCGAAAACATCAAGGTTGATTACTACGGCTCCATAACGCCACTCAACCAGATGGCAAGTGTTACAGCACCACAGGCAGACTTGCTCGTGATCCAACCCTGGGATGCATCCAGCGCACTGGGCGATATCGAAAAGCCATTACATGTCGCTTCCAACCTGGGTGTTAATCCATCCAACGATGGTAACCATGATTCGGGTACCCATTCCTCCGCTTTCGGAAGAACGGGCGTACAGAACTTGTTAAAACGGCCAAAAGCCGTCGTGGCGAAGATGGCCGCGATTGCGATCCGCAATATCCGCCGGCAGTTAAAAGACGAAATTAAGTCCATCCAGCAGTCTGAAAACCTGCCGGAAGATATGCGGTATGAAGGGAGAAGACCAGCTCCAGAAGCTGACAACGATTACATCAAGCAAAACAGATGATTACCTGGGACCGCAAAGAAAAAGAAATTATGGAGGTCTAGATCCCCGCATTTCTTAAATACGCATATTTATTACACACAGGATAAACAACGTATGAAGCTTGAACATTCAGAACCAATAACGGAGAGGTGACCGAGTGGCTGAAGGTGCACGCCTGGAAAGCGTGTGTGCCCTAACCGGGTACCGAGGGTTCGAATCCCTCTCTCTCCGCACTAATTCGCCAGTTTATCCTGGCCGGGTGGCAGCAGCCACCCGGCTTTTCTATACAAATACTACTTAGCCTATGATTGCTAGTATGACAGGGTTTGGGCGCGGTCAGGCGCAAACCGACAGTCTGGTTGTTACTGTAGAGTTGACGATCTGTGAACAGCAGATACTGTGAAGTAAGTGCCCGTCTTCCCCGTCAACTGGCCGAATACGAAAACAAATATCCAAAACCTGGTCAAGCAGTCGGTCACCCGTGGTCGCATTAATTTGCAATTCCAGATCGAGAGCGCTGACGAAACCGGCGCACCAATGCACGGTGCACCGCGATACCGTAGCAGCCTACCTCAGCTTGCTGAACCAGGTCAGAGACATTGCCAACATCGAAGAGCCGGTTTCTCTTGCTCACCTGCTGACGTTTCCGGACATCATCAAATCACTCGATGATTCCGCCGAAGCCAATGAAGCGCTTCTGGGAAGCGGTTAGAGCATGCTGTACAAAATGGCCTCGAGAACCTGAAAGCCATGCGCATCAAAGAAGGCACGTGCATTGAAGAAAGACCTGGAGGAGCGGTTAAATATCATCGAAGACAGGCTCAAAAAGGTTGAAGTACGCGCGCCTGAGCGTGTGGAAGAATCACGCGCTAAAGCTGATGGACCGCCTCGGTGAAATATTTGAAGATGATCGTATCGACCGGGATCGCATTGAACTTGAAATTACACTTGCTTGGCTGATCGACTTGATGTAACAGAAGAGTGTGTGCGCCTGCACTCACATCTGCAGTTATTTCGGGATGCGTTGCAATCTTCATGACCCTGTGGGTCGTAAATTGAATTTTATCACGCAGGAGATCAACCGCGAAATCAATACAATTGGATCCAAAGCAAATGACAAGCGTGTTGCGCATATTGTAGTTGAGATGAAAGAGGAGTTGGAGAAAATTCGTGAGCAGATTCAAAACGTTGAATGACATCCTTTGAATGACACAAATAGAGCTCAAATACGGCGCTATTGTACTCACTGCCCCCAGTGGATCGGGCAAATCAACCATTGCCCGGCATCTGGAAGAAGCCATCCCCAACTTGCGCTTTTCGGTATCTGCTACAACGCGGCCGGCCAGGGACAGGCGAAATAGATGGCGGAACATTACCATTTTCTTTCCGAAGAAAAATTTCGCGATGCCATCGATGAAGCCGGCGTTCCTCGAATACGAAGAAGTGTACCCGGGCCGATTTTACGGCACCTTTGTTTGATGAAATAACGCGCATTGATGCGTCGGGACCTGTATTGCTGGATATTGACGTAACGTGGCGCCATGCGCATGAAGTCATTTGCCGGCGATTCAGCGCTCGTGCTATTTATCCATCCCGTATCCATCGAAGAACTCAGCAGGCGCTTACACGCAACGCGGCACAGAATCTGCCAGACTGGCTCGCAGAGCGGATAAAACGCGCCGAAATGGAAATGACGTTTGCAGATAAATGCGATCGCGTCATCTACAATGACGTGCTGGAAGATGCGGTGGCGGAAACATTGCAAGTTGTTAATCAGTTCTTGAAGGCCAAACAAGAACAAATGGCCTGACCGCTCAGTCCGCGCAGTTGTTCTCAGAAAACCAACCCAATCTTTTATCCTTATGGCGATCAAAACAATCGACGTAACCACGCTCGCATCTGAAACTGGTGGCATCTACGAAGCCGTAGCCATCATCGCCAAACGTGCCCGTCAGGTTTCTTCCAAAATGAAAACCGATCTCGACGAAAAACTTTCTTACTACGAAGGTTTTGGTCCTGAAATGGAAGATGCTCGCATGACGGAAGAGCAGATCCGCACCTCAATCGAATACGAGAAAAAAGCAAAACCAACGGAAGTTGCCATCGACGAAATGATGGAGCATGAAGTGTACTTCCGTAACCCCAACGAAGAAGGCGCATAACCTGTCTTCTTTGTAGGTTGCTTCTTTTATGAATTCCTCCCTCAGTGGTCGCAAACTGCTGCTCGGCGTATCGGGCAGCATTGCTGCGTATAAGGCTGCAGAACTCGTTCGGTTATTAAAAAAAGCCGGCGCTGAGGTACAGGTAATCATGACCCGGGATGCTGAGCGCTTTATCCCCGCGCTTACACTCAGCACGCTGTCTGGCAAAACCACGCTCGTCGATATTTTCCCAGAGCAAGCCGAAGGCACCTGGACCCAGCACATCGAATTAGGCCTTTGGGCAGATCTATTCATCGTAGCCCCCGGCACCGCACAAACCCTGGCCAAACTCGCACACGGCTTCTGTGACAACATGCTCACAGCCGTTGCCCTGGCCGCGCGTTGCCCGATGCTCGTATGTCCGGCCATGGATCACGACATGTATGTGCATCCGGCAACCCAGGCTAATCTCAAAATCCTGGAGGGTTATGGCTACCATATTATGGAGCCTGAGCATGGCGAATTGGCAAGTGGGCTTATTGGTACGGGCCGGCTGCCGGCACCCAATGCAATTGTCGATCGCATTGCAGAAACGATAGCGGCAACACCCGCACAATCAACCAAGCAATCCCTGGCACATATAAATGTGTTGGTAACGGCAGGTCCGACGCAAGAATCGTTGGATCCCGTCCGGTTTCTCTCCAACCATTCAACGGGCACCATGGGCTATGCATTAGCCGCAGCCGCCCAACAACGCGGAGCTTCTGTAACCCTGATTAGCGGTCCAACCAAGTTGCCAACCCCGGCTGGTGTTAACAGAATCGATGTCGTCTCTGCAGCCGAGATGGCCGAAGCTGTTGCACAACACGCACATGCCAGGCTCGTTATCATGGCTGCTGCCGTTGCAGATTATACCCCCGCACAACAGGCACCCGGAAAAATAAAAAAAGGTGCCGGCGACATGAATCTTGTTCTGACGCGTACCAAAGACATCCTCGCAGGGCTGGGGGCCGATAAAAAGCCCGGCCAAATCCTCGTTGGCTTTGCGTTAGAAACCGATAACCTTGAAGAAAACGCGCGACGCAAACTCGAGAAGAAAAACCTCGACTGGATTGTACTCAATAGCCCAAACAATGAAGGTGAAGGGTTTGGTACAACCACAAACAAAGTTACCCTGTTCAGCGCAGCCGGCACACAAAAACCACTCCCCCTGATGGACAAAGCACAGGTAGCTTCAGCCATCCTGGATGAGATTGAAGCTTCAACGAAGCATTCGCTGTAAGGCTGATTTTTCATATCTTGAAAGCACCCTTTTTCCGGTTTTTTAACAGCCGGTTTTCCTCTGGTTTTTCTGATTGCATTTCTGCCAGCCTATGCAAGACAAAATCAAAGCACTTCGCAGCGCCCTCGAACTCCAACATGCGATACAGGGCACCCTGGTACCACTTGGTAGCAACACTCCTGTTGAGGCAGAATCTGTGGAATCTGCACCAGTAACGCCCGTAGCTCCAGCGCCTGCAACAGAAATGCCGGCAGAGAACCAGCCTGTCAGCGAAGCGCCGCAACAACTTGAGCAGGCTTCAGCACAACCGAACCTTACCACTGAATCTGCACCTACCGTAGTTGTAGCGGCCAATACAGAAAAACAAGCACCGGCTACGCCAACCGTTGTGCGAACTCAGACAGAATCGCCTGCCTCACCCGCGAATACCGACCTCTTTGGTAACGCAGTCGACCCGACACGTGACACCAGTTTGCCGCCGGCATCGCGTATCGCAGCGCTCATCCCAACCGATTCACCGCTGCACGCAATGCAAACCCTGGATGAGGTAGCAAACTATGTGGCCAATACCGTGCTCATCCCACTGGATGAATCGCGCATTAATCCTGTATTCGGAGTGGGCAATCCAGCAAGTGATCTGCTGATTATTGGTGAGGCACCAGGTGCAGATGAGGATCGACAAGGCGAACCGTTTGTTGGGCGCGCCGGCCAGTTGTTGAACAAAATTCTCGGGGCAATCAATTTTGCCAGAGAAGATGTGTACATTGCAAACATCTTGAAGAGCAGGCCTCCGAACAACAGGGACCCGCAACCCAATGAAATTGCTGCTCACATCCCCATATTGTACAAACAAATCACACTCATCAAACCCAAGCTGATTCTGTGTGTGGGCAAAACAGCCGGCAACACCTTGCTGAATAAACAGAGCTCTCTTGGATCGCTGCGTGGCAAGTTCAATGACTTCTACGGCATTCCCACGATGGTCACGTATCATCCGGCGGCGCTACTCCGCAATCAGCAATGGAAGCGTCCTACCTGGGAAGATGTGCAATTACTTCGACAGAAATACGACGAACTTGCGTGATAGCAATAGCGTAGCAAGATGCAGTTTATGGTAGACGTTGCCGGCGCTTGTGGCATGAAACGATAACTTCAAAAAAAGAATATCCGTGTCTGATCAGGAAGAACTCAAATCAAATCGCATCAATATCAGTGAAGAAGGCACGCGGTATCCGATTGAGAAGATGACCAAGAAAAACCGGTCCGTGCGCAATAGCGGCCGGCAGATGCTAGAGAAAAGCGGACGGGTCCCCCCACAAGCCATGGAAGTTGAGCAGTCCGTGTTAGGAGCCATGCTCATCGAAAAGACGTCTATCCCAAAAGCCATTGAAATCCTGGCGGCAGACGCGTTTTACCAGACAAAGCACGAAATCATTTACAGTGCCATCCTGAGCCTGTTTGAGCGCGGCAATCCTGTTGACTTGATTACGCTTACGGAAGAATTAAAGCGTAGAGGCACCCTGGAAGAAGTGGGTGGCGCCTACTATCTGACAGAATTGACCACACGGGTCGACACGGCTGCTAACATCGAATACCATGCGCGCATCATTGCTGAAAAATCGCTGATGCGCAAAATGATCGAGACCATGACAGGGCTCATCGGTAAGGCATACGACCCCAGTACTGATGCGTTTGAGTTGCTCGATGACTCGGAGCGGGAGATTTTCCACATCTCAGATAGCCAGTTGCGCAAGCCGGCAACCTCCCTCAACGATATTTTGAAAGGAACGCTGGCGAACCTTGAATCGGTACACGGCCAGGAAGGGGGGATCACAGGCGTACCCACAGGCTTCACTCGTCTTGATGATATGACGGGTGGCTGGCAAAAAACCGACCTTATTATTATTGCCGCACGTCCCTCCATGGGTAAAACGGCGTTTAGCCTCGCCATGGCACGCAACGCAGCGCTGCATCCTGAGCATGCCGTTGGTGTAGCTATTTTTTCACTGGAGATGGGCTCGCATCAGCTCGCACAGCGTCTGCTTACATCCGAAGCACGGGTGGATGCGCAGGCAGCGCGTACGGGCCGGCTGCGCGATGAAGACTGGCCAAGCCTGGCCAAAGCTGCAGGCCGGTTATCCGCTGCACCTATTTACATTGATGATACCCCGAGCCTCGGTATTCTTGAATTGCGCGCCAAGTGCCGGCGATTAAAAGCAGAATTCGATATCGGGCTCGTCATCGTGGACTATTTGCAACTCATGCACGGTTCCACGTCGGGGCGAACCAATCGAGAGCAAGAAATTGCGCAGATCTCGCGTTCGCTCAAAGGCCTCGCAAAAGAACTCGACGTACCTGTAATTGCGCTGTCCCAGCTGAGCCGCGCAGTAGAATCGCGCGGCGGCGACAAACGGCCACAGCTATCTGATTTGCGTGAGAGTGGAAGTATCGAGCAGGATGCTGATGTGGTCGCCTTTATTTACCGCGCAGAACGCTATGGGATCACAGTTGATGAGAACGGGCAGTCTACCGAAGGGATGGGCGAGATCATTATTGGCAAGCAGCGTAACGGCCCAATCGGCAACGTGCAGCTTGCCTTTGTGAATCAATATGCGCGGTTCGAAAATCTGCAGTCGTATTACCAGGATGCAGGGGGTGGCGGATACGAATTTGGCGCCGGCGGCCCGCCCCCCTCTATGCCACCACCCCCACCTGGCGGCGAAGAAGCACCGTTCTAAGGGAGTTCTGTACTCGTTAGAGGTACCGCAAGTCATGCAGAGATCCTTCGCATGGCTCAGGATGACGTGGATATGACATCGCGCCAGTCCCAATCGACATTCGGCAATTGGCATTCGACACTAAAAAAGGCCGGACATCCACTCAGGACATCCAGCCTCTTACTGTATTTAAAATCAGACTAAACGATCAGCCAGTCCTTAGTTAGCTGCGATGTTCACGTCAAACGTGATATCGATGTCTGATTCGTCGCTCTGCGTTACACCGTCTTTTGGCCCTTCGTCGTAGTGGCTGAGTACGATGTTCATGGTCGCAGTGGTTGCATCACCAGCGCTAACAGCTACCGTGTAATCGAGACCCAGTGGCAGTCCATTGCCGTCGGTGTCGTTGATCGTAACGGTCAGACGGTCAGAACCTGCACCGCCAGCTGTAAACCAGAACTGATGCTCATCATCTTCTTCTTCGATCTCTTCAGTGATGTCTTCACCGTTGATATCGTCGCGCAGCTCGATTGAACCGGTGTAGGTTGTGCCGGCTACCAAATCGATTGGATCGATGCTGGTATTGGTGCCATCGCCATTGGGATCGTTCCAGACAGCAATTACATCAGCACCGCCACCTTGTGGTGAAAGCGTCACCGTTACAGAGGTAATCAGTTCTTCTTCACCAGCACCATCATCTGGGTCGTCTGAATCACAACCTACTGCAACAAGCGCCAGCATGAGGAAAAGTGGTAAATAAAGTTTGGTTTTCATGGGAGTAGTACAGCTTTTTTTGTTCTTGGGGTTACCCGACAATACCTGCATCTTTAAGATGTGAGCTTCCCGGGTTCGTTTATGAAATACCTAAAGCGACCTAGATAGTCACGATAAGCGATACAGCGTACGTTTTGAACCGGCAGATCAACGACGCATCTTTCGAGCTTGGAAGAGAAACCTGTTTTAATAAACAACATCAGTCCGTCGGGCGGGGCGTGTGCTTTGCGTTGGCAAAGGCACGCGTTTGCTTGAGGATAAGGTTGTCTTTCAGATTTAAATGGGTCGACTATATCTAGTGTAGTCGGAATTCCGCGCTTAAGGAGGCGAGCGTAAGGCTAGTTAATCCACCGATCGGTTATTTAGCAGTTGTCTGCACGTACCAACAGACAATTGCGTACTCAAGAGAGCGGAAGCGATACGTAGATCGCTCCAACTCAGTAGTCATCCAATCGGAGGGCCGCGGATTGAGATAGAAGCGTAGTTCAAGAATAGTGCCGACACAAATAAGGCCACATGGGCCGTGCGGGCATCAGGAATGACATCCTGTTCGATATTAAAAATGCCATCCCATACCACAAACGAACACAGCACACAGGACAACTCATGATCCTTTTCATGCAGGCTGCTTGCATTGACCCCATCATGGTCTGGATGTTCGTGATGAGAAGTATGGGAATGAGAATGCGTATCAGCAAAAAACCCAAGCGCATGCTGCAACTGATGTAGCCACGGCATTGCCACACCCCCAATCAGGAAGCATGCCAGCAGAAGGGAAGCGATATGTTTAGAAGCGGAGCGCACGGATGCGCGAGATCACGGTTGGGCAGTTTGTACTAAGAAATACGCTATGTAAATAAAAGACGTATTTGAGCGAGTTGGTGGTATAATTTTATGCTATACGCCGGTTATGCGTTACAAGTTTTCATTCAGATGTAAACTGTAGCGCTTCTTGGCATAGGTGTTGTGCTTTTTTTGTGAAGCCGGTAAAGTTTTTTACGCCATGAACCGCCACGCCATTGCTCGGTAAAAGCAGCCAAATTTGAACGTATTTATACCTTGGGTTTTTCTTTTTACATAGGACTTCTTCTTGTCTATCTCGCAATCAATATTGCAGAGGGCGCGGACGATGCTGTGCTGGCACAGCGCATCAAAAATGGAGACCACCACGCGTTCAAACAGTTTTTCGACAGATATCACAGCAGCCTGCTGAGTTATCTTACACGTCGTGGACTGGCAGCTGAGGCTGCAGAAGACATCGTACAAAATGCCTATATCTTCATCTGGGAGCGTCGTAATGAAATCGATGAATCGAAATCGCTTCGCGCATTTCTTTTCCGTATTGGATATACGCGGGCATTGAATCACTTTCGCGATACGGCCAAGTTCGACGGCGAAGCCGACCTCACCCTGCACGAATCAAACACGAGCACGAGCGATAGTACTGAGTTGAACCTGGCAAACGCACATCTACATAAAGCCATTCAAACACTTCCAGAAAAAAGACGCGCTGTTTTTGAACTCTGCTTTCTCGAAGATCTCACCTACCGCGAAGCGGCCGAAACGCTGGGCATCAGCATCAAAACGGTTGAAAACCAGATGGCCCACGCCCTGAAAACTATTCGCGCTGCCATGCAGCCCTTGCGGCAGTAGAGTGAGGAGTGAGGAGTGAGGAGTGAGGAGTGAGGAGTGAGGAGTGAGGAGTGAGGAGTGAGGAGTGAGGAATTTGCCTTCGATATTCGGTGTTTACTCCGTTAGTCTCCCTGGCAAGCCAGGGTTCGTTTCTTGTCGGATATTCGATATTCAAACCCGGTGCTAGTCTAGCAGAGATCCTTCGCGGGGCTCAGGATGACAGGGATAATGCAAATCAGCAATCCACATTCAGCAATCCACATTCAGCAATCCACATTCAGCAATCCACATTCAGCAGTCCACATTCAGCAATCCACATTCAGCAATCCACATTCAGCAATCCACATTCAGCAATCCACATTCAGCAATCCACATTCAGCAATCCACATTCAGCAATCCACATTCAGCAATCCACATTCAGCAATCCACATTCAGCAATCCACATTCAGCAATCCACATTCAGCAATCCACATTCAGCAATCCACATTCAGCAATCCACATTCAGCAATCCACATTCAGCAATCCACATTCAGCAATCCACATTCAGCAATCCACATTCAGCAATCCACATTCAGCAATCAAGGGACTGCAAGCCCCGAAGAGATCCTTCGCGGGGCTCAGGATGACAGGGATGATGCAGATCAGTCATTCGAAAATCGGCTTTCCGTACTAAAATTTCGTCGCGCGAAATTTTTTTTCAAAAGGCATAGGGGTGGGCCTGGGGGTAGGGTGTACTCTAGTTGGAAGTACAATCAGCATTACCTCTTATTGATCAAAATAATACCCGATTAATTATCCAATAAGACATGAAAACGCTCAACGCTATTCTTAAAAAACATGGGTCAGCACTGGTGGCACTCCTGCTCGTATTTGCCGCTGCCGGGTGTGATTCCCTGAATAACGAAGAACCCGAGGTTGCTGCATTATCCCAGGAAGATCTCGAAGCAGCATCTTCGATTCTGGCTGAATCCCTGTCAGACCAGAATGAAGGCTTGATGGCCAACCTTAATGACATGACAGCTGACATTGGTGCCACTCGCCTGAGCTACAGCAACCGCAACTTCTGGTCAAACCCAGGCTTGCGCCCTTGCCGTGGCGAAGATCGCTCGTATGATCGAACCTACGACGACACAACGGGAGTGCATGCAATCAACTACACAAGAAATGTCGAATCTGCAACGTGCTCAAAAGACGTTGAAGTAAATCTGAACTACACGTTTACAAACGAAGACGGCGAATATATCGAGTTTCCAAGACTGGAGCGTGATGACATTGCATCGATCGCTTTTGAAGGCTCCCGAGTAGGTAGTGGTTCATACGAATCACGTCGTGGTGCCCGCGCAGTGACATTCAACCACGCCGGCGAATGGAATCTCACAGGTCTACAGACTGACGTTGCTACACTGACCGGTAGCCAGGCAAACAGCGGCTCGTTCGAGCACACACGCCAGGACACCTCAGGCAATGCACAAACCCAATCCGGTACATACAATCTCGAATTCAGCACGGTTGACGTAACCATCGCAACCGATGATGACAGTGATGATACCGAATTGGAAAGCCAAATTACAGGTACCATTCAGTACACCATGACCATGGAAAAAACGGTTAATGGTGAGACAGAAATGCAAGATGTAGAAGGTACCATTGAACTTGAAGGGAACGGCCGCGCTGTACTGCGCTTCCTTGGCCTTCGCAAAATTTACCGGGTAACCCTGCGCGACGGGGATATCACGGACACGGATGGCGAAACAGGTGGGGATGGATAGTAAATGCTTGCAGCGTGCGGGGTTCCTGGAAGTGATGCGCTGGGAACTCCGCACAACTCATCTGCAACATTGTGCTGATCAATTTTAAATGCTCCCCGAGGTCTCATTGATAAATTACAGTTACAAACACACGATGGCCTCGGGGGCATTATTTTCTCTGAAAAAGAGACGTTATGTGAGATAGAAATTACCTGCGAGATAGAACATTTTTTGAGTAATAGACTTCTTAATCCCCCGAACAAGAAAAAGTACCTTCACAAGCAGTAACGCTAGACCATGAACAACCCAATGCTTCCAGAAAACGACATAGATGTCCAGCTTGCTAAAAAGCTTGGCGCGTTGCTCGAAGCGCAATCGCCAGAGTGGCCGGCGTCGGGGAACGATCCGTTCGAAGCGATACTGCATCAGTTCAAGTCATCACATCGCGCTACCAAATTGGCGCAGAACGCGGATGACAGTGCTTCTGCTCGCATGTGGCAGAACATTTATGAGGCTACTAAACCAGCTCAAAATACACAGCAACCACAGGCACGCATCTTTACACTGAAGCCGGCTGTTTTCCGGATGGCCGTAGCAGCTTGTTTGTTGGCTGCCGTAGCTATTAGCTGGATGCTGATCAATCGCACACCTGACCCGGTGTTGCTAGCCGAAGCAACCAACGGCATTGCAGTCCACACCCTTGCTGATGGATCGACGGTTACGCTACGGCCCAATTCAAAGATTTTTGAGGTTGCAACCAGCGACCAGGAAACCCGCTACATGCTGGAAGGGGAAGGCTTTTTTGATGTTACGCGCAATGAAAACCGCACCTTCGCGGTGATTGCCGGCGATGCACAAGTTGCTGTCCTTGGCACCATGTTCAACGTCAATGCCTGGCGTGACCATGTAACGGTGTATTTGCAGGAAGGCCGCGTTGAATTGAAAAACCAGAATTCCGGGCAGGCCGTTGTGCTTTCACCCGGCCAAATGGGAACCGTAGATAAGGATCAGGTTACATTAAATGGTCAGCCAGCTAATCCTGACGAACACCTGGATTGGATGGACCAAGAAATTGCATTCTTCGAGGCCACACTCGAGGAAGTAACCGATGAGATTGCTTTCCATTTTGGCATCACCATCGAGATCCCGAACGAACGGGCTGATGTAACGTTTTCTGGCTCCATTGATCTTCAAGACGCAACCTACGTGTTAAATAGCTTAAGCACAGTATTGGGGGGAGGAAGCTTTGTACAAACGGGTGAACATACCTACCGATTTGAGGCAAATTGATCGGCGCTTCTGTCAGGCCTTCCTCTTTGTTCTACTCTTCTTTTCCTGCCCCTCCCTGCTACCATCTGCTTGGGCACAACAGGCCTTTGTCTATAACGACGAGCCCATAAAAGAAGTCATCGCTGACATCGAAGCCCGTGAAGGGTATCGATTCCTCTATCGCGATGCGCTCATTTCGGGTAAACGCATTTCACTCGAAGCTACACCAGATTCACTGCTCACCTCACTACAGCAATCACTTTTACGGCAACGACTCGACCTCAAGATAGATCACAGCTATCGCCAGGTACTCCTCTCTGAAGCACAACCCGATACGTACGCGCGCCCGTCTGTTATCAAAGGCCAGGTATTCGACAGTAACACAGGTACGCGGCTTCCCTTTGCGAATATTACCTGGATCACAGCCGGCCACCTTCATGGCGTAAGCACCAACGAAGCCGGCTTCTTCCGGATGCAAATCAACCACGACGAAATGGATGCCGAAAACCTCCTGCTCGCCGTTTCTTACGTGGGTTACCGACCAACACGCATCAGCCTTGATGTCACCAATCCACCTGCCGAGCTTTCCATTCGCCTCATTCCCGAGCGTATCCAGGGCCAGGAAGTGCTGGTACAAAGCTCGTTGCTACACACAGACCTCGATACAACATGGCATCACCTGCTGTACGCCGGCCTGTTTTCGCCGTTTGGAGAGAGCAGCGTCCTGCGTTCCATGCAACCCTTGCCGGCAGTTTCGATGAGCACAGCCCTCTCCGAAGGCCTTAATGTACGCGGTAGCAAAGCGGATGGCTTTCAAGTTTTGCTCGATGGTGCGCCGATCTACAACCAGAACCACTTTTACGGGATGTTCGATGTCTTCAATGCCGACGCTTTGCAAACCGTTGGATTTTATTACGACATCGCGCCGGCCAGCTATTTTGCGCCTCCGGGCGGCACCATCTCGTTCATTACCCGGACAGGTTCGCTAACTTCGTTTAGTGGTAGTCTGGGCGCAAGCAGTACGGCTTTGCGTGGGACTTTTGAAGGACCGCTGGCGAAAGGGCGGGCCAGTTGGCTGGTCTCTGGCCGGCATTCCTATCTCGACCAGATCAACTGGTTAAATAACGAAAACTTGCTTGGCCTCGGGCTCGATATTGATCGTACAATCAGCCAACTACCCGCCCTGTTTACTGATTTTGACAACTTCGTTCTTTCGCCGACAAACACAGAAGCCCGTTTTTTTGACGTACACGGCAAGTTATCGCTAGAGAATAAAAAAGGGGGCAAAACAACCCTCAGTCTGTATGCCGGCGGTAACGATACGCAACTGGATGCGGATCGCATCACGCTGGTAAGGCGCAATGAAAATGGCACCCTCGGCGCCGAGTTTGAACCGGTGTCAACCAAAAACTCATGGGGAAATGAAGCAGTAAGCCTGCAATTCCATGACCCTATTGGCTCCAGGAGTTATCTGCAAACCATTTTTTCGCTGAGTCACTACCTCAGCCGCTATTCGCGGGATGACTTTACCTACACCCGTATTAATGCCAATACAGGGCGGTCACAGAATTTTATATTCCCCTTTGCGTACCAGAACGAACTTTATGATCTGAAATGGGCGCATAACTTGAGTATTGTACCCAACGGTGCCGGCTTGTGGACCTTTGGGGCATCGGGCAATTTTTACGCACTCACCTACAAAGAGCAATCAGCAACGCGGCCATCTTTTGGTGAAGATTACTTTGCCATTCAGGGAGATGCGTATGGGGAATACGAATATATGGATTCCAAAGTCTTGAATGTTCGGTCGGGACTTCGCTTGCATTATTTCACGCAGGGGCATGTCTTTCGTCTTTCGCCACGCTTACAATTCACCCTCTTGCCACGCGCGCCTGTCACCATTCGCGTGGGCTACAGCCGTAATTATCAGTTCCTCCACCAGCTATTTCTGGAGAACACCAACAGTGCCTCGATGTGGGTGATCACGACGGGATCACAGGGACCAAGTCATGTTAACAATCTGACCGCCGGCTTATACCTAAAGCCATTTCCTACGACGGCTTTTCAAGTAGAAGGGTATACCAGAACGTACGGCAACTTGCGCCGGCATGAGATCAACGCACCCGCCCAGGTCTCAACTGCAAACATTTCCAGTTTTGTCCCATGGTTTTCGAGTAACAATGCGTTTGCCAAAGGGCTTGAGTTTATGTACAACCAACGCATTGGGCGCGCAACCTGGACAAACAGTTATACCCTCTCAGAAATTGAATACCAGAACGACCTCGTAAATGATGGACTACGCTATCCTGCTGAATGGGATCGTACCCATCAGTTCACGTCGAACCTGCAGGTCGATATAACGCCGGCGGTTTCAGCTAATCTGACGTGGTACTATGCAACGGGAAATCCGAATGTCCTTGCATATACAGAGTCTGAACAAGAGGTTACCAACCTGGTGCCAGAAGAGGATAGGCTACCCGACTACCATCGTTTAGATTTCAGTTTGAAATCGGCGTTCCAATTAAAGGGAGGGCCAAAGGTCGAAACGCGTTTTTCTATCTATAATGTATATGATCAGGCGAACGTGTGGTATCGCGACCCCATTCAGGTATTCAGATCTGATCGTCCCGGGAGTGGCCTCCGGTTCTACAATGTCAACGTATTTGACCTCGCATTTCAGCCGGCTTTTGACGTATCCCTTTCTTTTTAAGTTGCCGCGTACCCAATCCTAACTAAGATTTTTCACGCGCTCTGGATTCAGGCGCAATACGATAAAACTTCCCAGAGAAACTGTTCTCCCACTCTTCTTTGAGCTTCCGATGGAAATGATTTTTGACCCATTCCTGGGTGAGGAGGTACCCGCAATTCGGACATTCAAAATAGGCTGTATCCGGGGCATCAAAATGCATTTCACAGTTGGGGCATTCCATTTCCCGCAATAGATCAGCCTTGTTTTCCTCCCAATACCGATCAAGTGAAGCTTTTGCTGCTGTACGATTACGCCGCTCCATACTACGTCCAAGCAACTCAATACCATAATAGGCCACCCCCATCAAGACGAGTGCACCGACAGTAATGCCTACAAATAACCAGACGTTCATAATTTCAGATTTGCGTATTGGGTCTTTGACCAGCAGTTCAGGATGCTGGTATGTAGAACGCGTCATTCACTGTACAACTCCTTCCAGTCTAGGAAATTAACAAATATGATCTTGTTAAACTTGTTTAAAAACGAATGAACTACGCGCTACGGGTTCGTTAAACATCGTGGAGCGGCGCATTTCATGTGTGGAGAAGTGAACACTAACCAGGGTACCCGGCAGATAGGCATGCGCCGGCTCAAATTTGTATATCTTCCCTGATGGCCCCATTTTGCACAAAAGCCGCCCAAAAGCCGACGCAATTCCGACCTTTCCGATTTGTCTATCGACGATTGCATGCAACAGTTGTTCAAGGCCACCGGCGCTTCGTGGTGTACAGTCAGCAGGTTGCCGGCCGAGTTCAATGGCTTTTACAAGAGCAACTTCATCACTACAAGGTGATTGCCACACGCGCCGGATACTGGTTGGAATCCCCGAGCCAGCATCAGCGACGACAAATGTGATGCCTTCCAAGCCTTCATCCCAGGCAAACAGCACCGTCATATGAGATACGCCTGCGTGTCGCTGCACGTTTTCCAAAAGTCCATTTAAACACTGGGTCTGAGGTTCAACCAGCAAACTACTGGTATACAGTTTCCTTGCCATCCAATTGTTGAAAACGCGTGTCAGCCAGGTTTCATACGATGTTACGGGTACGCGATGTATCTGCCACAACCTGCCCTGAACAGGGCCAGCGCTGTACGTGTGCGATTGCGTATCGAACAACCAGGCGAGCTGTTTTTGAAGAACTGCTGGTAACGCGTCAGCCGCCTCAAACGCAATAGAACAGGACAATTGCGTTAAATACCCGCATAAGACATCAAGCATGGCGATGCAGGTCCCATCAATATGCCGGCACTCCGTAAAGTCACAGAGGTATTGCGTAGTTCGCGGCAAACCATCTTCATCAAAGAACTGCCCCAATAAGGCATACATCGTGATATCATTCAAGGTCTTTGGGACATATACACGCATGGTTCACCTCGTTTTTGGGAAGACGCGGGGACAGAACAAAGCGGCATAAAACAAATGCCTCTCCCAGATAGACACCAACGAAGCGAAAAAAGAACCATAAAAAATGACCCACCTGTGAATACAGATGGGTCAAAGACCTGGAATCAAAAAGAGAGGTGACGGGCGGAATCGAACCGCCGTACAAGGTTTTGCAGACCTTTGCCTAGCCACTCGGCCACGTCACCTTTATTACGTAGATGAGCTTTCCAACGACCAAGTACGCCCGGTAGGACTCGAACCTACGACCTGCGGATTAGAAGTCCGCTGCTCTAATCCAGCTGAGCTACGGGCGCGTAGATTGAAATAAAGGATGTCGGGGCGGCGGGATTCGAACCCACGACCTTCTGGTCCCAAACCAGACGCGCTACCGGGCTGCGCCACGCCCCGAATGAATAGTGCTAAACTATTCTAGAGTGCTGACTTGGCAGCGCTCAGTTCACTCTGAACGTTGTCAAGTTCAACAATTTTCTGTACAAAACGATACTGACCGTTAGGCTTCTTTTCAGCAACAATCATCTTGGCAACTCTTTTCCGCTGCGTATTTTTACCACGGTCAGTACGCTGGTTCTTACTTACTTTCTTTGCCATGACGAATCACCTATCAAATTAAGTGGCGGTTGTTAATCTTGCGATTATTTGATCTCTTTTATTTGATCTCTTTGTGCACCGTATGCTTGCGCAAAACGGGGTTGTACTTCTTCAGCTCCATGCGCCCGGGGGTGTTTCTCCGGTTTTTCTTGGTAGAATAGCGCGATGTTCCGGGAGCTTCTGTACACTCCAGAATGACCTGAATCCTGACGTCTTTTGACTTAGCCATTGTGGTATCTCTTATTATCGGACAAGGTATGCAAGCTATTTAGCGCGTATCCCTGTCTATCTTGTCGTGCCGAATAATTTTGTGTCAGAGTTTTTCAACAACTAAACACGCACACCTTTTGCTCTTGCATCGCGAAGCACAGCAGCGATTCCTTTTTTATTGATCGTTTTGATCGTCTGCGCTGAAACACGCAGCGTAACCCAACGATCCTCTTCAGGAATGTAGAAACGCTTCTTCTGCAAGTTAACGTTAAACCGACGTTTAACCTTGTTGTGTGCGTGCGACACATGGTTGCCGGACATTGGTCCTTTGCCTGTAAGCTGGTCTTTCCGTGCCATCGCTAGCAGTAACTCAAATGGATTTTTTAGACAGAATGGGTTTAAACAGGAATCCTTAAGAATGTTTCTGCCCGAATTGATATTTAGAACAGAAATTAGAAGTTACGCAAGATTTAATAATTCGATCACGTCTTAATCGGCCATTTGAACTGCCGCCGCCGGCTCAATCGAAGCTGCACGCATGGCAGGGTACACAGCCGCCAGCAAACAAAGCGACATAGCCACAAACACAATCAAACTCACATCAAACAACTCTATAGAGACGGGATACGCATCCAAAATAAAAGATTCTGCGCTGGCAAGGCGAAAGAGTGAGAAGTGTTGCTGGGCCAGGCTCAGTCCGAGTCCGATAACCAATCCAACCCCTGTTCCTATCACACCGATCAGTAATCCCTCGTACATAAAGACACGCCGGATGTCTTTACGCGAGACGCCCATGGCTTTCAATACGCCAATATCGTGTCGTTTTTCGATAACGACCATGGTCAGGGAGCCAATGATGTTAAACGCAGCCACTACAACAATTAGCGCAAGAATCAGCGAGGCTCCCCATTTCTCCAGTTCCATTACATCGTAAAACGATTTCTGCAAATCGTACCATGTCCGCACCTCGAATCGTTCCGTGTCGATATAGCCGGCTAGCTCCGCCTTTATTCGCGCAGCATCTTCCAGATCTGTCAACCGGATCTCTACGCCGGATACTTCACCGGGCATCCGAAACAACCGTTGCGCTTCTTTCTGACTCACAAATACGTGTGTTTCATCGTACGTCGGCTCCATCTCGAAAACACCGCGCACCTCATAGACGCTAAGCGGTGTAGCAAATATATTCCGGATCATCCGCTCAATGCCTGGTGCTGAAAGCAGTTGAACCCGGCCGTCTTTCCTGCCCGATCCTCGTGGGATGTCACCTTCATCGATTGCCGGAAACAGATCCAGTTCCTGGCTTAGAGACATCCCAATAACCATCCCTGGCAAGCCTTCTTCCCGCTCAATACTGAACGTTCCGAACGTGGTTTTATCAACCACATTGCTCACGCCGGCAATGCGCTCATCCACCCCTCTTACAATCACCACACGGTTCATGTCCGACATACCATCGTGCAACAGCAACGCTTTGCCCTGCACATAGGAGGCAACGTTATCAATTTCCGGATGCGCAAGCACCTGATCCATCAATGAATCAGCACCCGAAAAACTCCGCTCCTCAGCACTCACAATTCGGATGTGCGGATCGAGTCCCACCATGAGGCCCCGAACCACATCCGAAAACCCGTTCATGACGGACAAGACCACAATCAACGCAGCCACCCCAATGGCCACGCCCACAATCGATATACCTGTAATGATCGAAATGAGCGTGACCTGCTTGCGGCTGGCCAGATACCGTTTTGCTATGTAAAAGCGATAATCCAAGGTAAATGCGATAATCCAGGTAAATGCGTGCGCAACGGCGCGTTAATCCAGCATAGCTGTGGTGGTGGTCATCATGCCCTCGGGCGCCTCGTCGTATACGGCAACACCATCAGTCAACAAGGCAAAGGGAGCACCTACCGATTGTTTACGCTCAGAGAAAGTAAGCGGGCCGGCTGCAGTTTCGAACGTCTTGTAGTCTGTCCAATCAAAAGCGCGGGCAGGTGCATCCGGATTCCCTTGCAAGACAAACGCCCAGCGGTTCAGTTGCCCCGTTTCTTTATCCACGTACATCCAGTACTGATCGCCCGGTGTAAGTCCTACGCCTTCAAAAGACATATGCACAACATCGGTTGAGGCATCCGAAGAATCAGCAACCATGGCACGGTTCACGCCGGCATCCATCATTTTCATGGGGGCAATCAACCAGTACGAGTCATTGATAAAGCTGCTGTACGCGCTTTCCAATCGAGCACCACGTGCTTCTTCCGCAAGTTCTTCGCCGTTAAGGTATACGGTGCCCTCGCGTGTATTAACATTGAACAACACGACAAACGAGGAATCCACACCGTCGGTGTATTCCATACGGTAGTCGCCTGTGTGTTTATTCCACAGATGTTTGTTTCTGGTTGTACGTTCACCACCGCGGTCAAAACCGAAGTTGTAGCGCAAAACAGGGAGTGCTGCAAAAGCAGCTGCACCGCCCATGGCTTCATAGGCTTTTACAGCTACAGAATCTGCGTACGTCTCAGCTGCCGGCATCAGCGGTGCTGCGTCTGCAGAAGATTCGGACGGCGTTTGGGTGCATCCGGTGCCAAGCATGGCAACAGCCAGCAAGAGGAATACCGGACGAAAAAGGGTGCGAGTTTGCATAGTCCTGAGGGATTGAGCCCTATGAGATTGATAAAATCAAACGGAAGTCGCCAATATACTAACTGTTCGTATGGCGAATACCTTTTGTGTTGTGAATCTACTGCTAGCAGAACAAAGAAGTCTGCGTCCAGTTCTCAACCATGTAACCCATTCCGCTTTAATGCAGTACGCATACCCTGGTTAAAATTGTTCACGTTTATGAAGCTGCAGTTGGTTTACATAGGTTTTGCGGAGCACAACAGTGCGCGGTTTGCCGGCTATTTCTTTGCTGGCATACTGCTTTTGCTGGGTACAGCCACATCTGCCTCTGGTCAATCACGGGCCGATTCACTCCGTAATCCCTACGGCTCAGGTGCCGGCTTCGAGGTTGTAGTGACAAACAGCGGTTTTGGATTAGGAGGGTATTACGCATTCGCGATCGACGCCCGCAATTCATTCTTTGCAGCGCTCAACATTGGCTCTGAAAAAAGCGAACGCGAAGTTAAGTTTTTTGGATTTGGTCAGAGCTTCATTCCCGACAAAGCCAACTATTTTGTACGAATGCCGATTCACATGGGCCTCCAACGCCGGCTTTGGAATGACTATATCGAAGACAATTTCCGCCCGTACCTGCAAATCACTGGAGGGCCTACCCTGGGCTGGGTTTATCCGTACTTTGACGACGAAAACGGAAACGGGACCTACGACAACGACGAGAAACGGTACGACGGGATCGGCTCTATCTTCAAAGGTGATTTCCGATTTGGCCTTGGAGGTACAATCGGGATCGGTGCAAACTTTGGAGAGAATAGCCGGCTCACCCAGGGGGTACGCATCGCGTACAGCTTCAACTACTTTTTTGATACGATCCAGCTACTGGAAATCGATGAACGCTTTACACCTGCCAACTTTTTCGGCACACCTGCCATCAGCATCACCTTTGGCCGGCTCTTCTAATCAGTAAAAAACGATTAGACGTTAAAGCGGAACAGCATCACGTCCCCATCTTCAACAACGTATTCTTTTCCTTCCGAACGCATCAGCCCGGCATCACGCGCAGCAGCCTCAGATGCCAGTCGGTCGAAGTCAGCATACTTGATGGTTTCTGCCCGAATAAACCCGCGTTCAAAATCGCTATGGATCACACCGGCCGCCTGCGGGGCTTTGGTCCCCCGATTGATGGTCCAGGCGCGCGATTCTTTCGGGCCCGTAGTAAAGAACGTGATCAGTCCGAGTAGGGCATATGCAGCACGAACCAGACGGTCGAGGCCGGCTTCGGCAACACCTACGTCTTTCAGGAATTCAGCGCGCTCTTCCGCATCCAACTCAACAATCTGCGCTTCAAGCTCTGCTGAAACGAGAACAACCTGTGCCCCTTCACCAGCCGCAATGGTCCGCAAGGCGTCCACGTAAGCATTTCCATCAGACAGATCTTCTTCACTCACATTGGCTGCATAGAGCATCGGTTTGCGGGTAAGGAGGAACAGCGAATGCATCCATGCCTGTTCCTCTTTCTTCACGTCAAACGAACGCGACGCTTTCCCTTCATTGAGGTGTGCCTCTACTCGCTCGTAAAACGCCAGCTCTTCTTTGGCCTTTTTATCGCCCGTTTTGGTCTGCTTCCGGGTTTTGTCGATTCGCTTTTCCATCGACTCCATGTCCTTGAGCAACAACTCGGTATTGATGACCTCAATGTCGCGGGCAGGATCAACAGAACCTTCTACATGGACGATGTTCTCGTCATCGAAACAACGTACCACGTGCACAATGGCATCTACTTCGCGAATATGCGAGAGAAACTGGTTACCCAAACCCTCACCTTTGGATGCGCCGGCAACGAGCCCGGCAATATCCACAAATTCTATGGTTGTGGGGAGCACTTTGGCGGATGCAGAAATTGACGCCAAACGATCAAGACGCTGATCCGGTACAGAAACGATCCCAACGTTGGGTTCGATGGTACAGAACGGATAGTTGGCGGATTCAGCACCCGCTTCGCTCAATGCATTAAAGAGCGTAGATTTGCCGACATTGGGCAGCCCTACAATCCCGCAACGCAAAGCCATAATGGTTACACAGATTAGGTGGATAAATAGACCGTAGCAGCCTATCTCATTGGGTAGATAAAGTTCCAGCAGTGCCCGGGCAGGCTATCCGATATAACTGACGGTTACAAATTCGCGCTCGGGTAGAACCACTGCACAGAGCCTTCCCATCCCCGGGTACATGTAATACACGCATCCTGTATCGATGCTGATCAGTTGCGGATGGTTGATGGGCTCAGGGTGTGGGGTGTGTCCGCAAATAACCGGTTTCTCCCAGGCGAGGAAACGCGCCGAATAGTGGCCGCGGTCCCACAGGAAGGTTTTCTCCGACGGCTCAGCCAGGTTTTGCGCTATCGTTAGCTCGGGTTGTAAGCCGGCGTGTACAAAGAAGTAGTTTTGGGCGTCGAGGTACAATTCGGTATTACGAACAAACGATACGTGTTCAGGCGGAATGACAACCTCGTTGTTTTCATTCGTATAGCTTTTCAGCGTTTGAACGCCGCCGTTCAGTCGCCAAACTTCTTCATCCTGCCGCATCCCATCGAGGTAGTTCAGAAAAAACACCTCGTGGTTCCCGCGTAAAAAGGTGCAGTTGTGGGTTTCGCGTAACGCAAGCAACCGATCAATGACGCCTTTTGAATCTGGGCCCCTATCGATATAGTCCCCGACAAAAACCAGGTGATCGTCCGTGGACGGGCTCAATCGCTCGAGCAGTTCGTCGAGCGACTTGGCACAACCGTGAATATCTCCTATTGCAATAATGCTCATCTAGAAAGCGTTCCTATGCTCCTGGGAAAATTCAGATACAACGTTTGCTTGAACTGAGCATCAGGATTCGATCCGGCTTTGAATGGTCTCAATGCCAACGAGGCCGCGCCCCGATTTTTTAAGACGTCCTTCTTTCTGCAAATCTATAAGAACTGCGTCGAGTATGCCATTAATAAATTTTCCACTGCGCGAAGTGCTGTATTTCTTGGCAACTTCGATGGCTTCATTGATGGATACTTTCGGTGGGATATCTTCAAAGGAAAGAAACTCGCAAATCGCCATAACGAGCAACAAACGATCAATCAGGGCAATACGTGTGATCTCCCAATTCTGGGTATGATTGCCAATGATCTCGTCAGCTACCTCGAAAAAATCCAGAGATTTTAAAAACAGGCTCTTCGCAAACTCAAAATTAGCTTCGTTGTCTGCTAGGTCGGGTTTTAGAATAGTGTTGATAAAATGTTGTGGTTCTCCGCCTGCCAGCTTGTGCGCATACAGCGCCTGCATAACACGCTCTCTCACAATTCTACGACTGCTCATACCGCGTGACATCATCATCAAAGAAAAGTTTGCGAGGTAGCCTAAGCACTTGCAAGTGCAAGAGATAGACGTGACCGGGAGGTGGAGGACGTAAAGTAAATTCCGTTTTACTATTCGTCAAGCAAAAATAGGTTCTCAGAAAAAAATCAGATTCATTGCTTGTTCGAATAGCTTCTGATTTTTACTGACCGGAAAGGTATGCGCTCAGCCCCCTGCGTGTCAAGTAAGTCAGCTTGTTGTTGCTAAAAGTTTTGGCTATTCCTTTCGTATACCGAAAGTGCATGGCGTTCTGGCAACGGCCGTCTTACCTGCACACGCTTAGGGTTGCTTTGTCTCGACTCCTCTCCTCTTCACCATTGCTTGTACCGGCCTTGTGTCTGATCGCCGGTATCTATGCCGGCTACCAGTTAGCACCTGGTAGCTTCGTTTACAGTGTGCCTGCCGTTGGTTTATTGACAGCATGTGTTCTGGTTTCGATAAGCCGCCCCGTTCAAGTACCGATCACACTCGCACCACTGCGACATACCCTGCTGCTTTGGTTGCTTATGGGTTGCCTAGGCGTTTTACGGAGTGCGCAGGTAAACCACAACAACATGCGCGCAGCTGCACAGCTAACCACCACAAGCGAAGACGAGGTATTTGCGCTTGGCCATGTCAGCGCCGTACAGCAACCAGGGAGGTTCGTATTACGGGTTCGCCGGCTTTATGCAGACACTACGATCGTTGCTTTACAGGGGAATGTACAGGTGATGTTGCCCGAGCAAACAGCCAACCCCATTGCCGGTCAACATCTTGTGGTACGCGGTTTCTTACAGGTGCCAGCCGGTAAAAGAAATCCGGGCGCATTCGATTACCGTGCCTACCTCAACCATCAAAATATTTCCCATCTCTTTTACGCAAATGCATTATTCAAACTACCAGCAGCATCGTCTCTCAAGCTGGTAGACATGGTTTCACCTCTGCGCCAACACGTAACGCATGTAATTGAAAATTACGTCCAGGACGCGTCCGTCCGCGCCGTTTTGTTTGCCCTACTTTTAGGGGATACATCGACGCTATCAAATGAAACACAGCACGCGTTTCAGCAGACGGGTCTGATGCACCTGCTGGCTGTATCCGGGCTTCATGTCATGCTTGTTGGGATGGTGGTCTACGCATGTTTACAACCTGTATGTTTACGCTTAGGGTTTTCCTGGCGTGCCATGATGTTCATTCGGCTGTGTGTTGTCACATTGCTCCTGTTCACCTACCTCCTCCTTACCTGGGCCAAACCACCCGTCGTTCGAGCAGTGTTGATGGCAGCGCTAATGATGGGCGGACAACAACTGCAACGTCAAACAGCATCCGTTAATCTACTCAGTATCGCTGCCATTTTGTTGTTGTTGTATCATCCAGCTAACGTGTTTAGTGCCGGCTTTCAGTTATCCTTTGCCGCCGTACTTGGTATTGTGCTGCTGGTGCCCCCCTTGAAAGCATTGCTGCCGGCTACCTGGGTGCATACACCCACGCGACGCTTCTTCACTGATGGGATACTTGTATCCATTGGTGCGACACTCGGGACCTTCCCTGTGTTACTGTATCATTTCTCTACTGTCCCGCTTGGTGGTATTGTGCTGAACCTGCTAGCCCTTCCCCTCACAGCAGCAGTACTCAGTGGAGGGTTCTGCATGCTTTTGCTAGCTGCAATTTGGGCACCATTGGGTATACCGCTTGGGGCGGCGGTCACATTTTTAGGGCAGACACTGCTTTGGGTTGTGAGCAAAGGAGCCCTTTTTCCAGTCACGTTTTCACCAGGCACACCCAACTCCGGTACACTGGTATTCCTTACCCTTGGACTGCTGATGTTACCCGGATTGTTTGATTCATCGCGTCGATGGCGCCACGTACTTGTCCTTGTACTGCTTGCGAATGCCCAATTGTGGACGTCAACCATTCGAGGCGCACACCGACCAGTACTCACGGTAGTGTTTTTTGATGTGCAACACGGTGATGCGTGTTTGGTTGTGTTTCCCAATCGCAAAACCATGCTGGTGGATACAGGAGGATTTATCGGCGAAGTGCCGGCCGCCGAACGCGCCATTTTACCCTATCTGAGGATGAAAGGTATCAAGGCACTGGATACCGTTGTGCTCTCTCATGCACATCAAGATCATGCTGGCGGATTACCGGCGTTGCTGGCAACGCTCCCCGTACATCGCGTGGTGACTGCTCCCGATCTGTCCTATAGCCGCTACGTGCCCTCTTCGGTTAATCATCACACGGTGTTAGCCGGCGATACATTGGCTTTGGATTCCTCCGTAAAAATCAGATTCCTTGCGCCAGGCCCTGCGCTCAATGTACACCCGAATCCCAATACACGAAGCCTCACGTTCCAGCTTCAGTACGGCAAAACGCATATGTTGTTTACTGGTGATGCAACCATCTTGAGTGAACAATTTCTGCTCCAGTATTTTCCTGTATTCCTACGTAGTGATGTAGTTAAAGTACCCCACCATGGGTCAGCAACCAGCAGTTCACAAGCACTGGTCGATGCCGCGATACAAGATAGTCACAGGTTTTCCACAGCGTTGATTAGTACAGGATCTGCGCGGAGATACGGCTTACCACATGCTGCGGTTGTAGCACGATGGAAAAATGCGGGTGCATCAATCCACCAAACGGCTACTGCTGGCGCCCTTGTTTTATCAAGCGATGGCACTACCATCCAACAATGGAATTATTAGACGCTCGATGAGCCCCCTACAACTACCGCTCAAGGAATAACACAAACCGCCCGTCTTCAACAAGCGAGGCCGTGGTAGAGCCAAACGCCATTCTTTGCATGCGGGAAACAGAGTGGGCACCGGCTATGATAAGTTCTGCTCCTTTTTGCTCAGCGTAATTGAGGATATGCTCAACGGGTTTATTGCCGTGTAAGGTAACGCTCATCGTTTCAAATCCATGCTGCTTGAGAAAGGCGCTGGCGTGCACCGTTTTCATTTCTGCAGCAGCATGATCGCTCCCTGCGCTGATACTTACAATATGGATTGTGATGTCTCTGCCAAAAGGAGCTAACTGCGCAAAACGCTGCATGGCACGTACAGATGGTACACTCCCATCGTATCCCAGGATAGCAGTTTTGATACGTTTCCTTTCGTCTGGTACAATTACAACGGGCGCAACACATTTCTGAACCACATGGCCAAGTGTTGTAGTTGTCTGATCTGGGTGTCCGTAGAAGAAATGTGGATTGTTACCAATGAACAAGATGTCATGGTATCGTAAGTCTTCTACAATTTCATCAGACGGTACACCTTCTTTTACATCAACTTGGTACGGTATATGCTCTGCCTCTGAAGCATCTGAGAATTCTTTAACGAGTTCTTGCGCTCTGATTCTCGTTTTCACTGTCAGCTTCTCACGTAACTTCTCAGCGTAATACATACTACCGATGCCGCCACCTGATGATGTGTCTTCAATTCGATTCACATCTACAACAGCAAGTCCCGTAACTTCAGCACGATTACGGTGAGCAGTATCGAAGGCGTAGTCCACAGCTACCGGTGTATCTGCATCCTGATCTAATGCGACGAGAATTCTTTTAATCATAGGGGTATGACTTGCGGTGGGAATAATGCTTCTCTCAGAATCTGGATCTCCTCAGATACTCAAGTAATCCACAATCCTATTTTATTATATCTATTATATAGAATTTATATAAATAGTAGTAGTAGTAATAGGCAGTGTTGAAAAGTGGAAGACTTAGTTATTCACCTTATTCCACGAACCGATGTGGATTACTCCAGAGTTTTCCTCAGCCTTTTCAACAGTGTGGGGAAAATCAATCACCTGTTTTGAAACTCCCCCTGACTCTGTTTGGATTTGTCCACTTGTTCACCGTGATCCACAATTCGTTGGTGGAAAACCTCTTTCGTAGTTGACCAGTTCTAACAGTGTGAATTGGACTGTATTATTGGTGGGAAAACGGCGAGTTATTCACGTTCATTCACAGGGGTTGAAAACTTTCCACCAAAAAAGCAAAGATACCCACCGTTTCCCGCAGGTTATCCACCGGTTATTGTGCACTAAGTTAAGAGGGTTATGGAGGTTTTTATTCCAGTAGAAGAAGCGCATGCACTGATTCAAAATGTGTTGCGCCGGCAGCCTGTTATGGCGGTCCATTTTGAGGAGGCATTAGGAATGACGCTTGCCCAGGATATGGTCAGTGAGGACGCCATTCCACCGTTTGCTAATTCGGCCATGGACGGGTATGCGGTGCGTGCTGAAGACCTGGTAGATTTGCCGGCAACCCTGCAGATGATCGATGAGATTCCAGCGGGTGTAGTGTCTCAAAATGTGATTTCTTCCGGGACCTGCATGAAAATCATGACAGGTGCTGCGTTCCCTGAAGGTGCGGATGCAGTGGCGCCCATTGAATGGGTTGAAGGGGTAGTCGATGATCAGGTCACGTTTATGCGTGCTCCCCATGCTGGACAGCATGTGCGGCCGGCTGGCCAGGATGTGGCCCAGGGTGATGTTGTCTTTCGCGCTGGCCAGGTGGTTACACCGCCCGTTATCGGAATGCTCGCGACGCTTGGCTACAGCGAGGTGCAGGTGTACAAGCCGCCCGTGTGCGCCATCATAGCGACGGGCGATGAGTTGGTGCAGCCCGGTGAGCCGCTGGCACCCGGGAAAATCCGAAATTCGAGTGGTGCCGCGTTGCGTGCACAGGTTGAGGCAGCCGGAGGCACTGGATTGCCGGCACTGCTGGCGCGTGACAACCGCAATAGCATCGCTGCTGCCATCGAAAAGGCGCTGGAGGCCGACGTATTGATCTTTGCCGGCGGTGTATCGGTTGGTGACTATGATCTGGTTAAAGATGTCCTCGACTCCTATGGCATGTCACTCCTTTTCTGGAAAGTAAAGCAGCGCCCGGGTAAACCGCTTGCGTTTGGACAACTACAAGGTAAACCGGTGTTTGGCTTACCAGGTAATCCGGTTTCTTCAGCCATGTGTTTTGAGCAGTATGTCCGGCCGGCGCTTGCAACCATGCTAGGGAGGGCTGTAACCCGTAGACCGCGCTATCCTGCCCATTTGTCGCGTGCGACCAAAAAGGTAGCCGGGTTACACTTTTTTGCCCGTGGGATTGCAACGTATGATGAAGATGGCAAACTCCGTGTGGAAGACACTGGACCGCAGGCATCAAATCTTTATGCATCTGTAGTGCGCGCCAACTGCATTTTTCATTTGCCGGCGGATTTAGACGAAGCGCCCGCGGGGACAACTGTCATGATTGAATGGCTCGATTGGTAAGTGGTATGCGCTGCCTGGCGCAAGTGTCTTATTAACAGAATATTAAATGACTAAAGAATAGCTTCAGAGGGCTGAAACTGAAGAAACAAGCCCGGTTAATCGGGAATACATAACAGACCATATTTTCGATTTTTCATTTCAAATAGTCGAATTGGTTATGTTGGTATAGAATCCATTGTCCTGCGTTAGCGCTTTTTCCATGCTATTATTTTTTTGTACCACGTCTGATCAGATTGAAAACATTAGGCGAAAGGGAGTATCTGACGTTGAGTTATTCACCCGTTATGCGGATGCATTAGATGCATGCACGGATTTGATACTGGTTGTCCAGGGGTATAGCACGTCCTACGAGCCTGCTGGAAAGAAGGAGAGCAAAGTCAAGGTTGCCCGGATATTACCTGATACGATTCTAAACATCGATCCCTATTTGCCCCCTTCTGAGGTTATTGCCGGCGGTGGTTACGTCATGCGCGAAGGCAAGAAAGAACCTGAAGTGCTTATGATCTACAGAAAAGGCGTATGGGACTTACCAAAAGGAAAACTTGACGATGGGGAATCCATTGAGGAGTGTGCGCTGCGCGAAGTGCGTGAAGAGGTAGGTATCAAAAAACTTACGATGGTCGGATCGTTAGGCACCACTGTGCACGGCTATCCACGCAAAAACAAGTACAAGGTTAAAACGACGTATTGGTACCAGATGGAGACACCGGAGCGTAGTTTTGTCCCGCAGGCGGAAGAGCAGATCGAGAAAGTAGCATGGATGCCCTGGTCCCGAGCTATCGAGAAAGTGGGGTACGAGATATTTAAACGGCACATGCAAGCCATCAAGCCGACGCCGCTATCAAGTGTATAAAATTAAAAAAGGGATGCTGAACACAATCAGCATCCCTTTTTTAATACAGTACGTTATTCCTTACGGTGCAGGATACACGTAGTAAGCGCCCAGTCCAAGCGGAATACCGATACTCCAGTAGAGAATCAGGAACAGCGACCAGACAACCAGGAAGATGATACAATAGGGTATCATGATCGATGTCAGCGTACCAATCCCTGTTTTCTTGAAGTATCGCTGGCAGTATACCACAACCAGTGGGAAGTAAGGCATGAGTGGCGTAATGATATTGGACGACGAATCCCCAACGCGGTAAGCCGCCTGTGTAAGTTCAGGTGAGATCCCAACCTGCATAAGCATCGGCACAAAGATGGGGGCCAGTAGCGCCCATTTAGCAGAAGCAGATCCGACAAACAGGTTGACAAAAGCGGTGAGGAAGATGATACCAATGATTGTCATCCAGCCCGGAAGGGCGAGTGCTTTCAGCAAGGTGGCGCCTTTAACGGCCAGCAATGCGCCGATGTTGGATTGTCCGAATGCATACACAAACAGCGCACAGAAGAACGCCATTACGATGTAATAGGACATGCCATTCATCGACTTGGTCATCGCGTCAACCATGTCTTTTGACGACTTGAATTTGCCGGCGATGAAGCCATACACAACACCGGGTATCAGGAATAGCAAGAAGATGAGTGGTACGATCGACTGCATGATTGGCGCTGCAAATGAGTTCAGCGAGCCGCTTGCATCACGAAACGGAGACTCTGCAGGGACAAGACTTGCTATCAATAGACCAAGACCAATAACTAATGCAAGAGAAGCAAAGCGGAACGCTTTCCGTTCTTGCGGATCGATTGTGCTCATATCATCAGCTTCTTCCATGTCCTCGTCCACTTTGGTGGTACGATTCAGGCGAGGTTCGATGAGCTTATCGGTGATAACCCATCCCAGGATGATAATCAGGATACTGGATATGGCCGTGAAGAAGTAGTTACCGAGGGGGTTAACCAATACTTCAGGGTTAATGATCTGCGCTGCTGGCTGGGTGAAGCCTTGCAACAGCGGATCGAGCGCGGAGGGGACAGGGTTTGCGCTGAAGCCACCCGATACACCAGCAAATGCCGCAGCGATCCCGGCAATGGGGTGCCGGCCGGCTGCGTGGAAAATGATACCCCCGAGCGGGATAACAAGGACATAACCCGCATCAATGGCGCTGTGGCTGAGGAGGCCAACGAGGATGATGACTGGTGTAAGGAGCCAGGTGGCGGTTTTGCCAAGCATCAACTTGATGCCGGTATTAAAAAAGCCGGCTTCATCCGCAACCCCTACACCAAGCATGGCTACCAGCACAACGCCAAGTGGCGCAAATCCGGTGAAGATGGTCACCATTTGCGAAAGAAACGTGGTAAGCGCTGAACCAGTCAGCAGGTTGTTTACCTGTATAGGGTTGCCGGTACGGGGGTCAAGGTCAGTAAAAGAAACGGGTGCTAGCAACGCGGATAGCACCCAGATAATGAGCATCGAGATGAGGAATAACATCGACGGGTCTGGCAATTTATTGCCGATCACCTCGATGCGTCCGAGCATCCGATTTACAAAGCCGGTTTGGCTTGTGTCTTCAGCAGTAGGGGTTCCCATGCGAACTGTTGATTGGTGGAATCAAAAATAAACGTTCGTGGAAAGTAAGGCTTTCCAGTGGGATTTAAAATTTTGATGTGTGCTGAAAAATTCTGTTCGGCTTATGCGCTTCCTCGCTTTACGTGGTGTAAGCAGGATGAAGCGGTAGTGATTCGGCCAATAAAAAGGATTCAGAACGCGACAGTACCAACTTGTCAGAGTACTAAGTACAAGCAATTAAATATTGAGGGGTGGGGACATAAATCTTGTTCTGTATAACAGAACGATAAAAGCCAAAACCTTCAACCTGTAACGTTCAACCTTTAACAGCAAACAGATCAATCCTTCAGGATTTATTTGTTTGCACTTAGATCAGGTCTTCCTCGAGGTCATCATCTTCGTCCAGATCGATATCGTCCTCCAATTCCTCATCAAGGTCGTCGAGGTTCTCGTCTTCCAGGTCCTCGTCGTCAAAAAGGTCATCATCTTCCTCAAACTCAAAATCTTCGAGATCCTCATCGTCGAAGAAGTCGTCGTCATCGTCGTCAATATCCAGGTCATCTTCGAGGTCTTCATCATCGAAGAGATCGTCATCGTCATCAAACTCGTAGTCTTCCAAATCTTCTTCGTCGAAGAGATCTTCGTCGTCGTCAAACTCTAGTTCTTCGAGATCCTCATCGTCGAAGAAATCATCGTCATCATCATCGTCGTCTTCCTCATCATCAAACTCAAGATCGTCCTCCAAATCATCATCATCGAAATCGAACTCGTCGTCCTCGAGATCGAATGCATCATCAAGTTCGTCATCTTCGATATCTGTCGCTGAGATGAACGTTGAAGAAGTAAGAGCCATTGCTTCCATTCGTGACGGTTGTTGGGTAGCGTACAAGGTATTGATCCGTATTGTTTTGAGCTAGATCGCCGGGAAAAAAATTGCGCTCACGCGCGGCATATTCTGTATCCGGGGTATAGCCTTCCTTCCTTTCATGCAGGTTATGAATTAACGCTGTATGGGTTCAGTGAAGTCGATATCAGGATGGATTAAACGTTGTGAGGATTACTTCCCAAAAATCCTCTTCCAAATTTTTCCTTCGTTTCGGGTTGGAGAGACTGCGAATCGTTTGCCTGATGCTTCTACTATTTCCAGAGGCGTAAACAGTGAGGAGCAGGCTTGCGATGGATCACAAATTTTTGGGAAACCCCTTTAACACTCCGTTTCGCCGCATAAGTTTGCATGACGCCGTACTTGATTGCAATTTCGATGGGCAATTGCGTTGCTTTTTGCAAATTACGCCCAAAAGTTGCCCTTGCAGGGCCATACATCGGATGGGATTAGACCTTTCTACTCGGTAAGGCCGGCTCTGGCTCAGGTCATTTCTATTTGCACTTTCAATGAGAAGTTGAGGAACGTTGAACCTCAACATGATGTAAGGACCTTTCGATCTTTCAAAAATAGTGTAGATGGTTTGCCGCTCGGGCAGGCTATGCGAATGATCAAAAAAGAACGTCCATAATAGATGGAAAATAAAAGGCGCGAAGAGGAAGAGAAAAGACCACCCAAAAAACTGCTGGAAGCATTGGGGCGGATTTTTAGTCTTACGCGTCCGTATCGCGGCCGGCTATTTCTTGCGCTTACCCTTTCGCTGCTTACCGCATCGGTGTGGCTTGTGCTACCGATGGGTATGCGCACCATGGTTGACGCCGTCTTTGAGCAAGCCAATCGGGGTATGCTCGACCGCCTGACGCTGTTGTTGTTGGCGCTGTTTGTTGCCCAGGCTGTTGTGGGGTTTGCCGGCTACTATATGCTGGAATGGACAGGGGAACGCCTTGTCACAGATCTGCGCAAGCGATTATACAGCCATCTCCACGAACTGGACCTCCGCTTTTTCTCCAATCAGCGCACGGGTGATCTTACCTCACGGCTAACCAATGATGTAGGCACCGTTCGAACAGCAGTAACCACCTCGTTTGTGGAACTGGTGCGGCTGAGCATGATGATGATCGGATCGGTTGTGCTGATGATTGTACTGGATTGGCAGATGAGCCTCATCATTGGCATCACGATTCCGCCCATTATGCTTATGGCCCAGTACTTTGGGCGGAAAATTCGAAAACTGTCGCGCGACGTGCAGGATCGGCTTGCTGATAGTACAGCCATTGCTGAGGAGTCGCTGTCTTCCATTCGCGTGGTCAAGGCGTTTGCCCGTGAAGCCTATGAAAACGAGCGGTACGGTGGTGCCGTCGAAAAGCTCTTTCAGACAGCCTTACGCCGGCTCTGGGTGAGCAGTATTTTCTGGTCGACGGTCGGGATGGTCTTTATGATGGCCCTGATCGGGTTGTTCTGGTTTGGGGGGATTTCTGTACTGGAGGGCCGGCTCACATCTGGCGATCTGGTGGCGTTTGTTTTCTATGCCTTTAATATTGCCCGAACCGTTGGCGGCATGTCGCAGCTCTACACGTCGTTCAACAGCGCGGCTGGTGCTTCGGAGCGGTTGTTTGAGTTGCTCGATACAGCGCCCGACACACACAATGCTCCCGATGCAAAAGTACTGCAAGATATTGCCGGCAATGTTGAGTTTGATCAAGTGACGTTTGGCTATGACGAAGAGCACACCATCCTGTACGACATCAACGTTAAGGTAAAAGCTGGGGAAACTATTGCCCTCGTTGGCCCCAGTGGAGCCGGGAAAACCACGCTGTTAAACCTCATTCCCCGCTTCTACGACCCTGGAAAAGGGGTTGTGCGTATCGATGGCTCGGATATTGCCGAGGTTACTTTGCATTCATTGCGCGAGCAAATTGCCGTGGTATCTCAGGATGTCCAGTTGTTTAATTTGTCCGTCCGCGAAAACATAATGTATGGTAAGTTGGGTGCTTCTTTAGCGGATATCGAAGCTGCCGCAACGGCGGCCAATGCGCACGATTTCATCCTTGAATTACCCGATGGCTATGACACCATCGTCGGGGAACGCGGGACCAAGCTCAGTGGCGGGCAAAAGCAGCGGATTGCCATTGCGCGGGCTGTACTCCGCGATGCGAGTATCTTGTTGCTCGATGAAGCAACCAGTTCACTGGACTCTACATCTGAGGCCATGGTGCAAGAAGCACTGGAACGGCTGATGTTAAATCGAACGACATTCATCATTGCACATCGTCTTTCTACGGTACAGCACGCTGACCGGATTTTGGTGATCAATGATGGTAAAATTGTCCAGGAAGGCCGGCACGAAACCCTGTTTGCCACCGATGGACTGTACCGTGAGCTTGCGCTGCATCAGTTCAATGAGCAAGCACCATTGTCTCTTTGATTTGTCTTTTCTGAGTTAGGTGCCATTTCATTTCTGGTACCCGGTATCTGCTGCATTTCTTCTGTTGCACTTCAGCAACATCTCCTGGCCTGACGGGCTACGTCTCGTCTTGCTCACATCTTATCTCCTGACGCCCCATGATCACACCAGTCAAGCGGGTTGGCCTGCTGTTTTTGCTGGCCTGTTATCCTGCTTTCGTTGCGGCACAGACGGCCGCGCCCGTGCTGTCAAACGTTGAACTTTCTTTAGCCACCGAACAACCGGGCAATTCACCTGAGCTTAACCTCGAATCGTTTGATGCGCGTTTTGAAAACGGCGCCATGGTCATCCACTGGTCTACGCTTAGTGAACGCAACAATGCCCGGTTTGAAGTTGAGCGATCCGTTCGGACGCACAGCAAAGGATTGCGGCCCTGGGTTACCCTGGCGTTTGTCTCGGGGAGCGGCACGTCCGATACGCTACAATCGTATGCTTACTATGACGAAGGTGATGTGACCGATGCTGCGCAGGTGATGTATCGGCTCAAGCAAGTGAGCTTTGATGGTTCATCGGTATATTCGGAAGTCGTCGAAGCAACGCTGCCGGCACCCAAAGCCTATGCCGTAAGCAGCTACCCTGATCCATACACGGCGGCAACAACCATTGAATATGCCATTCCCAGGCGTGCGCGTGTACGGCTAACCATTTACAACGAGGCAGGGCGGCTTGTAAAAACACTGGTCAACAGTACGCGCAAAGCCGGCAGGTATCGAGAGGTGTTCGATGCTACAGATGCGGCACCGGGACTCTACATGTACCGACTCGAAACGGGTGGGCGTGTGTGGGTAGAGCCGGTGGTGTTGGTTGAAGAGTAGGCAGCTTAGGGTTGTTTGACTTGATGGTATTGCTGTGTTGCCAGATTTTCCAGTCGGATTTCACTACCATCTGTCCAACTGATTACCGCAGCGTGTACGGTGGCATCTACGGGTAAGCCAATATGAACCCTCGGATCGTTACTCGACTGATAGCTTCCGGCTGGCTGTGCATCGCGGTAAAAGTCGCCAACTGATGACTCAAGTTTGATACGCACGCCGGTTGCCGGCTCAGAAATAAATCCGATCCAACTTCCTGCCGTTTCCAACACGTTGTGTAATAGATGCAAGGAGGCCTGGCTATTTACTATCGCAAGATCTAGCCGGCCATCGTTATCAAAATCCGCAACAGCGGTGCCTCTGCTTGTAGCAAGCGGTAAGTCTGCGAGCCCACCGTCGGGTACAACCAGGCTGAAGTGGCCGCCACCCGTACCTCGATACAATTGGTTTGGTTCTGCAAACGGATCTGCGGATGCTGTACCCGTACCTCTGCCAACTTTGCCATTGGCTACGTAGATATCCAAATGACCATCGTTGTTGAAATCAGCTACCCCTAATCCGAAGCCCGTGTATGGCAAACTGGCTGTAGAAAGGCTCGATGCGAGCGTCACATCCTGAAAATTGCCGTTGTCGTTTCTGTAGAGGGTATTCGATTCATCTCTGAGATGAGTGAGAAATAAGTCGAGGTCGCCATCATTCTCCAGATCAAATGCTGCGACACCCATGCCGGCTTCAGCAGTACCTTGCCTGTTAACAGCTGTGCCGGAAAGCAGGCCTTTGTCGGTAAAGGTACCATCCCCGTTGTTGACCCATAAATGATTGGGATTGCCGTCGTTTGCGATGTAGAAATCGAGAGCGTTGTCACCATTAAAATCGCCAGGCACGACGCCGAGGCCGTTCGCTGAAGTGCCGGCAATACCAGCTGCCTGGGATACATCGGTGAAACCCTGGCCTGCATTGTTTATGTAGAGGAGGTCTGTTGCCGGCGCACGGTAATTATCAGGATGGCAATAATCGCGGCCAGTTCCGCCTGAGAAACACGCCAGTTCTCGAGATGGTGCCCAGTTGATGTAGTTGACGACGTATAAATCCAACCACCCATCGTTATCAACGTCTGCAAAGGCTGCGCTTGAACCCCATCCCGGATGAGCAACGCCGTACGTTTCCGCTACATTAGTGAATGTGCCATCGCCATTGTTTTGGTAGAGGACGTTCGGGCCTACATTGGTTACAAACAGATCTGTATCCCCATCGTTATCAAAATCGCCGGCAGCAGCTCCCATGCCATAACCAGTATCACCAACGCCGGCTGAAGCTGTAATGTCTTCAAACCGCTGACCGTCGATGTTTCTGAAGAGTTTGTTGCCCGGCAAGGCATCTTCTTCTGCATCGCCAACTTGTATATCACCATCGTGTATATCGCCTCCTTGCACAAGGTACAAGTCCATCCACCCATCGTTATCCACATCCAGCCAGGCTACGCCGCCGGCCATAATTTCGGGAAAGTAGAAATTGGAGGCTGTTGTGCGCACGTGCGTGAAATCGACGGCCATCTGAGTTGCTACTTCTTCAAACCAATCAGGCGTTGGTGTGGGTGCTGGTGCTGAGTCAGGTGATTGGCAAGACATGGCCAGAAGGATTAGCAAAATCCAACCTGCCTGACGACCCATAGGGGCATACTGATTCATCGTGCGTTGGCTAATTTTGCTGCGAGTTGTTGCACGCGCGGGTGATTGGGAGCCAGTCGGCTTGCGCGTTGCACGAGTGTGCGCGCTGCGTCGAGGTCGGGTTCCTCCATTCGGATATTGGCAAGCCCAACCAGGGCCGGCAGCAAATTGGGATTCAGGGTGAGTGCTTCTTCGAAGTGTAGCGCAGCAAGTGCGAGGTTGCCTTGTTTGTAGTTGATATCTGCCACGAGGCCGTGGTTGCCGGCTTTGCTCCCATCAATTTCCAGTGCCCGCTTTGCGCTTTCCAATGCTTCGGAAAGTCGACCTAATTCTGCAAGCGCTTGCGCACGGGCGAGGTGTGTATCATCGCGTTCAGGAGCCCGGGCGATGGCCTCATCTGCATACTGCAATGCTTCCTCTTTCTTGTTGGATCGCAGCGCCCAGGTATACAGGTTGAGGTAGGTGAAAAACTGGTTTTGATCTAACTCTTGCGCCCGATTTAGCAACCGATGCGCGTCGTCGAGCCGGCGGGTTTTCAGGTAGGCCGAAGCCAATGTATTGAGCAACATCACATTGGTATTGTGATAGATGTACGATTCTTCCAGTAATCTTGCTGCTTGCTCCGGGTTACCCGTATCAAGTAGCGTACTCGCTTGACTGATACGACCGCTAACATTTACTGTATAGGTCGCAATTTTTTGAGAGAGCGCGTCGGGCAAGTACTGAATTTTTGCATCGACGCCTTTTTCGAGTGCTGCTGTTGCTTCTGCCTCGCGACCTACTGCGCTGTAAGCACGCCCGAGCAGATACTGCGCTTGCTTGTAGCGCGGATCGAGTGCAACGGCTTGCTCCAACACCTGCACAGCCGATTCGCCGGCACCTTGCTGAAGCATAATGTCGCCTAAGCCAACGTAGCCCTGTGCAGATCCTGGCGAAAGTTGCACCAGTGTTCTGAATACCGACTCAGCCGTCTTGATATCGCCGGCTTCCAGGAGTGCTTCGCCATAATGGTTTTGGATGACAGCGGTTTGCGGTGCACGGGTTGCCAGGGTTTGCAAATTCGCTAGCGCACCTTCAAAATCGCCCGCTTGCCGATCAACAATAGCTTTGTGGAGTTGCCAGTTTGTTTCTTTTTTATCCAACTGCAGCGCATTTGCGTAGCTCTGAGATGCTTCTTTCCAAAGCCCATTGGCTTCATACGCAAGGCCGAGGTCTGCATGTAGGGCCGCTTCTCGCGGAGCCGCTTCAGCTTTTTGGATGAGTGGTTTGAGTAGTGCGTCGACGGCAGGGTCGAGCCGGCTTGCATCAGCAGGCTGTACGACAGCAGGCGTTGGTGTGAGGTAGGGTAATGCAAAAAAGCCGGCAACCAATACCGCTGCAAGCAATACCCCTCCAAGCACCCATTTAGTTTTTGCCTGCTTTTTCCTGGATCGGTTTGTACGCGCCTGCTTCGATCCTTTTGTGGCTCCTTTTTTATGGCCTTTGTGTTTGCTCAAAATAATTCTGTCGATGAGGGTAGATACAATGGAGGTGCGTGCCGTTGGTGTCTATCAAAAAACCGGCCTTCGATGGCCAGAGCACTTCTTTAACCAGCAATCTTCTAAAAAGTCGTTGCAACGGCTATACCCGTCTAAAATGGGTTAATCTAATAAAAAGTCTTCTGCCCGTGTATGTACAGGGTAGATGAATTGTATAGTATATATAGCCAATAGTCATTAGCTTTCGAGGCAATACGTTTCCCGTCTTACACATTTTGTAAACTTTGTAGTCCCCACCTATGCAGCATACCTATCGCTGGTTTTTTCTGTTTGCATGTTTGTTTAGTGCGGTTTTATTCGGCACGACGGCCCTTCCACCGGCTGTAGTTGCACAGGATTCAACCTCGGAGCATTCTGTGGCGCGGCAGTGGAATGAAGTCTTGTTGAATGCGATTCGAAACGACTTTGCCCGCCCCACGGTGCATGCGCGCAACCTTTTTCATGTTTCGGCTGCAATGTACGATGCATGGACCGTGTTTGATGGCACAGCCGGCCCCTATTTTCTGGGCAAAACGGTTCGCCAATTTCCCTGTGCCTTTGATGGTTTTCAGGCCACCGAAGCCATGGAAGCCGCGCGTGCCAAAGCGATAAGTCACGCTGCCTACCGTATCCTGTCCCATCGTTTCAGCCGTTCACCCGGAGCCGACGAATCCCTGCCAAAATTCGATTCGTTGCTTAGTTTCGCTTGGTTACGATGCCGCAGACACGTCACTTGCGTACCAAACAGGCAACGCCGCCGCACTCGGTAATTACATCGCTTCGTGCATCATCGATTTTGGTATGCAGGATGGCGCCAATGAGGCGGCCGATTACGGCAACCTTAATTATAGCCCACGTAATTTGGCGCTGGTGCCAACCTTGCCGGGTAACCAGACGATGTCTGATCCCAACCGCTGGCAGCCGTTGTCATTGGATTTTATCGATCAAGCCGGCAACCCTATTCCCATTCGAGTGCCTCCGTTCCTGGGGGCTGAATGGGGCCAGGTGTCTCCGTTTGCGTTGACATCTGAGAACCTGACCTTCTACGAACGGCGCGGCCAAACCTACTACGTGTACCACGATCCCGGGCCGCCACCTTACCTTCTTCCTGAGACGGGAGAAGATCTGAGCGAAGAGTACGCCTGGGGATTTGCGTTGGTGGCTCTCTGGTCTGCGCATCTCGATCCTGAAGACAGTGCAACAATCGACATTTCTCCGGGGGCACTTGGCAACCTGGATAGCGAATTTTTTCCTCGAACGATCGAAGAACTTCGATTTTTCTACAACGATACAGAAGGCGGCGACCCGGGCCGTGGATACTACCTGAATCCAGTGACCCGTATGCCCTATGAACCCCAGGAGGTGCCGCTTGGCGATTATGCGCGGGTATTGGCTGAATTCTGGGCTGATGGACCCGATTCAGAGACACCGCCAGGGCATTGGTTTACCATTTTGAATTACGTCAACGATCACCCGGAATTTGAAAAGCGATTTGAAGGAGCCGGCGACGAACTGGATTCGCTCGAGTGGGATATTAAGGCCTACTTTTTACTTGGAGGTGCCGTGCACGATGCAGCGGTAGCTGCCTGGGGCATCAAAGGCTGGTATGATTACGTGCGTCCGATTTCGGCGATTCGCTACATGGCTGATCAAGGACAGCGCACCGATTCTACGCTGGCGAGTTACGCAATCGATGGCATTCCCCTGGTGCCTGGCTATATCGAACTGGTTGAAGAAGGCGATACACTCGCCGGCCCTGAAAACGAGCACGTTGGCAAAATAAAACTCTACGCCTGGAAGGGGCCAGACTTCATCGAAGATCCCGCTGCTGATGTGGCCGGCGTTGACTGGATTTTGGCGGAAAACTGGTGGCCGTACCAGCGACCCTCATTTATCACGCCGCCGTTTGCTGGATACATATCGGGACACTCAACGTTTTCCCGGGCAGCTGCAGAAGTGATGACCTTGCTTACGGGTGATCCGTTTTTTCCCGGAGGCATTGGCGAGTTCCATGCGCCGGCTAATGAATTCCTGGTCTTTGAGCGCGGACCAAGTGTGGATGTGACGTTGCAGTGGGCTACCTACCGTGACGCTTCGGACCAGACCAGTCTTTCCCGCATTTGGGGCGGCATTCATCCACCCGTAGATGACATTCCCGGTCGCCTTATTGGAGAGCGGATTGGTGTAGACGCCTTTGCGTTGGGATTGCGCTATTTCTCGGGTGAACGGGTTGTCAGTATTGAGTCTGAGCAGCAGCCGGCTCAGCAGACAGGTTTTGCGCTGTATCCCAATCCTGTGGCCAGTGGCGATATGTTGCAGGTTGCGCTTGATGGCGTACCACGTGGCGATGGGGCAGGCCGGCAGGTTGTAGAAATTTATAATGTGCTCGGACAGCGGGTATACCAGGAAGAAATAGCGGGCCGGCAGCAATTACATATCGAGGTCGATGCCTGGCCGGCGGGTGTGTACTTTGCCCGCAACCTGGCCGATAACGTACACCGCACGCGTTCTTTTATTGTTGTTGAGTAGTGCAGGCTAGCAGGTTGCAACGTGTGCTGTATCAAGTTGTAGCTTGTTAAGCGTGAAGTGGGTATACAAAAAAAGCTCTCAACCAATGGTTGAGAGCTTAGGGTATGCAAATATGTAGTGCTCGCATTTAGAAAAGGCGTTTTCTTCCTGGTCTACGGACGCGGTTAAAAAGTTTTCTTGTGCGATGCGTACGCTTGCGCGAATATTCGGAATTTGCGTTGTATGAAGACATAGCTGTTCCTCTTAGATTTGTTAAAGGTTCTCACTACAGATTGTGTCTTCGAGTCTGTGTGTTCACCAGACGTCTTTCGCAGTAATTACATTCCGTGTATTCGGTAAACAAGCAAAAAAAGTTGCGTTTTTTACAATTTTACCCATCAACGGGAGCATAATCCAGTGGCAGCATTTCTGCCATTCGCTCCCATCCCATATACCCGTGGAGCACCACACTGTACGCGTCGTACAGGTAGCCCAGGTCATGGAATACCGTAGTATCCGCCCGCAATTCAATGGACGAACGCTGCACGTCTGGCTCCCTGAGGTGCATCATGTGGTTCCGTACATAGCGGTTCGATTCAAGTTCGCCTGAATAGGTGATGAGGAGGTAGTTTTTGATGTGCAGCAGGTTTTCGTTTTGGGTCTCTTTCTTTCTAACCAGCGCATGGATCGGGTCTCTGTTTTTCCAGATGGAGCGATCATATGACTGGATGGTTTCCGGGAATTCGTTGACTTGCGCAACGTGGAAGCCTTCTTTCTTGAATTCATCCATGTTGGTGACACTGGCCATTGTGCGGAGCAGGTGTTTAAACGAGCCTTTGTAAGCGCGGTCCCGATTTTTAATCCAGTGTTTTGCTTCCTTCTCGTTTTTTGGCTCCATTTCCTCAAAGCGGGCAATACCTTTGTATTGCGGCCGCTTGTTTTGAATAGCACAGTGTACGAGGGTGTAATGGATACGATACCCCAACGCATTGTTCTCGATGATCAGTGGCTGTTTTGCTTCAGCAATCAAGATGCCTTTGCGCTGTACAAAATGTAGTACCTCGGGATTTACAATTTTTGTTTGTTTGGCATTATCAGTGTCACCAATAACGTGGTGCGTAAACTGCTTGAGTTGTTTGCGCCAGCGCCGGTTTCGTTTGCCGGTTACAACAACTTGTTCGAGTTCATACACCTGGGGCGTCAGGTTAATTTTGAACACCTGTTGTGCCGTGTTGGCTGGATTTACGGCAAATGTATAGGGGCTAAAGCCCACCATGGATACACCAATTTTCAGTTCGCCGGCCGTGAGCCCCGAGAGCGTAAAATTGCCGGCTTCATCAGTAATGGTACCTACCGTTGATTCAAGTACAAATACGTGTGCGCCAACGAGAATATCGCCGGATTCACTATCGAGAACAGTGCCAGTAAGTGTATAGGAAGTTGTTGGGGTCGCAAGCACTGGGGCCGTCAAAAAACAAAACATCAACAATAAAAATAAGCGGCTTACCTTAGAACGAGACCCACATTTGGACATCGGATTTAGATACAGAACAGACATTTTACATAGTTAGGATAGGCGAGCCCTGGTATGCTCCTAACCTGTCTTCGTGCGTCTTCCGCAGTTTGCTTGCGTCGCAACCGGATATAGAAAGGCCTGGATCTCAAATGCGAGATTTTTGAGATCAAAAAGGACTGTAATCGGGTTCCGAAGTGCAGCGCAGCCAAGCATAAGCCACGCGGCAGCAGAGGAGTATCGCAGCGTGAGCGAGGCTGCGAATTGGTTTGCGTCAGGATATGCGGTAAGCCTTCCGTAAGGCGTACTACACAGACATCACGATAGATTTGACAGGTTTCCTAGCGTACCTGAAAGCTACATGATTGATAGAATAACAGAAGCGTTGCCTGAATTTCAGATCTGATTAGTTGGTCTTGCGCACGACCAATAACTCAGGCAAAAGTTTGTGCCTAGATGCACTCTCCTTGGTTACTAAAAATATCGTCACATTTCATGCCAGAATAAGAGGGTGCTTAAAAAAAATTTAACAATCCTCTCAAATTACTGTTGGGCCGTTCTCCGCATTTCGATAGCGTTTTCGCCATGCACCTTAACGCAGGATCGATACAGCCATTTATTCTGACAGTCGGAAAGGATTGAAGTGCATTGTTGAAAGCAAAAATCTTTAACAATAAACACAAGAATTCCTGTGTATCCCCTCAGTACATAAAGCCGAGCTTAACATTGACCGTCGTGTCTTCGTTTGAAAAGCCGACACTACTGGAAAGTACAACCCGATTGAATAGCTCAAACCAGACACCGGTCCCGTAGCCCTGATGCCAGCGCTTTGAAGACTCATCATCGGTCCATACCCGTCCATTGTCGAGGAAGCCAAGGATACCGAAGGAGCCTACGGCAATATAGGTTGAGAAGCGGGCGATCTCTGCGCGTAGTTCGACGTTGTGGTAGAATGCAGAGCGTCCTGTAAATCGGGTACTTGCAAAACCACGCAGGGATGTTTTACTGCCCAGTGCGGCGCCGGCATAGAACGGAAAGTCTCCTACCACATGGGTGCCCCCGGCGCGTAGTGCGAGCGTATATTGCCGGGACGTTCCTGGAGAAAGATAAAGCGAAAGGTTGGAGGTGAGCGTACTGAACGATGTTGCGGCTTCGTTGATGCCGAGATTAGCCTCGATGGTTGTTTGCCAGCGAAACCCTTGCCGCGGATTCAGGGCTTTGTCGATGCTCTCGAGTACAACGGCTGTTTCAAGGCCGGCGTACCATTGCCCATCAACGTTGACTTGCTCCATGGCTATCTGCTGGCCGATAAAACGGCTGGTATCCTGCTCAACATTGGCATAAAACACTCGCGGCCCGATGCGCACCCGGGCGCCTTGTTCAAGGTTTTTCTGGAGAGCCGGCGTAAAGGTAACCTGGGCGTAGCGCGACCTGAAAAAGGACTCAGGCCTACCCTGGTCATCTGTTTCATTGCCAAATCCATAAAAGTTGCGGATGGAATTGGGCGAGCGTACATCAAAAAGCAAATTGACATCCCAACCGGAAAAGACATCTGTAAACCGACCTTCATAGGCCAGGTTAAAGGAGCGGGCGTTTAGGGCCACATTGGCACGTAGCATGTGTAACTGAGCAAAAGGTGCTTTTCTAAACCGATGACGCGTGGTTCGAATACCACCCCCAAGCAATAACCCATCGTCTTTGTTGCTCCCAAAAAATGCCATCGGGCGGACGAGGTCGTACTTGTGCCCGTGGAAGTCGTACGCATTGTTCGCCGGCTCGTCTGAGCGCACAACTTTTGTCTCCCGACTGGTCTCGAACGTGTTATTGCTTTCTGTGTCATAGAATCGAGTGTGCCGCCGACTGCCGATAACGCTGGATTGATCGGTGAATGCATCAACACCGGGACCACCTACTGCAATAACAAAAACACTTTCTTTTACGTTACCCGAGACCACAAACTGATCGCTTCCATCGAGTCCATAAAGCCTGATTTCCCGGGTTTCTGTATGCTCAATGGTACGTCGGAATAGCTCTTTGCGTAGGGCGCCTTTACGCGAAATTTTATACACGACTACTTCGGTTTGTCGGTCGTTTAATCGCGTTACTTCAAACCGCTCATGCTTGTTGCTGCCTACAAAATCGATGGTAGGGGCGAGGACGGTTTCATAATATTCAACTGCAATGGCATTTAGTTGATCACGCCGGCTTTTGAGTGTTTCGATGGTATACATCCCATCTTTTTCGAAAATGGGTGCCGGCCACTGCTTGATCGCTTCCTCGATTACCGTATCATTCAGCGCGACCATCATGCTGTCTGCAATGTCGATCCAGTCGTTGCGGGTGAGTGTTGCAGTAAATCGTCGATCCAGGGCGAGTCCGTTTTTGTTGAGTCCTTTGATGTAGCCGTACCGGCTTTCAAATTCCTGGAATTTGGGGTCGAAGAAAATTTTGCTGAGCGTTGGGACCACGCCGTCTACTACCGAAAAAGCTACGTCGCGATCACGAGGGATGGGTTTGTAGATTTTCCCTACGCTGTCTGCCGGCTCAAACGTGGCCCACCGCCACTGATCGGGATGTCGATCCCAGTCGTTGATGAGCATGTCGAACAGGCGCGCTCGCGCAAAGGCACGAGCGTCGACACGATGGTCGTTATCATCCGCGATTTTCTCGAACAGTTTAAACGAACTGACAGCATTTGTTGTCCCACCCATGCCGGGTACATCCGACATGTTTTCGTCGGGGCGTTCTTCGAAGAGCACCAGTTTGCCGGCTAGTTTTTCCCGCGACAGCCCAAGTCGCGGGTCATCGGGTACGTAAAATAGCTTCGGGTTGGTGTGAAATACGCCGGCTGCATCTGCAAGGGGAGGCAGCACAAATGCAGCATACGGATGCAGCATCGACATCTGATCCTGAATCAAGGTGCGCAAGAACGATGATTGCAGCTCTGGACCCCACGCTTTTCCAGCCTCTTTATCAACCGAGCGCAGCACATATTCGCGCCCTTCAGGATTGACAACGCGGAGCGAAATCGATTGGCCCCGACCACCTATTTTGACCGGTGTCAATCCGCCGGCTTCTGTTCCCATATCCAGTACCGGCACTTCAACCGGTGTGCCCCACAAATCCCTGTGTAAATTTCCGCGCAGCAATCGTTTGAATCCTGAGGCCTTGTTGTAATCAGCATTGGCGGGCACAATGACCGTGCTGTCTGCATAATTCGGTAGCTTGCTCGCCATGGCAGGCGACACCGCTTCCGAAATGGGGGCCGGTGCTGCCGGCTGAATGGGATACCGGAACACCATCGTGCCTGCTGGTCTTTCCGGTGTTGTTTCCCAGGCCGTTAGCCAGATCGAATTATCCTCGTAATAATCCAGTACCAGAAAGCCGGGGTTGCCCGACGTGAAACCTGCGCCTCTACCTGTTGCAACGTAGTCGCCGCGAGATGCTGACCCGCTGACGAGGAAATGCCGGCGTGCCCTGTTTGTACCTTTGGGGAAATACTGTAAACTCTGATCGTGTGCCGCTGCAAAGACAAGCTCTTTCTCTTCAAAAAGCTTGTTTAATTCCGCTTTCAGCAATTTGTATGAATGATGAGCGAGGTCTTGTGTATTGCCGACGTAGCGCCGGTAGAATGGCTCGAGTGAACCAAAAAAAGGCAGTGGAGTCAGGTGCTCTTTTGCCGAGAAATGCCCGCCATGATTCCCGTTGGAATAGAATGGATGATGGCCGACAATCAGCAGTTTGTCGTTTCGATATTTGTAGAGTTTCTCCTGCATTTCCCGCAAAAAGTCGGACGCTTCCTGCAGGTCATAGTCGCCTGTGTCGCCAAATGCTTTTTCTCCCTCAGATAACCACCATTGCGTATCAAGCAGCATGAGGTGGATGTTTTTGCCAAGGTTTAATACTTCGGGGCCAGGGAAACCGTTGTCGGGGAGAAATATGTTACCTCGTCCGAGGTATTGTTCGATAAAGGATTCCTGGTTTTTTCGGAGGGTGAGCGAGCCACGTTGGCCGTTCCAGTCCTGGTCGCCGGCGATAAAGTAAACGTTGCCCGGGGCTTTTTTAACGGCATCCAGTTGCCGGCGCAAGTGTGCTTCAATGGCAGGCCGATCTACGTGACCCGAATCGGGTAAGCCACAGCACGGTACCTGGTCGCCCAGAAAAATAGTGGTGCTGTTTGCGCCTGCTTGCTGCGTCATTTTTTGCAGCAGGGTCAGTGCAGGGTAATCAGATGCAATTTCTCCTGTATTTCCTACGAGGAAAACGCGGTGTTGTCTGGAGAATGAAAGCGGCGGGTGCGCGGCAGACCAGGCCTCAAACGTTTTGCTTACGTATTGTTTTGTGCTGCTGCAACCGCCCAACATAAGCAGTGCTGCTAAACAAAGCAGCAAGCCCTTTAATGTATGAGAGACGTGATGGTACAGCGGCTTCTTCATTGTGAGAGGCGTGAGGGGTTTGGGAGACCTGGCAGGCCGATTCGATGGGGTGTTGAACTATCGTTAGAGTTTGGCCATTTTGCCCCCATCCATCGTCAGGTCGATGCCGCTAACCCATGCGGCTTCGTCTGATGCCAGAAACAGGGCGCCATACGCGATGTCTTCTGGCGTTCCGATACGGCCCAGTGGGTAATTGGGGATCCATTCTTTGGCTGCACGGGTGTCCCAATCCTCGTCTGGTTGCAGGCGTGTTTCTGCCATTTCTGTACGCACGAGTGCCGGCGAAATAGAATTACAACGCACACCATGCGGACCGTAATCGACAGCTACTGACCGGGTAAGATTCATCACAGCACCTTTGGTTGTGCTGTAGGCTGAATTTGATGGCTGTCCGCGTTGTCCGGATACGGAAGCAATGTTGATGATTGAGCCGGCGCCCTGTTGCATCATGTGCGGCAATACGGCTTTGCAGCAGTAAAAAATACCGCGGACATTGATGTCCATCATTTCATCCCAGGCTTCCAACGGTGTTTCAGTCAGAGATGTCCGGCTGGTGATCACAGCTGCGTTATTAACCAGGATATCTATGCGGCCCCACGCTGAAATGACCTGTTCAACCATTTGTAGCACTTGCGCATGGTCTGTCACGTCAACTGCCCGGGTCAACGTATGTTGTCCCAGCGTGTTGGCTACATCATCTAGCTTAGCTTGCCGGCGGCCACTTATGGCTACCCTGGCGCCTTCCTTTGCAAAGCACATCGCAATGGCTCGGCCTATGCCTGTGCCGCCGCCTGTTACGAGTGCCGTTTTTCCCTGGAGTCTCATGTCTATGGTGTATTCGGGGTGCGTGCAGCGGGTAAATATAATAAATCGCAGCGGCAAGAAAGGATGATTGTCTGATAGCAATACGGATCAATACGAAAAAACCCAACGAGCCTGCGGGCGCGTTGGGTTTGTGGGTCTTTCTGCTGGGCCAAAAAATCAGGCGCTTTGCCAGAGAATTTTACGCTGGTTGCGCATTTCAAAATTGTTAGTAGCAAAGTAGTGGTTTACCCAAAGCCTGGCATCATTACGGGCTCTGAAAATACCAAAAGGTTTATAATTCCTGCCAATCGCCGCATGCGCGGCCCTGACGATTGCATAGGTAACGCGATTGGGCACAATGACTGCCATTGGACCACAAATAATGTCATCTGGCAATTGTATTGCCTGAACAATAGGCTTGATCATTTCGAAGTCAGCATACCCAAAGTCGAGCTTCGTAATGGCTGCCCCGTCCCAGTAGTGTGGGAAGCTCATGTTCCAGTCGTCATGGAAAAACACTTCCGTTAACATATCTAGAATGTTTTTTCCAGTAAGGTGCCCTGTAAAATTGACCTCAATCTCCTGGGCATCGGCATCGATGTGGTACGTGTACGGCATGGCATGTGGGTCTGAAGGGTCTATTCCCGGAACGAACAATTCCAGGATTGGATGGCGTGTATAAAAGATATCGAAGCGAACGCACGTAAATCTGTACTATGCGCTCTTTAAAGCGAAGTGAAAAGGTGGAAGCGCGTGTGGGGTAAATCTCTATAAATTTTCGAAATTCGCTCTTTCGAGGTATTTAGCCGATCCAGTTGTGTTGTTCTGGATGGATGACCAGGTGTTTTGCCTGATTGAGTAATGCCGACTTGCTTTCCAGTGAGCGATCGAGCGGAAGTTGTGCAACACCAATGAGCCGGCGCATGATTTCCATACCCGCAAACTGGTGCGCACGATTGAAATCGAAGTCAGCCGGCGACGCATAAGACTGCATAAGATCCTTTAAAGTGGATGCTTCATACCCAGCCATGAACAGGTGCGCCATACAAACCCCAACGTCGTAAGCCGCCGGCCCGAAGAATCCAAATTCAGGGTCAATCACTTTGGGGCCGTTTGCCGTTCGTACCCAACTGCCGGGATAAAAATCACCGTGGAGTAGCGTATCCCCATCTTCGAGATACAGGGTGCCGAGTGCGTGAACTTGCTCTACAAATGCCCTGTTTTGCTGGAGTGCTGTGGCAACGGCTTGCAAGCCTGGGGTGATGTTGTCGAGCTCGAGTCCGTTTTCGGGCTGGAGGGGGATGTCAAACAGGTGCGCATGGTTGAGTTGCCGCATGGCCCTGTTGGACAGGAGTTTTTTCAGGGGGTCATCGAAAGAAAGGTTGTGCAGTTGGCTCAACCACTTGAGAAGCTGGCTGATTTCGGAGGCGGGTGCCCGGTCGTGATTGTACATGTTTGCGTAGTCATCAACCTCGCCCAAATCCTCAAACAAGGCACACCTGTTCTCGCGGTCGACAGCCAGCAGCTTGGGCATACCCGGCTGGATTTCAGGGTAAGGGGTTACCGCCTCATAAAACGCTACCTCGCTTTCAATGCGCTCAACGGGGGCTTCGATTTGTGGGTATTTTTCTACCCACGGGCGCGATTGTTTGAAGATTACCGAGCGCCCATCGGTACGCACCCGAGCGACGAAGTTCATGTTACCTTCGCCGGCTTTTGATATACTGACAACCGTTTCGTCTGCAGCAATCCATCCTTTTTCCTTGAGAAACGCCGTCAATTGTGCCCGATCATCCAACTGAAAGAAAACATCGGATTGCATATGTTTTACCAGGATTGTTAGTTACGCTTTAAACTGCGCAGCCATGATACGTTTTTCATTTCTCATATCCATAACGAGCGCGCTATTCTTCTGTAGCGTTTCAACCGCTGTTGTTGCACAGCCGGCGCTAGATGCGCGCATCGAGGGGTTGTTACTTGGTGCACTGATCGGAGATGCCGCTGGCGGACCGGATGAATTCCAGTCGCCGGATCAGAGTGTGTGGACGCGCACCGATACCGTGCTATCTTCAGTCGGCATCCAACAGTTAGCGGGTCGCTTCAGACTCAAACCCTACACGCGCCGGCCGAATCCTGAGTCGTATGGACAGTGGCGCGCCAACGCACCAGCCGGAACGGTTACCGACGACTCGCGCTTCAAAATCATGTTCTTCCGTAGCCTCGAAGCAGCCGGCGAGCCGAGCCGTACCCATTTCGCAGAAGCCTTGCTTGCATGGTATGCTGACACATCAAGTGTTTACGGTGATCTGCCCCAGCTTTGGCTCGAAGAATTTGCCTATGCTGCGCGATGGACACTGGGTGAACGCGATCTGCAGCGCGCCCGTCCACCCGAGCGGCAATGGGGTGGTATCCCAACAATGGCCGGCCAAATGCCATTTTTGCCCTTGGCAGCCCTCACGCCGGGCCAGCCCGAAACGGCATATCTGACCACGTGGGACATGGATTTTATGGATAACGGCATCGGGCGCGACATGAACGCTGCGCTGGTTGCTGGTCTTGCTGCGGCCCTTGGGGACAATGCAGACTGGGCGATGGTCGAGGCGGCGATGCGTGAAACAGATCCGTATGGGTTTGGGGAGATTGGCTGGGTGCCGCGCCGGCTTTCCCGGTGGCTCGATGTTGCTGCTGATGTTGCTGAACGCGCAGAAGGCCGGCCGTATCGGTTGTTCAGGTTGCTAGAAGAAGAGCTACAAGCTGAGACCTGGTGGGAAGCCTGGGTCCCGATGACGGTTGCGTTTGCCTGCGCGCATCTCACCGATTACCATCCGCTGGCGACGATGCAACTCATCATGGAATTTGGATACGATACAGATTCTTACATGCAGGTTGCGGGTGCGATATTTGGCGCTTTACACGGCGCTGACGTGTTTCCTGCGTCCATGCGAGAGACTGTTACACACCGGCTTGAGGCTGACTTCCAGGTATCGCCGGCTGACTGGATGCGCATTATCAAAGGGTTGAAATAGGTTTTCACGTCAAAATGTTTTTAGGTACCGCCATGGATACACACCAGCGACGTCGTTTTGTTAAGCAGATACTCGCCGGCCTCACAGTACCTTTTCTGCGTTGGCCGCTGGTATCACAAGATGAATTGCCCAGCGGGTGGCAGGCAACCGGGCAACCAGGTTTTCATCTGACCGCGAGGCCCTGGCAGCCCCTTTCGATAAAGCCTGAAGCTATACTGGATGCTGTTGAAGGGATTGTTCGATTTACCGTGCAACATCAGCAGGAAAATGGGGCAATCATCGACCCGTTTCTTGGGCGCGAACATCAATACGCTACCCCTTATTTTGCGCATGCGTTGGGGACACTGCTCCACGCCGGCCGCGCTGACGATTTACGCGATGCAGGAATCCTTGCGATGGATCACGCCACCCTTGCGCTTTCCCGTGGACACAAACACATTCCCGACGGGCATGGTGAGTTCTTTATCGCACCCCTCACCACAGCCATTACCTTGTATACGGATCACGCAAATGAAACTACGATTGATCAATGGCGATCGCGGCTAACGTTTCGTATAAAACACGTGATTAAAGGGATGCGGAGCCGGACAAACAACTGGCGTACGTATCCCATGAAGGGCGAGTGGCTTCGCTACAACGCCGGCCTCGTTGATCGAGAAACCGTTGTAGATTTTATCGAAGATGGCTGGCACAAGCGGTCCCAACGGGAGCGGATTGCCTCGGATGATTGGAATCTGTATCAAGATTGGAGCAGTCACCGGCAGTCGCATGCTGTGGAGGCAGTTGGCCGTGGCAACCTGCTTGCGTTGATTGCTGCCGGCTACGATGGGCCTTCTGCTGAAGAAATGATCAAGCTCGTCGAGCGCGGTACTGAAACCAGCTTGTGGCTGCAAGATCCGTCAGGGCAGTGCCCACCCAATGGTCGCACCGACAACCACGTGTTCAACGATGTGTTGTACCAGCTCATCTTTGAGGTGATGGCAGAGCGGGCTTTTGCAGCCGGTGATACGCATCGCGCCGGCCAGTATCGGCGTGCGGCGCAGCTTGCGTTTCAAAGCATTCAGCGCTGGAAACGAGAGGACGAGGGCTGGGCCGGCTCGTTCTACGTGACCAAAAACTTTTTCGACCCGACAGACCGTATCGGGTACCAACCGGCAAGCCAGTACACCAACTACAACGGCGCGGTGATGTACCACCTGGCTGAGGCTTACCACGCGCGGCAGTCAGCCATCGAAGAACAGCCGGCACCCTGCGAAATTGGCGGGTTTGTGAGGGAGATGGATCCGCGGTTTGGCAGTGTGGTTGCGAATGCGGGCGGCATGCACGTGTTTGTGAACCTGAAAGGCGATACGGTACCGAAGTACAAGAAATTCTGGACGCCACTCGGAGCCGTTCGTTTTGCGCGGTCGGGCTGGGACAGCCGGCTTGGGCCTTCCGATGGTGTAGCGCTGTTTCGTGAGCAGAAAGGACTCACCTTCGGGCCGGCGATGCGCGAACGAACGTCTTGGCGCTACCTCGCAGCACATGCCAAAGACTACGAGGGCACGCTACGTGTAGATTTTGAACACCCGCTGCTCGTGAAGTTTACCATCGTTTATGCACCCATCACCGGAAGCGGTGGCGCAATGTATTTCCATGCATTCACCGTTACCCCCGATGGTGTATTCACCCGATTAACATCTCCCCACAACACCCAGTTAGCACTCACCCTGCCGTTACTCGAACATGATGGCCGGCCCCTCGATGTTCAATTTGGTGAACGGACCGCTTCCACAGCTTATCCTGAAGCACGCGGCACAGGAGATGCGCAGCATTTCCTTGTGGTAAATCAGGGCGACGTAAAACTCAACGTCGGCAATGCCTTGCAAAGCACCTACGGATGGCTAAAACCCGTGCTGGTTACTACGCCTGGTGACGCAATCGATGTATTCATCTACCCAAAAACAGCCAACGATCCAGGTGCTACATCGGTGCAAGAAAGCTTTGTTGAAACAGAAAATGGATTTAGCACAGTACTCGGCCGTGTATCGGGCACTCAATATGTTGGGCGATTTGCTGCCGGCGGCTACGGAGACGTACTGGATCTGAAGGGGGATGGCAGCCAGTTGATGCGTTTTGACAAACCCTGCCACTTTATTGTGCAGCTCCGCGCCGGCGAGCCCGTTGCGATCGAGGCAGATCGATCCGTCACTGTTGATTACAAGGGTGCCAGACAAAAGTTATCGGCTTTTAAACCGCATCCTGTTTGAGCGCCTTCTAAGAAAACTCTTGATTTATACTGAATTTGTTACCTTGATCCATTATTGAGTTATAGATGGTAAGGGCTTTGATTAGACTTGTGCTTGTGATATACAGAGCATAGTCTGTTGCATGAAATTCCGTTCTCCAACCCTCTGCAATTATGTTGAATCGCTTTTTGATTATCGCCTTAGTTCTTTTTTGGGGTGCAGATGCTGCGCTGGGTCAAGCTACTGTAATCCGTGCAGCGCGTATGCTAAATGTTGATACAGGCGAAGTCTCTGGTCCCACACGGATATTGATTGAAGGAGGTCGCATTGCGGCAATCAACCCTTCCACGCTGCCTGCAGATGCAGAGGAATTTGATCTGGGAGACGTGACGTTGATGCCCGGTGTGATGGACATGCATACACATCTAACCATGGACCTAGAAGGGGACTGGGTCCGCAGGACTGTAACGGATACAGCGGTGGATAGTGGTTTGCGCGGTGTAAGGAACGCGCGCCGTACGCTGTTAGCCGGCTTTACAACTGTGCGGAATGTTGGGGCCGGCGGCTTTGCTGACATCTCGTTGAAAAAAGCCATCGACCAGGATTTCTTCCCCGGACCCCGGATTGTTGGTGCGGGACATTCGCTTGGTATTACGGGCGGGCATTGCGATGCTACCGGTTATCGACCGGGTTTGTTAGAAAATGACTACCGCAAAGGGATTGCTGATGGCGTAGATGAAGTAACAAAGGCCGTCAGGTATCAAATTAAACACGGTGCTGGCGTTATCAAGGCGTGTGTGACCGCTGGTGTACTTTCTTTTGAGGGACCCGTTGGTGCACAGCAGTACAATCAGGAAGAACTTGAAGCCATCGTAGACGAAGCTGCATTACACGGCGTTAAAGTAGCAGGGCACGCACACGGCGCGCAGGGTATTCTGGCTGCAGTGAGAGCCGGCTTCGCTTCCATCGAGCACGCATCGATATTGAATGATGAGATTATCGCCGAAATGAAGGCTCATGGTACCTATCTTGTACCTACCACGTACCTCGTAGGTGCAATTGACCTGGATAATCTGCCGCCTCCTATTCGCGCCAAAGCTGAGTTCATTTTGCCACTGGCTGTTGAAAGTCTGCAGAAAGCCATCCGCGAAGGGTTGAACATTGCCTACGGTACTGATGCTGCCGTCATCCCACACGGTGAAAACGGAAAAGAGTTTGCGGTCCTGGTAGACCGTGGCATGACACCGCTTGCCGCCATCCAAACCGCCACCATCAACGCAGCCGATTTACTCGGCGTTGAAGACCGTGGCCGGCTGGAAGAAGGCCTGCTCGCCGACATCATCGCCGTCCCTGGCAACCCACTCGACGATATCACCGCCATGGAACGGGTATCGTTTGTGATGAAAGGCGGCGTGGTTTATAAAGAATGACGAGGAGAGTAGATTGATGAATGCCGATTGTCGAATGTTTTTGGATTTGGCATGCCGCTTAACCCATGTCATCCTGAGCCTGCGAAGGATCTGTGTATGGCTGATTGTTGAATTCGAATTGTTGACCTCGCAATGCTGATCTGCCTCCCCCATGTCATCCTGCGCCACGCGAAAGATCTCGGTCAGGTTGGCGCAGTGATTTCCCTTGTCATGCCAGACTTGATCCGGTACCCGGAAAGAATGTTAACCCCTGTAAAATAAAACACAACCTCATGACCAAGCTCCTCACGCTGTTTGTTGTTTTACTCCTGTTGCCCACAACCCTGTTCGCCCAGGAAGGCAAGAAAGTACTCGACCACGATGTCTATGACATCTGGAATCGCATCGACGAACGGGCTATTTCCAGCGATGGCAACTGGGTGCTCTACTCCCAAAGCCCGGAAAATGGCGATGCAGATTTACACGTGAAGCGATTGAATGGCGAGACCGCGTACCATGCGGCGTATGGTGTTGATGCGGCATTTACCGATGATTCGCGGTTTGTGGCCTACATGGTTAAGCCGGCCAAAGACAGCGTGCGGCAGGCAAAGCTCGACAAAAAGAAAAAAGATGCAATGCCCAAAGATGGACTGGGCATCATCAATCTGAGCAACGGCAATACCTTTACTGCTGACAACGTAAAATCTTTCAAACTACCTGAAGAAGCCGGCGGCTGGATTGCTTACCACCTCGGAAAATCTACAGAAAAAGAAAGCGAGGAAAAACCTGAGGAAAGTGAGGAGGCAAAAGAAGAAGAGGAGGCAGCGGATGAAAAGAAAGACGCAAAAAAGAAAAAGAAAGACGCCGGCACCACGCTTGTGCTCCGTAACCTGACTTCGGGCGAGGAAACGCGTTTTGACAGCGCAACGGCGTACAGTTTTTCAGAAGACGGCAAGTGGCTGGCGATTGCCACATCCACCAAAGATGGTAGTTCGGATGGTGTCTACGCGGTGCAAACCGCAACAGGTGAAGTAACTGCTGTGATGGAAGGCGAAGGACACTACAAAAAGCTGACGTTCGACGAAGCGAGTACCCAACTTGCATTCATTTCTGATACGGAAGATTACGATGCTGATCAGTCGGCCTACGCGTTGTACCACTGGGTGCCGGGAAGCGATGCCATCAAGCTAGCAGATGCGACCACCGATGGCGTGCCCGAGGGCTGGTGGGTGAGTGAACATGGTAGTGTTTCTTTCTCGGAAAATAGCAGCCGGCTTTTCTTTGGGACGGCCCCACAGCCGGCACCTGAGAGCGACGAAGAAATACTGGAAGAGGAAGACGTAGAGCTTGATGTATGGAACTGGAAAGACCCGTTGCTCCAGCCCATGCAGTTGGTACAGCTTGAGCGCGAGAAGAAGCGTACGTACCGTGCTGTTGTCCACCTCGATGATAAACGCGTGGTGCAGCTCGCAAATGAAATGCTGCCCAATGTGACATTGGGTGATGAAGGCAACGCAGGCGTTGCGCTGGGCACCTCCAATATGCCCTACCGACAGGAAATTTCCTGGGCCTGGCCGGGGATGCAGGATGTTTATGTAATCGATGTGACCGATGGCAGTCATCGGTTGCTGCAGCAGGCCGTGCGTTCAAGTGCGTCGCTGTCTCCGGAAGCTAAGTACATCGCCTGGTGGGACCGGGATGAAGCAGATTGGTATGCGCAGCCAACAGCCGGCGGTGAAGCGGTGAATCTAACCGAATCGTTGCCACATCCCGTCTATGATGAAATCCACGACCGCCCGTTTGAAGCCGGCGCTTACGGATCCGCTGGTTGGACCGAAGGCGATAACGCGTTCCTGGTGTACGACAAGTACGACATCTGGGTACTCGATCCATCGGGCAAGAAAGCCCCGATGAACCTCACCGAAGCCAACGGGCGTGCCAACGATACGCGCTTCCGGTATGCACGGGTAGATGCGGAGGAACGCGCCATCGATCCGGATGCACCAATGTTGCTTTCTGCGATGAACATGAAAACGAAAGCGGCCGGCTTCTACCGCGATAAAATCAACCGCTCTCGTGATCCACAACAGCTTGTGATGATGGACCGGATGTTTTCCGCGCCACGCAAAGCGGAAGACGCTGACAAGCTCATCTTCACGCGCCAAAACTTCGAGGAGTTTGGCGACATCTGGACGAGTGGCCTGGATCTGAAGAACATGACCAAAGTGAGCGACGCCAACCCGCAGCAAGACGAGTACATGTGGGGTACAGCTGAGCTTACCGAGTGGGTATCACTAGATGGCATTCCACTTCAGGGCATCTTATACAAGCCCGAAGGTTTTGATGCGTCGAAACAGTACCCAATGATGGTGTACTTCTACGAGAAGCTCTCCCAAAACCTGCACCGGCATTCGCCGCCGGCTACCGCGCGGTCCAGCATCAGCTACTCCTTCTACACCAGCCGCGGCTACCTCGTGTTTGTCCCCGACATTCCCTATCGCAACGGCTATCCCGGCGAAAGCGCACTCAATGCCGTGGTGCCAGGTGTGACCAACCTCATCGCGCAGGGGTTTGTGGATGCTGACAACATCGGCGTACAGGGCCACAGCTGGGGCGGGTATCAGATTGCCTACATGATTACAGAGACGGACATCTTCAAAGCCGCAGAAGCTGGTGCGCCCGTGGTCAACATGCCGAGCGCGTATGGTGGTATCCGCTGGGCTTCAGGCATGAGCCGGATGTTTCAGTACGAGCAAACCCAAAGCCGTATCGGCGGCACGCTCTGGGAATACCCAATGCGCTACATCGACAACTCCCCGCTCTTCCAGGCCGATAAAGTAAACACGCCCCTCCTCATGATGCACAATGACGACGACGGCGCTGTGCCGTGGTACCAGGGCATCGAGTACTTCGTGGCCCTCCGCCGGCTTGGCAAACCCGTCTGGATGCTCAACTACAACGGCGAAAAGCACGGCCTGACGCAATACAAAAACAAACGCGACTGGGCCATCCGCATGCAGCAATTCTTCGACCACTACCTGAAAGGTGCACCGGCGCCGGTGTGGATGGAAGAGGGGGTGCCGGCGGTGAAGAAAGGAGAAACCTTGGGGCTGGAATTGGTGGAGGACAAGTAGGAGTTTCGAATGCCGATTGTCGAATGCCGAATGGCTGTTGGTTAGCATGCTGCTTAACCCATGTGATCCTGAGCCCTGCGAAGGATCTCTACCCGTATGGCACTGCGGTGGGATGAATGCCGAATGATGAGTGATTGTGGATTAGCGCCCTGTCACCTCTCCACGTCATACCGGACTTGATCCGGTAACCAGAAAGAATGCCGAATGCCTATAGCCAAATGGCTTGGGTGTTCGGCATGCTACCTTTCCCCCACGTCATACCGGACTTGATCCGGTATCGAGGAAACGGAAAGGGCAATTGAAGCTGATTGTATCGCTGTATGGATCCCCAATCAAGTTGAGGATGACTGTCCGCTAAGGTACTTAATCCCCAAAGCCATTCGGCAATCGGCATTCGACACTCGGCATTTTCTCCTCGGTCAGGTCCAGCACAACCTGGAGCAAAACTATCTAGCAAGACAAAGGCATTCCCACCCCTTCACTCTTCCGTCGAACCGACCAGCAGATTCAGTCCATTCAGAATCTCGCGCTGGGCTTCTCGTGACGGAGCCTCCTCCAGGTACCGCGCAAGCACCTGCAGCGCTTCATCATTATCCTCAGCAGCGATGCGCCGGACGGTGTAGCTGAGCAGGTTGGGCAGCTGGGCGGTCATGGCGAGTTCGAGGGCTTTGCCCATATCAACGGTGACCATGGGTTCAGCGGCGTACCAGACCATCAGGGGGAGGTTGTGGTCTTCGACATCTTCTGCTCGGCTGTAGAGCCCAGAAAGTACAGCCCATCGCCGGCTTGGCTCGACGCGCTGGATGGCACTTGCCAGATAAAGCCGCACCATGGCGGAGGCATCGTTGTGCGCCATCTCGGCGAACTTGCCCATCGTGTTGTCGGAGACTTCTTTATCATCCGCAATCAACTGAACAGCCCAGCCGCGAACCACATCGCTGCGGTCGTCGAGGAGCTTCATTAGTTCATTGTCGGTGATGCCGTTGGTGGTGTAGAGTGTCCAGAGGGCGCGAAGCCGGCGGCTAGTGTCGGGGTTGCGGTCGAGGATGCGTTTGAGTTGGCGGTGTGCTTTTTTGCTTGCACCGCGCTCCATCAATTGCAGCCGTGCCTGGCGGACGTACCATTCGTTCTTGTTGAGGTGCATTTGGACCAGCTCATCTTCAGAAGCTTCAGCCAGATTTACCTGCACCCATTTGTCATTCTCGTGGGTGATTTTGAAAATGCGGCCGAGGGTTTTGTCATGCACATCCGGATTGGAATTATGGCACTGGTTTTTGTCGTACCAATCGATCGCGTGGACCGAGCCGTCGGGACCGTAGCGGTAGTTGAGCATCTGCGACCACGAGTCGTGCGCATAGAGGAAATCAGCTCCGCGTCTGCCCACGTAGCCCGAACCGTCCCGCTCGATGAGCTCTGTATTGGCGCGGTACCCGTGGATGTTGCTCATGAACAGTACATCGTGGTACTCAGCCGGCCATGAACCACCCTGGTAAAACATCGCGCCGGCATGGGCGTGGCCACCACCTGCTTCATCCGATCGATGATTGCCGGCATGCGGTCCTCGATCACCCACCCAATGCAGATCCTTCGTGTGGGTTTTGATGTCGTCGTACGTGTACGGGTTATAGTGATTAAAGGCCTGACGCTGGTAGCGCGCGCCGGGGATCACGTGGTACAGGTGCGGGATCACACAGGCGGTGATGAACGGGTGCCCGTTGTCGTTAAAATCGATCCCCCACGGGTTGCTTGTACCCTCAGCAAACAGCTCAAATTCTTTTCGCGTAGGATGATAACGCCAAACGCCGCCGTTCAATCGTACACGGTCTTCCTCTGCTGTTCCAGGAACACCTACGTTCGATGGTGTGAAAACACCCTGGTTGCCGTAGAGCCAGCCATCGGGACCCCACTGGAGGCTGTTCAGGGTTTCGTGCGTGTCGCGGGTGCCCCATCCGTCGAGGTGGACGACAGGTTCGCCGGCCGGCTTATCGCCATCGCGGGGGATGAAAAGCAGGTACGGCGCTGCGCCCACCCAAACGCCGCCGAGTCCGAGTTCGAGACCGCTCACGAGGTTCAGGTTTTCGATAAAGACTTTGCGTGAGTCGAGGACGCCGTCACCATTGGTATCTTCAAAAATGAGGATGCGGTCGCGGCCTTCGCCTTCGGGGGCAGGAACGGGGTAGGTGTGTGCTTCGACCACCCACAGCCGGCCGCGCTCGTCGAGCGTGAATGCAATCGGGCGAACAACATCGGGTTCGGCAGCGGCAAGGGTGACGGTGAATCCTTCAGGCACTTCCATGGCTGCAGCAGCCTCTTCGCCACTCAGGCCGGCATTGGGCACATGGAGGATGGGGGGCATAATGTAGATGTCAGATGCCTTGAACTCGTTCGTAAACGAAGGGCGGGAAGGGTAGAGCTGGAACGCGTCAAAAGCGATGTAGGCCAGCTTGTTGTCGGGGATATACGGGAGGCCGGATACGCCGTCTTCGTCGTCGACCAGGCGGATAAACATCTCGCTGTCTTGCTGCTCCTGCAGATCCACAACGACGGGGCGCAGGTTGTGGTCGTCGTGCCCGGAAATCTCGAAAAAGACCTCGTTTGTTGCAGCAGCAACCAGCTCCACGCGTGCGCCGGCAAGCGCCCCACCGCCTACAAGAAAGCTTGCGTAAGGTTGGGTGACTGCAAACGCATCAGATGTAAGCGTTCCTTTTGCGCGGTGGCCGTTGGCCTCGGTGCTGCTCATCCAGAATGTGCCGTCGTGCTGGCTGCGCGTGTCGCCGGTACGGAGCAGAAGCACGTCGCCTTCAACCGGGGCTTCACCAAAGGCCTCGCCGGTTGCCGTCCAATCTGTGAGGTTACCGTCTTCGAAACCAAAGTTGAGGATTCGCTCATTTTGCACGACGGGGAGTCCCGCCACAGGCAGGGCATTGGGGTCGATGACTTCAAACACGCCTTCCATGCCGGCCTGCCGATGGCCTGGCACAGAGCAATAGTAGATGTCGTTTTCCTCCGCAACAAAGATAACGCTGGTCTGCGCCCCTGTTTCAACGATAGCCGCTGAACTCGCCCCGCTTTTCTCCATGACAATGTCATGCGTCAACGTCTCCGCATTAATCATGATAATGCGAACCGTCTCTCCTTTGTTGGCCCGCAACACGGGATTACGGACGCCATCGATATCGCCACCCACACCTTTGTAACCGAGTATGGATGCACTCAGTGTGTACTCCCGATCAACGGGTTCATCCTGGGCAGTGGCATGGTAGGTGAAAACAAAAGCAACAAGCAGGGAAAGCAAACAGCGGAAACGCAGCGTCTTCATGGCAGGGGATAAGATGGGTTTTGGTGGTCCCCATTAATGTAAACGATGCTGCAGTAAGATTACAAGCGGATTGAGGATTGTCGATTTTCGATTTTCGATTGGATGAAGGCTAGCGCAATTCCTCAAAAAGTAATCCTGAACAAAGTGAAGGATCTCTGCGGAGCTTGCAGCCTCTCGAATAATGAAAATTCAACCAGGAACCCCAAATTTCGAAGCGACTACCTTTCACTCAACACTCAACACTCAACACTCAACACTCAACACTCAACACTCACCTTGGCGCTGCCAACACCATTGTCCAGTATGAGCCGTACGTGGTGCCGCTGTTTTCTGCTACGGCAACGGCAAACTCGGTAAAGCGGCCGTTCATGATGTTGGCGCAGTGGCCGGGGCTATCAATCCAGCCTTCGATAACCGCCTCCACAGAGCCGTAGCCGGCTGCGATGTTTTCGCCCCATGTCTGTGCGGTATAGCCTGCGCGTGCAATGCGTACGCCGGGGTTTTCGCCGTCGCGATTTGTGTGGTCGAAGTAATTATGGGTAGCCATGTCGCGTGAATGTGCATAAGCGGCTTCGGCTAGCTGATCGTTCCATGTGAGGCCGGCGACCGCGTCGTACGCCTGGCTGCCGCATTGCTGGCCGGCAGCGCGCGCGAGGTTGGTCAGATGTGTGGCTTCTTCGGCAAACGATGCATCTTCTGGCGGTTCTACGTTTTCTTCGATCTGATCTTCGATTTGTTCTTCAATGAGTGCATCGAGATCGTTTGAATCACAGGCTGTGCTTAGAAAGAGGCACAGCAACACGAGGGATAGGCGTTTGGTATACATGGCTCCTGTATCTGTATGAAACGGGGGCGCAATCTGCAATTGTGCATGCAAACCACATTCCATACTGTATCGGTGTTGCTACCATTTGACATAGCCTATGCAAAACACCCACACCATCAACGAGGCCGTACGCACGTACAACGCAAGGCAAGCTGAACACGACGGTGCACTTCCGGCTGGTCTACCTGCTTTAGATCTGATTCGTGCAGCCGGTACCTGCCTGGCCGTATACGGGAGCCTGATGCCGGGGCGCGAGAACCATTACCTGATTGCTGATATCAAGGGGACGTGGGATCAAGGCATTGTAAGAGGCCAGTTCTTTGATGGCGGATGGTCCGATGGCACCGGATATCCCTACATTCATTGGGATCCGGAAGGTGATATGATTCCCGTTGCTGTGCTGATTTCTGCACAACTACCGTTTCACTGGGGCCGGCTGGATGCATTTGAAGGAGATGGCTATCGGCGCATCCTGGCTCCCGTATTGCAGGGTGGTGAAGTTCGGTGGGTCGCCAATATCTACCAGTCAGCCGATTATCCTGTGCACTGAGGATTGGGCTTTGTATACTTTGCATCCGGTGTATTGCCGGTCGTTCTTTCTGAATGCACCGGTTCCGCAGGTATGACCATCTTGGGATGCACGTTCCACAAGCTTCCACCGACCCCAGGTTACATGCGATCTATTCTTGCACTCCTCTTTGTTACATGCTTCATTACCAGTTGTGATGATGCGTTTATCGACCCGTTTAATAATGACGGTCGATACTACACAATTTATGGTTTCCTCGATGCACTGGAGCGAAACCATGAGGTTCGGGTGATCCCGGTTACACGTCGGGCACAGAAAATTACGAACCCTGAAAATCCCGAGTCGCAACTCGATGCTACAGTGCGAAGCATCAACATGTTATCCGGAGAAGTAACAACCTGGCGTCCTTCGCTGGAGCAATTGGATGATGGCACGTATGCACACATTTTTCGGGCAACGTTTATTGTCACCGCCGGCGTAACGTATCGATTGGAAGTGGAGCGATCTGATGGCATCGTTGCCTATGCCGAAACAACTGTCCCCTTGATCAATACAGCTTCTTTGTTCGAAAAGGGGCCCGTCGAGTTCTCGGCTGACTCTTCCGTTGTGACGCAGGACATCTACATTCCAGAAGTTGATTCGCCCTGGGATATTCAAACGGTCTATATTTGGGCAGCCGGCCCGATTAACCGACGTATTTTTGTCCCGTACGGCCGGCGTGGTTCGCGTGGGGACAACGGTGGATGGCATATGACCATGCAGATTTCAGCAGATCAAATCCCGGTCATGGAAAACATCGAAGCCTCCCGTATTCAGGATTTTGAAGATCCAGATATCCCCATTGTGCTTTCGTCGATGGGAGTTCAGTTGCGCGTGCTGGATCAAAACTGGGATCCGCCAGAGGGTACGTTCGATCCAGAAGTGTTAGCAGATCCTGATAAGCTCTCCAATGTAGTAAACGGGTTTGGTTTCTGGGGGTCCGTTGGGTTGTACCGTGAAGAATGGAATGCCTGTGAGTTATCCAGCACATTAGGTTATGCAGTAGCCATGGCAGGTTGTTAGTAGATTCGAACTCAGGACCCAGGGTTTAAATTTTACCTTCATTGCAGGCATTACATGACGTACCATGTGCTGCCGTAAATTGTTGGCAAGTTTATTGGTAGCTGTAAGCATGTAACGCATTATAAGTGTATACAGCATAAGAGTGTCTTGCACACGTAACGTCTTCTTTGGTCGCATCTCTTAGAAGTAGTCTCCTCTAAATGAATATGAACAATCAAGAGAGCATAACACCGCGCGTGGTTTCCTGCACCCGGCCTCTCGCTGGGATGTGGTGGTTCGTCGTGGTGTTGTTTGCGACCACCTTTCTTACTGGATGCTCGGATGACTTTGTTGATCCTTTCAACAATGACGGTCGGTATTTTACTGTGTATGGATTTATCGACTCACAACAAATCAGTCACCAAATCAGGGTGATTCCAGTTACACGTCACCAGGCAATCATCCGAAGAGAATCAGATATCCAGGCTGCGCTTGATGCAGAGGTTACCATTTCCGATTTGAGTACTGGTGAAGTGTTTGAGTGGGAATATGGATTAGAGAAATTGGAAGACGGGACATTTGCGCACATTTTTCGGTCTGACTTCCTGGTGATTCCCGGCCGGCGCTACCGGCTTGATGTCACTCGCTCGGATGGCGTCCGTGCCTGGGCTGAAACCCGCGTCCCCCACATTCCAGATTCGGCATTTTTTGATTTGGGCGAAGTACAGTTTTCCCCGGATTCCGCCGATGTGATTCAGGATATTTCGATGGTGGGAGATTTGAATCCCTGGGCTTTCGAAGCAATTTACGCGTGGACGGGCGACTTTTTTAACCGCCGCGTTTTTGTCCCGTATGGCCGGCGTGGGGAGATCAACGGTGCTAATGGCTGGCGGACACAGTTGAGCATTTCAGATGATCAGTCGGCTGTATTTGAAACCATCAAAGAGTCGCTACTGACCGGCAAAATTAAAGACGATACACCGCTAATTTTGACGGGCGCCGGCTTGCGTATGACGCTGTTGGACACGAATTGGAAACTGCCCGATGAGGAGTTCAACCAAAACACCCTCGCATTTCCGGAAGAGAACACCAACATCAACAATGGGTACGGATTTTTTGGCTCGATTGGCCACTACGTTCAGGAGTGGGAAGCGTGCGAGTTGTCGGGACCACTGGGTTATGAATACGCTGAGCCCAACTGTAGCGAGCGCGATTCTGAGTAAGGCCCGAAAACAGTAATGCCCTCGCGAAAATGCCGGCTTTAGCCGATTCGCAAAGGGCAACTGTACACGGTTTTACAATACAATGATAAAACGGAGTGTGCTACTGGGTCAAGTAGTGCTCCTGGGTCGGTCTTAGCGGATATCACGAATGTCGCGGATATCACGAATATCTGATGTGGTGTTCATGGTGTACCTCGGATCGGAAAGTAAAAAGAACACTTACCTATTCGTAAGAACGTGGTAAAAGGTTACACTTCGCGATAAAAAAGATATGATGAAGACCCGTCAATGTAGCCGGCGCACCGGCAGCCATTGGTCCCTATAGTCACGCGGTACAGGCCGGCAACCTCTACTTTTGCTCGGGCCAAACACCCCTTGACCCCGAGACGATGCAACTTGTCGGGTCCGATATTTCAACCCAGACGCGCCGCGTATTCGAAAACATCCAGCATGTGCTCAATGGCCTGGGATTGGGATTGGGCGATGTCGTGAAGACCACCGTGTACCTCAAGTCCATGGATGACTTTGAGGGCATGAATGCAGTATATGCCGAGATGTTTGGCTCGCACCGGCCGGCCCGTACTACGATAGCTGTAAAACAAAACCCACTCGATGCGCTCGTCGAGATTGAGTGCATCGCCTTAGCACAACCATAGGTTGCGCTAAGGCGGGTTGAAAGTTAAAGGTTGCAAGTAGAAGGTTCTCTTGGCCTGGCTTTAGTGGCCAGTAAAAGGATCTTTAACTTTCAACATGCAACCTTTAACTGACAATGTCGCGCTAGGGCGCAACTTGCCCTACCGGGCGTGCGCCTGTGGCTGGTGTATCGGTTAATGCGTCGCCCAAATCGGCTCGTTTGGCTTCGGCCATGGCGAGCAGGCGCTCCATCACTTCTGGGTGTTGGTCTGCTACGTTGTTTTGCTCGCCGATGTCGGCTTCAAGGTCGTACAGTTCCAGGCCTACTTCTACACCATATACGTACTTGCCCGGGATTCCATCTTTTCCTGGGGCCTGGCCATTCATACTCCGGTAGGTATGAGGGAAATGAAGTTTCCACTTCCCACTGCGCATCGCGTGCAACTCGTTTCGGTGGTAATAGAAATAGTAGGCTTCCTGAGGAGAAACCGTATCGGTACCGTTCATGAGGGACCAGATAGGTTTGCCGTCGATTGGGTGGTCGGGCAACGGAGCGTCGATAAGGCCGGCGAGCGTGGGAAAGAGGTCGATGGTCATGGCTGGGGTCGACACTTCAAGACCGGCAGGGATTTGTTGTGGCCAGCGCGCAACAAACGGTACACGAACGCCGCCTTCCCAGGTGGTGCCTTTACCTTCTCGAAGCGGATACGCTGAGCCGGCATGGTCGCCGTAGCTGAGCCAGGGGCCGTTATCAGACGTAAAGATTACCAACGTTTCTTCATCGATACCTAAGCGATTAATTGTTTCGAGCACCTGGCCCACCGACCAGTCAATTTCTTTGATTACATCACCATACAAGCCGGCACCGCTGTGCCCATCACGTTCTTCCGCAACAAACAACGGCACGTGTGGCATAGGGTGGGCGAGGTAGAGAAAAAACGGTTCATCGTTGCCCACGGCTTCTTCAATGAAAGCAACAGAACGGGTTGTGAAGTCTGTTGTGAAGCGGGTCTGATCTGTGTTGTAGCCGATGATTTCTTCACCTTCCATCGTTGGAAGGTCTGGCCAATCTTCGGGGTTTTCCGGATGGAAAGGCCACATATCGTTCGAGTATGGGATACCGTAGAAATCGTCAAATCCGTGGCGGGTAGGCAGGAATTCTGGATGATGACCGAGATGCCATTTTCCATAGATCGCAGTTGCATATCCCTGACCTTTAAACAGTTCTGCCATCGTGACTTCATCTGCATGAATTCCGGTCACATTTGAGGGACCGAGTGCCCCGTGAATGCCGATCCGGTTGGAGTAGGTGCCGGTGAGCAGGGCGGTGCGTGAAGCTGAGCAAACGGGCTGGCTTGCATAAAAATCTGTAAACAGCACCCCCTCAGCAGCCATCTGGTCCAGGTAAGGCGTTTCGTAAGCAGTTGCACCAAACGAGCCGATGTCGGCATATCCCATATCATCAACAAAAATAACCACTACGTTGGGTGGTGTTTCTGTGGTTTGGGGGGCATTAGGTTCGCAACTTGTTGCGGTTAACAGGAGGAGTAGGCAAAGGTAGTAGTGTTGGGAAGCCATAAGCGTAAAGGGGATATACACAGAACCGCAAAAGTAAATGTACTTTCGCGGTTCTGTTATGCAAAAATAAGGCGTTTGTGAACTACAGTTCGTAGCCGGCGCGGTACTCACGGTGCAGGTACTGGTTGGCGTCGTCGTTGTTGGTGACTTCGCCTTTGTCAGCATCCCAATGGATTTTGACACCCTGTCCTGTGCGCAAAGCAACGATACCGAGCAGCATGGTTTCGGTAAGCGGTGCAGCGTAAGAGAACGGAGATACAGCTTCACCTTCACCTTTACAGGCGTTGGCCCAGTTCATTTCGTGGGAGGTGGTTACGCGTGTGTAGGTCTCAGGTACATCTGCATGTTCTTCGTTCAAATGCTCAGGATATAGTTTAAAGTCGAGACCATGTCCTACGTGCATCATGGCACCCTTGCTGCCAACATAGATTACACCGCCGGCGCGTGGCAGGGGTACATCTTCGGGGATGTAAGAAGGCCGTTTCGGCATCAGGCCACCATCGTACCAGTGCAGGTTGACGGGCGGCAAGTCGTGGCGCGCGCCAAATTCGTAGTGCGCCGTCATTGCAAATGGGAAGGAAGCAATATCTCTTGGTGCACCGCCCCACGGACTGATGTTGTCTGCACCCCATGGTGTTGAGGTTGCTTCAACTGTTAGCGGGGCACGCAAGTCGAGCGCCCAAAATGGATGGTCGATCAGGTGTGCGCCCATGTCGCCGAGCGCACCAGTACCGTAATCGAGCCAGCCGCGCCACGTGAAAGGCTGGTAAATCGGATGGTAGTCTACCTGTGGCGCTGGTCCGAGGAAGAGATCCCATTTCAGGGCTTTTGGCTTCTTCGGCTTTCTGCGGCTTGTGAACCCAACAGCCGTTCTCATTTGAACGTCGTCCATGCCCCACCCAGTATCTTTACCGAGTTTTGGGCGCTTCGGACGTGGAACACCTTGTGGCCATACCGGGCGGTTGGTCCATACATGCACTTCCCGGATTTCACCAATGGCGCCGGCCTGGATCAGCTCGTTTACCCTGCGCGATTGATCGGTAGAGTGGCCCTGGTTGCCCATCTGCGTGACGAGCGCCGGGTTGTCCTCTGCCAATTTTTGCAATACGCGTGCTTCGTGAACCGACCAGGTTAGCGGCTTCTGTACGTACACGTGTTTGCCCATGCGCATGGCCATCGATGCTGCTACAGCGTGGGTATGATCGGGGGTTGCGATAACAACCGCATCGATGTCTTTCTGCTTTTCGAGCATGACGCGGTAATCGCTGTAGCGTACTGCTTTTTCGTACGCTGCTGCCAGTGCTTCACGGCCTTCGCGGATGTTGCCGTCGCCATCGTGCAGGCCGTTGTGTACGTGGTCGAAATTGACGTCGCAAATGGCGACTATATTTTCGGTGGTTACCTGGCGCATGTTTTCTGCACCCATACCGCCTGCACCTATCGCTGCAATGTTCAGTTTGTCACTTGGGGCTGTATACCCCGGACCACCGAGGACGTGACGTGGCAAGATGGTCGCTACTGCGCCGGCCGCGCCGGCTACTTTAACAAATTCGCGGCGTGTTACTGATTTCCCTTTCATAAAGCACGATCTGAGGTTTGGGAGGGATGGTGGAACGTCGATCCTTGAATATCGAACTTTTTCAGGAATTTTGCGCGTGAGATTCGTCAAGCGGAGTGTTTTGTACATTCTTCCGCCTGTCCGTTTTTTCTAAGGCACTTTCTGGCCGTATGGTTATATAGCGATACAGGCATGTAGTGGCCATGAATCGGCCTTGGTGGATACTATTTAGCACTTCACGCTGAAAGCGGGCGGGCCATGATGTAATCGTGTTGAACATCATCGCCCACCACAAACTCGTGTTCACCAACGATGGCATATCCCCATTTTTTGTAGAAACTGATGGCGGGACCGTTTTCTTTCCAGACCCCCAACCAGATGGTTTGGTACCCTTGTGTTTTGCCGGCTTCGATCGCAGCCTTCATCAGTGCAGCCCCTACGCCTTTGCCAACAACGTGTTGGTCTACGTAAATACGCTCGAGTTCCAGTGGGTGTGCGTCGGCTATACAGTCGGGGGTTTTGATGGCCCGGATCTTTGCATAGCCAATGGCTTCGCCGGCGTGTTCAGCGATGAAAAAATGAGCAGAAGCTTCAGCAAGCTCAAGTTGCATTTTTTCGGCGTTAAATGCAGTCTCCAGATAGGAAGCCATGTCATCCGGGTTGTTCTGCGCAGCAAACGCATCGTAAAAAGTCCGTGCACCAACGGTAGCTAAAAGCGATGCATCTTCAGGCGTGGCTTTACGAATAATTACGTCCTGTGAGGTGGATTTATCTTTCATCCAGGGTGGTTGGGCAATTAGCAGCAAATACTGTCTTTTCGGATGGATTTTTTCGGTAGATTTTTCAGGAGCATTGCCCACAAACCCTAAACGCTGACATAACGCTGTCGTACCTACACGTTATTTTGTAGAGGTCAGCAGCGAGCATATTCCGGACGCATGAAAACGACCAATTATTTCGACACATTTATCGAGGTAGCAGAAGACTGTCCAGTTACCCAGGGTGAAGTACCTCCTTTGAAAGGCGACAAAAAAACCGTGGCAAACCTGCAGTTCGAAATGCTTTTCGATCAACCCTATAAATATACGTCAGATGATGTTTTCTTTGCAGTGCATGCCATCAGGAAAGATCTGACAGCATCAGAGTTTGAGCAGGCGCGCGCGCAGTTCTTTTCAAAGGGACAGCCTTGCTTTCGGGCATCCCCGTTGACCAAGCGATATGGATGGGGCGTGCACAGTGATGCCGAGGGACGCGTTGCGCTCTACGGCGTAGGTTCTGATGCCTATAATAAATGGTTGATGAATCCTGAGGTCGAAAAAGTGAAAGCCATGCGTTCGCGCCGCGCCAAGTAGCCGTGCAATTATAACGGCAGAGCGAAGCAGTTGAGCAAAGCAGTTGCGGCCAGATGCAATGATCGATTTCCGATTATTGCATCTGGCCTTCCTTTTTTAGCCGCCGTTTATTTGGAGAGCATGGCTAATGCATCAACTACGTCGTTCATCTGGTTTTCTGTTAATGCAATACTTGGCATCTGGCTCTGTGGGTTCATGGCTTTGGGATTTGAGATATAGGAGCGGATGTGCTGCTCGGACAGGTGGTTCGCCAGGGAAAAAATGCTGGGTGCTGCGCTGTTTCCGCCTTCTGCGCCGTGGCATTCCAGGCATCGGTTTAGCGTTTTAAATGCTTCGGCGTACTGGATTACTTCCGGTTTTATGGGTTTTGTTAGTGTGTACAGTGTGCCCTGGTCTGCGAGTACAAATAGCTGGCCATTGGTATGTTGATGTACGTAGCGCGCCGGCTGGCCAATGCACAACGGTTCACTAAATACCACCCGATGATCTTTGATGCGCAGCCGATAGATGCGCTGCATCGAAAGTGTGGACACCAGGAAATCGCCATCCCAGGCTGGGTCAAAGCCATCGATCTGCATAATATTCGATACGGCTCGTGAAGGGATCCATGCAAAGGTTGGCGCGGTGTAGTCGTCGTGCCGTCCAAACTGAGAGGCCAGCCGCACAGGCATTGCCGTGTAGGTCGTACCCAGTGTTGCCCGCGGCCAGCCATAATTCTTGCCGCGTTCAATATGATTGAGTTCATCGCCACCGCGAGGCCCATGCTCAACCGACCACACATCACCCGACCGTGCTACCACAATGCCTTGCGGGTTACGGTGCCCAACTGAAAAAATATCTACAGCTTCCGTCTCAACATCAATCAGTAAAATTTTGCCGTAGTCATTGTCTAGTGTTTGTGGATTGGAGCCGGCTGGAAACAGATTATCTGCGGCATAATCGCCAACCGTCAGTAAAAATGACGTATTGCTGTATGCCGCCATCCGGCCGCCTCCCATGGGCGGACGAATGGGTTGGCCCTGGTTGCGCGCTGGTAGACAGGGATTGCTACGGAATAGAATTGTCCAGTCCTCCGCCTCTGCTGTGACATCCTTCAGTGACTGGTCGCTGGCGTTCAAGGGGAGGTACGCAATGGTGCGGGTATAACACGCACTGTTAGGGTGCCATTCAGAGTAAGATACCACCAGCCCATTCTGTATGGCCAGGATGTGGTCAAATCTGAAAGGTGAGTCAGGGACCTGATATCCTTGCGCTAACCGGACACGTTCAAACGCACTATTGCCATGGTCTGGTAATTTGATGCGGGTGGGGGTTATGGTTGTGTCGGTTGCGATGTAAAGGTCACCACTGCCGGTAAGGATCAGTAGTTCATTGTTACGAGACGTAAGCCCTCCACCGCGTTCGCCGTTATGTTTGCTGGGAAGTTGTTGGGTTGTTACTTCAATATGAAAGAAATGTGAGTGGATATCTTCCGTATCGATGGTTTCGCAGCCAAGAAGTGGCGTATGGAAAACGTCTTGTTCGATGTTGAAGTAGGTTGGAAAATATCGATAGGCGAGAATGTTTAGTTGACCATAGTAGAAGAAGTTGAATTGGTATGCGATAATAGTGGACAGGAGTGTGCCTATGATGCACAGCATCACAGCTACCGTTTTAGTGAGTTTCATAGCTGGTGTGGCAGATAAGTAGTGGCTAGTTGTGCGAGCCGGCGTAGAAGTGCACGCGAACCGGCCTATCACAACGCAGAAAAGAAAACAGAAACGATATAGCGCCCGACGCCAACGGATAGAAGAACCGTTATGCTGTATCAGGAGCAAGGGGGGACTTGCTATGCGACGCGCAGGCTATACCAACATGGGTATGAGCAAGGAGCTATACCCATGGCAGTAACAGGATAAGTTGATCTGAGAAACAGATATACCTGGGGGGCAGGTTTTGAGGCTAAGAATAGATGATATGCGTGACCCAACGCTCACAGATCGGGTTGCCCTGGAAAAGCAGTGCGGGTATAACGCGTCTGTGGGTTGGCTGCATTAAATGGTTAATTTTGGGTTTGGATCCCAAATACTAAGTGCACACAAATAAATCCTGAAGGATTGATATGTGTGCTGTTAAAGGTTGAAAGTTACAGGTTGAAGGGTTTGGCTTTTATCGTTCTGTTATACAGAACACGATTTATGTCCCCCCTCATTATTTATTTGCTTGTACGTAGGCACGTTATGCATTTTGCAAGCTGCGTGTCTACACGCCCTAAAGATGAAACGCTAATTGGCTTTGCTCGCTTGCAAGAAGTGTTCAGCGACGTGTGTGCCAACATTTGAGCCAAGGACATAGCCTTCGTCAGAATCATAGCGGAAATGGATGCCCAGGTATACGCGCGACGCAGCGCATTCGCGTGCAGCTTCGTCGAAACTGTTAAAGGAGCGTGTAGCCGGCTCCATTGGGATTTTCCCTGAAAACGGGCCGGCTTTGTCGACCACTGGGGTTGTCATTGTAAACGGAAACGGTTCATCAAAAGCTGCGCTTATTGCCTGCATGGCAGCGGCACAGGCTGTGCCATGTGCGGACGGATATGACGGAAAAGCGTAGGTATGTTGGTGGGTATTATCCCAGGATGGATCTGGTGCTGTGTCTGGATTTTCATCATATTCTGCCCAGCGGATGGCTGTGTAGGGGCGCCAGTGGTTGTAAAGAAACTTGTTATGGAATGCGGTGATGTAGGCATCGTACACGCTCATGTTGAGCAGAGCCAGCATGCGTGCAGCATCGTGTGCTGGCAGTGCGTTGTCGTTGATGAGTTGCCGGGCGAGCCGGTTGTGCGAGTTTTCTACAAAGTCTTTCCACCAAAGGGCCAGGTGGGTCTGATCGGTACTACGGGTTGGACTATCTTGCCGGCCCACTTCTTTGACTTCGTTGAACGCTACCGTATAAGCTGCACTATGAATCGTGGGCGGTGGCGGTGACACAATCAAGCTATCCGCAGAGAAGGCAAAGGGCTTGGCTTTTGCCCAGCCGGCGCCAAATATGAAGCCTTCTGGTGTACCGCTGTGTTCATCGAATGCAGCATAAACGCCAGGGGCCATCGGATGCCATGTGTACGTGGCTTCTGTGTTCCAGCCATCGTTTTGGCGGTGGTTGAGAATTGCTGTGGCGGCAGCAGCTCCAACGTCAAATCCTGACGGGGGGGCTGTTGTTGGTGGAAAGTGCGCTAACAAAGAATCGCGCAAGCCGGCGAGTTGTTGTTTATGGTCTGGATAGTGTCTGGCTGCAATAAGGAATGCCGCCTGGTTTGTAGCGGCCTCTATTGTTGCGATGGAAGCCGGCCCAGCTTTATCGATACCTCCATCTACAGCAACGAGATACGGTTGGTACCGCTCGTCGAGCATATTTAAGGCGTTGTGCATGGCCAAATGCATCATGGCTGCTGTACGAAGTCCTTTTAGGGTCAGGAATCCATCTTCCGCTTCTGCAATTTGCAATACACGTTGATTCCAGGTGACAATGGCTTTCGATAGCGATGCTGGCATATCTTGTACCTGTGGGGTACAACTGCAGACAAGGACTAGAAGCAAGGCTCCTGCCAATCGTTGGTTTATGATGCGCATGTAGCAACGGGGCTTTGGGTACGAGATTCGACGTATAGAAAAGCTAAATGCCCTGCATTTTTTAAACCACTACAATTTTTGTAGTCAAATCCTGGCCGTTATGGAAAAGGCAATAAAGAAAAAGGGTTATGGACAATACTGCCCGCTTGCGCTGGCTGCTGAATTGCTTAGGGCAGCGCTGGACGGTACTTGTTGTCAGTCGCTTGATCGATGGATGTACAACGTTCAACGAAATCCACAAAGGGGTACCACGGATTTCGCCCTCGTTGCTTTCCCAACGGTTGACCGAATTGGAAGACTACGGCTTGTTGGTCCGCGAGCCGCAGCCTGGGAAATCAACCTTCCGCTACATCCTCACAGAAGCCGGCTGGGATTTGGAAGACATCATTATGCAGCTTGCGGTTTGGGGACAACATTGGGCGCGTGATATGGTGCTGGATGACCTCGATCCAGCTTTTCTGGCCTGGAGCATGCACATGCGCATCAACACCGCAGCCATGCCACCGGGGCGTACCGTACTGGAGTTCGATTTCTCAGGTACACCCGAAGAGACGTACCGGTTTTGGCTGGTGAACAACGATGGGAAAGTCGACATGTGCCTCAAACATCCAGGATTTGATTCTGACCTGGTTGTAGCTGCCAACTTGAAGCTTTTTATAGAAGTGTGGCGTGGATTCAGAGATTTACGTGAAGCGATTCAGGCCGGCAAGATAACACTCGAAGGGTCTCGTACCAATAAAAAAGCTTTTCCCGAGTGGTTGTTGTTGAGTGCGCTTGCTCCGTATCAGCGGAAGCGAAAAGGCAGAGAAATGGAGCTGTCACAGCGGCAGTGCAACTAACTGCTGGATTTACGCCTTTTCCTTTTGTAGTGACTGTAAGTACGCGATGGCATCGCTGCAATCATTGTATTTGTTAAGAACCATCGCCTCTTCCAACGGTGTGGCGTAGTTGTCAATAGCTGTTTTAATGCTCAGATCAGCACCGTGGTTCACAAGAGCGGTTAACGCTTCGATGTCATTGCGCACGGCGGCGAGATGTGTTGGCGTCCAGTCGTTTGTCCCTTTCATATTGATGTCGGCCCCGGCTTCTATTAACATCCGCAGTACTTCGTATTTATCATCTTTGTCGCGATCAATGGCCGCATGCAGTACGGTATCTCCCGTCGAATCCCTGAAGTCGAGCGCCACGTTTTGCTCCAACATCCACTTGATTGTCGCGGGTGCACCTTCTGTTATAGCATGTAAAATCCAGGGGATGTGTAAATAAGGGTCGACACCTTTTGGAAACGTTGGTTCTAGGCCCTGTAGGGATTTAAGTGCTTCCAACTCACCGCTTCTGATGTGGTCGAGGATGTGCAGATAGTCTTCCATGTCAGCCGATAAATGGTGTGGGGTCGGCAATGCGTTTGTTAGACACTCTTCCCGTTTTGCGCGCTTGCTGATTCTCGAACTGGAAAAATGACGTGATTTGGCGGGTTAATCGTGATAATTCTTTGTCGCGAGGGCTGCCAGATTGATGCTAAAATGCTACATTCAACGTGCGTCAATCAACCGAATATAAGAGCAAATGTCCAAACGTCCCTTGCATATTCAGACCCGTGCGGTACATGCGGGAGAAAGGCCTGACCCCTCAACGGGTGCCTCTTCGCCAAACATTGTGATGTCTTCCACTTTTGTGGCAGAAACTGATGCGTCGTTTTCGATAGAAGGCAATGACGCAGATGCACCGTTTATCTATTCGCGTTGGTCAAATCCGACTGTGACGCAGCTGGAGCAGAAACTTGCGAATTTGGAAGGAGCAGAAGCCTGCGTTGCTTTTGCGAGTGGCATGGGGGCTATTGCCGGCTTGCTGTTGTACTGTTTAAAAGCCGGAGACCACCTGGTAATGAGCGACGTTGCCTATGCCGGTGCCTCGGAATTGACAAATGATCTGATTCCTCGGCTCGGTATATCGGTTACCAAGGTTGATATGTCCGATCTGGCGAATGTTGCCGCTGCTATCCGCCCTGAAACCCGGCTCGTGTACATCGAAACACCCTGCAATCCGATCATGCGGCTTACAGATATTGCCGGCGTGGCTGCACTGTGTAAAGAGGCGGGCGCAAAGCTTGCCGTTGACTCCACATTTGCCAGTCCGATTGCGACACAGCCCATTGCCCTCGGCGCCGACTATGTCATCCATTCGCTGACAAAGTATATCGGTGGTCATGGTGATGCACTGGGCGGGGCAGTTTTGGGGACAGCATCGGAGTTGGCTGCGTTACGCCAACAAATAACCATTCATGCCGGCGGGATTATCAGTCCGTTTAACGCCTGGCTGATCATGCGTGGCGCAGCGACACTGCCTATTCGGATGAAAGCGCATGAGACTGCGGCGCTATCGGTAGCCCGTTTTCTTGAAGGGCATGGTGCTGTGACGCAAGTAATGTATCCCGGGTTAGCCTCGCATCCCCAGCATGATCTGGCAAAAAAGCAGATGCAAAATTTCTCCGGGATGCTGTCTTTTCAGACGAAAAACGCGCCGGCAGTTGCCGAGGCCCTGGCGGAGCATCTGCAAATCATACACTACGCTGTTTCGCTGGGACACCATCGAAGTCTTGTGTTCTATTTGGCATCTGAAAGTATGTTTGAGACATCGTTTCATCTGTCGAAACAACAGGAAGCTGCATATAGGCAATATGCGGGCGATGGCATATTTCGCCTGTCGGTGGGCATTGAAGATCCAGTTGATTTGTGTGAAGACCTGGATCGGGCGCTATCGCGGTTTAGTTAACGCGTTCGAAATCGTTACAGCATAAACGTTGTTATGCCGAAAGGGATTATCATAGGTGGAGGCATTGGGGGATTGGCTGCGGCCATTGTGCTGCGTCAGCTAGGACACGAAGTGGAAGTCTATGAACGTGCGCCCATGCTCTCGGAAGTTGGCGCCGGCATTGGCTTGTGGACAAACGGGCTGGCTGTGCTACAAGCTCTTGGTGTAAAAGACTATCATAAAGCCTCGTTGGCCGTGCCTGAAACCAACGTGCTGACAGCAAGCGGTGCGGTATTGTCTGGACTTTCTGCTTCAGATCTTCCAGCGTCTGGCACTGATCTGGTGCGTTTTTTTCATCGAGCAGAGCTGCTTGAGTGCCTGGAGTTTTCGTTGCCTGCTGACGTGCTTTTTATGGGAAAAAAATGTACGGGATATACCGAGGCGCATGACAACGTGGCCGTCAAATTTGAAGATGGCTCCTATGCTCGTGGTACCTATCTGATCGGAGCAGATGGCATACACTCTGTTGTGCGACGGCAAGTGTTAGGTGAGGCTGTGCCCCGGTATGCCGGCTACACTGCATGGCGCGGCGTGCTGCCTTTCCGAGGCCGAGCAAAATACGGAGAGTATTGGGGGCGCGGCGCGCGATTTGGCATTTTTCCACTCACAGAAGATCGAATCTACTGGTTTGCAACCCATACAGAACCGCAAGGACAGCGGGCACCATTTGGTGAAAAAGCCTATCTCCTCGAGTTATTTGGTAAGTGGTGCGCACCCATTGCAGATCTAATTGAGCAAACACCCGAGCAGGAAATTTTGCGGCACGATGTAATTGACCGCAAACCATCGACCACCTGGGGCCGCGGCTTAGTAACGTTACTGGGCGATGCCGCGCATCCGATGACACCCAACATGGGGCAGGGGGCCTGCCAGGCGTTGGAAGATGCGTTGGCATTGCGCGATGCGTTTAATGCAACCGAGTACGTTGAAGAAGCTTTACGCAATTACGAAGACCGCCGCAGGAAACGAGCAAACTGGTTTGTACGACAATCATTTCAGATTGGCCGGCTTGGTCAGTCGCAGCGTAGTCTTGCTGTTTGGCTACGTAATACAATGACCAGGAATGTGCCGGCCTTTGTATACAAAAAACAGCTGGCAAAAATGGTGGCCGGCTCCTAGCTCGCTTTCTTACGCAGCCTTTGCTTTGTCACCAGGTTTTTAAGACCTCGATTAATTCCCAGCGTATGCTTGAGGCGTCCTGGAGTGGATGGGCAATTTCTTCTTCCAAGATGTGAAGGATATAGTTGGTGCCGGCCTCGTGACGAAAGCCGGTGATTCCGTCATACCAGTACGTCCAGGGTTCATCCTGATGTTCGCGTACGAGCAAACATTCTTGTACGGCGATGCCGACGCACGTGGCTGTTTGATCTGCAACATAGATCATCTTCTCCCCCGGTTCTTCCGGAGGCAACGTTCTATCTGGTATCGCCGGCTCTGAAGTGGAATCACATCCAGCGAAGAGAAGCAGGTAAAACAGCGGCAGGCAAAAGCAGAAGGAGATACGCACGAAGTCCAGGTAGTTTGATTATCGACATGAAGAATGTTCTATAGACCAGGAGACGCTGGAGTTTATTCCCGTGCATTATTGGTCCAGCTAGTTGAGAAAAGTCGCCAAGACTCTTGTGAGAGCATGGTAAGTTTTGGCGCAAGGTTATCAGATGAAGTACTCTTTTGAGACATTGTGTGCGAGGATGAGCTTATATACACATCGAAAAAATGGCAAGGCTACAAAAAATTGCGCCGGCGATCATGAAGTGACCTGGAAGGGGACAACCGCGTGATAGAACGCACTTTCCCAGATGGCGGATAAGCTCACGGCAACGCCGCTATCAACTTGCGCCAATTGTCCATTGTTAACTTAGGATAATCATATTATAGTGGGAAAGCTGTACGTATTTATAAGGAAATTCCCCAGTCTCTTACCCGCATCACTTTGCCGAAAAAGCAAAGGTACGCTCGCGATTCGCCACAAATCTTGCATGCAAATCAACATCCGGCATTTGTTTTATCCATATGATATAGACAGAGGCCAGAAGACAGGTGGATGAGGATTTAGGTGTTATGGTTAACCGGATCTAGAGGGAGTAGGTACGCTTTCTGGCATTCTTTATGCATTGGCTGGCCCAAGGCAATCCATCATAGGAGCAAATCTGCCTGGCGAATCCCCCCACTGCTGATGTGATATGCTATCAGCTTTTCAGCACCCCGTCTAAATCAGACCCAGGGACTGTTCCCTTATCTAAGCTGGTCTGTACTTCCTTCATTAATCACTTCAAAGTTGAGAGTTTTATGAAACATCTCTACAAAGTGCTAGCGGCCTTACTGTTTGTAGGACTGCTGGTGCCTGATGCTGCAGTTGCGCAGGGTCAAATGGAAATGGTGACGAGCTCGAGGCACAATACCTCGAAACCGATCCGTTCCATGCAGCCTGCACAGCGTACGTTGGACGTACAAGTGCATCGGAAATCTATTGATAACAAGTTCAAGGTAGGAACGCCATATTCCTCAGGAGCCGCTGACAAAGCCGGCTTTGTGGATCCTGTGTGGCAGACTACTGCGGGCACGCAAGCACCCCAGGTTCTGGCGAACTTTGATGGTGTGAGCGACGACGACAACGCAGCCCTGCTCGGGTTCCGTATCGTTCCGCCAGATACCGATGGAGACGTTGGCCCGAACCACTACGTACAGTGGATTAACCTTGCGGCTGAAATCTTCGACAAAGATGGCAACACCCTCGTTGGTCCTTTTGCTGGCAACCAGTTCTTCCAGGGACTTGGTGGCGATTGCGAAGGCGACAACGATGGTGACCCGATTACGCTTTATGACGAAGAAGCAGATCGCTGGCTCGTGAGCCAGTTCGCTGTAACTGCTGCACCATACTTCATGTGTGTTGCTATTTCGCAGACGTCAGATCCAACGGGTGCATACCATCAGTATGAATTTGCCTTTGGAAACGACTTCCCTGACTACCCGAAGCTCGGTATCTGGGGCGATTCGTATATCATGACGACGCGTGACTTTGCTAACGGCGCTTCTTTCGCCGGTATTAGTGCGGTTGCCATGGATCGTACGGCAATGCTGAACGGCAACGCTACCACGATGGTACGTTTCCCAAATGCATTCACCAACATCAGCGATGGTCCGCTGCCAGCTGACTTTGATGGTCCTGGCGCTTCTGGTCCCGCGATCTTTGGTGCGCATGGTAACGACGGTGACAACACGTTCGAACTTTACGAACTGGACGTTGACTGGAGCAACCCGGGTGCAGCTACATTCAGCAGCATCTCAGGCGTTGGCATCAGCAGCTACGACAGCGTTGTGCCTTCAGCCAACCAGCCAAACGGCCAGGTGCTGGACGATCTTTCGTTCTTCACGATGCACCGCCTGAACGTGCGCGACTTCGGTACGCACCAGTCAATGGTTGCCAACCACACGGTTGAAACGACAACCAACACGGCCGGCATCCGCTGGTACGAGTTCCGCAACACGGGTAGCGGCTGGACACTGCACCAGGAAGGTACCTACAGCCCGGATACGGACGACCGCTGGATGGGCTCAATTGCAATCAACGCTGATGGCGACATCGCGCTTGGTTACTCGCGTTCAAGCAGCACGATGAACCCATCGATCTACATGACGGGTCAGACCGCTGATCAGAGTGGTACCGGTGTGATGAACATTGCTGAAACACTGCTGCACGCCGGCGGTGGTTCACAGTCTGGCGCCAGCCGCTGGGGTGACTACAGCAAAATGGCTGTTGACCCGGTTGATGGTAGCTTCTGGTTCACCACAGAGTACTATGAAGCAACGGGTAGCTTCGATTTCAACACGCGTATCTCGCAGTTCATTCTGGATGATGGCGCTGGTGGTGGCAACAACCCGCCAACCGCAAGCTTCTCGTCTTCCTGTACTGTGCTTACCTGTGACTTCACAGACGCAAGTGTTGACAGCGACGGATCTGTTGTTTCCTGGGACTGGACGTTTGGTGACGGTGCTTCGTCTACCGATCAGAACCCAAGCCATACCTATGCAGCCAATGGTACCTACACGGTATCGCTGACGGTTACGGATGACATGGGCGCTACAGGCACCACCAGCGCATCTGTTACTGTCGATGATGGCACGACGCCAACGGCTACGCTTAGCGTGAGCAACCTGCGTCTTGGAAAAGTACGCGCTGGTGGTTCATTGCGTCAGGGTAAAGCAACGATCACAGTTGTAGATCAGAACGGTGCGAAAGTATCTGGTGCTACGGTTACCGGTACATTCTCTGGTCCTATCGACGAGACCGCATCTGATGACACCAACAACCAGGGTCGTGCTGTGATTATTTCAACAGGTACTTTCCCGAACAGAGACTTCTCTGATCTGGAGTTCTGTATTGAAGACATCACGCTTGCTGGTTTTACCTATGATCCAAACGGAAACGGCGATCCTTCATATGATTGTGCTTCAAGCTCAGCTGGCTCGCTTGCTGACAACGGCCGTTCGGCCAGCCAGTTCGAGACCGCCGGTGTGCCAACCGAGTTCTCGATTGAGCAGAACTACCCGAACCCGTTCAACCCAACCACGATGATCAACTTCGGTATGCCAGAGTCGGCACACGTATCGGTCAGAGTGTACAACCTGTTGGGTCAGGAAGTAGCAACACTGGTTAACGAAGTGCGCGATGCTGGTAATCATACGGTAGCGTTTGATGCCACGAATCTGAGCGCCGGCGTTTACCTGTATGTAATGCAGACGGCAGACTTCTCTGTCACAAAACGCATGACGCTGCTCAAGTAATTTGTGCTGATTTAATGCGTAGTTGATACTACGCAGGCACGTTGCTTACACGAAGCGCCAGTTCCATTTGGGACTGGCGCTTTTGTTTTGGTTGGTACCTCCGTGTACCTTTGGCGCGCCCGATCTGGGAGAAAAAACGCTTTCTTCCATATAAGGGCAGTGTTAAGAAAACATGCGCCAACTTTCTCTTGCGTTTATCGACCAGTCTTAATACAGTGTGTGCGTACCTGATTTGTGTAACTGTGTCAGGTACCGCATAGCAGATTGCCTCTCCTTTTTTGGCTGCCCTCCACCTGCTTTAGCAGCCACCCAGAACGACACATTGATTGAGCCCCTTTTAGGTAGATTTGCGTCGCGCAAAATGATGTGCGGTGCATGTCTTGTTTTTTTCACATCATACCGCTGGAGATACCTTATGAGAAATCTCTACACATTCTTTTCCTGTCTGCTGGTTGCCGGCTTGCTCTTACCGGGCATGGCATCAGCACAGGATATTATAGAATTGCCTGTGGTGAACAAAAACACCTCTACTGCGATACACAGCATGTCTGTGCCGGCAGCTAATGAGGGTGTTGTTGCTCCTTTTGCAATTCCGAACAAGTTCATGACGTTCGGGTCTACCCGAAACTCGAACACAACAGAAGCCCAGTTATCTAAAGATCCTGCATTGCAGTCTTCGTACGGTGGAGCCTACGCAAAAATTGCGCAGAACTTTGACGGTTCAAACGACGATGACAACGCTGCAATCCTTGGATTCCGCGTTGTACCGCCGGATACGGATGGTGATGTTGGCCCACGGCACTACGTACAGTGGATCAACTCTGTCTCTGAAATCTTCGACAAACGAGGCAACACGATCATGGGACCCTTCCCAGGCAACCTGTACTTTCAGGGATTGGGTGGACTTTGCGAAGCAACCAACAATGGTGACCCCATTGTTCTCTATGATGAAGGTGCTGATCGTTGGAACGTAAGCCAGTTTGCTCTGGACTTTACGAATCTTCAGTTCTCCATGTGTATCGCCATCTCTACAACGGGCGATCCTACAGGGAGCTACAATCAGTATGAAATCCAGTTTGGCAATATCTTCCCTGATTACCCAAAACTAGGTATCTGGGGCGATTCTTACCTGCTTTCTACGCGTAACTTCGTTGGTGCCTCAGGCCAGTTTGCAATCATCATGGATCGTCAGGCAATGCTTGATGGCGAGCTTCCAACGGTCTTGGCTGCTGTTATCCCAGATGATTTCTTCACGGATGGTCGTCAGCCTATGGATTCTGATGATCCACACGTTACCGGTCCAGCACTCTTTGGTGGTCACACCGCATTTGGTGCAACAAAAGGAGACCGCAACTCAAAAGAGTTTGAGATCTTCGAATTCGATGTTGATTGGAGCGCAGCTGATCCAGCTGCTACAGCATCGTTTACCAAAGCTGCTGAGATTCCACTTCCAGCATACAACATCAACAACGGTCCATACATTTTCCAGCCGAATGGTCAGCCACTCGCAGATCTGGAGTCGTTCACGATGTTCCGTACGCACGTGCGCCAGTTTGATACACACCGTTCCATGGTTGCCAACCACACGGTTAAACTGAATCCAAGCCGTACGGCAGCTGTTCGCTGGTATGAGTTCCGCGACGAAGGTTCTGGCTGGTACCTGTACCAGAGCGGTACCTACAGCCCTGACACCCGTCACCGTTGGATGGCTTCTATCGCCATGAACGGCCGTGGTGATATTGCACTTGGTTACTCAGTAACCAGCGATACGGAGTATCCTTCAATCTACGTAACAGGCCAGACGGCTGACTACAGCGGCACCGGTATCATGAACGTTGCTGAAACGCTGATTCACGCTGGTGGTGGTTCTCAGGAAGGCGCTGACCGTTGGGGTGACTACAGCATGATGTCTGTTGATCCTAAAGACGATCGTACGTTCTGGTACACGCAGGAGTACTACGCTGAAACGGCTGCGTTTGACTTCAACACGCGCATTGCTTCGTTCAGATTGCCTGTGAGCCATGCTGCTGACGCGGGTGCAACCGCTGAAGCCGGCATTGGCGCAACGGCTCAGCTGACGCTGGGCGTTGACGAGGTACCAACCGAGTTTGGATTGGCGCAGAACCATCCCAACCCGTTCAACCCAACCACACTGGTTAACTTCACGATGCCCGAAGCCGGCCACGTGAGCGTAAAAGTGTACAACCTGTTGGGTCAGGAAGTAGCTACCCTCGTTAACGAGGTGCGCGCTGCCGGCAGCCATGCTGTCAACTTCAATGCCGATGGATTGAGCTCTGGAGTTTATCTCTATGTGATGCAATCTGGCGAATTCACAGCCACGCGTCGTATGACGCTGCTTAAATAAGCAGGGTTGTGATTCCTTGAAAATGGCTCAAAAACACAGGTGTCCGCAGGGCACCTGTGTTTTTTTAGATCCTCTTCTTGCCTTTACAAAATCTTTTTGATAGAATCGGCTTGGCCAGAAACTCTTGGCGAGTAAGAATTTGTGCAGTCGGCAATGTTGACTTGATCTACCTCTACTCTAGCTGCTTCCCCTCGCATTGGCTATGTTCGTGTAGTAAGCTCTTCACGATCTGTCCTCCCCCCCCCTTTATAAGCCACAACTGTTGATGATTGGGGCGCTTCATTCTTTTGGAGCGCGTGGAGCTCTATTTTTTTCTAATGTTTTATCACACTCTGCTTATGAAACCACTCTACACCTTATTCTCCTTGTTATTACTTGTATTTTTTGTGCTGCCGGAAACGGCTACGGCGCAACAGAGACAGGTAGTAGAGGCTAAAAGGTACAACACTTCAGTGCCGATTCGGGATATGCGCCCAGCGGTTCAGAAGTCTGGTCCGTTTGTCAACCGGACAGTGAAAAACTTTTTCAAGGTTGGTAAACAAAAAGACGCTGCGCAGGATAAAGCAGCTTCTTTCCTGGATCCTGTGATCCAGTCTACCCCAGGTATCCTGGCACCTTCCATCGGTGCTAACTTCGACGGATCTACCGATGCTGATAACTCAGCAATCCTTGGATTTGCCGTAGTTCCACCGGATACAGACGGTGACGTAGGTCCGAACCACTACGTACAGTGGATCAACTCTGTCTCAGAGATCTTCGACAAAAACGGCAACACCCTTGTAGGTCCGTTTGCTGGAAACCAGTATTTCCAGGGGCTCGGTGGCGATTGCGAAGCCAACAACAATGGTGACCCAATCACGCTGTATGACGAAGAAGCTGATCGCTGGCTCGTGAGCCAGTTTGCTGTAGATGCATCACCATACTCAATGTGTGTTGCTATCTCGGTAACTGCTGATCCAACAGGTGCATACCATCAGTACGAATTTGACTTCGGCACGGATTTCCCTGACTACCCAAAACTCGGTATCTGGGGCGATTCGTACACGATGACCACGCGCGACTTTGCTAACGGCTTCTCTTTTGCCGGCATTAGCGCTGTAGCGATGGATCGTACGGCGATGCTCAATGGCGACCCAACTACGATGGTGCGCTTTGAGAATGCATTCTCTTCCATCAGTGATGGTTCACTTCCAGCTGACTTTGACGGCGCAGGCGCTTCTGGTCCTGCTGTATTCGGTGCTCATGGTAACGACGGCGACACGACGTTTGAACTGTGGGAGCTGGATGTAGACTGGAGCAACCCAAATGCTGCTACGTTTGGTAGCATTGCCGGCGTTGGTATCAGCACGTACGACAGCGTTGTGCCTTCTGCTGATCAGCCAAACGGACAGTCTCTCGACGATCTGTCTGGTTTCACCATGCACCGCCTGAATGTGCGCGACTTCGGTACGCACCTTTCAATGGTTGCTAACCACACGGTTGAAACCACGGCTGGAACGGCTGGCATCCGCTGGTATGAGTTCCGCAACACAGGTGGCAACTGGACACTGCACCAGGAAGGTACCTACAGCCCTGACAGCGACGACCGCTGGATGGCATCAATCTCGATCAACGCAGCCGGCGACATTGCGCTTGGCTACTCACGTTCTAGCAGCTCTATGTTCCCATCGATCTACATGACGGGACAGACGGCTGACCAGAGTGGCTCTGGTATCATGAACGTTGAAGAAACACTGCTACATGCAGGTACGGGTTCTCAGGAAGGCGCAAGCCGCTGGGGTGACTACAGCCGCATGTCTGTTGATCCATCTGATGATAGCTTCTGGTATACCACGGAGTACTACGAGACGACGTCTAGCTTCAACTTCAAAACGCGTATTACGCAGTTTGTATTGGAAGACAATCCTGGCGCTCCTTCTGCCAGCTTTACCTCTTCCTGTACACTGTTGAGCTGCGACTTCACGGACACCAGTTCTGACAGCGATGGCTCCATCGTTTCATGGGACTGGACCTTTGGTGATGGCGCTACGTCAACCTCGCAGAACCCAAGCCACACCTATGCGGCTAACGGCACCTACACCGTTTCACTGACCGTTGAAGACAACGATGGCAACACGTCCTCTACGTCTGCTTCTGTTACCGTGAACGATGGCTCGGGCCCAAGCACAATGCACGTGGAGAACATCTCTGCTGTGACCACGGTGCGCGGCGCAGGTGGTGGTACGGCTGAAGTGACGGTAACCATCCACGATACCGACGGCAACCCTGTTGCTGACGCTACCGTTTCTGGTGAGTACAGCGATGACGCTTCTGGTACGCCTTCTGGTGTAACCGATGCAAACGGTGAAGTTGTACTGGTTTCTGACGTGTTCTCAACGCGTCCGAACAACGTTGACTTCTGCGTGAGCAGCGTAGCACACGCTTCACTGACCTACGATCCGAACGACAACTCGGATGCCGGCTACGCCTGTGAAGGTGGTGGTGGCAACATCAACCCTGTTGCAGCTTTCACCGTCTCCACGACGCTGCTGATGGCTGACTTCACCGACGCCAGCTCTGATGCTGACGGTTCGGTTGTATCATGGGATTGGGACTTCGGCGATGGCAACAGCTCTACCGCCCAGAACCCAAGCAACACCTACGCAGCCAGCGGTACCTACACGGTGATGCTGACCGTAACCGACGACATGGGCGCAACCGGCTCCACGAGCCAGTCTGTAACCGTGAACGACGGCACCGGTGGTGGCACGATGCATATCGAAGACATCACGACGCAGCTGATCCGCGGCGGTGGCAGCGGTACGGTTGATGCCACGTTCCTGATTGTAGACGACAGCGGCAATCCTGTTGACGGCGCTACAGTTTCTGGTACGTTTAGCGGCGACCTCAGTGGCACCGACAGCGGCACGACAAACAGCAGCGGTGAAGCAGTGCTCACCTCTGACTCGTTCACCGCGCGTCCGTTTAACCTCGGCATTTGCGCCGACACGGTGACGCACCCAACGCTGACCTACGATCCAGGACAGAACAGCGACCCGGGCTTTGACTGCTCAACGGCCGCACCATCTGCAGCTGGCGACCGGACACGGGATATGATCGGTGGTATTCCAACCGAGTTCTCAATCGATCAGAACTACCCGAATCCGTTCAACCCGACGACGATCATTACCTACGGACTCCCAGAGTCTGCCCAGGTAACGGTACGTGTGTACAACATGCTTGGCCAGGTTGTAGCCACGTTGGTTGACGGACAGCAGGCTGCCGGACGTTACGACGTAGCGTTCGACGCACAGAACCTGTCGGCTGGCATCTACCTGTACACCATTCAGGCAGGTGACTTCACGGCAACCAAACGGATGACGCTGCTCAAGTAAGCTTAACTCCGTTCGTTTTAAAGGCCCGGCGCATGCGATGCGCCGGGCCTTTTGCTTTTGAGGCGGCTCCACCGGGCCGGGGTGTGTCCTGGATTGGTTTAGAACGTTACTCGAGTGTCCTCATAGCGTTAAACCCCATGGCCTGTATGAGCGCTTCGAAGTCAGCCGGTAGGGCTGCATGTACAACGATGGCTTGGCCTGAAACCGGATGATTAAACCTCAGCGAAGCGGCGTGAAGCAAGAGGCGATTGCAGGTGAAGTGTGTTGCAGCAAACTGGTTGTGCCGCCAGTCGCCGTATTTGCGGTCACCTAGGATGGGATGGAAGATGTGTTTCAAATGCCGGCGCAGTTGGTGCTTCCGGCCCGTTCGGGGAAGCAGTTTGGCGAGGCTGTACCGCGCAGTGTCGTAGCGGCCAACGGGATGCGGAAGTTCAACCGTAGCCAGTGTTTGATAGTGGGTCGTTGCTGCTTGTGCCGGCTTTTCCTGGCGCGCTTTGCGATCCGTTTTTTTGTCGTGAATCTCTTTTAGCGGGTAATCAATTTCACCCTCTGGCGGTAGATAGCCGCGAACCACAGCAATGTACGTTTTGGCAACACGACGTTCTGCAAAAGCAGTAGCGAGGCGCTGTGCCGTCTCTTTATCTAAACCGAATAAAAGTACACCCGATGTTGGTTTGTCGAGGCGATGGACCGGATACACATGTATGCCGAGTTGATCCCGCACTTGCTGGAGTGCAATGTTCGTTTCCCGAGGATCAATTTTGGTGCGATGCACCAGCGTGCCTGCCGGCTTGTTCACCGCAACCACCTGCGTATCCTGGTAAAGTACTGGAATCATGATTGATTTTTCGCTCCGTGCCGGCGAGGCTATGATAACAGAAGGATATAACAGATGTCTGATAGCAGGGTTACGAAAACGTGCCTCAGTTGATCGAGAAGTGTTACAAATGTCTTATTATGTACTTCGACCCGTGCGGGTTCTGCTAGCGTTATTGTGGTATTCAATTGGATGGTATGGAATCAGGTAACATCAAATCGAGTGGCATCAACTGGTTGGCCGTTTTTATTGAGGCATTTTTGGTCGTGCTTGGTGTTCTATTGGCCCTCGCTGCAAATAACTGGCGCGATGAGCACAATCAGCGTCAGCGCGCCGAGGTAGCGATGCAGAGTATTCTGGAAGAACTGGATTTAAATCGACTGGCTCTCGGTGATGCCATTGTGTATCATACCGGACTCATGGATACACTATACGGTCACATGAGAGCGTATGGAATTGCAGCTGCCAATAAGCCGGGCATTGATGTTTTTCAGAAAGGCTTTGTGCATCCGGCGCAACCGCTATCGCGAGCATGGGAAGCGGCCAATGCTACAGGGTTGGTTGAAAGCATGCCCTATGAAGATGTACTGCTTATCTCCAATGTGTACAAGCACCAGGAGCAGTATGAAGTACTAAGCAGGACCTTTGGCCAGCAAATCTACAGCCGCATGTTTGATGGCGGAACGGAGAGTATTCTGGACAATTATCAGAACCTTGCCCAGATCATTGGCTCGTTTGCTTACACAGAATGTAACCTGGCCGACGAGTATATCGAGGTGCTTTCTGGCTTAAAAGAAGACAGTACCCAGCTAGCACGTCCAATTTATTGTAATTACCTTCCGAGTCAGTAACAGCACGGGCCGCTGCAAGCGACCTACCAAGATAAAGGCGTACAGGACAATCGTGGAAACTCCTCATCCTTCACAGCAGGCAGAAACATCAAACCTGATTGCGTGCCCTACATGTGACTTACCCACATCGAGCAAGTATTGTCCGGAATGTGGCGAGCAACTGGATCGCCCGCTAAATCGCACGCTACGCGACTTTTTCTTTCAGTCGCTGGGGTCCCTGTTTCAGATTGCTGATACAAAATTGATGAGGAGTCTAGCGAATCTGATTAAGCGACCAGGTGCGCTTACGGCTGCGTATATGGAAGGGAGCCGCGTGCCGTATATGCATCCTTTTCGGGTGTTTCTTGTGGCTAATATCCTTTTCTTTCTGGTTGCCTCGACCACAGGACAGAGCCCCGTGACTACCAAGTTATGGTCACACATGCACTCTGAGAATTTCTACCATCAAGCCGTTGCAAAACGCATGGTGGATGCTTATATCGCAGAAGCTGGTATTGAATTTGAGGTATATGCAGCTGCCTTTGATGAACGAGTTGATACGTTTGCTAAATCGCTAGTGATTGTCATGCTGCCTGTTTTTGCAGGCTTACTGGGCCTGTTGATGGCCGGCCGAGGTGAATCGGGGGTAAAGCATCTTGCGTTTTCCTGTCATACCTACGCACACCTGCTGTTGTGCAATTTTATTCTCGTGCTAGGTATCCTTGGCTTCCTGTTTCTTGCTACACCTTTACAGGGATTATCGAGCGGAATAAAAGAATTCATGCTATCTGCAAGCAGTATGGCCATTCTCCTCGCCTTTCTCTATTTCGGCATACGCCGTGCTTATAAAACAGGGCAGTGGCTGTCTATCGCCCTGTGTATCGTATCGGCAATGGGCGTTTACTTTATCCTGTTGGTATACAGAGCTTTGTTGTTTTTTGTCACGTTCTATTCGCTTTCGTTTTAACGTGGCAGTGTACAGTATGAGAGGCCATGTCTTTTTCAATCGAATGTGCCCGCCCCGAACACATTGTGTGCTTGAATGAAATGATTCCTCGCTCCGCGCGGGCGCTGAGCAGCAGCTTTTATTCTAAAGAGCAGATCGAATGTGCAATCCATGATATTTTTGGTATTGATACGCAGTTGATTGTCGACGGGACCTACTTTATCGTTCGCCACAACATGGCAATTGTGGGATGTGGTGGATGGAGCCGGCGGCGGACCCTCTATGGTGGCGATCAAATGAAAGAAATCCAGGATGATCTTCTCGATCCCAAACGAGATGCAGCCAGGATTCGCGCCTTTTTTGTACACCCCGATTGGGGCCGGCGGGGGATAGGAAGTATGCTTATGCGGCAATGCGAAGCAGCCGCCCAAACGAGCGGATTTTCAAGCCTTGAATTGGTAGCAACCTTGCCTGGTGAGCAGCTCTATACAACGTTTGGTTATGAAGTTCGGAAGCGCTACGATCACATCTTATCGTGTGGCTTACATTTTCCTTTGGTGTCGATGGAAAAAAAGTTGAGTTCCTAGTTTTTTTTCTTTACATAAGATTCATAGTAAGGGAATTAACCGCCACATAAACCTCTCTTCAATTCCGTATGCGCAACTTCATCACACAATCAGTAACCTTACCAGCTCCCGCAGAAATCCTGTACAAAATGTATGTCAACTCAGAATTGCACGCTGCCATCACAGGAGGGCAAGCGGAAGTGCATGCTGAGCCCGGTGGTAGTTTTACGGCATTTGATGGTTCTCTAACGGGGACCATTTTGCATGTTGTGAAATCCAAGCTCATTGTACAGACATGGCGATCTGTCTCTTTCCAGGAAAATGATCCGGACACTACGTTGATCCTGAATTTTTCTACGGTTGGAGGAAAAGGTCGCATCGACATGGTGCATCTCGACGTGCCGGCCCATGGGTACAACCGTATCAAAAACGGATGGCATACCTATTATTGGCAGCCATGGCGCGATTGCATTGGTCAAAGTTGATTCGCGGTACGTGCTGCATTTTTTAAGCTGACCCCTAAAAAAAGCCCCGACACTACACAGTGCCGGGGCTTTTTCCGTCTAAGCCGTCCTGGCGGAGGGCTTCCTTCATAAAAGGGTTTGATCTTACTTGATCAAAATCATGCGTCCTGTTGAAATGTAGTTTGCACGATCACCCTGGGCGCGTACCTGGTACAGGTACATGCCTGATGCGAGTGATGCGGCGTCAACCTGGATGCGCTGTGCGCTGCCGGCTGCACGTGCTTCAGCAGGGATCGCCATCACCTGTTTGCCAAGCATATCGAATACCTGCACGCTTACAACTGCCGCCTCTGGGAGATCAAAGAGCAGTGTTGTTGTTGGGTTGAATGGGTTAGGATAGTTTTCGTACAACTGGAAGTCGCCCGGGACACTTGCGTCGAGGTCTTCATTGGCCACGCCACTTACAACGGGGAGCTCAACAAAGGCACCACCAGCAGGCAGTACGGCAAAGAGTCCGAATGCTGGTGCGTCCATCGCTGGCGCGAGGAAACCTGAGGCCAGAACAACCAGTGGCTGATCAGCAAGCATGAGGGTTTCCAGTGGGGCAGTGAACTGCGCTACGAGTGTCATGCCGTCGCCGGTGAGGAGGTCGAGCGGGTAGTCAGCGAGTGGTACGCTCTGGTAAGGTACAAACGCGCCGAACGTTGCGTCGTCAGCCAGCGTGAGGGCGTCGGGCACTACTACATCCACAGCCGGCGCATCTGAAGCACCGTGGAAGATGAGAAGGTCAGAACCACCTTCCAGTGCAGCCAATTCACGCCCTTTGCTTGCAAAGAGGTCAAAAGCTGTTTCGTCAGATGCAGCGAGTGAGCCGCTTGCAACGACTACATACGTTTCGCCACCTGCGAGTGTGAGAACTTTGGTGAAAATAGATTCGCTCACATCAGCGCTCGTTGGAGGTGCAATATCGATCTGAATGTCACCAGCGGGCAGGTCGAGGAATCCTGTTGCGGTGCGGAATGCAACGTCGTCAAGCTTGGCCAGCTCGGTGCCGTCCTGGCTTACGTAGATGTCTACAGAGCCGGCGCCAGCGTCAGCTGAGTTGTGAATGACCTGGACGCGTGATGTTGTAGCCGCTGCGAGCGGTACGGTAGCACCACCTGCTGTTACTGCAATCAGACCAAAACCAGGATCGGTTGCTTCAGGTGGGCTCAGGAAGCCAGAAGCCAGTACGACGATAGATGCGCCTGAGAGGCTCAGGGTCTCGAGCGAAGCTGCGAATGAAGCAACGGCTGTGTCGTTGTCGTCAGCCGGCGTTACGTTGAGCTGGTAGTCTGCTGTAGGCAGGGCTACGTATCCCTGGAAATCACCAAACACGAAGTCATCAACGATTGGACGAGGGGAGCCAACGGCAGTAACGTCAACCATTGGGGCATCCGGTGAGCCGTGGAAAACGAGCACGTCGGTGTTGCCCATTTCGCCCGCTTCCTGCTGTGCCATGGCGCTAATAAAGAGGCCAAATGCAGGATCGCCACCCGTCGGGTCGCCGGCTGCAACGACGATGTAGTTTTCATCGGTGATCAACTTAACGGTTGCTGTGAATACGGGATTGCTGTTATCAGCAGCGGTTGATCCTGTGATGTCAATTTTGACATCAGGTGCCATGGCTTCGGTATCGCCGGCCGGCAACTGTACAAATTCGGTTGCATCCTGGAATGCAAAGTCGTCAAGCGTTAAGGCATCATTTACATAAACATCTACGACAGCCGCTGCTGCGTAAGGAGAGTTGTGAATGATCTGTACGTTTGCTGTGTTCTGGGCAAACGCTGGTGCCGCAATAAACGGCAGCAACAATGCGAGGGCAATACCACGCATATTCGATAACATCGTATCTACTTTTTTCATGGGTATGATTCCAAAAAGGGAGTTTGACAGATAGAATTCCCCTGACTGATCGAGCGATCGGAGTGGGGTAGAGAGAGAATTGCAATGTCCAGGAAGGTGATCAGGCCCCCTGCACAAAAGCAATTCACAACCGAGATAAGCGCTTAAATCGAATTGTAACATCCATAGAACACCCGTTTTCTGGAACATGACCACTGACTCGAAAAGCAGGCCCTGCTTATGGGTTGTACGATAGAGTCTTTCTTTTAGTATTTTGCTGGCTGAGATTGCTTCCCTGACTATTAAATTGCGCGATTTATGCCCATTCGTTCAGCCGTTCTTCTACTAGGTTTTTTATTGTTGTCCACAGGACAGGCATCGGGACAATTGTTAACGCCAGATGCTTTTCTAGGATATGAACTCGGCACAAGGTTCACGCCGCATCACCGAATGATTGACTACTTTGAGCATGTGGCCGCGAATAGTGATCGCGTCACACTCGAGCAGTACGGTGAATCGTACGAAGGCCGGCCACTGATTACTGCCTACATTGCCACCCCCGAAAACATGGGGCGATTGGATGAAATCAGAGCGAACAACTTGCGGCATGCGGGACTTGCTGCCGGCGAAACAACCGAGGCATCTGCTGCACTGGTCTGGCTCAGTTACAATGTACACGGCAACGAATCTGTTTCTATGGAAGCGTCGATCCAAACGCTCTATGCGCTGGTTGATCCTGCGCACGATGCGGCTACCCAGTGGCTTGAGGAAACGGTTGTTATCATCGATCCGTGCTTGAATCCTGACGGTCGCGACCGATATGCCACCTGGTATAACCAGACTGTGGGGCGCTTTCCGAATGTACGCGGTATTGCACGCGAGCACAGCGAGCCCTGGCCTGGCGGCAGATCCAATCATTATTTGTTTGATCTTAACCGGGATTGGGCATGGTTGACGCAGCAAGAAACGCGGCAGCGGGTGCCCCATTACAATAAGTGGATGCCCCATGTGCACGTTGATTTTCACGAACAGGGTGTAAACTCACCGTATTACTTTGCGCCGGCTGCTGAACCTTACCACGAAGCCATCACGCCGTGGCAACGCACGTTTCAGGAAACCATCGGTAAAAACCACGCCCGGTATTTCGACAAAAACAGCTGGCTTTATTTCACCGGGCAGGTTTTCGATTTGTTATACCCGGGATATGGTGACACCTGGCCCATGTTTAATGGGTCGGTTGGTATGACGTACGAACAAGCCGGCAGTGGGCGTGCCGGCCTGGGAATTATCACCGCTGAGTCGGATACCCTCACCCTTGCGGATCGCATTCTCCATCATCACATCGCCGGCTTGTCTACCATCGAAGCTGTTGCCAACAATAGTAGCGAGGTCCAGGAGGCGTTCAAACGCTTCTTTACAGAAAAACAAGATGGCTCGTACGGCGCGTATCTTTTGAAAGGCATTGGCGATTCTGATCTGGCGCCTGTGCTTTCGAATTACTTTGATATGCAAGGCATTCAATACGGCTTTGCTACGGGGGCTGCAAGCGGTCGAGGGTTTAGCTATCAGATGGGTGAAACGGCTCAGGTGACTGTGGAAGCCGGCGATATGGTGCTGGTTGCGGATCAGCCCAAAGCCACGCTTTTGCAGGTGTTGTTCGACCCGAATCCCGTGCTTTCAGATTCTGTCACGTACGACGTCACTTCCTGGGCGTTGCCTTATGTGTTTGGTGTGGAAGGATATGCCATGTTGCAGGGAGCGCGCGCGTTGGGCCGGCTGGCTACCCAACCCAATGCACCCGTAACGGCAGATCCTGTTACTGATGATGGTAATCCACCATATGCCTATATAGTTGAGTGGGAGAATTTTGAAGATGCGCGCTTCCTGGCCGCTCTGCTGCACAAAGACATCAAGCTTCGGTATGCAGAGCAGCCATTTTCCCTGGATGGCCGTAGCTATGCTGCGGGAACGCTGATTATTACCCGGACGGGCAACGTGCACATGGGAGCGGCCTTTGATGCGCATGTAAAAGCCGTTGCCAGAACACATGGGCAGCCACTAATTGTTGCCCATACAGGTTTTGTAGATACCGGGGCCGACTTTGGATCGTCGGACGTTGCCTACCTTGAACGGCCCGACGTTGCCATGCTGATTGGCGAATCGATTGGGACGTATACTGCGGGAGAAATGTGGCACTTTTTCGATGAGCAACTGGGGTATCCGGTTACGCTGCTCGATTCAGAAGACTTTACGCCTAATGACCTGGATGATTTTGATGTCTTGCTGATTCCATCCGGTCGCTTGGGAAGTATCCTGTCGGCTAATGCGCTGCGCGACCTGCGCACGTGGATTCGCTCCGGCGGTCGCGTGGTAGCCTTCGAAAGTGCAGCGCGCTTTTTCGTTGGAAAAGAAGGATTTGACATCGCAGCAAAAACACGTAGCACCAGTTCTGATTCTGTTGACCACGCCACGCGGCGATTTGAAAATCGCGAGCGCGATGGTATTTCAGACGAGGTGCCCGGTGCGATTTACAAAGTAAAGTTAGATAATTCGCACCCGCTTGCTTTCGGGTATCCTGATGTTTACTACAGCTTGAAGCGCAATGATGCCGTGTACAAGTACTTCGAAGATGCCAATGACTGGAACGTTGGTGTGTTGCCGAAGGATGGGCACATGAGCGGCTTTGTGGGGGCTATCGCGAAGGATCATTTGCGAAGCGGCACGGTCATCGGTATCGAGCAAGTTGGTCGCGGCGATGTGGTATACTTTGCCGATAATCCGCTCTTCCGTGGCTTCTGGTACAGCGGCCGGCTGTTCGTCGCCAACGCGGTATTTATGCGGTGAATGGGAGTGTCGAATGCTGAGAGTGTAAGGCATGTCGCTGTTCCTCGGCGATGTCCGCCCAAGTGGGGAGAGGGAATGATGATTTGCTTTGTCGCTGTGATCCTGAGCCGTGCGAAGGACCCCTGCTGGACTGGCTCATTCCTTGAATATCGAATATCGAGCCAGGGGTGTTCAGAAAAATAGTAGTTAGCAAAGATGTATTCGTTATTAAGCAAATCAGCGCGTGGACGTCCACCAAATGCGTGGTGATGTGTGGTGGATGCTTTTATCGAAGCGTTTTCCTGAATAAAATTCAGGAGGATCTGCGCGAAAGGAGATAAAAGCGCGCGTTTTATTTGGTGGTGCCCTTTTCTTTGGTTCGTTTCTTTTGGGCAAGCAAAAGAAATGAACGTACGCAACCTAGGGGCACTTGCTTGCTGCACAAGATCCGTATCTCTTGTTGGAATGGCCATGAGCGCCAACATTGGATATAGATTTTTTCTGAACACCCCTAATATCGAGCAAGGAATTTCGAATATCGAAGTGATTATATTCACTCCTCACTCCTCACTCCTCACTCCTCACTCCTCACTCCTCACTCCTCACTCCTCACTCGACTTTCCGCTGTTTGGGTTCTAACTTGTTGGAAACCACCAAACGAGGCCTCCCATGTTCAAAAAAACGCGGTATCTCTGGCAACTAAGCGCTGTTTTGATTGGTGCGATTATCCTGGCGATCACCGGCTTTAATCCATTTGGAACAGCACGCGAAACCAAACCCAATGTTGTCGTCATCTTCACAGACGATCTTGGTTACGGCGACCTCGGGGTTTACGGTCATCCAACTATCCGAACGCCACATCTGGATCGGATGGCGCGCGAAGGCATGAAGTTTACCCAGTTTTATTCAGCTGCATCGGTTTGTACCCCGAGTCGAGCGGCGTTGCTTACTGGCCGGCTACCCATACGCAGCGGTATGGCAAGCGATGCGCGTCGTGTGCTGTTTCCCGATTCGCGCTATGGCATTCCTTCAGAAGAAATAACCCTCGCTGAAGCGCTGAAAGAGGTTGGGTACAAAACGGCTGCTGTAGGTAAATGGCACCTGGGGCACCTACCCCCCTATCTACCCACCAACCATGGCTTTGATAGCTATTATGGTATCCCTTATTCGAACGATATGGACCGTGTGGTAGGCGGGGAATGGCGGTCCATTTTTTGGGAACCCGAACCCGAGTTTTGGAACGTCCCGCTGATGCGCGGTGAAGAAATCATCGAACGGCCGGCAGATCAGTACACCATCACCCGACGCTATACAGAAGAAGCTGTCAAATTTATTGAAGCAAACAAAGCCTCACCGTTTTTTCTCTATTTAGCGCACAGCCTGCCCCACACGCCGCTATTCACAGATGAAGCGTTTGCGGATGTGAGCCGCCGTGGACTGTATGGCGATGTCATCGAAGAAATTGACTGGAGCGTTGGGCAAGTGCTGGATGCGCTACGCAATGAAGGTATAGCAGAACGTACCCTTGTTTTTTTCTCCAGCGACAACGGTCCCTGGCTCATTTTTGATACCCACGGTGGGTCATCCGGCCTACTTCGTGGCGGCAAAGGTATGACGTGGGAGGGCGGTATGCGGGTACCAGGGCTCGCCTGGTGGCCAGGCACAATACCGGCAAATGCTGTACAAATGGAAGTTGTGAGCACGATGGATATCTATCCAACCGCGCTCGAAATGGCCGGCGTACAACTTGCTGATGACCGGATTTATGATGGGAGGAATCTGTTGTCCATGCTTAAGGGGGAACGTGAGGAAGCTGTCCGTGACACGTACTTTTACTACAGAGGGGCTACCCTCTTTGCCGCACGCAAAGGTCCCTGGAAGGCACATTTCATCACGCAATGGGCATATACTTCGGATAACGAATACATGGAGCATGACCCACCCCTGCTTTACCACATGGATCATGATCCGTCAGAAAAATACAACCTGGCAGAAGAACACCCGGAAGTGATCGAAGAAATACGAGCAGCGGTGGCTGCGCATCAGGAAGCAATGGTTGCACGGCCGGATCAATTAGTCGCGCGTATCGAAGAGGAGTAAGGGCATGAACTTTCAGATATTGGCAGAAGAACTGGCCGTGTGCCGATTGGCCGCCGATGCAGCGGTGCCGGCTGGCATTCTGAACGCTGGATTCTGCACCGTAACGCGAACTGCAGACGAGCTGTCGCTGGTGTTGTCAGTTGATCACGTGCAGTCCGATTGGGAAGTAGAGCGTACCTGGCGTGCCCTAAAAATACAGGGCCCGCTCGAATTCACAATGGTGGGCGTTATTGCCCGGATCAGCGCGCCGCTGGCGGAGGCCGGCATTCCTATTTTCGTTGTTTCTACCTTCGAAACCGACTATTTGCTTGTAAAGATCGAACAGTTCGAAAAGACGTGTGATCTTTTGAAAGCGGAGGGACATGCCGTTACGCCGGCATAAAATACGTTGTTTATTTAAGCAAATTTTTCGGTAGCGATGTCTAACGTTCCGACATTAAATGTGTCCCATTGAGGGTACAAATTGTGATAAAGTGTTTCGATTCTGTGTAAGGCAGTCTCTGCAAACCACCCGTCAATTGTGTTGAGAGTGTTAAGATTTGGTGAACGTGTCGATGGATTTTATCCCCCCGGACGGCGAAATTGGTTTGGTTTGACCTTGCGCTACATGTCCCGGCAGTTGCTTTCCTGGTTGCACAGGATGGATTTTCAGGCCGGCTGAATCTCGAAAATGATCGCTTTTTAAGCAATTCGTTATCAGTTTGGGACCAATTCGGAGATTTAAACGGGGTTTTCGACTAGAACCTATCCCTGTAAATCGAAGTAAAACCTGCGATTCGATTCGACCGTGTAAGGTTCAATAAAATATCCTTGAAAAAAAGTTCTTAATTTCTTAGATGAACTTTTTGGAATATTTGTTGATCATAAATATCACGAGGTTGCGTTTAAATCGTATTTGTCCCTCGTAACAGCTGCTGTGCAGTATTCATGAATCTCTCATGTTAGCGCAGCACTGACACTCAACGTTCGCCTCTGTTGGACTGCACATCACGAGTATTCATCAGGATCCCATCCCCTGCTTACTTACTGGGTGCACAACAGATCGAAGTAACCGTTGGCAACCTCCACTGCGTGGAATTTGGAGGTTTAGTTCGCATTGATTCCCAGATTACCACGAATTTGGACTAAATAAAGCACCCTGAGCTTTCAGACCATGGAAGAACATCCTATAACTTCTGTGCTGAAATTTTTTCTGCTCTCGCTCCTGGCCCTTCTGGTCCTGGTATCGAGCGGGTTGCTGTATAGAATGTATGAGCAGAACAGGGTAGTCGAAGCCACCAAGATTAATACGGCAGGTGGTATCGATCTACTGGGCAATGTCATGCTGGGCGGAGAAGAGCAGTGGGTGCTCATCCGCGGTAAAAATCAAACCAACCCGGTTCTTCTTTACCTTCACGGCGGTCCTGGTTCGTTCATTATTCCGAGAGCACGCGACTTTGGCCGTTTGCTCGAAGAAGACTTTGTCGTTGTGTATTGGGACCAGCGTGGTTCAGGTAAATCGTACCGTTCCGGCGTTCCCGTCAATTCGATGAACCTCGACCAGTTCATCTCTGATACACGCGAGCTGGTGGATGTGCTTAAGCAGCGGTTTCACGTACCAAAAGTTTATCTCGTGGGTAACTCCTGGGGCGCTGCCCTTGGGGCGCTGACCGTGGAGCGTTATCCTGAACTCTTTTATGCGTACGTCGGCACAGGACAACTTGTGAATACAGCGCGTGCCGAAGCTATTTCTTACGACTTCACACTCAAAGAAGCGAAGCTGACCGAAAACCGTGAAGCGATTAAAGAACTCACGGAAATGGGCCCGCCACCCTGGGATTACGAGACCATGACGCGCCAGCGCAAATGGCTGCGGCGATTCGGTGGCACGATCTACGAAGAGAAAGCGTCTGCTAACAGTTTCCTCTCTGATTTCATGGGTAAAATGTTGCTCAGTCCTGAGTACTCGCTCATGGAAATTGTAGAGAACAGCATGGACCCCAACTTTGCCGTGCGCAACCTTTGGGACGACATTGCTGACATCGATTTGTTTGAACAGGTGCCACGTATCGAAGTCCCGGTATATTTCCTGGCCGGCCGGCACGATTATAACACACCATCCGTGCTCGTCGAAGAGTACGTCGAACAGCTTGATGCCCCCAATGGGAAGCAGTTGATCTGGTTCGAAAACGCTGCCCATATGCCGGAGTTTGAAGACCCTGAGCGGTACTACACAATCATGGTCGACTCTGTGCTGGCTGCTACCTATCCTGGCCCGGACGCGGAATAACTGACGCCCTATCAATGCGCGCGTGTCAAGCGAGCACGCCCATCATTCCATGCGCATCCGTGTATCTTGTTGTCAAATCTCCCGTAAGCTACAGGTGATTGTATAAGATTGTGTAAGAAAGCGAGTATATTATCTCGCAGAACCACTGTTTCTGGATTGACCGTTTCTGGATTGACCACCCTGAATCATGCCACCTGATTACGGAAATGCCCAGCTGATTCTAGGCATCATCGGTGCCGGCGCAGCGCTCGTCTATTTCTTTTACCGCCTTGTAAACTTTGGCTTCCCCATGTTAGACCGCCTTTTGTGGGGCACACAAAAAACTGCAGAAGAGCGTTCGTTGGATTTGCTCAATCGCTATAAGGAAGAGGGCTCCTGGATACAAACGGATACGCGCTCCATTAGCGCCATCAGTCCGCGATTCCACATGCTGCGAACCGCTACCCAGGATGGAAACATGACCTGTTATGTTATCAATAAAGGAGGGACCGCATCCAATCTGCGGATAGAAGCAACAGGCCCGTTCCATGCCACTATCGCACCACATCACAGCCTTGGTAATGGGCAAACGGGGAATATTTCGCTGCAAGGCATCCAGTATCCATCGGACCAGGTGCAATTTGAACTTTCGTATGATGATGCACTTGGTATGCGGGTGGTGCGAAGTTACCAGTATTCGCAACCTGAGCAAAAATTTGTCGAGGTATAGCTTACACCCCCATAGTTTCCTGGCCTCTGGCAACCAGTAATTCGCCTTCTCGCTCAACACGCACCACCTGGTTTAGACTATCAATACGTAGCGCCACCTCAACATCTTCATGATGAAAATGAGGCTGGTTTGGGTCGGCAAACTTGATCACTTCATACCCCGACCTGATGATGCTTGCCACAGCTTCGTGGTTGGTAGTTCTGCCCTCAAGTAAGTTGCGCATGTAGATGGCGCACACTTCATCTTCATCGGTGCGCACTTTACCCGCAAGTCCCATGGCAACGATCGAAACGCGCTGGGGGTTATCGGCTAACACCGCATTAATGGTGGCTTTTGCATTGACAAGTGACCCACCGTAAATCTGCGTTGCATTACGAACTGCATTTACGCCTACCGTGCCGGCACGTGTAGAATGCGCCATGATTTTGCCCTGAATAGTTGTGCCACGCGCTGAAGCCGTTGCGAGTTCGTAAGGCGAATTGCCAAAGTCGTATCCATCAGGTGGGATCCCGTCTACTTCACCAACGCAAAAGTCGGCGTTGCCGGCTTGCTTGTACGCCAGCGCGTCGTCTGGATTGGCGAAGAATACGATTTTAGAAACGCCCTCAGCCAGTGCTACTGATGCCGTGGTAAAGGCTCGAAACACATCAATAATGATGACTGTCCCGCTTGCTTCCTGAGCGCCCGAGAGCAAGCTGTGCATTTTTATTTCCACAAATCTGCTTCGTTTTAATTGGCCGGGATGAAGGGCCGGATGAAAAATTACAGGCGATTGATAACCAGTTGGCTGATTAATAGGTTTGAG